>DATJUG010000056.1:0-181525 GCA_035502635.1 Bryobacteraceae bacterium
CTCAGCCCCTGGGCCAATGCAAGAATCAATCGCGCGCGAAAAACATCGCCAGCAGGTAGCGCTCTCGATTGCGCCCACCGTTCCAGCTCTTCTCTCTGTTCCGTGCTGACCTGCAGCAATCCCCGATTATCTGCCATTCCAATTAGACGTTTCTTCCACGCTGTATGTATCACCGGGACGGCTCACTAGATTGATTAGCCTGGGAAATTGAATTTTACAGAATAGCCGGGATTGACTTTGAACTTCGATTAGTCAGGTGCACCTGTCGTTAACATCGCACGCCGGGATAGTGATCGCAGATATGCGTCCATGTCTCGCGCATCACCAATAACCGGGACTTAGGAACGTTGGTGAAATGCCATATGTACCCCATTCCGACGAATTCCGGCACGCCGCTAAATAGAGAGAAGCCTAATGCTTGCGGAGACTGTTGCATCCTCTCCAGCTTACTTATCTCAGGAGTATAAGTCACACAGTGCATAATGTTGTATGTCGCTTGAAGAAACAAAATGGGGACACTCCGCTGCCGTAGGATGAAGTTCAAAAGTGTTTGATCATCTCCGTATCCCCAGGGATTGTCGAGCTCCGCGAGGTCTGCATTGCGATTGAGCGCGAAGTCAATTAACGCCTGTGTCAATTCCCGGTGGTTTTCATTTAATACAACCAAACCGGTATTGAAATAGTCCCACCAGGGAACAAATACATCGGGGAACAGGTGCTGGTGCGCGTTGATACTCGAGTACACCCATATAGCGGACGAGTCACGTACGGCCGCGAACTCCGCGCCGGCAATGTCAAAGAAATCGGGTGTATCCCAGCGGATCATGGTATCGGCATCCACTATGGCGATCTGAGCGTCGTGTCCGTATTCGTGAAGGAGCATCTGCAAGGCAAACCATCTTTGGAATGTAGGCGGCAGGGCTTGAACTTCCCTGGTTCCCAGAGGCTGATCGACAATGACAAACTCAACGCCCTTTTTTTTGCACCACCAACCCCAAGTCAGTTCTGAAAATTCGGTGTAGGCCAAATTAGAATCGCGCCGCATATTCTCTTTCCAGCACCAAGGGATTTTGGCCATGGCGACTACTTTGGGATGCACGTTTCCTGTTTCCTCCTTCGTTGAGCTCAACCGCACGAACAGCCGATTGACGCCTTAAGCGGATAGCAGCAAGATGATACCTCGGATCTGAGTGCGGGCTAAATCGAAGCTTGGAACACCGCGCCGCCTTTCTTCGTCCTTTAATACCCAAAAAGGTGCTACGCTCTACCAATGGCTTTGCAAGACGTCCGGTTCGCATTTCGAGTGCTTCTCAAAAATGTAGGTGCGACGGTGGTCATTGTACTTTCGATTGCCCTGGCAATTGGGGGCGCCGGCTCTGCGTTTACGTGGCTGAAAGCCGTCTGGCTCAACCCGCTTCCAGGCGCCAAAGATAGCGCCAGATTGTTGACCATGAATGCATCCGTCAACAAAGTGAATGGGTATTCAAAGTTATATCGCGATTACGAATATTTTCGAAAGCACCAAACTTCCTTTAGTGGCCTGATGGCTTATGAGCTTGCGACGGCCAACGTGAACGCGGGGAACCAGCCGCGTATCGTAAGCGCAGGAGTGGTTTCGGATAATTATTTCGATGTGCTGGGAGTACATCTTAGGGCCGGCCGCGGATTCGAACCACAGGATAACGCGCGCCCAAACCGGCACGGTTGTAGTTCTTATTTATGACCTCTGGCGGGACGCTTTCGGTGGGGTTCCGCAAGTGCTTGGGGCGACCGTCCGGATCAATGCACAGTCTTTTACAGTCATCGGAGTAGCTCCAAAAGGATTCCGGGGCGCTTACGGTGGCATTGCGGAAGAACTTTGGATTCCAGCCAGCATGAGTAAGACGGCCGGGCTTGGCCGACGATCCGAAGTCCATGGGCGTTCAAATCATGGGACGCCTGAAGCCGGATACGACCTTTGAGCAGGCACAGGCGGAAACCCACGTGCTGGCAAACGCACTGGTCAAATCAGATCCGGGACGCTCGGGCAAATGGGACGAGTTGTTGTCGCCTTTATATTGCGCCGAGCGCGGTATCGTGCCGGTGCTGTTCCCGGTCATGCAGATCCTGATGGGAATCGCGCTTTTCGTGCTTTTGATTGCGAACGCAAATGTTGCCAATTTGCTATTAGCGCGTGCAAGCGGGCGCGTCGGCGAGATGGGAATTCGAATCGCGCTCGGAGCCTCGCGAGCCGGTGTTGCGGCAGCTATTCACGGAAAGCCTCATCCTAGCCGTCCTCGGAGGCGTCTTTGGCGTCATCCTGGCTCAATGGGCAGCTTCCAGCCTCCGCTATTTCCTGCCGCCACTCGGTAACTTGTCGTTCGCTCTCGACCTGACTCTGGATTGGCGGGTCCTTTTGTTTTGCTGTGTTGTGACAATCTTCACCGGAATGCTATTCGGTTTTGCGCCTGCCGTAATGTCCTCGAGAACCCAGGTTGTAGAGGCACTCGGCAATGGATCAAGGTCGGTTGCGGGCGGTCGAAGAAGTGGATTTTTGCGCGGTTCGCTGGTCGTAGGTCAGGTTGCACTGTCGTTGATCGTACTGGTCACCGCCGCCTTAGTTGAGGAGAGTATCCGAAGCTCGTTGCACATGAAGACCGGCTTCGACTCCCATAACATGTTGCTGACCTCATATGACACGCTCCTGGACGGCTACAGTGAGACGCAAAGCCAGAATTTTTATGAGAAGTTGATCCAAGGCGTCCAGTCGAAAGCCGGTGTGGTCAGCGTCAGTGCTACCTCGTATGTGCCCATGCGCGGGGATGGGGGCGGCAACGCGGTTGCCATCTCGATACCCGGATACAATCCGCGACCCGAGGAGAGCATGAACGTGGTTGCCGATTCCAAGCTCCCGACTATATGAAGACAATGCGCATCCCCCTGCTCGCCGGTCGCGAATTCACGTGGCCGGATCGCGCCAACTCGCCGGACGTCGCAATCATAAACCGGAAAATGGCGGTTCGTTATTGGAAAATCGCGCTCATCCTGACCGCGGTCGGCGCCTACGGCGTGCTGTCTTACTTCGTGACCCTGCAGCGGCGCGAGGTCGGCATTCGTCTGGCGTTAGGTGCGACACCGCGGCGGATCGTCCGGCTCGTCTTTACCAGGGGACTGCGTCTCGGTCTCATCGGAGTTGGAATCGGAGTCGCGATGGCCATCGCAGTCGCGCGAGGCATGGGCTCCATGATCTACGGAATCCAGCTTTCGGTCCCCGAGGTGCTCGTCGGATGCTCGTTTTTCTTACTCTGCGTGATAGGACTCGCCTGCTACCTTCCCGCGCGCGGGGCTCGGGCCATGAATCCGCTCCACGCCTTGCGCTACGATTAGCAGCCGTTCGCCGTCTTGAATGCGGTGGGCGATGGAGGAGCCTCCAGGCACGGTAAATCACGCACACTTAGAACATTCATGTCTTCCATGCCCGTGGCAGTCGCCCCGGGACGGCAATTGCGGAACCGAACCAACATCCAATACATATCCCATAGATTGCTTCCGGCGGAACGCCCGCCAGGCTCTGTTCCAATGTCTTCCAAGAGTCGTCTCCTCCGGGAGTACTTCTCGCAGTTCACGGGAAAAGAAGAACGCTCGTGCAAAACCCATATCGAATCTTCTTCTCTGACGGGAGAGCCACATCCCGTTTATTTGAATCTGCGCCTCCGGTGAGCTGAAGAACTTGAACAGGTGCACATATCTCTTCGCATGTTCGACCATGCGGCATCACGCCAGCGGGTGACGTTATGCGTTCTCTTTTGCACGCCGCTCTGCGGGCTCTCGATCACGTTCGTGGTTCAAGACATCTTGACGGTGCTCCTGCACGGAACTCAGCGATATCGTGATATGGAGGAGTTCGGCGAGAGTCCGCCAAATACCTGATACTAAGGTCGTCGGTTCGATTCCGACAAGTAGTTTTGACTCGTGATCTTTCTTTATCAGTCCAGATCTTAATACTCTCGGATCCGACTTGGAAGAAGTCAACGACATCACCGGGCGCAGGCAGCCTAAGTGGGTTCCATTCGACCCACGTGGAGTTCGTAATTTCAAGACCTTTGATTACTGCGTGGTGACAAGCGCCATTGGTGGATAGGACGGAAATCTGCTCTCAATTAGCTTCAGCTCTTTGGCCCATTGCGCGTTAAACTCTTTTATAAGCGCAATCAGTCGCTCGTCATTATTCTTTTCAGCTGACGACAGGCTCGGTTGCTGCTGTTTCAGCTCATTCCACAGGCGTGTTCTTGCGGTGCGCGCGTCTTGTTCACCTGCCACGAAACGAGTCTACACAACGCCATCAGCACTTGGCCGCATAACGCGCCCAACGTCCGCCGCCGACTTTCAGCGGTTCGACGTACTTCTGTACCTATGTCTCCGGTCCGGACAAGCCTGAATTGGTACGCCCGGTAGGATTCGAACCTACGACCTTTTGCTCCGGAGGCAAACGCTCTATCCAGGCTGAGCTACGGGCGCGTGTCCGGGACACTCACGACCCCTTCTTCGCCATGGCGACCTTTGATCCTGTGGAACCGTGCTTCGAAGCCGAAGTGTTGAGCGCCAGCAATTCCTCTATATGCTGGCGAATCGCATCTTCGCTCATGAGCTTGGTCCAATCTTCGCTGTCACCTGCTGGCGTTTGGTAATGAATGTACCCTTTGCGGTCGATCAATACCAATTGCGGCACCACCATTCGTTCCGCCATGCTGAATCCCATGAACGCCATCATCTGGTCTCTCGCAATCCAGCCAACCGGAAACCCAACTTGAAAATTCCTCTGGAAGGCCGTCGCCATCGCGTCTGCATCCGCCGGCGTCCGATTTTCGTCGAGCGCATTGATCGCTAGATCCAGGGTCTCGAGACCGCGCGGGCCGTATTCCTCTTGAAATTTCGTCATCACTCTGGATGCCGCCTGGCAGTGCGGACAGGTAGTCAGAATGAACTCGAGAGCCACCACTTTCCCGCGATATTGACTCAGCAGCTTCTGCCCTTGCCCCGGAATATTGAATGCCAGCTCCGGCGCCTTCCGGAGCGCACTTGTGTCGCCTAAGAGCAGGCAACCGGCTGCCACCGCAACCGCGGCACTAATGACGAAGGTTTTTTTCACGTAAACTGCTCCAACCAACAGTGTAGCCCAGGCGCTGTCCCGTGCCCATTACGGCTGGCCGGCTCGCAAGCTGAACGGCAGCCGCACCGCAACTTGTTGGCGCGGACCCGTCTGCAGCCGTTGCCAATCGCTCAACTCGCTAATTCCTTCAATGCTCGTCACCGTGGAACCCGCCAGCCGCGTCACGAAATAGCCGTTATCTCCGCTGCCGGCGAATACCGTCCGGCTTGCCGTCGAGGGGTCGCAACGCTTCCATTTGATTTGCAGAATTCTCCGGTAGTCGCCGAAAAAACGCATGGCCGTTTCCTCGGAATCCCACGCTGAGGCGTACGCAAGCACCGGCTTCCGCTCATTCCCCGCCGCTATGATTTGAAACTGACCGCCGCGCAAGTGCTGCGCTAGTGACTCCGCTTCTTTCTCACCGACATATTGCCGCAGCAACATCTCGTGATCGAACTCGCCCACCGACCCCTCCGTAATCTCCTTGCCCTGCTTGGTGAGCATCAGCTTTGGCAGCTCGGCCTTGGTTTCTTTCTCATGCGCAAAATAGCGCGCCGGATGAATGATTTGGGCCGAATCAACCGGAGCATTCGTAAACACCGTGGCGAATGCAGGCTCGCCCATTTTCCTGTACACCGCGTCGAAGAACATCGTCCCCTCCGTGTACGGAAAAAGCAGCGATTGCTGTATATACAGTGGCGATCCTCTCAATACCGGATAGTCCGCCATGGATGTTTCACTCGAGTCCACAACTGACTTCAGCATTTCAGGTGTCGGCACCGCGGGCTTCCCGCTTTGTTTTAAATCGTAGGCAAGCATCAACCATGACGCTTGCCCTTCTACGACCGCGGTGTGCGCCAGGTTCTCATCGTCGTTGGACGGCGTTTCATCCATAAACTTGCCTAAGTTGAAGTGCTGGTCGGCCAATGCATGCGCCAGTTCATGCGCCAGCGTTGTAGTCTCGGATTCGAAGCCCGAATCGTCCAGCAGGAATAATTTCTTGCTGTCGTAGTCATAGAACGCCGCCGCCTGCTCGGTGAGCAGATCGATCGTCGATTTGCGCAGATCGAAATCCTGTGGCACCAGCCCGAACATCTTCAACGCCAATTCATCGGCTTGAATCTCTTCCGGCTTCAGCGTCTTCTTAATTCGTTTTGTAAGGAAATGCCGCAGTTGCAGCTTGTCCATTCGCCCGTAAGGCACGGGATGCTTTTCCGGCAGCCCTGTTATCTCCGACAGCGTCTGCACAATCGAATTGATCTGCGCGAAAACAGGATCGGAACTCGTCTTTGGACGAGCAGCCGCCAGCCAGCACAACACCGCCATGGCGGCGAGAACAACTGCTATTCGCGAGCGCATTCAATAGCCAAACGATAACTCCTTCTAGACTAAAGGATCTGTCACCACGCGCCGCTTGCTCTCAGCGTAAAGACGAATACAGGGCCCGCGCCCCGTTCCACATGATCTGCACGCCGATACACAACAGAATGAACGACGTCAGGCGCACGATCACATTCATCGCTGTCTGCCCAAGCAGGCGCGCCACGCGCTCGGCAAATCGGTAGCTCAAATACACCGTCAAGGCGACCAGCGCGGTTCCAATGAGAGATGCAATGAACCGCGTCAAGCTGCCCCGGTGCGGGGACTGGTTCGCCCCGATCGTCAGCGCCACGGAAATAGATCCGGGTCCCACCGTCAATGGCAGAGTCAACGGATAGAAAGCCCGGTTTGCGATGTCCTGGCTGCTGATCTTTTTCTCGGCGTGGACCGGCGACTGGTCGGGTTCGCTCCGCAACAGCGACCAACCGGTCGCAATTACCACCAATCCGCCGCCCACCTGCACCACCGGAATCGATATCCCAAAAAAATTTAGTATGTGGCTGCCGATCAGCATAGAGCCCAGCAAAAGCCAGTTGCTGTTCAGTGCAATTTTGCGCGCGAGAATTGCTCGGGCATTGGTCGAATATCCCGGCGTCAAGCTCAGAAAAATTGGCGTGCTTCCTAGCGGATTGACGATCGGAAACAGCGCCGACAAGACCACCAGACTGCTCTTCAAGATCTCCCAAACAGTGTTGGCGGGCATGAACATCCAGCATAAGCCGTCGCGCGGCGCGCGATGCTATTCTGAAAACGCCTCCCTGCCGTACTTCTGATGGATTTCCTTGCAGGCCTAAATCCGCAACAACGCGAAGCCGTTGCACACGTCGAAGGTCCGCTCCTGCTGCTGGCCGGGGCCGGCAGCGGCAAAACGCGCGTCATCACCCACCGCATCGCTCACCTGATGGAAGCGCACCACATCCCCGGACCAGCCATTCTGGCCGTCACTTTCACCAATAAGGCCGCGGATGAGATGCGCCAACGCGTCGGCAATCTGCTTGCAGGCGCCAGCAATACAACCACGCCTGCGCTCTCGACTTTTCATTCCTTCTGCGTCCGTCTCTTGCGCCGCGATGGCGATTCGCTCTCCGAAATCCGCAACGGATTCACTCGCCGCTTCACTATCTACGACGATGACGATCAGCTCGCGCTGATGAAGTCCATCTACAAGCAGCTCGGTCTCGACGAAAAGTTCATGCAATACCGCGCGGCGCTCTCGCGCATCAGTCACGGCAAGAGCCATAATCAATCCCCGCTCGATTGGTACAAGGCTGCGACCGATCCTGCCCTGACGCGCCTCGCAAAAATTTACGACGTATACGAAGAGCGCCTGCTTCAAGCCAATGCCCTTGATTTCGATGACCTGCTGCTTGAGTCCGTGCGCCTGTTGCGGCATGATAGCGCGCTTCGCAATCTGTATAACCGCCGCTATGAATTCGTCATGATCGACGAGTATCAGGACACCAATCGCACTCAATACGAGCTCATGCGGTTGCTCACCGAAATGCGCCACAACGTCGCCGTGGTCGGCGATGAAGATCAATCCATCTATGGCTGGCGCGGCGCCGATATCCGCAATATCCTCGATTTCGAGCGCGACTATCCGGATGCCACCGTCATTCGACTGGAGGAGAATTACCGCTCCACCAAAAACATTCTGGAAGCCGCCAGCTCCCTGGTCGCCAACAATAAAGAGCGCAAAGGCAAATGGCTGTGGACGAATTCCGGCGTCGGCGCAAAAATCGGCTACTATGAAGCCCCGAACAACGAAAACGAAGCGCTCTTCATCGCCGACACCATCGAGAAGATCCTCGCCAAGAGTCCGCTCGAACGGGTTGCCGTCCTCTATCGCACTAATTTTCAATCCCGCCAGATTGAAGAAGCGCTCCGGCGCTATGGCCGCAAGTATCTGGTGGTCGGAGGGTTCAGTTTCTATCAACGCGCCGAAGTCAAAGATCTTCTCGCCTATCTGAAAGTCTTGCTGAGCCCGCAAGATTCCATCAGCCTGTTGCGCATTATTAACACCCCCGCGCGCGGTATCGGAAAAGGTACGGCCGAGCAGATAGAGACCTATGCGCTCGAGCACGGACTCAGCCTCTGGAACGCGTTTCCGCGCTTGCTTGAAGAAAAGCATTTTCCGGCGCGCGCCGAAGCGGCCGTCAAGTCGTTCGTTGCGTTGATCGGTGATCTGGCGGAAGCCGCACACAGCAAACCCGTCGACGAACTGCTGCGCGATATTCTTCTCCGCACCGGTTACGAAGCCATGCTCAAGAACGACGCCTCGCCCGATGCCGAATCCCGCCTGGGCAATATCGAGGAGCTGGTGAACGCCGCCGCGGAAGCGACAGAGCGGGGCGAAACAGCTTCTGAGTTTCTGGACCATGCGGCTCTCGTTTCCGATGCCGACTCGGTGGACGAACACGCCGCGGTCTCGCTGCTCACCGTGCACAACGCCAAGGGCCTCGAGTTCACCAATGTCTTCATCGCTGGCCTCGAAGAAGGCATCTTTCCGCACAGCCGCTCGTTCAACTCCGAAGCTTCGATGGAAGAGGAACGCCGCCTCTGCTACGTCGGCATGACACGCGCGCAAAAGCGTCTTTATCTCACTTGGGCGCGCTTCCGGCGGCGATTCGGCGGCAGCCAGCCCGAACGTTCCATACCCTCGCGCTTTCTGAACGAAGTACCCCCCAGCCTGCGCGAGAAACTGTCTCCGTCTACCGGGCCGCATTCTGACGATGTCGATTTATACGCCGAGCAGCATGATGTCCGCGAAGCCGTGAAGCGCAAGCTTTACACCGGCCGCACTTACAATTCGGTGGAAAACATCGCGCAGTTTTTTGCCGAACGCGGTATGCCGCCGCCCTCCGGTTTCACCCGGCGCCCTGCTCCTCCATCCGCATCCAATGGCCCTGCCGCACCGCCGCCATCAACCGCGGCCGCCGTTTCTCCGCCGCCTGCTTCGCGGCCGGCGCCGCCATCCCGCACCAACCCAACGCCTCCTCAGCCACGCTCTGCACCGCCGCGCCGCGCGTCCGGATTTTCAACCGGCGCCGTGGTGAAACACCCGAAATATGGCCGCGGAACCGTGCTGCGCCGTGAGGGCGATGGCGAGGATGCGAAACTAACTATAAGTTTCCCCGGTTACGGGCTCAAGAAAATTGTTGAAAAATACGCAGGAATCAGAATCGACGAATGAACACCAAGCACGTTGAAGACAAAGCCGAACGCAAGCGCCTCAAGCGCGCCGCCCGTAAGAAAGCCGCTCCCAAGGCCAAGCGCGGTTCCGGTGTCGCACGCGGATCGAACAAGCGAAAAGTGAAGAAACTCGCCAAGGGCCAGCGCAAACGGTAAACGAGACACCAGACAGTGTAAGGCGCACCCGCATCCGATAAAAGCATGCGGGTTCTGACTAGCCGGGCAGCGTTGTAGCGGAGACGAGTTTAACCACCAACCACCTGCTCCAGGGGAATTGGCCGGCCAGCCGTCTCCACCAGATCACAATAGCCTCTTACCAGGGCTAGATATTGTGTAACGAGCGGTTCATCCGCAAACTTGACAGCGATTTCATCGATCAAGCGCCGAGCGTCTTCAACTCGATTGAGAAATGCCAGATAGATAGCTTTGCTAAATCCTACCGATCCGCGGCACCATCCTTCCAACCTGTCTATGAATTCATCGTAAATAGCCAGCCCTCGCGCCGGCGCGATATTCCTGGGGTCCTCTATGTCCCTTTCCCTGACCGTTCGCAGAACGTCGAACACCACAGACGAATACCGCACGTTGTAAGAAAAAGCGAAAAACTCAGCGAGTTGCCCCATGGCGAGGATGATCCACGGGTACATCGGGAATACAAAGTCCTGATGGATGAGCAGCGAGCGGCCGGGATCGAGTCGCGTATAAAATTTCCGTCCCAGGAAATTTGCGCAGTCCCAGGACCACAAGATATCGACAAATAAAATCGCAATCGGCGCATCAGGCGTCGGCGCCTGCTGGATGTCTCCCGGATGCAGCATAATGTAGTCGCGATAACCCGATACATTCTTCTCGAAGATAGGCTGGAAGCTGTCGCCCGGCTTCAATCCGGAATCCTTCAGATAGTTGGCGCTCATGAGAGGCGTCGTGCGGAACAGGTCGTAACACCAGATTCGGCCGCGCCGCTCCTTCACCGGCACACGCGACTCGCTCAGACCAGCAGCCAGCGCGAGCGTTGAAGCTCCGGTATAGCACCCTGCGTCGATAATGAGTGCGTCCCTGCGAGCGCCGTGGTCCCAGATGTACTTGGCGAAGCAGGCAAGCGCGGCGCGTTCCTCGTTGGTAATCATGCCGTCAACGTATGGGAAGCCGACCCGCGGATGCCGATTTGGATGAAGCTGCTGCGAAAGAGAATCTCGGCTACGGCGTAGGAACGTAAACATAGACATTCCCCTCTATGATTACTATCCAACTGACGAAGCGCGAGATGCGAGCAATGCTCAGCCTGCTTCCGCGCGGAGTGCTACTCCTCGCGCAGAATAGCTGCCGGATCGATTCTCGACGCTCTGCTCGAAGGAATCACGCACGCAAGCAACGCGGCTGTCAACAGCACCACGGCGCCCGCGCTGAATGCCATCGGGTCAAGCGGCTTCACGCCAAACAGAAGCCCTTGCATCGCTCGCGTCGAAACAGCCGTAATGAGCGCGCCAATCCCGAGCCCCATGGCGGCAAGCGTGACTCCTTGCCTCAGGATCAGGCTGGTCACGTTTGCCGTGTTTGCGCCAAGCGCCCTGCGAATGCCAATCTCCCTACGCCTCTGCGCCACCGCGTACGCCAGCACGCCATAAACGCCAAGCGCTGCAAGAAACAACGCCAAGCTTGAAAACACTGTAAAGACTCTCATCTCATGCGCGAGATCGCGCATCTCCAGCGCGGCGTAGTCATCCATGGTCCGAATCATCGCCACGGGCTGCTCCGGGTCCACCGACCAGATCGCATTTCTCACCGAATCCGCCACCGCCATCGGCTCGGTCTTCGTGCGCACCAGCAAATAAAACACTCCCGGCCGTTTTACTTGCGTGTATGGCAGATAGACCGCCGGTTTCATATCGAGCTGCAAGCCTCGTTCTCGGACGTCCGCAATCACCCCCACCACCGTTCGGAACGGTCCGTCTCCTCCTATGCGGAGATGCGTTCCCAGCGGGCTGCTATTCGGCCAAAAACGTCGCGCGAATGTTTCGTTGATCACCAGGACAGGCTGCGAACTGGGCGTGTCTCGCCGGTCGATCAGCCTGCCCGATAACAGGCGCGCCCCCAGCGTTTGAAGATAATTCGTGCTGATCTCTCGATACAGCGCATCGTTGAATTGGTCATTTCGCGAGTGCGCTCTTCCCTCGAATTCGAAACTGCTCGTGTCGCCGATCGAACTGAACGGTATATCCGACGCAAATGCGGCGCTTCGCACGCCTGGCAACTGCGATACCTTCTCAATCACGCGGTCCGAAAACGAGACCAGCTTGGGATCGGTGTTGTAAACCTGCGGCGACGGATTGGTTGCCATCGTTAGCAAGTGGTCGGATGGGAAGCCGACATCGACAGATCGCAAATTTCCAAGCGTTTTGATGAGCAATCCAGCCCCCGTGAGAAGCCCGAGCGCCATTGCGATCTGTGCGACCACAAATGCATTCCGCACATAACCCGACGCGCCCGCCACCGCGCGGCCGCCTTGTTTCAGAGCGTCCTGCACATCCAGCCGCGAAGATTGTACCGCCGGAAACAGCCCGAATAAGATGCCGCTGATCAATGACACCGCAATTGCAAAACACAGCACTGGGGTGCTGATCGTCAGCGGCGAAGCAGTAACCAGCTCCTCGGGTATCAGCGCCTGCAACCCGGCGGTCCCGACAAACGCGATCAGGATTCCGGCCACCGCACCAGCTCCGGTCAGCACTAAGCTCTCAATCAGAAGTTGCCGCACAATCCGTCCCCGGGTCGCGCCCAGTGCCGTTCGGACCGCTAGCTCGCGCCGCCGTTCCGCGCCGCGGATCAGTAGCAGATTCGCCACATTGGCGCAAGCAATCAGCAGTACAACCCCGGCCGCAATCAGCAAGAGCTCAAATGCCGTCCCAGTATCGCCCGTTAGCTCCGTCCGAAGCGGCACGACCACAGCGTCCAACGTGGTATTTGTATCCGGATAAGCTCGAGAGAGTTGAGCGGCCACCCGATTCATGTCGGCCCGGGCAGCTTTGACCGAAACCCCCGGCCGCAGCCGTGCAACCACTTCCAGATAATGATTGTTCCTGTTTGCCAGTTCCTTCGGCGTAAAATGCGCCGGTTCCCAGAATTCATAACGGCGGTCGGGATACGCGAAAGCCGCGCGCATCACACCGATCACGGTATACGGCTCCTTGTCCATCAAGAGAGTCCGTCCAATGACGTCTCGCGCACCGCCAAATCTGCGCTGCCATAAGCCGTAACCGATAACCACCACCTTGGCGCCCGTGCGGTCTTCCTGTTCCGTAAACGTCCGCCCGAGCAACGGCCGCGAACCGAGCACGTCGAAGAAGTTCGATGTGACGCCGCGCCCCAATACTGCCTCCGGCCGCCCCTCTCCGGTCAGGTTTTTGACTCGAAATCTCAGCGCGGCCATGTCTGTAAACACGTGGTTCATACGCTTCCAATCGAGATAGTTCGCCACCGCCGGGTTATTGTGCGGAAAGCCAACCGCGGATGCGTCTTCCCAAATCGCCACCAGCCGCTCCGGATGCGCATAAGGCATCGGCCCCAGCAGCAACGTGTGAATGCCGCTGAAAATCGCCGTATTCGCCCCAATCCCAACCGCCAGCGTCAGGATCGCCACCACGCTAAAAGCTGGCGTCTTCGAGAGACTGCGCACAACAAAGCGAAGGTCAAGCGTCAGAAGATCGCGCATGACTAAGTGCGCGCAGTTTGCATACCAGTGGCAAACGCGCGTATTGAAAAGCTTTACTGCCTGAACGGTTTCGAGAATCGTTCGAACCCGCGAACGCGTTTCTCGAATTCGAACAATCGCCTATTCGAGTTCCCTCACCCAAATATTCCGGAAACTGATTGGCTCGCTCTTGTCGCCGTGCGCCTGCAGCTTAATCGGTGCTCTGTCGTATTTCTTGTAGAACGGCTTGCCGATGTACCGCGTCTCGCCCTTCAACTCGAAGTGATTCTCGACCACTACGTTGTTGAAGAAGACCGTGGCATACGCCGGAGTCTTCACTGATCCGTCATCGTTGAACGTGGGCGCCGTCCACACCACATCATACGTTTGCCATTCGCCGGGCTTGCGGCACGGATTGGCCAGCGGAATAGCCTGCTTGTACAAGCTGCCCGCCATGCCATTGACGTATGTTTTGTTGTTGTACGAATCGAGAACCTGCAACTCGTATCCGTCATCACCCGGCCCCGTCGAGGCCAGAAATACGCCGCTGTTGCCGCGCGCTTGCCCGCTACCGGTAATGTCCGCGGGAACCTTCCATTCGATGTGAAGTTGGTAGTTCTTGAAGCTTCGTTTGGTTTCGATGTTCCCACCCGCCTTGTCCACTGTCAGCACGCCGTCGGCAACCGTCCACTTGGCCGGCGACTTGTCACGCACCGACACCCACTCGTCCAGATTCTTGCCATCGAACAGCACAATCGCGTCGGAAGGAGGCGCCGTGCAGGTCGCACCCGGAGTCACCACCTTGGGCACCGGCTCCCACACTTCCGTGTCTTCGGGTTTCGCCGCCGTCTGTTGTGCGGAAAGGGTCGCGGCCGTCAGAGCCGCAAGCGCGAGGAATCTCAAAGTTTGAATACGCATCACTTAGACGAGAATACCTCTACCGCCGCCGCTCACGATGCTCTGGCGGCTTCACCTTCTCCAAACCGTTCCGCACAGCGCGATCCCATGGCTTGCCGGAACCGTTGGCGCTCCTCCGGAGTTAGACTCTTCCAGCCCCGCACGAAGCGGCTCTTGCGCATCCACGGGCCCCAACCAAATCTGCCGAACAGCACCCGGCTCAGAACCAATAGTCCCAACGCCTGCCAGAAGCTAATCGCGCGAAGACCGAAGATCGCCGGCGCCAACGCATTCCAAAGCCCGAAAACCAGCAGGCCCATAATTCCTACCCACACAATCCCAAACAGCACGAAGCGCAGTCCAACAAATCTCACTCTTCTCATCTGTTTCTCCTCTCGTAAGCCGATTCCTCGTAGACATCCCGCAACCGATTTCGCAAACGTTTTACCGCATAATGTTTTCGCGAAAGCAGCGTGTTGACGCTCACTCCCGTTTCCGTCGAGATTTCCGCGAAGCTCCTCCCGTCGATTTCGTGGGCCAGAAACACCTCGCGCTGGCTGGCAGGCAACTCGCCCAGCGCGGCTTCAATCTCGGCAAGTAACACACGTCGTGCAAAAAGCGCATCCGGGCCGGCATCGGGGGAGGGAAGCAGATCTTCGAGCATCCGCCTGTCTCCCTCTTCCACCGTTCTTTTTTCTCCGCGGCGGAACATGTCGGTGATCCGGTTCTTCGCCACCTGCATCATCCATGCTCCGGCGTGCGCCACCGGCTTCATCATCCGGTAGGTTTCCACCAGCTCAAAGAACACGTCTTGCAACAGATCTTCAGCGTCGATTTCATCCGGAATGCGTCTACGGATGAACGCGAGCAAGCGCCCCCTCTCGCTCTCGAAAGCCCACGAAAGGCGCTGGTCTTGCTCCGCCCGGTCCCGCGTCATCGCCAGCACTTCATCCCTCTACTGGTTTAGACGAAATGGCTTCGAAAATATTGTTGCGGCGCGCCTGGATCGCGCGGCGCCAGGAGATTTTATCTGCTCAATGAGTGCCGGCAGCCCGGCAACTGCTCGCGCAAGAACGCTAAATCCGTCTCGCGCCCGTATGCGTTTCTTTCATCCCGATCCCCGGCGTCGATAGCCGGAATCCCACGCGCTCCATGCCGCTCCGGATGTACGGGTTCTTCATGAACCAGCGCCACACGTTCCCGGTGAGCAGATTCTCGATGCTCAGCAGCGAAATGCCAAGGTCGATTCCGATCACATCTTGATTCACCCACAGCTTCTTGTCCCGCCAGTTCGGGTTGAACGCGTCGGTGAATCCATAGCGCCGGTAAATCTTGTCGCCGTAGACGCTCAGCATCTCGCGCAATACGGGCAAGCAGATCTCCGGCGCAAACATCAGCGATCCGGCAGCCGCACACGGCACCAGCGTGCCATTGATAGGTCCGTCGTACGGCGGGCCCCCCCACGACACGTACCCCGACGGGCTGTCCGACACCGTGATCCCCCACATATTCGGCCCGTAATCGGAATACGTCGATTGCAAGCTGATACAAAAATCCCGGTGCGCGTAGGTCGCAATGATCGAGTTTTGGAAATAGTTCAAGGCCGATTGCTCGCCATCCGCCTGGTGCCGGAAATCCACCCACGCGTGCGAATACTGGTGCGTGAACAGTGGTCCACCGCTGACGAAGCTCCATCCCGCGTAATGCACTTCTGGCCGCACCCACGCGTACCAGCTATCTGGGGAAATGGAATGCCGCCCGGCCCCGATTGCCAGCAGATATAGTGCCGAGGCTTCGCAGTAATAGCTCCATCGCAGATCGATAAATCCCGATCCCGGCCTCACGCCGTGCGATAGCAGCAGCCGGTTGCCGGCCAGCATCCAGTCGAATTCCACGCGCTCGAAGATCTGTTTGGCCAGAGTCTGAATCTCGCGGTCCCGGTCGAAAAATCCGGCCGCCGTAAGCACGCCGCACAAAAGCCATGAGGTGTCCACGCTCGAAATCTCTGACGCCATCCTGCGCGCCCCGGTGCTGGCGTCCATGAAGTGGTAGTACCAGCCGTGATCGTGAAAAGCGTGTCCCCAGAAGTAGCGCAAGGTCGTGAGAACCCGCGCTCGCGCCTGCTCTTTCGACACCCAGCCATGGCTCGCTCCAATGCATAACGCGGTCAACCCGAAGCCGGTTGCCGCCGCACTGCCGACGTTGTTGCTGACCGGTGCGCCATCGTTCCGCGCGCGATCCAGCACCACACCCGTGTGCGGATCGCTCTGTTCCCAGAAATAGAGGAAGCATCGCCTGGCGTACTCTTCGAGAAATCGCCGCTCATCCGCTTTCACCGGCCCCGGAACCAGCGGGGGAGCCACTTTCGCCGCAAACAGGCTCGAAGCTGACAAGCTCGCGCCCATCGCCGAGAATACGAATTCGCGGCGGGAGAAGCTTGTTTTGTTGCGACTCACGGCGGCCAAGAAATTGTCAGAATCGGGCGGCGAGTCCACCCGCTCATTGGACGCGGCTACAACCGCCGTGGTTTACGGCCGGTCGTCCCGCATCTATTTATATCACGTGGCCTTGGCTGCCCGATGATCTCCTAAAACGTGAAACGGCCCTGCAATTCGATGACGGACACAACGCCGGTGCGCAGGTTTCGGTCGTTTCGACGCCAGAACACGGTCGATTTCCGGAAACACGAGTCGCACCGATTCTCGCGCGCAATACAGTCTTAGAACACAAACCGTGCGCCCATCGTAACAACGCGCCCGGCAAGAGCGCCTGTGTCCGCGCCGAAATTTGAGGCGGCGATGTTGGTCGAAATGTCGGCTGGGCTGAAGTTCAGAAGATTGAATACGTTGTAGGCATCAATTCGGAACTCAATCCTGGCGTTCTCGCCGAGTATCGGCGCCTTCGGCAGGCCAAAGCCCTTGACCAGCGTCAAATCCACGTCTCTATAATCGGGACCGGTGAGTGAGTTGCGTGAGACACCGGGGGCTTGAGGCAGTGCGGATCCGTAGGCGGTGCCCATGTAAGGAGTGTAGGTCGGCACCGCGAAGTATGCAGTGCCGCCGTTCGGATAGTTCGAACCAGTCTTGAACTGATCGTTGCTCGTGCTGGTGCCCGCGCCGCCTTCATACGCGGCAGGGAACAGCGTAGTATAGCCACAGGTTCCGCAATACAGGCTTCCGCCAACGACACTTGCCACAGGACTCCATGGGAATCCCGAGTGAATATTCAACATGCCGCCGAGCGACCAGCCGCCGACAATCTTTTCCAGCCAATTCCTATTGCCGCGGAAGAAGACCGGCTGCCACGTTCCAAAAAGCTTGAACGCCTTGCTGATGTTATAGTCGCATCGTCCGTAATCTAAGTTGAGGTTGTAAGGGTAAGGTTGCTCAAAGTACGGGCCCGAGGCGGTATCCATGCACCTGGACCAAGTAAATGAAGTCTCGCCCATGAATTGCTGCGAGAACTGATGTTTCAAATCCGCAATCATGGCGTTATAGTTCCCGTAGCCCGAATTAGCCCAGTAGTTTCCGCCGCCGACCAGCGGGTTCAGAGGGTAGCCCAAAGAGGCCCCGTAAGCATTCGGGTTCTGGTTGAAATAGAGGTGGCGCGATGCGCTGCCGTTGTAACTCAACATGGCTATCCAGTTATGACCCAGATCGTATTGTGCATCCAGCGAATAATGATGCACACGCATCGTGGGAACGGTGGGGTTGAAAATGGTGACATTGACTGAGCCTGTCGTCGGAAGTCCGTTCGGGCCAAATGCCACAATCGCATTCGGATTCGCCGGATAACCAGTAAGTGAGTGGAGATTTGAGGACGTGGCGTAGATGATGCCGGGATTAGGCGATGTCGGCGTGGACTCGAGGAAAGTTGGGAAAACTGCCAACCCGGGATTCGTGTTCGCGTTTGCTGAAATAGCGATTTCATTCTGGTTGTAGTTCAAGCCATAACCCCCGCGAAGCACCAGCTTGTCTTTGAATAACTCCGGGCTCCAGGCAAAACCGATCTCGGGTCCGAAGTTATCGTGCTGCGACTTCCAGGCATTCTGCCGTTGAACTGTCAGGTCGGTCAAGAAGTTCGCCCCTGAGCCCGGGGTAGCCACATACAAATTGTTCTGCGGGGTATAGAGCGGGCCGAAGTAGGACCAGCGCACTCCCAGGTTAAGGGTCAGGTTCTTTCGGACTTTGAAGTCGTCCTGAACAAACAAGCCCCATAGATCTTGGCGGTCGTCTTGTTTCTCGATAGTCGGATCGCCCGTTCTAGGATCAAATCCTCCATTTTCCTGGTGCGGCGCGTCATTGAGGAAGTCCCACAAGTTGAAGAAGCGGTAACTGGGCACGCCGCAACCCGTACATTCGCTGAGGTAAAAGAGGCGTGTAACATCACCGCCGAATTTAACGCTATGTCGTCCTTCAATCTTGGTAGCGACGTCCTTGATCGTCCCGGTTCTCTGGTTGTAGATGCTGCCGATCGGTGAGCCAAAAGGCTGTACCGTGATGCTCCCGATATTTTCGATATAGTCCTCGGGAAGGCCAACCGGCTGCTGCGGGTTGGACGTGATCTGATTCCAGTTCCATCCCGCGAGATTCGCGCGGAATTCATTGAGGAAACTCGCTGAGATCGTGTGATTCCAGACTATGGAGTAGGCTTGGTTGACTTGGTCGCTATGGAACAAGTTATATCCGCGAGCCGGGCCGTTCAGGGTCGTAGAATTTTGTGGAACCCAGTAGATGGCGAAGGCGATGTGGTCGAGCTGCGTGAGATTCCAATCCAGCCGGCCATTGTACTGGTATTTCGAGGTGGTGGTCGGGGTCACGGTGGTGTAATTCGCGATGTCAGCCACGTTACTCAGGCCGCTGCCGATGCCGGGGCTCGTGGGGCTCGTCCAAGTGAGATCTTGCGTGCCCAACGGTGTCGTCAAAGGAGAGCCAAGATTCAGGCCCCCCGGAACAGCCCTACAATTTACGTTTTGGACCAGGCCGATATCCGCACAGGTGGCGGGATTGGTGCCTGAATTGATGACACTGTTGCCGGGAAATGAGAGATACGTCGCAGCGATGCTCCCGGGGCGGGCTAACGCGTCGAACGCAGGGGTGTCGTACCACCCGGTAGAGGTGACGCCGGAGGGGGGCTCGTTTATCGTCTCGACGTTGAAAAAGAAGAAGATTTTGTTCTTCCAGATCGGGCCGCCAATGCCGCCGCCCAGTTGATTAAACCGGTTTTCGTCTTTTAACACCGCATTCCCCTCGCCGTTGAAGCGTTGGTACGCGTTCAGGCCCGGGCGGTGACCGGTGAAAAAGAAGCTTCCGTGAAAGTCGTTAGTGCCGCTCTTCGAGGTGACCTGAATTTGGGCGCCGCTGAAGCGCGCATTTTCCGCATCATAGGAATTCGAGACAACCTTCACGCTCTCCACCGAGTCCTCCGACGGCGTGACGATGGTGGTGCCGCCCCAGACGGCGCTAGTGGTGCTGATCCCGTCGATCGAAATGCTGTTTTGCTCATACTGCTGGCCAACGGCTAGAGCTTGCGGGCCATTTTCCGTCTGAAAAATGCCTGCGGTTCCTCCAGTTGCGCCGGGCCCCTGGGTTCCGGGAAGGTTCTCGCCGCCGCCGCCAGCGCCCTGCGCGCCGTCGCCCGTCATTCCCGGCGCTAACTGAACCAGTTGCATAACGTCTCGCCCGAACGACGGCATGTTCTGGATCTGGTTACTGGTGATGGTTCCGCTCAAGGAAGCCGTTTCCGTATCCAGCGCCTCTGTCGTTCCCGAGACCGTAACCGTCTGCTGGACTTGCCCTACTTCCATTTGCAAATCAAGCGTATTCGGCTGTTCCGGAATGATTGCTACGTGCTCCAGCACTTTGGTCTGAAATCCTGGCGCCTCCGCAGTAAGCCGGTAGGGCGCCTCCGCCAGCGCGTTGAATTGGTAAATACCGTTGCTGTCGGATGTCGACACCAGCTTTTGACCGGTGCCCGTGTTCTCCAGAGTTACGGTTGCGCCGGAAACCGCCCGACCTGAAGGGTCAGTCACCGTGCCGCGGATGGAAGCGCGAAACTGGGCAAAGGCAGGCAACGCGGCGAAAGCTAGAGCGATCAGTAAGCATCTGCCCAACAACAACGAAGTTAATTGGAAAAATCTGACCCTGAGCAACATACCCCGTAGACGTAGTAGTACGATTATCGTGACATTTCAAACCTTCAGGCTTGTTTGCAATTGCGACACACTGATTCCGGATTCGGGACATCTCCATACCCGAACTTATTCTAGGTAGGATCAGATCCCTGGCAATCCGCGTGCTAAACCTTCCCACCATGGATGCCCTGCTGCAAGATCTTCGCTATACCATTCGCACTCTGACGAAAAATCCTGGGTTCCTATTTATAGCGGTGTTGTCTTTGGCCCTCGGCATCGGTGCCAATACCGCCATCTTTAGCTTCATCAACGCTGTGATGTTGCGCATGCTGCCGGTCGCTAATCCAGGCCGATTAGTCCTCCTCACCGATCCCGCCGCGTCCGGTATTGAGACCGAAACGCGCGAGCGCGGCGCCCGCGAACTGCTTGCCTATAAAGAATTCGAACAGCTCCGCACCGATGATCATGTTTTGGCGGGCCTTTTCGCCGCAGAGAGTTCTCCCAGCGAACTGGATGCTTCCATCCCCAGCGGCCGCGCAACGTCCTCCATCAAAGCTCGAACTCAATTAGTATCGGGCGAGTTCTTCCGTGTTCTCGGAGTGCAGCCAACGCTAGGTCGCGCTTTCACCCCGGAAGAAGACAAAACCCGCGGCGCGAGTCCTGTCGCCGTCATCTCTTATGGTTTTTGGCAGCGCGCCTTCGCCGCCGATCCTGCCGTCATCGGAAGTAACATCCGTGTCGGCGGCGCCAACTTGCAAATCATCGGCGTCGCGCCTCCCGCATTCCACGGAATTCTGGTCGGCTCCAGCCCCGACCTATGGATTCCCATGACCATGCAGCAGCGGTTACTCCCGGGGCGTGACTACTTGACTCCTCAAGACACGCTGTGGCTTCAAGTCATGGGCCGCCTCGCGCCCGGCATGTCGATTCAGCAAGCGCAAAGCGGTATAAACGTCGAGTTCCAGCACATCATTCGCACATGGGCAGCCGCGCTCCCCACCCAAGAGGAACGCCAGGTCATGCTCAATCAGCACATCAAGTTGCAAAAAGGTTCTCTCGGTGCGTCCGAGTTGCGCGACGAATTCTCCGATCCGCTCCTTCTATTGATGGCTATGGTCGGATTCGTCCTCCTGATCGCCTGCGCCAACATCGCGAATCTCATGCTTGCGCGTGCTACCGGACGCCAGCGCGAATTCGGTGTACGAGTCGCGCTGGGAGCAGGCCGTTCCCGTCTCGTCCGCCAGGTCCTCACCGAAAGTCTTTTGCTTGCCCTGCTCGGCGGAATAGCCGGAAGCCTGCTGGCGATGTGGGGAACCACGCTGCTGATCGCACTCGTCGCGAGTGGAACTTCGACCGTCGATATCGATCTCCATCCCGATCTCACCGTCTTCGCTTTCACAGCAATCGTTTCGCTTGCCACTGGAATCGCCTTCGGGCTGGCTCCCGCTCTTCGTACCACTCAGGTTGATGTGAATCAAACCTTAGCCGCCCACGCGCGCGGTTCAATCGGCGGCCACGGCAGAGTCAAAACCGCTCGCGTCCTCGTGATCGCGCAGGTCTCGCTATCGCTCCTGCTGCTGTTCGGCGCCGCGCTTTTCATTCGCAGCCTACACAACATGCTCATCCAGAATCTCGGCTTCAACCGCGATCGCATCCTGATGGTGGAAGTCGATCCCGTGACCGCCGGCTACAAGCCCGCCACGGTGCCTGCGCTCTACCAGCAGTTGCTCGCAAGCCTGCGCGGGGTCTCGGGTGTTCGCTCTGTTTCGCTATCCCCGGACGGCCTCTTCGACGGCGATGCCGGTGACCTCATCTCGTTCGAAGGCTCTTCGCGTCGCAACCCCGACGATCTTCATTCCCGCTGGAGCCTGGTGGGACCCGACTATTTCAAAACGCTCGGCATCCCGCTGCTTCGTGGCCGCGAAATCGACTCTACCGACGCCGCACACCGCGCCCAAGTCTGCGTCATCAACAGCGCCTTCGCTCGATTCTACTTCCCCGATTCCAATCCCATCGGCAATCACATCACCGATGAGTATCCGACCACCCGCGAAACTTACCAGATCATCGGCATCGTAGGCGACGCCAAGGAACACAACGTCGATGAAAGAATCAGGCCGCGCTTCTATCCGAATGTTTTCCACCCCATTGGGACCGTTCAAAACGTGACCTTCCTGATTGCCTCCTCGAGCGACCCGACCACGCTCGCTGCCGGCGTGCGCCGTGCCATCCGTCAAATCAATCCCTCACTACCGATCCTGAATATCCGAACCCTCAATGAGCAGATTGACCGCCGCCTCGTCACCCAACGCCTGATCGCCGAGCTCTCCGCTTTCTTCGGCGCCCTTGCTCTGCTGATGGCCGCCATCGGTCTCTATGGCGTAATATCGTACGCCATGAGCCGCCGCATCAGTGAGATCGGCATTCGCATGGCCCTTGGCGCTTCCGGTTCATCGGTGCTGTGGATGGTCGTGCGCGAAACTCTATGGATGCTCGTCGCCGGTGTCGCCATCGGCCTTCCCGCCGGGCTAGCCTCCGGCCGGTTGATCGCCCATCGCCTCTTCGGCATCACACCCGCCGATCCCCTGGCCATCGCCGTCGCGCTTTCCATCATCTCCGCCACTACGCTCTTCGCCGGTTTCCTGCCCGCGCGCCGCGCTTCGCGCATCGACCCCGTCGCCGCACTCCGCTACGATTAGCCTCAATGAGCGCGAGTATTCGCCGCAGGGCTCAAAGCCGCAGGTTCTTTCTTACGCGCGCTGTATCCGCCACCGCCGGAGCGGCTTTTGTCTCAGACAACCTTTCCCCCTGGCAACATACATGGGATGCTGCCGTGCGCGTACTCGCGCGCAATATCCGGCCGCTGCCTGCGTGTGAGCATCCTGTGCTGTGGGAAGGCAGCACGTATGAGGGCGTTTGGCAGGAGTGCGGCCCACACGAGAGGTTAACCTATGCGGCGCTCAGTCCTTACATTTCATCGGAAGCTGCCATCGATCCAAGATCGCGGCGCGCAACAATCACATGGCTTTCTTCGCGCTGCAGCGTCCGGACGGCCAATTGCCCGCGTACGTGAAGAGAGACAGCGTCGGCTTCGGGCAGATCCAGATGGTTGTGCCCCACGTCGGTACCGTTAGGCCTGCCCGGCCACTTAGCTCAGCTCCAGTGTCGTCGCTAGGCTTGATCGGACCGGAGGCGGACTTACTTCACCCGAGCCAAATGTCCCGGACCGAGGGATTTTCGATAAGCAGACTAGAAGGAGGCCACTGGTGGGTACGGCGACGCGGCTATGGAGAAAGAACCCTGACGGGACGCTGGAAAGCAGATTGGGTTTTCGCCGAGAGTTCGGATGCGATGCCAAGTGGCAGGTTTTCGGAGCTGGGCAAGCTTGAAAATGTGGTTCATCGTGCGGCTAGAAAGGGCAAATGTGGTGTGCAGGCACACGAGCGCGTGAGCGTACCGGGAGCACACCGTGTGGTCGCAGATGGTCTGTGGCGTTAAGAAGAATCGAGGATAGGACACCGCCGGAGAAGCTCCGCTGCTGTGAATGACTGTCGTACTTCCATACGTGCCCCGCAACGAGGGCAATGCCAGTTAGCAGCCTGTTCGCGATTTGCCGTGAGCTCTGGTGGTGAAACGGCCAGCAGTTGCCGGCACAGCACCAGCGACTGAGTGCGAAAGCGATTCGCCAGAAAGCCGAAAGAGCGGATGCGGACAAAGCCCTTCGGCAAGATATGGAGGAAGAAGCGGCGCAGAAACTCCGTGGCGGCGAGCGTCATGACCTTCTGTGTGCTGCCGTGCGCATAGTCCTTCCACTGAAAGCTGACCCGCTCTCCATCAAAAGCGAGCAAGCGGTGATTGGAGATGGCGACGCGATGCGTATAGCGGCCGAGATATCGCAGCACCCGCAGCTGGCCGCCGAAAGGAGCTTTGGCGTAAACCACCCAGCGCCGCAGATGCAGTCGCCGGAGCAGCTTCGCAAACTGTTTCGGATCGGCAAAGAGGGCCGCTGGTCCACTGCGGCACAGTTTGCCGAGTTGACGGAGCCGCTTCAATCCGGCGATGAACTTGCCGCGAAAGACCTTCCGCAGAACGCTAATGGGCAAGAAGAAGTCCGCCTGGGCCGACACCCAACGCTGGCGTGCTTGTGTCTGGCACTTGGGGCAATGCCGATCACGGCATGAATTATAGGAAATGGCCTGATAACCGCATCGGGAGCACGAGTCAAGATGGCCGCCCAGCGCTGCCGTGCGGCAGTTCCGGATGGCGCAGAATGCTTTCAGTTGTTGAAAACTGAAGCTTGACCGGTATCTGTCGAGAAAGCGGTCGCCCTGTGCGCGAACGAGATCGGCCATCTCCAGGGTGGGCCGGCTCATTTTTTTCGTTTGCGGGTATAGAGACGATCAGAGGTTCCAGAAATCGCAAGCTGCTTTCGTTCGTGCAGCAGATGGGCTTGCCACTGTCGAATGTGATCAGGGCCGAGTCGATCGGGCCGCTTACCGAAGTATTTTGCGAACCGCTCGACAGCGCCGAGATAGCCGCGTATAGTTTCAGAAGAGAAGTTGCGACGCTGGAGTTCCTCCAGCATCACTTTGCGAAGTCGGGTCATAAGGAACTCCTTGTGACCCGCTACTCTATCTAGCTCTCACCTATCGGTCACCGCCAGCGCGTGAGCGTCCGCCGCCCAGCGGTTTTGTTCTGGTCGGCAACCTGGACACAATAGCAGGCTGTTGCCCAAAGAGTCCTTTGTGAAACAGGGTCCCTGCGAGCGCAACCGGGCAGAATTACGGCGGCAGGTTTGCTTCCCGTTCGGTCCTCGTTTTGTCGTAACGCGCAGGCCGAAGAAAGTAAATCGCAAGCCGCACATTCTCGAGTACTCGAACGCGCTTGGTGAGCGATCGCTCCGCCGCGGCTGATCGATCCCTGCTAACATTCCAAAAATGCCGCGCATTCGATTGCTGCACTGGAAGGCGGCCGAAGCTGGCGAGTACATTGAGCTGTTGCGGGCTGCCGGGCATCAGGTGGAGTATGAGCCGGAGTTCCGGCCAGGGCTGATGCGCACGTGGCGGGAATCGCCGCCCGATGCGTTTGTGATCGACCTTTCGCGCCTGCCGTCACATGGCGGGGAGATCGCAATCGCCCTACGGCAATCTCGCGCAACGCGAACGGTTCCCATCGTCTTTTGCGATGGCGCCGAGGACAAGGTGGCGAGGGTGCGGTCGGAATTGCCGGACGCCACTTATTGCACCCGCAAGACGCTCGGAGCGGGGTTGCGGCAAGCACTGAAGAAGCACGTCGCGGCGCCGGTGGTGCCCACTCAGATGATGGATCGTTATGCCGGGCGCACTGCGGCCCAGAAGCTGGGGATCAAGGAAGGCTCGACCGTAGCATTGATCGATGCGCCGCGGGATGGCGTGAAAGTGATTGGCGACCTGCCGAAAAATGTCGAATTCCGCGATGAAAGCGCCGAGCAAGTGAACGTCACACTTTGTTTTATTCACGACTTGGCTTCGCTGAAGCAGCGCCTTTCGGACATGCGCGACAGGGCGGGTGAGACCAAACTGTGGGTGCTGTGGCGCAAAGGCGGTTCGGCCGCGCGAGGTGCGGTCACAGAGAACCTGGTTCGCGAGTACGGCATCGATCTCGGGCTAGTGGATTATAAGGTCTGCTCAGTGAACGCGGTTTGGAGCGCGCTGGCGTTCGCACTGAAGCGCTGAGGCTATAAAGATGCTTGCGGCTAAGGCCGATAAGCAATTAGCGTGAGCCTGCTTGCACAGCGCAGATTTTCCGGGGTGTACCCGGGATTGCTTTGCCTGTTGCTGTCTATACCCGCTTTTGCTCAGAGATACACCTTCAAAGATTATTCCGATGGGTTGGGGAATCTAAACGTTCTTTGCATGCTGCAGGATCGTGCCGGATTCCTGTGGATGGGTACGCAAAACGGGCTATTCCGCTATGACGGCTCTCGGTTCCTCGAATTTGGACGAACGGACGGTCTGGCGGGTACCTTCGTAAATGCGCTGGCGGAGGATGGCGCCGGACGGCTGTGGGTCGGCACGACCGAAGGGCTCTTCTACCTGGCGGAAGATGGGCGCTTCCGCAACGTGCAGTACAAGGAACAAAACCTCGACATTCCGTTAGGCTCGACTCTTTCTTCTCGAACCAACGGAGAAGTTCTGGCGGTGACTCAGTTCGGTCTGCTGGTGGTGGCTTCGGGCGCAGGTGGCCCGGGATGGGAATGCCGGCCGCTGGTGTCCGAGCGTCCATCTGATAAACCGGAGAGCGCCGTAAACAGTGTTCTGTCCAATGCGGACGGCTCCTTTGTCTTCGGCTGTGGCGAAGGATTGTGCGAGTACGCGAAGGAGCGCTTCAAGAAATGGGGAATTCAGGATGGTTTGCCGGAAGATTCCTGGACACACCTTCTAATGGACACCCATGGCGAGCTTTGGGTGCGCGGACCCTCGCATGTGGCGGTCCTGCGTCCAGGCGGTTCCCGGTTCGAGAGCCGCGACCTGCCGCATCAACGTGTGGGCCGAATGTATCTGAGTCTCGCTGAAGATCGCCGCGGGCGCATTCTGGCAAGCCTGGACACGGAGCTTGCGAGATACGACAACGGACGCTGGCAGGTTTTCACTGAGGAGAACGGCCTGAACTCCGAGACAATCTCGACGATCCTGGTGGACAAGGAAGGTTCGGTGTGGCTCGGGCTGCTGGGACACGGGCTTCGCAAGTGGCTGGGCTACGGCCAGTGGGAGCACTGGACCACTGCCAACGGGCTTCGGAACGACGTGGTGTGGAGTGTGCTTCGCGACCGCTCGGGACGGCTTTGGGTCTGCGATGAGCACGGTATAACATTCATGCCGCCGGGAAGCAAGCGGTTGCAACCGTGGGTGGCTCCCGGTATTGAAACCGACCGTGCGCAAGGGATCGCTGAATCGAAGGACGGGTTTCTTTGGGTGGGTACCGGCGTCGGGCGCGTCATTCAGATCGACAGCGTAACGCTCAGAGCCAAGCAGTTCAACTTTAGCGATGTGTATCGAGTGCTGGTTGACTCGCGGGACCGGGTATGGATCGCGACGGCACATGGCTTATTCGTCAACGAGGGAGAACGGTCGGGGCGGCGCTTCCGGGAGATTGAAGACGCCATCGTGCCGCACGAAAGGGTTTATGACGTGGGGCGGTCCCCGGACGGGCGGGTGTGGGTCGAGTCCGGCGATGCGCTATATACTCTCGACGATGCGGGATGGAAACGTAACGCGATCGACGCAAAGCAACTGGGAGGCCAGTTGAATGATTTGACAATTGATCGAGCCGGTAACGCGTGGATCGACGGTGGTTTTGCAGGTGTGGTTCGTCTTCGCCTCGCCGGGGACCGGGTAGTGGGCATCGATCATTTTGCAAGACCGGTGCTGGCATCCGATCTGATTGCGTTTCTCGGAGCCGATCACCGCGGCTGGGTGTGGTTGGGAGAAGACAACGGCGTCAACGTATTCGATGGGCATGACTGGCGCCGCTACACGCAGGACAGCGGATTGGTCTGGAACGATACGTCGGGAAAGTGTTTTTTCGAGGATTTCGATGGAAGCGTCTGGATTGGCACCGGCGGAGGTTTGTCCCACTTTCTGACCCCCGGCGCCTTCACTTCGCCGCCACCTCCAAAGCCGGTCCTGGTATGGGCGAAGTTTGGTTCGAAGGAGGTGACTCCAGGGAGCGCTCTGAAGTTCAGCAGTGAGCCGTTGACCATCGGGTTAGCATCTTTGACCTTCCGGGATGAGAAGGCGATCCGATTCCGCTACCGTCTGGTGGGCATGGAAAACGACTGGATCGAAACCGCAGCCCGCGAGATCCGGTACGCGCGCCTTTCACCCCAAGATTACCGGTTCGAAGCGATGGCAGTGGACACCAGCACGGGGCGCACCTCGCCGGTCGAAAGCTTGTCATTCCGGATTGTTCCACCCTGGTGGCGAAGCGGAAGTTTTGTGCTCACGCTGAGCGCGGCATTGCTGTCTCTGGTCGTCTTCATTTGGCGTTGGCGCGTAAATACATTGGTTTCGAGGCAGCGCAAACTGGAGCGGCTGGTTGCCGAGCGTACTCAGGAACTCGATCGCAGGCTTGCCGAGCAGGAGTTGCTGAAAGCGGAAGCCGAGCACGCCAATCGCGCGAAAAGTGAGTTTCTTGCGGTGATGAGCCACGAGATCCGCACACCCATGAACGGCGTGATCGGCATGACCAGCCTGCTGCTGGAGACGGCGCTCGGCCCTGAACAGCGCGATTATCTGAAAACCATAAAAGATTCCGGCGACTGCCTGCTAGCGATCATCAACGATATCCTCGATTTTTCGAAGATCGAAGCAGGCAAGTTGAAGCTTGAGAGCACCGAATTCAGGCTACGCGACATAGTAAGAGATTCGGCCGGGCTGGTGGCGGACGCAGCTCATCGCAAATCAATAACGCTTCGTATCGTCTTTGACGAAGGATTGCCCGGCATGATGCTAGGCGACCCGGTTCGCCTGAAACAGATCTTATTGAATCTACTCTCGAACGCCGTGAAGTTCACCGAATCTGGCGTTATCGTTCTGCGCATTTCACCGGATCCGCAGGAGACTCCTGGCCGCGCCATGTTACGGTTCACAGTGACTGATACGGGGATTGGGATTTCCCCAGAGGCGCTGAGCCGCCTGTTCCGCAGCTTCACACAAGCTGACAGTTCTACTACTCGTAAGTATGGCGGGACCGGTCTGGGTCTTGCGATCTCCAAACGCCTCGCTGAGATGATGGGCGGCGCCATCGGCGTGGAAAGCGAAGTGGGGCGGGGCAGTACATTCTGGTTCACGATTGACCTCTGTACAGTCGAAGCTGCCGAACCTTCATTACCGTTGATCCATGAACCGGTAAGTTCGGTGTTTCAGAGTCCACGGCGCCGAGGCCGGCTGCTGCTCGCCGAAGATAATCCGATCAACCAGAAGGTCGCGATGCACTTGCTTGGCCGATTAGGGTACGCGGTGGATCTGGCGCAAAACGGTGCAGAAGCGGTAAAAATGGTTCAAGGCCGAACCTATGACCTGGTCCTGATGGATTGCCAGATGCCTGTGATGGACGGATTCCAAGCCACGAAGGCTATTCGTCAACTTGCTGCGCCGGTTTCGCGGATCACCATTGTCGCTGTCACAGCCAACGCACTTGCCGGCGAGCGCGAAAGGTGCATCGCCGCGGGTATGGACGATTATGTCCCTAAGCCGGTCAGCAAAGAAGCGCTAGACAAGGCCCTTGCTCGATGGTTGCCACCCTCGGAGCCGCTGGCCGAAATCACAGCCGTAGAATCTCTTTCCGTCTGAGCCGCGTTCCGGTTCCTTCGGTTTGCTGAGAACTCGACCCGGCGCACGCCACGTATTCCACATGCCGGTCTTTGCTCTTGCTCAAGGGGCTCTCACGCAAGAAGAAACTCTGCACTGGCTCGCCTTGCGGATGGTACCCGGGGTGGGGACTCTGAGCACACTTCGGCTTCTGGAACGCTTCAAGTCGCCGTCGGCGATCTTTCGCGCCTCGCCGTCTGAACTGGAGGCGGCGGGCCTCAGCCCTGCGCAAGCGCGCAATCTGGCAAGCGGCTACTCGTTCGATGATGCGGTCGAACAGCAGCAGAAGCTGCTGGATGTTGGCGCCCAGTTGATCACCATCCACGACGCTTGCTATCCGCAGCGATTGCGTGAGATCTTCGACCCTCCCCTGTTGCTGTTCGGAGTGGGCCGCACGGAACTTCTCTCGACCGCAGCCATCGCGGTGGTGGGTACGCGCCGGCCCACGCCCTATGGCCTCGCTGCCACCGAGCGCCTCAGTGCAGATCTCGCTAAAGCCGGTCTGACAGTGATCAGCGGCATGGCGCGTGGCATCGATACCGCGGCGCATAGGGCTACCCTGGCCGAAGATGGGGACACCGTGGCTGTGCTGGGATGCGGAGTCGATGTTCTCTATCCGGTCGAGAACCGGAAGCTCTATGAGGAAATCGGCCGGCGCGGCCTGCTTATTTCGGAATTTCCGCTCGGGGCGCCGGCTTACCCGCAAAACTTTCCGATTCGCAATCGGATCGTGAGCGGAGTCTCCCTGGGCGTGGTGATCGTCGAAGGCGCGCAGCACAGCGGCTCCGCGATCACGGCGAAGCTGGCCATGGATCAGGGCCGGGAAGTGTTCGCTGTGCCTGGAAACATCACCTCCAAGATGAGCTGGGGACCCAATCTTCTCATCAAGCAGGGAGCCAAGTTGGTCCAGGAATGGACGGACGTAACCAATGAACTCCCGGCCGCGGTTCGCCGGGATTTGGTGCTCAAAGCGCAGCAGAAAGTTCTTTTGGATGGCATTTCGCCGCCCGATCCAGCTCCCGGAACCGCCGAGGAGCCTCTGAAGGCGCTCGCGCGCCGCTTGCTGAATAGCTTGCAAGTTGATGTACCGCAACAACTTGACAAATTGCTCGAATCTTTTGAAGGAGTCTCGTCATCTGAGTTGATCGGCGCACTGTTCGACTTGGAGATGTCCGGCCTGGTCCGGCAACTACCCGGGAAGAATTTCGTCAAGGTGTGGTAAAAGGGTAGCGTTCTCCGAGCCACTTTTCCAGACAGCGCGGAATCCAATTGTTTAGGTTAACTAGAGTACGGTATGGCTAAATCACTCGTCATCGTTGAATCTCCGGCGAAGGCGAAGACTATCGGCAAGTATTTAGGCAAGCAGTTTATCGTCATGGCCTCGTTGGGCCACGTTAAGGACTTGCCAAAGAAGGACTTGGCGGTTGACGTCGAGCGCGATTTCACCCCTAAATACGAGGTGATCGAAGGCAAGAAGAAGCTCATTGCAGAGCTGAAGCAGGCGGCCAAAGGCGTAGACTCCATCTATTTGGCGGCTGACCCGGATCGCGAAGGCGAAGCCATCTGCTGGCATCTGAAAGAGGAGTTGGAGCCGAAGAAGGCGGGGAAACCGGCTATATTCCGGGTGATGTTCAACGAAATCACCGCCAACGCGGTGAAGAAGGCGTTCGACCGTCCGCTGGCAGTGAACGTAAACCTGGTTGAGGCACAGCAGGCGCGCCGCGTTCTGGACCGGCTGGTGGGCTACAAGATCTCGCCGCTGCTTTGGGACAAGGTGCGGCGTGGATTATCGGCTGGGCGCGTGCAAACGGTCGCGCTGCGGCTGATTGTCGAGCGGGAGCGCGAGATCCGCGCATTTGAGAAACAGGAATACTGGACCATCGACGTTTCGCTAAACGCCAAGAAACCACCGGTTCTCACCGCGCGGCTGAACAAGCGAGCGGACGAGACGCCGCAGATCCGGGATGCGGCTTCCGCGGACAGCATCGTCGAAGACCTGGACGACGCATCCTATATAGTTCGCTCGGTTGCGACGCGCGAGAAGCGCCGCCACCCGGTACCGCCATTCATTACTTCTACGCTGCAGCAGGAATCGTCCCGTAAGCTGCGCTTCAGCGTCAAACGAACGATGATGCTGGCGCAAGGGCTGTATGAAGGTAAGGAAATCGGCAAGGAGGGTTCGGTGGGTTTGATCACCTATATGCGTACCGATTCCACCCGCGTCTCCGAAGATGCCTTGGCCGAGGTGCGTGGCTTCGTCTCCGAACGTTACGGCCAAAATTATCTGCCCGCGTCGCCCAACATCTATAAGACCAAGAAGGATGCGCAGGACGCGCACGAAGCCATTCGCCCCAGTTCTGTGCTGCGCACCCCTGAATCGCTCGAGAAATATCTCGCCGAGGACGAGCTGAAGCTATACCGTCTTATATGGATGCGCTTCATTGCTTCGCAAATGATGCCGGCGCTGTTTGACCAGACCACCATCGACATCGCCGCAACGGGAAAGAGCAAGACGGATTATCTGTTCCGTGCCACCGGCAGCGTTCTCAAATTCGACGGGTTCCTGAAAGTTTACGAAGAAGGCAAAGACCAGAAGGACGAAGAGGACGAGGACCTGAAGCACAAGTTGCCTGCCGTCTCTGAAGGTGAAACGCTGCGCTTCAAGGAGATTCATCCCGAACAGCACTTTACCGAGCCGCCGCCCCGTTACAACGAAGCCACGCTGGTCAAGAAGTTGGAATCGGATGGCGTGGGTCGGCCATCTACGTACGCCTCGATTCTGTCTACGATTCAAGACCGCGAGTACGTAAAGAAAGAGGGCGGCAAGTTCCTACCGACCGAGCTGGGCATGGTGGTGACAGACCTGCTGCTTGAAAGCTTCAACGATTTGTTCGAAGTGACCTACACGGCTCGCATGGAAGAAGAGCTGGACGAAATCGAAGAAGGCAAACTCCAGTGGCGCGACGCGATGGCGGACTTCTATGGCCGCTTTCAAAAGGACTTGGCCCACGCCGAGCGCAACATGACCGACATCAAGCGCATGGAAAAGCCCACCGATCTGGTGTGCGAGAAATGCGGCAAGCCCATGGTCATCAAGTGGGGGAAACACGGCAGCTTCATTGCATGTACCGGCTATCCGGAATGCACCAATACGCGCGAGCTGACGGTAGATCTTCCGGATGTCGATAAAGCGGACCTGACAGAGCAGGATGAGGCGGAGTATTGCGAGAACTGCGGCCGACCGATGGTTCTGAAGAAGGGCCGGTTCGGACAGTTCTTCGCTTGTTCCGGGTACCCGGAATGCAAGACCACGAAACAGATCGGGGGAGAGCAGCGCAAAGACGTTCCGCTCGAGGAGAAATGTCCACAGTGCGGCAATCATCTGGTGCAGAAGTTCGGTCGCTACGGAGAGTTCGTTGCGTGCAGCAATTATCCAACCTGTAAGTACGTCAAGCAGAAAACCATCGGTGTTCCATGCCCGAATTGTTCGGAAGGCGAAGTAGTGGAACGCCGATCGAAACGCGGGCGGACATTCTATGGCTGCAACCGGTACCCGGAATGCGACTTCGTTGCGTGGGGCAAGCCTATCGCCGAGAAATGCCCAGAGTGCGGCAGCAGCTACCTGGTTGAAAAATGGCTGAAGGCCGGCCCCGTGGCGCAGTGTCCGAATACGGAATGCAAATACAAACATCCGCTGCAGGGATTCGGCGAGTCCGGCGCTGCATAGTCGCGCACAACGGGCGCCAAACGCCCTGTGCGCTGGCCTAAGAGTCCCGGGGCAATGGCCGCGGTAAAGTCGAGTTTGGCCGTGCCCACCTATGCCTGACCCGTTATTGCCTGAGCAGCAGCGGCTCGCCGAAGCAGAAACCCGCACAAAGTATTGGAAGCGCTGGGGTCCCTATCTGGCCGAGCGCGCCTGGGGGACCGTTCGTGAAGACTATAGTGCGGACGGCGAAGCTTGGAAGTATTTCACCCATGACAACGCGCGCTCGCGTGCATATCGCTGGACTGAGGACGGCATTCTCGGCATCTGCGATAACCACCAGCGCCTGTGCTTCGCTCTCTCCTTTTGGAACGGCAAAGATTCCATTCTCAAAGAGCGGCTGTTCGGCCTGACTGGAATCGAAGGCAACCATGGCGAGGATGTCAAGGAGCTGTATTATTACCTCGAAGCCACACCCACTTACTCATATTTCAAGGGACTGTATAAGTATCCTCAAGCGCGCTTCCCATATGAGGAGTTAGTCGCTGAAAACGGCCGCCGCACGCGCCAGGATGGCGAGTATGAGTTGGAAGATACAGGTGTCTTTTCAGAAAGCCGCTATTTCGACATCTTCGCCGATTACGCCAAGCGCGATGTAGACGACCTGTTCATCCGGGTGCGGGTTGCCAATCGCGGTCCGGATGCGGCGCCGATCTTAGTTTTGCCCACGCTGTGGTTCCGCAACACCTGGAGCTGGGACGGTTCGCAAAAGCCGCAACTGCGAATGAACCAGGACCAACTCTTACAGGCCACCCATGCAACGCTCGGTACCTTCGTGCTGACACTCGACGGCGAACCGGAAGTGCTTTTCACCGAGAATGAAACGAATACCGAACGCATCTGGGGATGGCGCGGACAAAACGTTTTTTATAAAGACGCTTTCCACGAGTACTTTATCCATGAGCGCCGGGAGGCGGTCAATCCTCAGCGCCTGGGAACCAAAGCTTGCGCGATATACCAATTAAACCTACAGCCCAGCCAGCAGGCGATCCTGCATTTTCGTCTCTGCCGTGAGGGCTCATCCGCAGTCCCCCGCGCGCAGTGGGAAACCATCTTCGACTATCGTATTCGTGAGTGCACCGATTTCTATGCCGGATTCTCGCACGAGCTCAGCGAGGATGCCCGCCATGTGCAACGGCAGGCATTTGCCGGGCTTTTCTGGAGCAAGCAGTTCTATCACTTTGTGGTGGAGGAATGGCTCAATGGCGACCCGCTGCAGCCGAAACCCTCTGAGCGGCGACTGAAAGGCCGCGATCACACTTGGCGTCATTTGTTCAATGACGATGTGATTTCCATGCCCGACAAATGGGAGTACCCATGGTACGCAGCTTGGGATCTGGCATTCCACTGTGTTGCCATTGCGCCTGCCGATCCCGATTTCGCCAAGGCGCAGCTTTCTTTGTTTGTCCGGGAGTGGTACATGCATCCGAATGGGCAGCTTCCCGCCTATGAATGGGACTTCAGCGACGTCAATCCGCCGGTGCATGCCTGGGCCGCCTGGCGTGTGTTCAAGATCGACGAGCGCGTCAAGGGCTCGAAAGATTACGAGTTTCTAGAGCGCGTGTTCCATAAGCTGCTGATGAACTTCACCTGGTGGGTGAACCGCAAGGATTCGGAAGGCGCAAACATCTTTGAAGGTGGCTTCCTTGGTCTCGATAATATTGGCGTCTTTAATCGCGATGTGGAGCTACCCGCGGGGTGGTTGCTCGAACAGTCGGATGGTTCGAGCTGGATGGCAATGTACTGCCTCAATATGCTCAAGATCGCGCTCCAGCTTGCCGCGCATGACCGCACATACGACGATATTGCGAGCAAGTTTTTCGAACATTTTCTCTATATCGCCGACGCGATCAACCATCACGACGGCACAGGATTGTGGGATGAAACGGACGGCTTCTACTATGACAATCTTCGAGTCGGGGAGGGCCGGCACGAGCTGCTTCGCGTGCGCTCGATGGTTGGCCTGGTGCCGCTGTTTGCTGCCAGCACGATAGAGGCGCAAGATCGGGAAACCCATCCCGATTTCAGGCGCCGTATGCGATGGTTCATCGATCACCGCAAGGATCTGACCAGGGAGCTAGCCTCAATCACGCAATCCGGTATTGAGGAGCGGAGATTATTGTCTGTGGTCAACCGCCCACGGCTGGAACGAATTTTTCAGCGGCTGTTCGATGAGGAAGAATTTCTATCCCCTTTCGGCATCCGGTCGCTGTCGCGATACCACAAAGACCATCCCTATCAACTGTCGATCGATGGCCATACATTCTCTATCGGCTATGAGCCGGGAAATTCGCAATCGGGTCTGTTTGGCGGAAACTCAAACTGGCGGGGCCCTGTGTGGTTTCCCATGAACTTCCTCATCATCGAAACCCTTCAGCGCCTGGATCATTATTACGGGCAGACCTTCACGGTCGAATTTCCAACCAGGTCCGGGCAGCGAGTCACGTTATATCAAGCGGCACGGCAGCTCTCGCGGCGGCTCTGCTCGTTATTCCTGGCCGACGCCAACGGCAGACGGCCCTTGTACGCTGATACCAAGCTGTTTAACGACGACCCTAATTTTCGCGGCTATCCGCTGTTCTACGAATTCTTCGACGGCGATACGGGCAAGGGTCTCGGCGCGAGCCACCAGACGGGTTGGACCGGGCTTGTCGCTAAACTTCTGGAGCAGAGCGGCGGGCCGGATATGTAGTGCAACCGATGTGGCGAGGCTGGCACAGGAAACAATACGCCCGCGAACGCGGTCAAGATTACGAAGAGGCAGTTATGAAAAAGATCGCCCGTTTGATAATCGCAGGAACCCTGGTATGCGGCGCCGGTTGGTGCTTCGCCCAGCAGGATAAGAATCCAAACCAGCAACAGCAACAGGACACGTCCAAGAATCAGCCGCCGTCTGACAGCGCCGGCCAGAGCGCGCCGGGCCAATCCAGCCGGGATGTCCCGAGCCAAAAGCCCGGGACCAATAATCCCGATATCGCGCCTGACAGCAAACCGGCTATGCCAAGCGCGGCGGCGCAAGCCAAGAAGAAAACCAAGCGCCGGAAGCACACATCTTCGTCGACACACACCGCTCCCACACCGTGACATAAAACGCAACTGCTGGCGGACCGTTGTTGCGATCCGCCAGCAGCGTACTTTCAGGTCACCTTACGAGCCTGCTTCCTAACTTACGGCTTGCCGGGATTGAAGTAGTCCGCGAAAGCCTTCCCGTTGGGTGTTCCCAAGCCAGTTACATCATCCCAACCGGACGTTACTGTGAGACCGCTGTCGGTACCGAAGGAGACTACATACACAGTATCTTGTTCGAGCGGTATGTTCCAAATCGCGCTGTAGAACTTGGTTGTGTTCTCAAGCGGCGCTGCGATGTCAGCAGCGGTGTAGGTATTTATGAGACCGCCGCCTTCATTGATGCTTGCCGTTACGTTAGTTGATGAATTGACCGCCAGGACGTCCGTGATGGTTCCCGCGGGCATTGAGTAAAGATGCCGCGCGGCTTGCCCGAGCGGGACGCCTGCTTCTTGGTTGGCGATGGCCCACAGACCCGAAAACATCGGGGTTGCGAGGCTTGTGCCGCCATAGACTTGCCACTCAAGCGGAGGATACACGAAGTTCTCGGTGATGGCGATGATAGCTCCAGTGAACGGGTCGGCGAGCCACGAGATGTCCGGAAGCAAACGCTGGGTCCCAGGCAGTTTGCTTTGGAAAGATGGCTTCGAGAAGACCGCGCTGGGTCCGCCGCCGGATCCCGCATAGAACCCAAAGTTCAGCGGCGGATCGTAGATGGTGCCGGCATCCACAAGGAGAGTTTCATTATTCCCCCAACCCGTCTGCCAAGAGATGGTGTTGTTGGTTTTGAGAGCCAGTGTGATTCCACCAACTGCCGTCGCGTAGGGAGAATCGGCTGGGGCGATCACGGAAGGCGGATCAAACTGCGGATAATCGAAGGTGTAGTCGCCATCGTCGCCGCTAGCGAAGTCCGCCGAAACGCCTAGCATAGCCGCAATTTGGTTGATCAGGTTTTCCTCATTCAGGGTCGCCAGCGGGGTGTACAGCTCTTCGCTTCCATAGCTGCCCGAGATGACGTTGCCCAGGCCATTGGCGAGCGCGTACAATTCCGCATCATCCACATCCATGAAAGTGGCCGAAGGCGGGACCACAAGATCGATGTTGGCGCCCGGAGCAATGGCGTGGGCCCATTCGACATCGATATTAATTTCCGGGTCCGGGCCTCCGCAGGTCGGCGTGGTGTAGGAGTAAAGGATCTTGAAATTCGACGCGGTGAGCGCCGGCAGACCGAACCGCGCCGAGAAGGCGTTAGCGTCTTGCCGGATGGTTGGCGAGCCGCACCAGTCGATAATGACAACCGTCTGTCCAGTGCCGTCGAATCCTTCTTTATATAGGCCGGTCAGATTATAGGCAGTTTGAATCTCCGCAGGCGTATAACCGCAGCCGGCCAAGTTCTGCGTCCCGTTATAGCTATTGCCGTGATAGGTGCCGATCGGGTAGGAGCCGCCCGTGTTATAGGTTTCCGTCGTCACGCCGGTGAAACAGTTGGAGGTGAAGAAGGCATTATTCGTGTTCGCGGTGACAGCGGTCTTGACACCAGGCCCGGAAGGTTGGCTGGCAACGCCCCGCGCAATCAGAGGATGCTGGTATTGCAAGTTGTCCAGGCCGGCCACGCTTCTGGTGAGCGGGGCTGCGGCTCCTTCGACGTAGGGATCGCTGGTGTTGGCGCGGACGGTCTGGCCATTCAACTCAAACGTGCCGATTTGAACGTGGAACGCTTTCTCCACATTCGCCACCGTGCCCCGTGCACGGACGGAGAGGTTGAACGGACCTACCGCGACCACCGGCAGATTGTGGGACGAGAAAAACTCTTCAACCGTCTTGACCTCCGCCGCTGTAGGCGCAAACTTGGAGGCGACGTCGGAGATCTTGAGCCAGTCATGATAATGAGAGGACATGGGATCATAAAGTTCCTCCACCAACGAATCCATCCCGGCGGCTTCGTGCGGATTGAGCCGAATGGCGACGTCGATGACCTCACTCGGATTGGCGGGACCTAGATTCTTGGCCGTCGCTATCATGCGCGGCGTATTGTTCGCGATCAGCGCTCCGCTGTTTGAAGCGGCGTTTGCAGCGCCAAAACCCGCCAGCGCGAGTGCAGCGGCTAAACACAGACTTGTGGTATGTCTCTTACTGTCCATTCTTCCTTTTTCCCTTGCTTGAAGTTTCGATAATCCGAATCAGTGCGTTCCTGTGGAGTTAATGTTCCACTGACTGATTGGTTCAGCATAAGCGGGACTCCAGAGGAATACTAGCTGTAACTAGTACTCAGGGTACTTTTTGGTTCGACTGGAAGACGTTTAGGGCCAATCGTTCACCAGGTTCGCAACATTGACGCTGCCTGACCCGGTCGCAAAGTCCCAACTTGACGAGCTCCTAAACTTGACTCAACCGGAAACCCCACCCTGCTCCGGATCAGGGGTACTATATACCAGCTTTCGAGCATTTGGTCCTTCGAATTTGCATCTTCCATACTGATTGGCGCAGTGCGCGAGACCCCATTTTCACGTGCTACACTCAGTTGTGCGGACGCGGATTTTGGGTGTTATCCCCGCCCGGTTTGCCTCCTCCCGTTTCCCTGGAAAAGCTCTCGCCCCACTTTCTGGAAAGCCGATGCTGCAGCACGTCTACGAACGTGCACAGCGCTCGCGTTATCTGCACGACCTGCTGGTTGCAACCGACGATGAACGAATCGCTGCGGCTGTACGAAGGTTCGGTGGGCGCGTTTGCATGACGCGCAACGATCATCCCTCCGGCACGGATCGCCTAGCCGAAGTCGCATCGTCGGAGAAAGCCGCCGTTTACGTCAATATCCAGGGCGACGAGCCGCTCATCGATCCCGATGCGATCGACGCCGCCATTCTCTCGATACAGGGAGACGAATCCGTTTCAATGGGAACTCTCATGAAAAAGATCGTCGACCCGACCGACATCATGAACACGAATGTCGTAAAGGTGGTTACGAACCTTCTAAGCGACGCCATATATTTCTCTCGATGCCCGATACCATATGAACGCGATGGCCGCAGCGGGCGTCCGCTCTTCTTCAAACACATCGGACTCTATGTGTATCGCCGCGATTTCCTATTGCAATATCCTGACCTGACCGTCGGGCCGCTTGAACAGGCAGAGCGGCTTGAGCAACTCCGCGCGCTCGAAAACGGATTCCGGATTCGCGTCGTGGAAGCGGAATACGAATCGCTGGGAGTCGACACTCCTGAAGACCTGGAGCGAGTCAATCAATTATTTTCCGCGGTGGCAGGTTTGCCGGGAGTTAGCTGATGAAAGGAATTAGCCGTTATTCGGGGGGATCATGGCCAAATATATTTTCGTAACGGGCGGCGTCGTTTCGTCCTTAGGGAAGGGAATCGCGGCCGCTTCTATCGGATGTCTGCTCGAAAGCCGCGGGCTGCGTGTCACGCTTCAGAAGTTCGATCCATATCTGAACGTGGACCCCGGTACCATGAGTCCCTTCCAGCACGGCGAAGTCTTCGTCACCGACGACGGCGCAGAGACCGATCTGGATCTCGGCCATTACGAGCGCTTCACGCACGCGCCGCTCACCCAAAGTAATAACCTGACCTCCGGCCGGATTTACGAAAACATCATTGCGCGTGAACGCCGCGGCGACTATCTCGGCAAGACTGTGCAAGTGATTCCGCACGTGACGAACGAGATCAAGGCCGCTTGCCGCAAAGTCTCTGGCGACGTGGATATCGCCATCGTCGAGATAGGCGGCACCGTCGGCGACATCGAATCGCTTCCCTTTATAGAAGCGATTCGCCAAATGCGGCATGAAGAAGGACGCGAGAACACGCTGTTCGTTCACCTCACGCTGGTGCCCTGGATCGCCGCCGCGCAAGAGCTGAAGACGAAACCGACTCAGCATAGCGTGAAGGAACTGCGCGCCATTGGTATCCAGCCCGATATCCTGTTGTGCCGCTCCGAACGGCAACTGCCGCAGGAGGTGAAGGAAAAGATTGCGCTGTTCTGCGATGTGGACGTCAGCGGCGTTGTCACAGCAAAGGATGTCGGCTCGGTCTACCAGATTCCGATGGTCTTCGCCGAGCAGGGCGTGGATGAAAGCATTCTCAAGCTTCTGCACATGCAGGCAGGGCCGCGCAACATGTCTCGCTGGAGCGACATGGTGGAGCGCATGATGAACCCCGTGCGCGAGGTGAGCATCGGGTTGGTTGGTAAGTACGTCGAGTATGAGGATTCGTATAAAAGCCTGAAAGAGGCTCTGCTGCATGCGGGGATTGCGCATCAGGCGCGCGTCGAAATTGATTGGATCGAATCAGACCATATGTTGTGGCCGGATTGCCGCAGCCAGTTACGGCGCTTCGACGGCATCCTGGTTCCCGGGGGCTTCGGCAAACGTGGTATCGAAGGCATGCTGGGCGCAATCCGATGCGCCCGCGAAGACCGTATTCCGTATTTCGGCATTTGCCTCGGCATGCAGACCATGGTGATCGAATTCGCTCGCAATGTCTGCGGCCTCGAAGGGGCCGATTCCACCGAATTCAATGCCGCCACTCCGTACCGCGTCATTTATAAGCTCCGAGAGCTGAAGGGTGTGGATCAACTCGGCGGCACGATGCGTCTAGGCGCGTATCCGTGCGTGCTCGCTCCCGGCAGCGTTGCGGAGCGAGCCTATGGCGCAACCGAGATCAGCGAGCGCCATCGCCACCGCTACGAATTCAATCGCGAGTTTGAGCCGGACCTGACCGCGCATGATCTCCGGCTCACCGGTCAAACGCCGGATGGCGTGTATGTGGAGATTTGCGAATTGCCGGAACACCCCTGGTATCTCGGCTGCCAATTCCATCCGGAGTTCAAATCGAAGCCGCTGGAGCCGCATCCGTTATTCACCGCATTTATCGGCGCGGCCCTGAAGCACAGGGAAGAAAAATCGCGAGCTGTTCGCGAAGCGGTGTCAATGCCGGAATACTCGCACGCGCGATGAGCGTGGCAGTTACCGTCGGCCAGGGCGCCGCTCGGGTCACTTTCGGCAATCACTCTCCGCTCGCGCTCATCGCCGGCCCTTGCGTGATCGAGAGTGAAGAACACGTGTTGCGCATGGCCCGAGCCATTCGCGATATCGCCGGCGCGTTCGTTTTCAAAGCTTCTTTCGATAAAGCGAACCGCAGCAGCGTTAGTTCTTATCGCGGCCCTGGTTTGAACGAGGGATTGCGCATTCTTGCGGAGGTGCGCGCCCTGGGTGTTCCTGTTCTGACCGACATTCACGAGCCTGCGCAGGCGGCGGTTGCGGCGGAATCGGTCGACATCCTGCAGATCCCGGCTTTTCTCTGCCGCCAAACCGATTTGCTTCTCGAAGCGGGCCGCACGGGCTGCGCGGTCAACATCAAGAAGGGCCAATTCGTTTCGCCTGCCGATTTCGCTAATGCCGCCGAAAAAGTCGTGAGCACGGGCAATCAGCGCATCCTGCTGACCGAGCGCGGCTCGAGCTTCGGCTACAACAACCTGGTGGTGGATATGCGCGGGCTGCGCATCATGGCCGAGACCGGCTACCCGGTAGTCTTCGACGCCACGCACAGTGTCCAGCTCCCCGGCGCCGCCGGCACAGTCTCCGGTGGGCAGCCGCAGTTCATCGAGCCGCTCGCCCGCGCTGCCACTGCAGTCAACATCGCCGGCATCTTCGTCGAAGTGCACGATTGCCCGGAACGCGCGCTGTCGGATGGCGCTAATGCGCTGCGGTTGAATCGGCTGGCGGAGTTTTGGAAGCGCCTTAGAGCGATTGATGTTCTGGTGAAGGGATTCACCACACAAACCCTGGACTAAGCAAGACGAGCGCGGAGCGTAGTGCTTGCAAATCGGCATTTTGATTGGTTTGGAGCTGTCAAAAGATAAATTGTCGTCGATGAGTAACGTAGGTGGACCGCCCTATTCCCAAAGCGATGAAGGTCAAGCTAAGCACACAAACCAAGATGCGACTCGGGTTTGTTTGTGCTCTACTTGCGCTATTCGGGATAGGCTTTATCTCAGAAAACCGTCTGCAACGGTGGATTGACGACGCTGCCTGGATCTCTCAGACGCAGCAGATTTTGGCGGAATTGGTATCGGTTTCGGCGGCGCTCCGAACTGTGGAGAGCGAACAGCGAGGCTATTTACTGACTGGGGATCCGGAAGCGAAGAAAAACTTTGAGACCGCCGAAAAGCAAACCATTGAACGATTCGCGGCGCTCCAGGCCCTCACCAGGCAGAGCCCGGTGGCACGGCAACGATTAGATCGGGTCGCGCCGCTGCTCAGACAGGTATTGACGGCAGCAGCTTTAGTCACCGAGCAAAGGACGCAAACAAAGCTGGAAGTACGATACACGTTGGCCTCACTCGGAACCGAGCCGAGGATGATACAGATTCGTGGTCTATTCCAGGAATTGTTCGGCGAGGAATGGCGATTACTCGCGGAGCGCTCCGAGAGTTCTCATCGCAGTACGGCAATCGTGAATGCCGCGATTCTTCTAGGAACCATCTTCGGCGGGCTCTGCGTGGCGGTTTGCGGAGCCTTGGTCAATCGGGATCTACGGCGGCGCGAAGAAGCCGAAGCAGCGTTGCGCCAAGCCCAGCGAGAGCTTGAGGACAGGGTAAAGGAGCGGACAGCGGAACTCCAATACGAAATTTCGGAGCACCGTCACACGGAGAAAGAGTTGCAGATGGAGATTGGCCAGCGCAAGCGAGCGACCGAGCAAGCCGAACGCGCCAGCCGGGCCAAGAGCGAGTTTCTTGCCAACATGAGCCATGAAATTCGGACGCCGATAAATGGCATCGTCGGCATGACCCATATCATGCTCTCGACCGAACTAAACGATGAGCAACGCGAATATCTCGATATCGTGAAAGCTTCCGCTGATTCGCTGCTCCGCATCGTCAACGATATCCTCGATTTCTCGAAGATTGAGGCTGGCAAATTCGAGCTTGATCTCATTCAGTTCGACCTGATCGAAGAAGTTGAAGGAGCAATGCGCACGCTCGCCTTCAGCGCCATCGAGAAGGGTCTGGCAATGTCGTGTGAAGTCGCTCCGGGCGTGCCGCGTCACATAGTCGCCGACCCTGCGCGTGTCCGTCAGATCATAGTGAATCTGGTAAGCAATGCGATCAAGTTCACCGCCCAGGGACAAGTGAAAGTCGAGGTCGAGAAGGAAGCACAGAAGGCACAAGAATTGTGGCTCCATTTCAAGGTGCGCGACACCGGAATCGGGATTCCGTCCGAGAAGCAAAAACTGATATTCGAGCCTTTCTTGCAGGCGGACAGCTCAACGACCCGTAGGTTTGGAGGCACCGGACTGGGGCTCACTATTTCATCAAGTTTCGTGGCCGCCATGAATGGCAGGATGTGGGTGGAGAGCGAGGTCGGTAAGGGAAGTTGCTTTCATTTCATCATCCGCTGCAAGACGGCCCACGGGATCTCTAACGCATCCGAGGATAGCTCATTGCACCGTAACGCGCTGGTGCCGATCTGAGCTCTCCTGCCTGGGTTCCAGAGTGGTTAGCGGTCCGCGTAGCACCGCCCTTAAGTCAACGCTGCTAGGGATTTGCCCCCGAAGTAATTCATTTGGTAATTATCCCCGCATGTCACGTATTCTGCACATCGAAACCGTCGCAAAGTAGCTAAGTATCCGGGCAGGATAAAGTATTGCACCGTAGTAGACTATGTGCGAAGGCTGGAATCGAACACGCCATACGTGGGGAGAGCGGCCCCGCATGCCTATCGCGCTGCAATGGGAGGTCATTCGTGCTTTATCTACGACTATTCCGTGCCGAGTTGGATAGCGCTCAAGCGGAAAGTTTCGCGGCACTGAAAACGCGGCTGGGCGAGAGCCTGAATCCTTTGCTTCTCCCGGCGGTTCGCACTACTGCCGATCTACTTGGTGTTTCAGTGGACGATTTGCGCAGTCGCAGAGAACATCGACTTTTCTATGAGGCGAATACGCCCGCAATCGACGGCGAGATATTCACCGACGGGGACAGCCTCTTTATTCTGGCGCTCACGAGCGAGGGGCGTACCCGTCTCGTACAACGGCGCGAGAGCTTCGTGATGCAGGAGATCCCCGAACACCGTGGGTTTCGGTTTCAGTTAAGCGTGGTTGCGTCAGAGTGGGAGCCTAGCCAACTCGCGTCTATACTTACTGAGGCCGCTGACGTGCTCGGCGTGTCACCTGAGCCATACTGGTACTCTTCGGACCGACTCACTGAACTGCGTGGCGAGGTCAGGGAGAATCTTGAATGGCCGTCGTTTTCCACGGAGGAAATTACAGCGGCAGAGATGTTGGCCAAGCGCCTTACGCGAACGCTGGCACTCGCAATCAAATCGTCGGGAGGCTTACTGCTCCGCGACGTTCAGAAGCAGATCTCTGGCGAGTCGCGTGAGACGTTAGACGAAATCATATCGACTCTCCGTGAGCGGAAGCTGGTGGACTCTGAAATAGTCGTGATTTGCTCTAAGAATCAAGCTCAGGTGTCCAGAGCTCCAAATCGAGAAATCTTAGAGGAACTCTCTGCGAAAGGAATCAAGTGTGCTTGCGGCAGGCCAATCGGCGACGAACGCACAGAGGAAGCGCTTACGGCGACGGAGTCGGCACGAGCTCTTTTGGATAAGACTCGCTGGCTTACGCTATTGGTCATTGAGGAGTTAAAACGCGTGGGCATCCCTGCGGGAAACATTTTAGTAGAACAGAGTATCGGGGGAGACGAGGTCGATTGTATAGCAAATATCAGTGGAGAACTTGCGCTTTTTGAACTTAAAGACAAAGAGTTCAACCTTGGCAACGCCTACTCGTTTGGCGCCAAGATTGGAATCGTTCAGCCAAGCTATCCAGTAATCATCACATCGGAGAAGGTAGGTAACGATGTAAGAGAACACTTCGTCAGAGCACGCCCCAGTCGCCGAGGAATCCGCGCTGAGGAACCGATGGAGATCACCTACATCGAGGGCATGGAAAACCTTCGTAAAGGCATTGAGACGCTTGTTAGTCGAATCTATCGCAAGGACGCAGAGTCCCTCCTCGATAGAGTCCTTCCTGTCGCAGCCATCGATAGCCATCGGCTGCTTGAGGCTCTTGAAAGAGACCGAACGCGCTTAAGTCTTCGGTCCGCGTCTGCCGTATAGCCTTGCTCAGGCGCACGCGCCAAGTATGTTATTGCCCTCTTACGCCCATGTGACGAGTTTTGGCCCTACCGTGAACCTTCCCTGACGACTGAATTGTGCGTACCAGGGACGCTCTAATTTCTTGAAGCCGTTCTTTTCCATCCTGGGTTTAAGCTTTACAAACGCTGCCGCCCACGGCATGATCGTCTCCACTGCGTTGTGAGCCGTTGCGACAATCCCCACGTATCGCGACTGCGCAATCTCCTTTCGATGCAAGTGATACATGTTGCTATCAGTCGTAAGGATGATCCATCCGTGCCGATTCGCGAGTTTGATGACCATCGGATCAGGTACGCTTTGCTCTCTAGCGCCCTCAGGAGTGGAAAACAGGAGGGAAAAACGCTCCAGCTTGAAGCCGCTTTCGAGTAAATAGTCATGGGCTTCATCGCAATCAAAACAGTCATCCAATAAGATGACCTGTTCATCACGCCACTTTGGATAAGGGTTTCTCAACGTGTAGGAGAGCTTTCGTGACCAGCTCTACTGGTAATCTGTAAGTGGCTGCTATTTGCTCGACGCTACGTCCAGCCTTCTTCATTCCGCGCACTAGCGTCAGAGGGATTCGGGTCCCCGTCACGACAGCCCTGCCGGACATAACGTCGGGGTCAATCGTAACCGGCGTGCTCTCGTCGTCAGCCTTTAATAGACGCCAAGGATAGATGCGGTATGGGGTCTCTTTCTTGTCCCGCAGGATTCGCTTTCCGATAATGTCAACGAGACCTGGAATCCACAACTGGGGATACTTATGTAAGTCAACCGCGTAGCGAGACCTTCGACCATGCTGTGGGATATTTAGCACGATCCGATCAAAGACCACCCTCAAATCAGCATCTGCGAGAGGTCTCTTGATCTTCCGCTCACGTTGTGCGTTCTGAATGATCGTGCGCAACTGACGAAAGCTGTATCCATACACCGTCCGTAATATCTCAAGCACGTACGCCTCTGAAACATCACGGAACGAAAGGAGCGCAATATCTCCGTAGTATGCGGATGGCCGAAGTATCGAGAAAGGACCTTCGAACCAGTAGAAAAGCGTTCTATGTGGAATTGCCAGCGAGGTAGCCGCTTCGGGCAACGTGTACGTTGGTACATCCCGTAAATCCTGCCCCGGTCTTCGGACTGGCTTATGCCTTAGCACCTGATTAGTATAGTTGCAAAATGTGCTAGATTTCCCACGGTTTCTAGTACCATTGGAACTCATCTGACCCTTTCCGGGGAGAAAATGCTACACTTCCCCTAGGTAAGGCGATTCAGATGCGGCGCGGCCACGCTGCGGCTGTTGAAGCCCCTATGAAATCGAAAGAATCAAAGAACAAGACCAAGGAAGACGACGGCGCGGCGGCGAAGCCCTTCACGCGTGATGACTTCCACAAACTCCTGAAGCGCGCGGCTACTCCGCGCGCTCCGAAACCTGATCCAAAATCTGCTTAAACATCGGCTGTGGAACATTGCGCCGGTTGTATCTGAACGAGTACTCGTTCAGATACTCCTGTAGGAACTTCTGACTAACAGAGTGGTGTGTGCCACCAATCCCGCGTTTAATCAGGCTCCAGAAGCCTTCGATAGTATTCGTGTGAATGTCACCCATCACGTAAACTCTAGAGGCGTGGTGAATGCGCCGATGCTCATAACCAGCGGCTTTCATGCCGTCGTAGCGCCAGCTTTCGTCCGTATAAACCAAGCTCTTCGGCAGAATTCGTTCACGCGCAATCCCGATTATAGTTTCCTTCTTTAGGTTTGGCGTAGCCAGTGCGATAGCTCGTCCACGGCCATTGCGCTCGACAACTCCAACGATAGGAGTCTTGTTCTCAAGCTTAGGACCACGCCCGCGCCCCCGTATGCGCCCTCCAAAATAGGTCTCGTCCATCTCCACCGCTTCTCCCTCCAGTTGCAGATCCTCGGACATGAGGGTGCGAATCTGTTTGAACATGCGCCATGCTGTTTTATACGTGACGCCAGTTTCGCGCTGGATCTGCTTTGCGGAGATTCCGCACTTTGTGGAGCCCATCTGAAACATGGCATGAAACCAGAGCCTCAGTGGGGTTGAAGACTTCTCGAAAATGGTTCCGGCCAGCGGAGAGATTTGAGTTCCGCAATGATCGCAGCTATACACCTTGCGCCCGTTGATCCGGTAATGTTTCCGCTCGACTCCGCATGTCTCGCACGTAGCAACATGGCCGGGAAAACGAGCTTCCATCAGGTAGTCAAGGCAGGCCGCATCATCCGGGAACTCCCGGTTGAAGTCATCGATGGTGTACTTTTGTGCTTTGTTTAGAACGTTATTGCGGCCCTGAACGTCGCCCATGTTCTGAGTATGCCATATCTTCTACGTGACGTCAAGGGATAATTACCATTCATTTAACCTGAGACAACGCCGGACCGTTCCCGCACGTCGTATTATGTGAATCGTATGCTGCTACGTGTACCTGAACGCCGGCGAGGCCAGCGCGGCTTCTCCCTGATTGAGCTGCTGATCGTCATTGCCATCATCCTGGTGATTCTCTCCATCGCCCTGCCGCAGATGGGCAAGGCGCGCATGCACAGCCAGGAAATGGCCGCAGTGGCCGAAGTGCGCACCATCAATCAAGCGCAAGTGCAATACCAGTCACAATTTGGCCAATATGCGACCTCCCTGAGCCAGCTTGGTCCTCCCACCTCGGCTGGTGCGGCGGAAGGCCCGCAGGCGGCGGGTTTGATCCCGGGTAATCTGGCGTCGGGCACCGCCAGCGGCTATAACTTCACCATTACGCAGACACCCACGGGCTACGCCGTGACCGCCGTGCCGAAGACCTTCGGCAGCACCGGCCGCCGTACCTTCTATTCCGACCAGAGCGCTATTATTCGGGAGAATTGGGGCCAGGAGCCCGCCTCTGCCCAAAGCTCGGAAATCAAGTAGCCCTTTGTTGTTTCGCGCCTTTTGCTGTGGATTAACTCTCGCTTGTCTCGGTGCGGCCAGTCCGCCCAAAGCGGCCGAGCTGGGGCTGGCGCTGCAGCAGGCGACGCTCGATTCCGCGCAAACTTACCGCGTGCGTGAGCTGCAGCTCAGCCGGGGCGATATCCGCGTATATCTGACAGATGGCGTCCTGTCGCTTGTTACCCCCGTTGCCGGTCATACATTTGCCGCCGTCTTTACTACCTCGGGTTCGGACACCGGCGACGCCGAGGTGCTGGTGCTTCCGCCGCAGCGCAGCGAACGCGCCTCCCTCGCGGCGTTCACGAACAGCCCGAATCTAGACGAGCATGTCACTTCGGCGCTGCTCCTGTTCTCCGACGACACCGCTTCCGAGCTGCTTGCGCAAATCGCAAAGGGCGCCGTGCGCAAAGCGCCTGAAATGGCCGCCAAGTTCGGGCCAACGGTGAACCCCGCGGTGCAGCAGGTCATCTCCGAAATCAATGTAGACCTGGTCGAATCTTTGCTCGATAATCATGCGCCGTCGGACGGATTTTTCTACGCGCTACTCATTGGACGAACCCTTGGCAGCTTCGACGTACTCTACAAGCCGACGGACTTCGAGCCTGTTTCTGTTGGCCGGCTGGGCACCACGGCGGATGGGCAGTCAAACTTTCAACTTTGGGCATCCTTCCGGCCGCGCCGCTCGCCGCCCTACGTACCACCACCCGTAAGGATTCCCGGCTACCGCATCGACACAACCATCCGGCCGGACCTCAGCATGACCGCCACTGCGCGCTTTCAATTCAGTTCCATACCCGCCGACGGACGCGTGCTTTCCTTCGCGATGTCCGACAGATTGAAAGTGCTCTCCGGCGCCATTGACGGGAACCCGGTGGAACTTTTTCAGCGGAACTCGCTGCGCGCCGCGGAACTCAAAAGCACTGGCATATTCCTGCTGGTCTCTCCCGCACCGCTGGCGCCCGGTCAGCCGCACAGTATCGAGATCAGCTACCAGGGCTCCATCATTCGTGAGACGGGCAAGGCCATTTATTTTGTGGACGACCGCAACACCTGGTATCCCTTGAGCGGCACCACACTATCGAACTTCGATCTGACCTTTCGCTGCCCGGAGCGTCTGCGCGTTGTATCGACAGGCGAGCCCGTAAGCGAAGAGGTTTCCGAAGGTATCCGCGTGGTACACCGCAAAACTCTGGTTCCCGAACATCTGGCGGGCTTCAATCTGGGCGAATACGAAGTGGCCGCGGACCCGCAGGCGCGCTATCGCGTCGAGTGCTTTTCCGAATCGGCGCACCCGCTCGAAGACCCGCTCCAGATTCTTCACCAGACGGAAGACATTCTCGACGATTACACCCGCCACTGGATGCCACTGCCTATCCACAGCGTGGCCGTTTCGCCGGTGCCGGGTTATTTCGGGCAGGGCTTTCCCGGATTAATATACCTCTCTTCGCTCTCTTATCTGCGCGCCGAGGACCGCCCAGCGCAACTACGCAACCCCCGCATGGACACGTTCTTTTCTGAAATGCTGCTACCGCACGAAATCGCGCATCAATGGTGGGGCAATCTCGTTTCAGCGGCAGATTATCGAACCGGTTGGCTGATGGAAGCCATGGCGGATTATTCGGCTTTGCAATTCGTAGAACGTGAGAAAGGCGCAGACGCGCTCGATGCCGTGCTGCAACAGTATCGCGACGACCTGCTGCACCAGGAAAAAGGCAAGCCCATCGAAGCGGCCGGTCCAGTCGATTTCGGCCCGCGATTGCTGGACAACAACGGCTTTCTCGCCTGGCACCTCATTATTTATGAAAAGGGCGCCTGGATTCTTCATATGCTACGGGAGCGGCTCGGCGACGCGGCATTCACGCGCATGCAAGCGCGCCTGCTGCAGCAATTCTCCAGCCAGCCCGTGAACAACGAAGATTTTCGTAAACTGCTGAATGACTTCGTGCCCGCCGGCCAGCCGGACCGGAACCTGTCCGTGTTCTTCGACGCCTGGGTCTACGGAACCGGCATTCCAAAAATGGCACTAGAACGCGGCAATCTGCAGCTTTCCGGCGTCGACGAGGATTTCAGCGTCGATGTGCCGCTGCACTGCCACTCGAGCGTCGGAAAAGAACGCATCCAATGGGTTCGCGCCACCTCCGGCAGCAATCCCCTGGACCTCCCCACCGGCACCGCCTGCGAACTCCCGCCGCTAAGCCAGTTCTTGTACGTGCCGTAGGTAAACCTTTTCCCTGCGCACGCGTTTATGTAGAAGTGAGCGCATGGGCCGCTTGGTGGCCGTTGTGCGCGGGTTGAGTATTAGGATAGCTATGCTGGCGCTGATGGCGGACCGAGTGGGCACTGATATACAGGCCGCCGATCTCCGCGACTTCAGCAGTTGGATGGTATCCGAGCAGAAGCGCATTTTTCTGCTCTGCCGCCGCATGCTGCAAGATCCGGACGAGGCGGATTCGGCCACTCAGGATGTCTTTCTGAAGGCCTTCCGGGCTCTGCAACAACGAACCGAGGCAGCGGACCTGGACAATCCCGGCAAATGGGTGACGCGGATCGCGGTCAACACCTGCTTGGATCGGTTAAGGTCGAAGCATTGGCAGATTTGGCGGCGTCGTCCCGCGGCGGGTGACGAAGAGCGCATCCTGCAAATGACGCCCGGCGCAAGCGCAGACGCCGAGACGCAACTATTCGCCCAGCAAATCCAGCGGAGACTGGAGCTGGCGCTTGCAAATCTTTCCGGGAGGCAGCGGGCGGTGTTCTCGCTCAGGCATTTCGAGGCCATGCCGCTTGAAGAGATTGCGGAGGTCCTTAAACTGGACGTTGGAACCGTGAAAGCGCACTTGTTCCGAGCCATTGGAAAGCTGCGCGAGGAGCTGAAGGATCTGTACACAGCACGCCGATGAGCGGGCGGAGGAGAGTATGAGCATCGAGTCCAAGGTGTCAGGGCATTGGACAGATGAACAATTGATTGCACATCTGTACGGCGTGGGGCCGCAAGGTCCCCATGTTGACGACTGCGCAAATTGCCAGGCGCGGCTGCTTGCCATGCGGTCGCAACGTCAAGCGGTGGAGGCGGCGTCATCTCCAAGCGATGTAAGCTTCGAGTTCTTGGCGGCGCAACGCCGCAAAATCCATGTAAGAGTCACCGAGCCGGTGCGCTGGTGGTCCCGTCTGCCATTGCGGCGCTGGGCGTCCGCCGCGGCGGGGCTAGCGGTCGTCGCCGGTGGGTTGCTGATTGTCGAGCATGATCGAAGGCAACCAGCCGTGCCGAACAATATCTCCGATGCGCAGCTTGCGCAAGACGTGAGCCGCATGGCCGAAGATCCCGAACCGCCCGCGACTGCGCCTCTGCAAGCGCTGTTTGAAGAATGATGACTCACAGCTTGCGCCTTCTCCTCCTGTGTCTCGCCGCCGCTGTTTCGAGTTTTGCTCAAAACGCGGTGAACATGCCGTGGTGGACCAGCGATGTGGTTCACGACCTCGGTTTAACTCCCGCGCAGACGCAGCAAATTCACCAGATCGTTCGGACCTACCGCGACCGGTTGTTCGATGCGCGCAACAACGTGCAAAAGGCCGAAGCGGCGCTCGAAGATCTGCTAAACGATCCTGAGCCGAACCCCGCGGCCGCTAAGCCAGTTATTGATCGTCTGGCCGCCGCGCGCGCCAACTCCACACGCGTGTTCACCGAGATGAGCATTCAGTTGCGAAGCGTGCTGACGATCGATCAGTGGCGCGAACTGCGCAAGCGCTGGAGCGAAGTGCAGAAGATCAGGAAGGGCGATACGCAAGTGCCGCCGTAAGCGGCACGTTCAAAAACGGCGCCGCCGTAAGCGGCACGTTAGAAAGGGAGCGCCATAGTGCAACGCACCCCCGTGCGCGCCTCTTGGATCAACGACACTGGGACGTCAGATTGCTGGGTCCTAGGGTATTTGGATCAACGAAACGTCTGAATTTAGCGCGCGAAACCCACCTTGAGGGGCATTCTCTGGACGGATCTAGACGCCCATATTTATCCGCCCCATGCCGACTTGTGCCCAGTAACCCCTCGTTACCTGATGCTCACCCGTTGCCACCGAATTGAAAACTCGCGTCTTCAGTCCCTATCGTCGTCCAGAAGCGTAACGGTAATCACCGTGCGCGCTCCGGCCGCGGTACGCTGGAACGCCGGTCGAGCCGATGACGCGCCGTCCGCAGTTCCACGAAGCCATCCGAAACAGCAGCGCTTGTCATTTTCCACGCGGATTGAATGTCTCAGACCTTCAGGGCCTGCAGCAACATTTGGAGTAGTTCGTCGCCCATATTCGTGGTGCCCTGGGCGCCGCGGCTGTGCGCTTCGCGCACATGCGAAGGGGCCCTTGACCCAGCGTAGATGAAATAAGGAGTTTGATCCCCGCTGCCTCGTACCGCTTCCAGCAGCGTGTAACCGGCTCGCGAATCCGGAGGTCTGCCCATGTCACTGATGATCGCGTCGAACTGTTGTTTCCTCAGTTCTGCTAGGGCTTGACCCGTCGATTGGGCCAGCACGAAATCGATGTTGTAGGCCGCCATCGAATGACGTTCAATGATGTTGTTGTCCGGCCTGTCATCTACCCATAAAATGAGTTTCCGAGGCTTTTTTGCCTCTCTTTCCGGTCCGAGACTCCTGACTAGCTTGGAAGTTTCGGCGGCGACGGCGGCATTGTCGGCGCGCCCGTCCGGTCTCGGAGCTGAGCCTGACGTGCGTGCAATCGCCGTCGCGATCTTCTCTGCCAGCTCTCGGACAGCACGACGTATCTGCGGGTCGTTCGGCGGCAGTTCTGCCTGAATACGCCAGTCGTATCGTTGACGGCTGCCGATTTCGGAAGCAAGCGTATCATTCTTGAGCAATTCCGGCCGTTCGAGCACAGGTGCCGTAACGAAGTAGATGGGGAGAATAAGGTCGTCCCTGCCAAGACTCTTCTCATGATCTATGAACTGCTTCAACTCATCGCGACAGGGATCACTCTTTAAAAAAAGCGGGGTGACAATTGGTATGAGGAACCGGGATGTAGTAATCGCCTCGCTGAGCCGTTTCTTCCACTTTTGACCAAATTCGATGCCGTCGACATCTTGGAAAATGTTGAAATCTCGATCGCCGGTGACGACCTGAACGCCAAGTTCCAGCAATCGCCTCAACGACGTAATCGCACCGCCAAAATACTCGTCGTCCAATCTGGTGTAGCTGAGGAATGCTTCGGGCGGCCCAATCACGCTGTTTGTCCTGTATGGGCCTTCTCGAACACTCTGGTCATTGTAGTAAGGGATGGGCCGAGGAACTCCTGCGCGTCTTGGATCTTGGCATCGCATCGTGGGATGGACGGGCTGAGAAATCTCGCCTTTGTACACGGTAGGTGGCTTGGCGGCCGCGCGCCGGTTCACAAACGGGCTTCGAGGACGCCCATCGGGGTTTCCTCTCGGAGCGAGTAAGTCAATTTATCGCAATATTCTACAGCGACCGCGCACAACCAAGTAAGCTATGCCGTCGCCTCTATCTCTCCCGTCACCTGCTCCCACTGGCTCATGGTCTGCTCTAACTCCGCGCGTTGCGTTTCCAACACGACCGACAGCCGAGCCGCTTCTTCGGCGCCCACAAAATCCGATAGCGCCATCTCGGCTTGCTGGATCTCCGATTCCAGCTCCGCGATCCGCTCCTCCAGTTGTTTCGCGTGTTCCTGCATCTGCTTCAGCTTGATCGGATTGATGCGCTTGGCCGGCGTGGCGCGCTGCGGCATCGGAATCGGCTGGGCGGCCGGCACGCCAATCAGCACATCGTCGAGCGTCGGCGTTTGTTCGGCGCCGCCCTGCTTGCGCCACAGGTAGTCGGCATAGTTTCCAGGGAAAACACGAACCTCGCCCTCCGCGATCTCGAACACCCGCGTTGCCAAGTGCTCGATGAAATACCGGTCGTGCGACACAAAGACAATAGTGCCCGAAAATTTCTCGAGCGCTTCCAGCAGCACATCCTTGGCTCGAATATCCAAGTGATTCGTCGGCTCATCCAACAGCAGAAAGTTAGACGGATGCAGCAGCATGCGCGCAAGTGCATACCGGTTGCGCTCGCCGCCTGAAAGCACCCCGATTCGCTTGAACACATCGTCTTCGCTGAACAGAAAGCAGCCCAGCAGATTGCGCAACTCGGTCTCTGTCGTGCGTGGCGCAACACCTTTCAAATCGTCCAGCACGCGCGCGTTTGTGTCCAGTTCTTTGTATTGATCCTGTGCGAAGTAATCGGCTTCGGCGTTGTGCCCCAGTGTGTATTCGCCCGCCGTCAGCGGTTCGATTCCCGCCAGCAGCTTGATGAGCGTCGATTTGCCGGCGCCGTTCACGCCAACCAGGGCAACGCGGTCGCCGCGCTCAATGGTGAAGTTTACGCCGCTGAACACGTGCTTAGCCCCGTAGCTCTTGGCCACGTCTTTAAACTGGGCCACCACGCGCCCGCTTGCCTTCGGCTGCGGAAATGAGAAGTGAATCGTCTTCTCTTCAGGCGGCAATTCAATGCGCTCAATCCGCTCCAATTCCTTGATGCGGCTCTGCACCTGTTTTGCTTTCGTCGCCTGGTACCGGAACCGGTTGATGAACGCCTCCAGTTGTTGAATGCGGTCCTGCTGATTCTTGTACGCCGCTTCGAGTGTCGCCAGCCGTTCGGCTTTCTGCTCCTTATATTTCTCGTAGCCGCCCGTGTAGAACTGAACCCTCTTGTTCCAGATCTCGACAATCTTCTTCACCGTCACGTCCAGAAAATACCGGTCGTGCGAAATCAGAACATACGCAAATTCGTAATTGCCGAGATACTCTTCCAGCCAGTCTCGCGCTTCCAGATCCAGGTGGTTCGTCGGCTCATCCAGCAGCAGCAGGTTCGGTTTCTCAAGCAGCAGCTTCGCCAGCGCAATGCGCATCTGCCAGCCGCCCGAAAACTCCTCGGTCTGCCGCAGCCAATCTTCTTTGCGGAATCCGAGCCCAGCCAGCACCGCGCCCACCTGCGCCTCAACCGCATAGCCATCGCGCGCGCGAAATTCGCTATCGGCTCGTTCAAACCTTTCGGCGACCTGTGCGTATTCTCTGCTGCCCGGGTCCAGTTCGCTCATGCTGGACGTGAGCGCTTCTAACTCCTGCTCCAGGTCCTTCACGTCCGCGAACACGCTCATACATTCGGCGAACACCGTGCGGCCGCTCACCTGAAGACCGTCTTGCGGCAGATAACCTACGCGAATGCCCTTCATGGCGTTCATCGAGCCGTAGTCGAGCGTCTCCAGCCCGGCCATGATTTTCAGTAGAGTCGATTTGCCGGTGCCGTTTCCGCCCACCAAGCCCGCGCGCTCCTTGGGCGTAATGAGCCAATCCAGATCTTCGAACAGCAGCTTGTGCCCGAAGCGCTTGCCGGCGCCTGTCAGTTGCAGCATTCCTCAACTATTTTCGCTGAAGGCGCTGGTCGCTAAGCGAAGAAAAAGTTGAGAGCATGTCCAATGTAGTTCTTGAGATCCGGCCTTTTTACCACTGCGTCCAGGAAGCCGTGCTCCAGCAGGAATTCGCTGCGCTGAAACCCTTCGGGCAGTTTCTGCCGAATGGTTTGTTCAATTACGCGGGGGCCCGCGAATCCGATTAGCGCGTCCGGTTCTGCGATATTCAAATCGCCGAGCATGGCGAAACTGGCCGTAACACCACCCGTAGTGGGGTCCGTGAGCACGCTGATATACGGTAGCCGAACTTCATCCAGTCGCATCAACGCCGCCGAGAGTTTCGCCAACTGCATGAGGCTGATGGCGCCTTCCTGCATGCGTGCGCCTCCCGATGCCGAAACAATAATCAGAGGCGTTCGCTGTTCGATGCAGCGCTCAATGGCGCGCGTGATTTTTTCGCCCACTACCGCGCCCATGCTGCCGCCGATAAATTTCAGTTCCAGCGCGCAGATCTGCACTTGGCGCCCGTTCAATAATCCGCTTGCGCAGATGACGGCATCGGGCAGATTCGTTGCTGCCTGCATTTCATCCAGCCGCTGCAAGTAAGGCTTCGAATCCACGAACCCTAGCGGATCGGAAGAGCGCAGGTCCGCATCGTGCGTGATGTATTGCCCGTCGTCGAATAGCTGCTGCAGCCGTTCAGCGGCGCTGATCCGGAAGTGGTGCCCGCACTTGGGGCAAACGTTCAGATTATCTTCAACCGCCTTGCGCCAGATGATTTGTCCACACGCGTCGCATTTTTGCCACAACCCTTCGGTGCGGACGCTCTTTTCTTCGTCGCTCGGCGTCCCGGTTTCGAGTGATGGCTTCTGTCGCGTGAACCAGGCCATGGAAATCAGCCACTAAAGTAGCACGCGGAAAAATGTGTGGCCGCCGCCTACTTGTCCTGGCGCTGGAGCCACTTCTTCCGTACCGCGCCCGCCAAAATCACCAGCCCGCCCCCAAGTAGAACCGGCGTCGCCGCCTCGTTCGCGGGTGACACATCAGTATCCTGCGTTAGCGAGCTCGTGCCAAAGTACACATACTCCAGAAATGGTCGTGTCCCCGAGCTGGTGCTTACTTTGAACCACGTAATGGGGTGCGAAATCGACAAACCAAATTGGCCGTTTGAAACCGAAAACGTCTCGTTGTCCGACAATGTGACGCTGAGTGTGCCACACGTGATGCAGCTCGTGTCGAACAGCATCGCACTGTTACCCGCACCCGGCATCGCTACTTCGATGCTGCCGGTCCCATCTGATGCCCCTAACAATCCCGTCACGCTCCCTTCTGTCTGGCTCGAAAGTGAGTACGAAGCGCCATCGGGACCTGTAAAGTTGAAACCCTTCGACGTGTATCCCGCGGCATTGCTGTAATTCAGCCCCGCCTGCAACGTAGTTAAATCAACCACTGTGGTTGAACCCGTGATATACGCTGACGTGTCCCAGGTGCTGTAGCTAGTGGTTGTAATAGTGGTTGCGGCAGCTTGAAAGGTTCCCCCCAGAAAACAAACCAGAAGGGTAACTCCGAGTGCTCTTAGTTCACGGCACATATACATCCTCCGAATCTCGACTGTACTTTTACTTCAGTGCGCGCGCTCGTGCCGTCATCTGATTCAGAAATGCCTTTACGCCGCGATCCAAAAGGGAACGCCCACGCGCCCTTCGTTACGATAAACTTCTGTTTGGAGCCCTTCCTGTGCACAAGTTCCTGATTTCTGCTGCCGCGCTTTCTTTTCTGACTGGTTATCTGATCGCCGCCGATGCGCCGGCCCTTCGTAAAGCCCCGGAATTCGCGTTCTCGATTCCGGGCCAGGGCCAGAAACAGTTGAGCAATTACCGCGGCAAAGTGGTCGCGCTCGAGTTCATCTTCACCACTTGCCCGCACTGTCAGGCCGCTTCGAAACTGATGACCAAGCTGCAACAGGAATACGGCAGCCGCGGCCTGCAGGTGATCGATGTCGCCATTAATCCAAATGCGGATCTGCTGGTCGAAAATTTCGCCAAGGATTTTCAAGTTAATTTTCCGGTCGGCTGGGCGACCGCGCAGCAGATGCAAGCGTTCATGGGATTCTCTGACGCCCGGTATGTGGTCCCGCAGTTGGTGCTCATCGATCGCAAAGGTTACATTCACTACCAGACGCCACCGCTCTCTGGTGACGATTGGGTAAAGTTGATGACCGAACCCGCGATCCGCCAGCATATAGAAGAGCTGCTTGGATCGAACAACTCGGCTTTCCGCCATCAGGATGCTTTGGACGTCCCGGCCAGGTACTAGCGGCCAAGCGTAGCGAGCTTCGCGCATGCAGGCGACCGTTCAGCTCTCGCTCGATCTTGTCGATCTGGACGAAGCTCTGGCGACCGCGGAAATCGCGTTGAGTGCCGGCATCGATTGGCTCGAAGCGGGGACGCCGCTTATTCTTGCCACAGGCAGACATGGCGTCCGCGAACTGCACGCCCGTCATCCCGCCGTGCCGATTGTCGCGGATCTCAAGATCATGGATGGCGGATGGCTCGAAGCGGAGCTCATGGCCAAAGCGGGCGCTAGCATGGTGGTGGTGATGGGCCAGGCGCACCCGGAGACAGTCGAGTTAGTTGTGAAAGCCGGCCGCGATCTTGGCGTGAAGGTGATGGGCGACATCATGGCTATGCCCGATCCAGTCTCAGGAGCAAAGCGTCTCGAAGAGCTCGGCTGCGATTTCATCATTCATCACATCGGTTACGACATGCGCACTCTGCGGCACCAGCGCGGCCTGCCCGCGCCGACTCCGCTCGATCGTTTGCGTGAAATCGTCGAGGCCGTTTCCGTGCCCGTGCAGGCTGTCGGAGGCTTAAGTATCGAGCAGGCGATCGACACGCCAAAATATGGCGCTCCGCTGGTGGTCATCGGCGCACCGCTCGCCATCGATGCACACTCTTTCCGATCTGCCTCCGGCGATCTCGAAGGCACGCTGCGCCTGATCTGCGAAAGAGTTCACGCCTATGGCGATATCCCCGTGCGAAAGGAACCCGCATGAGCCAAAGTATGCCGGCATTGGTTAACTACGCGCGGGCGCCGTTCTCAGTCGAGCTTCGCGAAGTGCCTGTGCCGGAGATCGGTGAGCGCGACGTGCTGTTACGGGTCGGCGCCGTGAGCGTGTGCGGTAGTGATCTGCATCAATGGCACGGCTCTCACAGTTGGCCGGTCAACTACCCGTGCATTCTGGGCCATGAGTTCGCGGGCACCGTGGCGCAAGCCGGCGCAGGCGTATCGTGCTTCAGAGAAGGCGATCGCGTGGTGAGCGAAACCGCCGCCGTGATCGATGAAACTTCGCCCCTGAGCCGCTGTGGGCTCTACAACCTCGATCCCTCCCGTCGCGGCTTCGGCTATGGCGTCAACGGCGCTATGACGCAGTACGTGCGCGTTCCCGAGCGCTGTCTGCATCGCATCCCCGAATCGCTCGCCTTTGAGCGAGCCGCGCTCACCGAACCGTGCTGCGTGGCTTACAACGCCGTATGCATGAATGGCCGCGTGCGTCCGGGCGATGACGTGCTGGTGATCGGGCCTGGCCCCATCGGATTGCTGTGCGCGCTCATGGCGAAGCTCAGCGGCGCTGGCCGTGTGATCGTCGCGGGTTTGCCGGCCGATCGTTTCCGCCTCGGCATCGCCCGCGGGGTTGGCGCGGATACAACGCTCGAAGGCGGCGTCATCGAATACATTGCTCAACTGCGAGACGGTCTCGGCGTCGATGTCGCCATCGATGCGTCCGGCGCGTCCGCCACGCTTCAGATGGCTTTGCAAGCCGTTCGCCCCGCCGGACAAATCATCAAGGTCGGCTGGGGTCCGCAGCCCATGCAGTTCAGTCTTGATCCGCTCGTGCAGAAGAACGTCACCATCTCTGGCAGCTTCTCGCATAATTGGCCGGTCTGGGAGCGCGTCATCTCCATGATCGTCTCCGGCCAGATCAACTTAACGCCCGTCATTAGCCGCATCGCTTCGCTAAACGAGTGGCTTGACTGCTTCGAAAAAATGCATTCGGGCCAGCATGTCAAAGCGGTCCTCACGCCGTAGATGAAGCTCAAAATCTCCGCGTTCCCCAAGTGCTATCTCGACGAGATCGCCGCGGGAAAAATGTCCGTCTTCGATTGGATTGAGATGGCAAAGCAGCTTGACGCCGATGGGCTCGAAATGTACGAAGGCTTTTTCACCAGCCTCGAGCGCGCCTATCTCGATACCATCGCCGAAGCGGTCCACGCCGCCGGTTTCGCCATGCCCATGCTCTGCTGCTCGCCGGATTTCACCGCGCCCGACGGCGACCAGCGCAAGCGCGAGATCGAACGCGAAGCCGAAATGATTCGTATCACGCGGCGCTTGGGTGGGCCTGGCGCAGTCTGCCGCATCCTCAGCGGCCAGCGCTATCCGGAGGTTAATTGGGAGCAAGGCAGAGACTGGGTGCTCGAAGCAATTGAACAGGTGCTGCCCGTCGCCCGCGAGCACGGCATTGTGCTCGGCATGGAGAATCACTACAAAGACGGCTTCTGGAAATATCCCGAATTCGCCCAGAAGATGAATCGCTTCATTGATGTTGTGGATGCGGTTTCTGACCGCGAGCATTTCGGCGTGCAATACGATCCTTCGAACGCGATTGTCGCTGGCGACGATCCAATCGACTTACTGCGCCGCGTTGCCGATCGCGTCGTCAGCATGCATGCCAGCGATCGCTACCTGGCCGAGGGCGCCACTCTTGATGATCTGCGCCAAAGCGATGGCACGATCGGTTATTCGGCCAGCCTTCGCCACGGCGTCACCGGCAAAGGCCTGAACGATTACGACACAATCTTCCGTATTTTGGCGGAACACAACTACCGCGGCTGGGTCAGCATTGAAGATGGCATGAATGGCATGGAAGAGATGGCGGAGTCGCTCGCATTCTTGCGCCGCATGAGCGAACGCTATTTCAGTTGACTCAACCTCTGCTCCAACTCCGCGACCGCCGCAACGGCCTGTGACGTGGGAGCGTTGTCGGTTCCTTGAATCACTTCCAACACCCGTGCAAGCTCACGATTCACCGCGCTCAATTTGCTTTCGAGATCTTTCGATTGCCCGCCCGCGGCGCGAGCTCGCATCAGCGAGTCATAGCTGCGGTTCATCATCTCGCACAGCTTTAGCGATAGCGCAAGCTGCTGTTCCAATCCCGCCGCCGGAGTCTTTACGCGCGGGTCCATCACGACCGTGAACCGCTGCGAGTACGTTTCACCGCCGGCCGACAGCTTCGCGGTGTACTCACCCGGCAGCACCAGCGCGCCCCGCGGCAACCTGGGTGTATCTCGGTAAATCGCAGCGATCGGGTATTCATGCTCCAGCGACTTAGGCGGCGAGTACCGAAGATCCCAAACGAACCTGTGCATTCCAGCCGCTGCGGATAAGATGTGTGGGGGCCTGATCCAGTAAGTCGGTACGTTCAATTCTTTCTCTAACTGCGCTTCTGTTACTTCTGGCTTGTCTTCGCTGGAATATCTCCGGACTAATTTATTTTGGGAATCGTAAATTTCGAGCGCCGTCGGCCCGCTGTTCTCTTTAATCGCGTAATCAATGATCGCGCCATCCGGAGGATTCTGGCCCACTGGCTCCTCCGGTGGCAGCGGCGTATCCGTATTCCGGTTCCAACGCCACCGGATTGCTTTCTCGGGCGCAAATAAGTGTGCCTTGGCCGCCTGTGTTTCGCTATTCACCTGCCGCAGCGGCGTGATGTCATCGAGAATCCAGAATGAACGCCCATGCGTCCCCACGACTAAGTCGTCCTCGTGAATTACTAAGTCGCGCACCGATGTTACAGGCAGGTTCAATTGCAGCGGCTGCCAGTTATCTCCATCATCGAAAGAAACAAAGACGCCGATCTCGGTCCCCGCAAATAGCAATCCCTTGCGCTGAGAATCCTCCCGCACAGCATTTACAACCGCTCTATCCGGCAGCCCGTTGACAATCTCTTTCCAGGTCTTCCCGCTATCGTGAGTTCGATAGATATGCGGCCTAAGATCGTCTAGCCGGAAGCGGTTAATCGCCGCATACGCCGTGTCCGCGTCGAAGTGCGATGCTTCCATCAGCGAAACCTTGCTCCACGGCGTCAGCTCCGGTGGTGTGACGTCCTGCCAATTCTTACCTCCGTCATGTGTTACCTGAATTAATCCATCGTCCGTACCCGCCCAAACCAGGTTGCCATCTCTCGGCGACGGCGCCACCGTATAGATCACGCCGCGGTGTTTCCCTTTTTCTGGATCTTGCGATTCAAATGCCTGAATGACCGCGGGCATCTGCCACTCTTTGCGCGTCAGGTCTGGACTGATCGTCTCCCAGCTATCGCCGCCGTTAGTTGTCTTGAACAGGACATTCGAGCCTAGATACAAAACGTGCGGATCCACTGGCGAAAACAGCAGCGGCATCGTTCGCACAAACCGGTACGGCCCTCGCAGAATTTGCGGGCTTACATCCTGCACGTCTCCCGTCACCCAATTGAACTTACTGGCCTTCCCGCCATAGATAATGTCCGGATTCAACGGGTCCGGCGCAACATATCCATACTCTTCCGCTCCGACTGGATGCCAGTTGCGGAAGCTGATCGATCCATCGTCGCTCCGGCTCTCAACGCCCGCCGATCCGCTCTCCTGCTGCCCGCCATAGACCCAATACGGAAACCGATTGTCCGTAATCACGTGATAAAACTGCGCCGTCGGCTGGTTGTACCAGGAGCTCCACGTCTTCCCCCCGTTGACGCTGAGCGTTGCCCCTTGATCCACGCCGAGAAAAATAATGTCCGGATTCTGCGGATTGATCCAGATAGTGTGATAATCGTCGCCGCCCGGCGCGCCTTTGATCGCAAGGAACGTCTGTCCGGCATCGGTCGAACGATAGGTCGAGGTGTTCGCAATATAAATCTTGTTCTCGTCTTTCGGATCCACCTGCACGCACGCAAAGTCAGACCCGCGCCCCCACAGCCGCTGCTCGTTGTTGATTTTGCGCCAGCTATCGCTGGCGTCGTCGGATCGGTACAACCCGCCATATTCCTTTGACGCGTCCATCAACGCATACATGCGCTTCGAATCGCTGGGCGCGATCGCGAACCCGATGCGCCCCAGCCCTTGTGCAATCGTCGGAACGCCCTTGGTCAACTGCTGCCAGGTATCGCCGCCATCCGTCGATTTGAACAGCCCGCTACCCGGTCCATCAAACGAGTTCCCAATCTCCCACGGAGCTTGCCGCGCCGCCCAGAGGCTCGCATACACAATTTGCGGATTTGCCGGATCGAATGCAACTTCCACCGCGCCCGTATTCTCGTCCTTGTACAGCACGCGTTCGAACGACTTTCCTCCATCCGTCGATCGGTACACGCCGCGCTCCGTATTCGGCCCATATGGATGCCCAAGCACTGCTACAAAGAGCCGGTTTGCGTCCTGCGGATCCACGATCACCGACGAGATCTGCTGGCCCTCGCGCAGCCCCAAATGTTCCCAAGTCTTTCCCGCGTCCGTCGACTTGTACATTCCATCGCCAACCGAAAGATCGGGCCGCTGCAAGCCCTCGCCGCTGCCAACGTAGATGATGCTCGGATCGGACGGCGCAACCGCCAGCGCACCGATCGATCCCGTGTCCTGCCCGTCGAAGATCGGCACCCATGTGTTCCCGTAATCGGTGCTCTTCCACACGCCGCCGTTGTTTGGCGCCATGTAATAGACGTTCGGTTCTTGAACCACCCCGCTGATCGCAACCGTGCGCCCCGCGCGAAACGGGCCAATCAGCCGCCATCGCATTTCGGAGAAGTACTGCGAATCCATGGGGGAACTCGCAGCAAATATACAACGGCCAACCAACACTGCAAGCAGAAGACGGTGAAGAAGCGGCACGGCGCTATTGTATCCATCCCCGCGCTGGCCTGACAAAGCGCTATTCGTGACGCAGAGCGGTTATTCGATCGATCCCGGCGGCCTTTACAGCAGGTCTTAACGCCGCCCCGGTGGCGACCAGGATCATCAGCGAAGCAACCGCGCAAAATAACAATTGTTGAGGTGAGAACATTCCTTGCCATCCCTCCGAGAGATCGCAATCGGCGACGCCTGTCCAGGATGTCAGGGCAGAAAACGCCATACTGAAGACCGCGGTAGCTGCACCGGTGCCTAGGGCTATGACCAGAACGGCGGACGCGGAAAAGGCCAAATTGCGCCGGAAGCCCCGCAGAGTGAGCCGTATATCCTGGAGACTGCTTTCCAAATAGAGGCTGGCTATTGAGCGAGTGCGCAGTATACTACATAGCCAGTCATCGAAACGGAGTCTCCATGGCTAAACAGAAAAAACAGACTGACCCAGTTGAAGGCATTGTCGAGCATCTGAACTTTGCCAAGAACGGCGAACCTAACGGCGCAGTGCTCGATTCCGGTTACTTCGTCCATATGAAGCGGCGTGCCGCACAAGCGATCGGACTGCGCGTCGGGCAGAAGCTGCAGGTGCAAGGCAAGTTGAAGATGAGCAGCTCCGGCGGTCAGAAGGTGATCGAAGCGGATTCCGTCAACGGCATCGACGTGACCTCCGCGCGCGCCGCAAAGAAGACCGCCCCCTCAAAGGGCACTTCCAAAGCGGTCTCCTCCGGCAATGCAGCGGCGAAGAAAGCCCAAGCCGGCAGTGGAGCGAAGAAACGAAGTCGGTCGCGAGCCAAATCTCGGTAGCGCTGTGCGCCGCCAGACACCAAAGAAACTCGCCGAGCCTTGGGGCGGGGCACGTAAGCGCACAGCCGGTTTGTGGCGTTGTGCGCGATCTACCGTAGTCCGCGCCCGTTTTGCGCGAGGCCGTTAGTACTGCGTGGGAGGCGGCGGGAACCCGTCAATCTCCCGGCCGTTTTTCAAGAACCTCTGAAGCTTGTTATCCCGCAACAATGCGTAGCCGCCCTTTGTCTGTAGACGCAGGGAGTCGCCTTGCGCTTCGATGCCGCTTACGACGAATTCAATCGGGTATCGGCGAGCCTCATGTGTATTCTTGTCCCAACGAACCAGGCCGCCGGGGTAGGTTGAAATATCCTCGCCGAAATGGTCGAGTCCGAGCCAAACTGTATCGCGTTGAACGAGAATGGCGCTGACTTCATAAGGCGCTACTTCGGGCGGAGAAAAGAGCGTAAAGCTGCGGGTGATCGTATCGAAGTAGCCAAAAGCGCCGACACCTCTGCAACCTTCGGCATCATAAAAAGCCTTGCCGAACCATATTTTGCCCTCTTCCACTTGGGACGGTCCAATGACCTCCTGACGCTCATATGATCGTGGATTGAACGGATTTAGCCGCACGTCCGCGGGACGAAGCCGGATATAGTCTTGGCTCGTGCTTTGCGGGAGCGGATAAAACTTCTCGCGATGGCCACTCAGAATTTCGACAACACCGTGTGATCGCATGCCGAACTGATCTTTACTGTGCTCGAGGTGAAATCGGTTATCCGGCGCGGAGCCCGCCACGCGTACTGCAAGAAAAGCGAGAAGAAGTGTGCATACCCAACCGAGCCGCACCCGCCCGCTCACTTGCATAGCTCAAGTCTACTGCGCCGGTCACGCCACCGCCTTCACACCTGCTCCTGAAACTTCGTTAGCGCGACCCCTCCGCGATGCTAGTCGCGCGGACGATGTGTCCACCCCTGTCTGGAAACGAAATCACGCGTCCCGGCAGAAAGCGCGCCACAATCTCGGACGGTCCGATGTCCTCGATCTCGGAAAACCCAAAGCCGAGCAATTTGATGCGAAGCTCTTCCGCTTCGAAATAGCTGATCCACGGTTCGCCGAGCGCCGCGACACGCTCGGCCCGTCGTGCATGCGCAGCACGCCTGTCGGGTGGAAGAGACGCCGGAGGATCGCTGTAGTCAAAGACAACATGAGCGCCGCCTGGCAATCCGGCAATGAACGCGAGTGTTGTCCATATGGCTTGCTTCGTCAGGTAAGGCACCACGCCGAGCCAGGTGAAGAAGGTCTGCTGGGAAGGATCAAAACCAGCGGAGGTGAGGGCTTCATCCAAAGTCTCACGCTCGAAATTAAAGGGAGCGAAGGTCAGAAAGCTGGGCAGCGCAATCTGCGCGGCGGCAAGACGTTGCCGCTTCCAGGCCTGTGTTGCCGGATGATCAACCTCGAAGATTCTCAGTTCGCTGCCGAAAGGACTGCGGTAAGCATACGTATCCAGACCGGCCCCAAGCACGACGAGCTGGCGAACGCCGCGTTTCACGGAATCGGCAAGAGCGTCCTCGGCGAATCGTGTCCTCACAGCGATGAAGAATCGCATCAGGCGTTTGGAGGGACGTTCCGCGTCGGAAAGAATCGTCTCGACGTCCTGGCCCAGGATGCGAACGGCCAGTGGATCGGTGAAGATCCGTCCCTGTTCCAGGATCTGATGAGCGGCACGATGAGCGGCAGCAGCGAAAGCTGTATGACTCGGTTGTCCTGCTTCCATCGTTTACGATATTCGGGGCGGCAATTTACTCGACCGCTTTCACGCTGTCCATCAAACCGAAAAATCCCTCGGCCATCGTCGGATGAATGTAGATCGCGCCCTTCAGCAGCGTATAGGGCTTCTGCGCAAGCATGAGCGTGCTCAAAATCTGAACCAATTCGCCGCCCTCCGCGCTCAGAATCGCCGCCCCTAAAATATAATCGGTCTCGGCATCCACTACCAGTTTCATCGTCCCCGCCGTCTCGCCGCGTTCCCTCGCGCGCGCCACGTGCGATATCGGGAAATTGCCGATCTTCAGCTTCTTCCCGGATGCCCGCGCCTCTTTTTCCGTCATTCCCACGCGCCCAAGCGCCGGATCGGTATAAACGGCGTAGGGCACCAGCCGCGTTTTCGTGCTCAGATTCTTGCCCTCATACAAGTTGCCGTAGATGATCTGAAAATCGTTATACGAAATGTGAGTGAACGCAGGCCCGCCGGTCACATCGCCGAGCGCCCAAATGTCCGGTGCGCTCGTCTCCAGGCGCTCATTCACCGCTATGAAGCCCCTCTCGTTGGTCTTCACTCCTGTCTTCTGCAAATCAAGATCGCCGGTGTTCGGCGTCCGCCCCGTTGCCACTAACAGGTGCGATCCGGCCACAGACGCACCGCTTTCGAGTGTCACTGTCACACCGCTATTCCCGCCTTCCGCCTTCACGGCCCGCGAGCTCACTAGAATTTTGATGCCCTCCGCCTCGAGTGCTTTTTGCAGCTCTGCCGTAATGTCCTCATCTTCGCCTGGCAAAATGCGCTCGCTCCTCTGGATGATCGTCACCTCGCTGCCGAAACGCCGGAACATTTGTCCAAACTCCATCCCCACGTAACCGCCGCCGAGCACCACTAAGTGCTCCGGCATTTCTCTCAATTCCAAAAGACTAACGTTCGTCAAATACGGCGCCGAATCCAATCCGGCAATCTTAGGAATCATCGGTCTCGTACCCGTATCGAGAAAAATGCGATCGCCTTGCAAGGTGTCGCCGCCCACTTGCAATTGTTTCGGTCCTGTAAAGCGCGCTCTGCCCCGGTACAGCCGCGGTTGGCCTTCGCCGTTCATGCTCTTTTCCCAACCCGAGCGCATCCCGAGCACGATTTCGTCCTTGCGCTTCAGGATCGCGGGAAGATCAACGCTCACATTGCTCGCGCGCACTCCCCAACGGCTGGCGTTCCGCGCATAATGCGCTATCTGCGCGCTGCCAATCATTGTCTTGGTCGGAGTGCATCCTGTATTCACGCAGGTTCCACCCAGATGATCTGACTCGATCAGCGCCACCTTCTCGCCGCGCCCGGCCAGCTTCGCGGCCAACGGATTTCCGCCCTGCCCGGATCCCACAACAATTGCGTCGTAATGGATGCTCTGCGCCATGAAATTGCCCCTCCAACCCATCCAACAAAGTCTCTCATGCGTAGGCACCTCGTCGTTCTACGGGGGTGCGAAACCTTGTTTCATCAACTTTGGTCAGTTAATTACACACCGAAAACGCATGGCGCAAATTCCACGAAGGCAATTCGGCAAAACCGGAGTTGAGATTTCGGCCCTGGCCCTTGGCGGCCACCATCTAGGCGACGCACAGGATCAGAAAACCGCCGAGCAGATTGTGGCGCGCGCCATCGACGGCGGCGTAACATTCTTCGATAACTGCTGGGAATATCATCGCGGCAAGTCCGAAGTCTGGATGGGTGCAGCGCTCAAAGGCAAACGCCAGCAGGTCTTCCTGATGACCAAGGTCTGCACGCATGGCCGCGACAAAGACCTGGCTCTTCGCATGCTCGAAGAGTCATTAAACCGGTTGCAGACCGATCATCTCGACCTCTGGCAGATCCATGGCGTCAGCTTCGAAAACGACCCGGCGCTGTTCATTCGTCCAAACGGCGCGGCCGAAGCGCTCGTACAGGCTAAGAAGGACGGCAAGGTTCGATTCGTCGGATTCACCGGCCACAAGGATCCGCAGATTCACTTGGCGATGTTGAAGACCGGCTTCCCCTTCGATTCCGTGCAGATGCCGCTAAATCCGTTCGACGGTACCTTTCGCAGCTTCGAAAACGAAGTGCTGCCGGAGTTGAACCGCCGCGGAATCGCGCCCCTCGGCATGAAGCCTCTCGGCGGCGCCGGCCCTGCTATCAAAGCCGGCGTTCTCTCGGCCGAAGAGTCGCTTCGCTATGCCATGAGCCTTCCCGTCGCGACCACCATTACCGGCATGGACAAGATGGATGTCGTCGAGCAGAACCTGAAAATTGCCCAGAACTTCACGCCGCTGTCGGAGGTTGAGATGGCTTCGCTGCGCACACGCTGCCAGCAGTTCGCCGACGGGCGATACGAGCTGTACAAAGTTTCTTTGAAGTACGACAATCCCGAGGCGCGTCTGGCTCACAGCTTCCCGATCGACATGACGCAGAAAGAAGTCAAAGAAATGATGAAGTCGACGGACAACACAGGCAAGCCCTTCCCGTCCATCAGCAAATGAGCACGTCCCGTCGCGCGTTCCTGCAAGGCGCAACACTTATAGGAGTTACATCAGCCATGGCCAGACCTGAGCAGCCCAATGGTTCCACCAGCAGCGTCCCGCGCCGGCCTCTCGGCAAAACCGGCACGGAGGTTTCGATCATCGGCGTTGGCGGGTTTCACCTCGGCTCCGCAGACAGCCTTGACGAAGCCACCGCCATTGTGCAGCACGCTCTCGACTCGGGCATCAACTTCTTCGATAACGCCTGGGAGTATCACGACGGCCAAAGCGAAGAGTGGCTCGGGAAAGCGCTCGGCGGCAGACGTAAGGAGGCTGTGCTGATGACCAAGGTCTGCACGCACGGCCGCGATAAGAAACTTGCCATGCAGATGCTCGACGAATCGCTGAGGCGTCTGCGGACCGATTATCTGGACGTCTGGCAAATTCACGAAGTCATCTACGATAACGATCCGGATTTCATCTTCGGTCCCAATGGCGCCGCGGAAGCGCTCGCACAGGCCAAGCAACAGGGCAAGGTGCGTCTCATCGGCTTCACCGGCCACAAGAATCCCGCGATTCATCTCAAGATGCTGTCTCATGATTTCCCGTTCGACACCGTGCAGATGCCTCTTAACCCGTTCGATGGAACGTTTCGCAGCTTCGAAGAACACGTTCTGCCGAAAGCGCGCGAACGCGGAATGGCCGTGTTCGGTATGAAGAGCCTGGGCGGCAGCGGAGAGATGATCCGCCGAGGCGCCATCACAGTTGCCGATGCGCTTCGTTATGCCATGAGCTTGCCGGTCACCACCACCATCAGCGGCATCGATTCCATGGAAGTCCTGAAGCAAAATCTGGAAATCGCCAACAATTTCTCGGCCATGAGCGATAGCGAACTGGCCCAGCTTCGCAATCGTTGCCGCAGCGAGGCAAGCGACGGTCACCTGGAGCTGTTCAAGACCACCACCAAGTACGACGGTAAAATTGGTCGTGAACAGCATGGGTACCCAACGGTCGAGGAGTTGCCTGCCTAGCTATACGCTCGCAGCCTTTTCCGCGCTTCGCGCTAATTCACCCCTGCAGACTGCCAAATGTGGATAGTTCACCTCGCGCTCCGGCGTCCGTATACCTTTGTCGTGTTCTCGGTTCTGGTGCTGATCCTGGGCACGCTGTCCGCGGTCGTGCTGAACAAGGATATTTTCCCGTACATCAATATCCCGGTCGTAAGCGTTGTCTGGAGTTATAACGGCCTCACGCCCGATGAGATGGAGAAGCGCGTCGTCACCATTTGCGAGCGCGCCATGACCACCACGGTCAACGACATCGAGCACATGGAATCGGAGTCCTACACTGGCGTTTCAGTCATTCGGATCTACTTTCAACCCAAGGTGAAGGTCGAGCTCGCGCTCTCTCAAATAACGGCGATTGTGCAGACCATCTTGCGAGTGCTTCCGCCAGGCACCTTCCCGCCGAATATTCTGAAATACGATGCGTCCAGCGTTCCTATCCTTCAGCTCGGCCTCACCGGCGAGGGCCTCACCGAGCAGGATCTATACGATCTTGGTCTGAACTTCATCCGCACTCGGCTCGCGACCGTGCAAGGCGCATCTATCCCGCTGCCCTGGGGCGGCAAATACCGGCAGATCATGGTCGATATCGACCCCAATGCGCTCTACGCAAAACATCTCTCCGCCAGCGATATCTCAACCGCGTTGAATTCGCAGAACATTATTTTGCCTGCCGGCACGGCCCGGATTGGCAACATCGAATATCTGGTGCGCACCAACAGCAGCCCAAGCACCGTCGAAGCTTTGAACGATCTGCCGGTGCGCGCGTCCAACGGCGCCATCGTTTACATGAAGGACATCGCGCAGGTGCGCAATGGCTTCGCGGTTCAGACGAACATCGTGCGCGAGAACGGCCGCCGTGCCGCGCTATTGACGGTGTTGAAAAATGGCAAGTCTTCGACGCTCGATATCGTCCAATCGGTCAAGAACGCACTACCCCGCGTGAAGGCGGATCTCCCGCCCGCTCTACGCATCACGCCGCTGTTCGATCAATCGGTCTTCGTTCGCAATTCCATCAATGAAGTGCTGCGTGAAGCCGGTATTGCCGCCTTGCTGACCGCGCTGATGATCCTGCTATTCCTTGGAAGCTGGCGCAGCACTCTGATCGTCTGTATTTCCATTCCGCTATCAATTCTTACCTCTATCTGTATACTCGGTGCGCTGGGCGAAACCATCAATGTGATGACGCTCGGCGGTCTCGCGCTCGCGGTCGGCATCCTGGTGGATGACGCAACGGTCGAGATCGAGAATACCCATCGCAATCTCGCCACGCCCGGCAAATCCCTGGTCCACGCCATTCTCGACAGCGCCAGCCAGGTCGCCGCGCCCGCGCTCGTTTCCACGCTCTCCATCTGCATTGTCTTCTTGCCGGTGCTCCTGCTCACGGGCGCCGCGAAGTATCTGTTTACGCCTTTGGCTATGGCGGTGGCGTTCGCCATGCTCGCCTCCTATTTCCTTTCCCGAACGCTTGTACCAACCATGATGCATTTCCTGTTGCCGGCCGAAGTCGCACTGTACCAGCGCCAGCCGGAAGACCCGGAGCCCAAGGAAGCGAAGAACTGGGTGTGGCACGTGCATGAGCGCTTCGAGCATCGTTTCGAAAATCTGCGGCACCGCTACCACGGCTGGCTGGATTGGTCGCTGCAGCATCGCGCGATTGTTCTCGTGCTCTTCGGGCTATTCGTGGGCGGCTCGTTTTTCCTGACCTTCGTGATCGGCCGCGACTTCTTTCCTTATGTCGATTCCGGTCAAATGCGTCTGCACGTAATTCCGCCGCCGGGAACCCGCATCGAAGAATCCGAAACCATTTTTGCTGCCATTGAAGCGCGAATCCGGCAAATTCTTCCAGCTGATCGCATCGACATGATCCTGGACAACATCGGACTTCCCAATGGCGGCTTCAATTTGGCATTCGGAAATAACGCAACCATCAGCAACTCTGATGGCGATATCCTGATTGCCCTCAAACCGGGCGAGAGAAAAACTCAGGAGTATACCCGCAATTTGCGGGAACAGCTTGCGCGCTCATTTCCGGAAGAGATCTTTTTCTTTACACCCGCCAATATGACGAATCAGATCCTGGACTTCGGGCTACCCGCGCCGATTGATGTGCAGGTGGTCGGCCGCAATCCAGAGGCGAATTACCAGATCGCGCGTAGTCTGTTGGGCAAAGTGCAAGCCTTACCGGGCGTGGTGGACGCCCACATCCATCAGGAGATCGCATACCCAACTGTGGACGTCAACGTGGATCGTAGCAAGGCGCAGCAGATCGGACTGCGGCAGAGCGATGTGGCAAACAGCATGTTGATCTCGCTCTCGGGCACCGGCCAAACCGCGCCCAATCAATGGCTGAATCCTCAGAACGGCGTCAACTATCAGGTGGTTGTGCAGATGCCGCAATACCGCATCGATTCCTTCGAAGCGCTGCAGCGTACGCCCATTACTTCCACTGCGGGAAACAACAGCCAGTTGCTTGCGAACGTGGCGAGCCTAAAGCGCAACGTCTCCACCATCGTCGTCGATCACTACAACATCCAACCCACGTTCGACATTTATGCCGACGTCGACCAACGCGACCTGGGCGGGGTCGCGGATCAAATTCACAAGATCATCCGCCAGACGAAGAAGCTCCCCAGCGGCACCTTTCTGGACCTGCGCGGCGAGGTCTCCACCATGGAGAGCTCATTTGAGCGCCTGGAACTCGGCATCGGCTTCGCGGTGATTATTGTCTACTTGCTCATGGCGGTGAACTTCCAGAGCTGGCTCGATCCGTTCATCATACTGATGGCTCTGCCTGGCGCCTTCTCGGGCATTCTCTGGATGCTCTACCTGACGCAGACCACGTTCAGCGTGCCTTCGCTCATGGGCTCCATCATGACCATCGGCGTCGCCACCGCGAACTCCATCCTGCTGGTGGTCTTCGCGAACGATGAGCGCGCGCACAAGAATCAGACCGAGGCGGCACTCGAAGCCGGCTTCATCCGTCTGCGCCCGGTCATCATGACCGCCTTGGCGATGATCATCGGCATGCTACCTATGGCTTTGGCGTTCGGCGAGGGCGGTGAGCAGAATGCTCCCCTCGGGCGCGCGGTTATCGGCGGCCTTATGGTAGCGACCGTCAGCACGCTCTTCATTGTGCCCATCATCTATTCGCTGCTGCGCAAAACCGCGCCCATCGACTACGACGAAAAGATCGACAAGGAATACAAAGGCGAGATTCTTCCGAGCGGTGAGCCGGTACGGCCCAAAGGGCAACCGCGGCCGCAGGAATCCTGACCATGGCGACCACTGACAAGCCTGCAATGGACCCCGTTGCAGATGTTCCCGACAAGCCGGAAGCGACCCCGCCCGATCAACAGAGCCGTGGGCATTCGAAACTCTATTGGTTCATATTCGCGGGCATCGTCGTCGTCGTTGCCATCCTGGTCGTCTTTCTCGGCTGGCTGCCGAGGCACAAGCGGCAACAACAGATTGAGCAGCAGGCCAGGGAGCGCACCGAATCCGTTCCGAAGCTGCAGGTGATGAAAGTAGTTCGTGGTCCGGCCATCTCCGAATTGATGATTCCCGGCACGTCGCAGGCGTATGAAGAAGCTTATATCTATGCGCGAGCTTCCGGTTACGTGAGCCGGCGATTGGTCGATATCGGCGATCGTGTGCATACCGGCCAATTGCTCGCCGTGATTGACGCGCCCGATCTGGATAAGCAAGTGGCGCAAGCGCGCTCCACTCTACAGCAGAGCGAATCGAACCTTGCCCAGATGGAAGCGCAGCTTCATCTCGCCGCGCTGACTTGGGACCGGTACAAAGTGCTGGTCGCCAAAGGCGTCTTTTCGCGGCAGGACGGCGACACGCAGGAGGCCAATTATCGAGTAGCGGAAGCCAACGTGCGCGCCGCTCAAAACACGGTGCAAGGCAATCGCGAAAATCTCGAGCGGGAGATTGTGCTGCAGCAATACGAGCGCGTGACTGCGCCATTCAACGGGGTCATCACCGATCGCAATGTCGATGTCGGATCTCTAATTACAGCGCAAGGAACCGGCCTCGGCGTATCGACCGCCACCACGCCGGGAACCACGCAATCCGGCGCGCAGGGAAATAATCAGGGCGCTTCGGGCGGTCTCTCATCTTCGGTTGCGCCCTCGACCGGCGGCTCGCAAGGCGGCGAAATGTTCGGCATCGCGAATCTCGATCCATTGCGCATTCTCGTCTCGGTGCCCGAAGCCTATTCATCGCTCGTGCGGGTGGGCCAGCGCGCGGATCTGTCCTTCCAGGAGTTGCCGCAGGAAAGGTTTCAAGGCACGGTGACGCGCACCTCCGGTTCAATCGACCAGAACACCCGCACGCTGCTGGTGGAAGTGCAGGTGCGTAATAGCAGTGGCCGGCTGATGCCCGGCATGTACGTGGTCGTCAATTTCGTTCAGTTGAAGGCCATTCCGCCGCTCGTCGTTCCTGGTGAATCCATCGTTGTCCGCGACGCGAAGAGCACGCTTGCGGTGGTCGAGAACAATTACGTGCATTTCAAACCCGTGCAGATCGGGCGCGACTTCGGCAATCAAACCGAGATCGTGAGCGGGATTCAGCCGGGAGATGTGATCGTCAAGACGATCACCGACCAGGTTCAAGAGGGCGTAAAGATCGAACCCGAATTTCCTAAACAGCAGGCGCAGCAGCAAACGGGAGGACAAAGCGATGAAGGGGCGAGCCAGGAGGGACGTTACGGAAATCAACGCCTGGACAACCAAGGGTCGAACGCGGAGAAGGCCAAGGGCAAGAAGGGCGGCGGGCAAAAAAACAACCGGGGGACCGGGAAACAGTGAGTGGCCGTTCCGTTCTTGCGCTCTTGCTAGCCGCGTTGAATGCGGCCGCGCAGTCCCCTTCGCCGTTACTCAAGTCGGTTGAGAACGACAAAACCGAACCAAAGAACGAACGCGTCAGCTACCCAGCGCGATCTTCGTTCTTCGACTTCATCGCTCAATACACCAGACCCACTGCTGGTCCGCTGCCGCTCACCTCCGCCGATCGGGCGCGTTCGCTGATACACAACGGCGCGATTTATCTGTCTCTTTATGACGCCCTCGCGCTCGCGATTGAGAACAATCTGGACGTCGAAGTCGCGCGTTACAACCTGTCTATCGCCGGCACGGAAACCTTGCGCGCTTCGGGCGGCGGCAGCTTGCGCGGCATCGACTATTCAGTGGCTGAAAGTCCGACAGGCGTGGGCGGACCAGGCAGCCCGTTGCTCAATCAGGCGGCTTCTACCCTGACACCCAGCTCCCCGACCATCAACGATCTCACCTCGCTCAATGTGCTAACCGAAACCCAAACGAACTTGTCCGTGCAGGACACAGCCGGTTATGCGGCGGGTCCGACGGTCCCGACTTTTCAGCCGACCCTGGTCGGGCAGAATACCTGGTTTCAACGCGAGAACATCCCGATCCTGGCCGCCAGCTCGGCACTCCCGCCAAGCCCTGGTCAGTTGGACTTTGTCACCGCCAACTACGCTCTCGTCGAAGGCTTCAGCCCCGGCACACAGGTCGAAGTGGACTTGAACAACGCGGCTCAAGTTCTGTACGGCACTCAAAACCAGCTCGATCCGTTTGCTACTCCCAACACGTCGCTGACAGTCTCGCAGCCCCTGTTGCGTGGGCGCGGCAGAGACATTAGCCTGCGCTACATTCGCATCGCCGCGATCAATCAAAAGATTTCGCGGCTGTTGTTCTACCAGCAACTCATCAGCACGGTTTATGGCGTCGCGCGGCTCTACTACGATTTCGTCAGCTTGAACGAAAACGTGCGAGTCAAGCGCGAGACGCTTGCCGCGGCACAAAAACTCTATGAGGACGACAAGGCCCAAGAGGAGCAGGGAACGCTAGCGCCCATCGGGCTCACGCAAGCGCAGTCTCTGGTGGCCTCGAGCCAGTTGGATCTGATCCAGGCGCAAGGCCTCGTCAAGCAAGAAGAGGTAATCCTCAAGTCGCAATTGGCGCGGCGTGGCACCGCCGATCCGATTCTGGGCAACCTGCCGATTGTGCCGACCGATCCGATTACGATTCCTCCCAGCGACGATCTGCCGGCGCTCGAAGCGCTGGTTTCGGATGCGCTTTCGATGCGGCCCGACCTGTTGCAGGCGTCCCTGCAAGTCGAAAGCGGCGAGATCGCTCTCAAGGCGTCGCGCAACGCGGTGCTTCCCGAAGTCGATCTCATCGGCAATTTTCAAACACGTGGCAGCACGGAGACGCCGTTCACCACGCTGGGCACTCCAGGTACCGGCCTGATCACCGCGCCGGCCGATCTGGGCGTGGCGGGCCTGCGAACCTCGCGCATCTATCAGGCCGGTATCCAGTTCAATCTACCGTTGAAGAATCATGTGGCCGAAGCCGATGCCGCCCGCGATGCGCTCGCGGTGCGGCAAGCCCAAGCGCGAACGCAGCAACTGGCGAACGAAGTTCGCGAACAGGTCCAGAGCTCGGTTATCGCTTTGCAGACCGCGCGCGAGGCTTTGAATGCAGCTATCGAAAGCCGGCAATATCAGGAGCAGCTCGTGGATGCGGAGCGGGACAAGCTCTCGGTCGGCGCCTCGACCAATTTCCTGGTCATCCAACAGGAGAGCTATCTCGCGCAGGCGCGCTCCAGTGAAGTGGGCGCGCGCAGCGTCTGGATCAAGGCGCGCGTCGCGCTCGATCGCGCTGTCGGCAACCTGCTCGAGAAAAACGGAATTACCTACGACGAATCGGTCGTCGGCGCGCTTCGCGCGGTGGCTACTGGCCGGCCTTGATCCTAATTAGGCGTTGGCCTTGTCGGCATGCACAGCCGGTACGGCGGCCAAGTGCTCGGCGATAAACCAGACCTGCAGCTCGTTCGTGCGGATCACGTTGCTGACCAGCAGATCGTTGGTGCCATCGTCGCCCGCTTCGTCGGCCGCCTTGGCATATTCATGCGCTTCTTTGAGAATCAGCTCGTGCGCCTCGAGCAAACGCGACAACTGCACTGGCACTTCTTCGCGATGGATGGGCGGCCGCTCGACACGCGTGTGCTCGGAGACGTCCTGCGGCATTGCGAGGGCGACGCCCCCCAAAGCCTGAATGCGCTCGGCGATCTCATCCACCAGCTTGTCTTGCTCTTCGTAATGTTTGTCGAGCAGCAGATGTAATTGATAGAAGGTATGGCCTGAGACCTGCCAATGGTGCTTCTTGTACATCTCCCGAAGCATGATGGTGTCGGCAAGAACCTGGTTCAAATTGCGTGTACTCTCAAGCCGTACATCTGCTTCGAGTGCGGAAGGAAGATAAACTACGGTCCCGAACTCCTGGATAATTTTGCCGCGCTGGCCGAGCAGCGGCTGGGCTTCGGAAGTACGGTGGTTACTGGTGGTGTGTGTCTTCGCCATACACATTAGATGAGATCACTTGAGCTCGAGGATCTCTTTTTCTTTAGCTTTCGCCGCCTGGTCGATCTTTGAGATCTGACTATCGGTAAGTTTCTGAATGGCATCCAACGCCAGGCGCTCTTCGTCTTCGCTGATCTGCTTATCCTTGAGCATCTTCTTGAGCTGCTCGTTCGCATCGCGTCGAATATTGCGTAAACCGACGCGCCGCTCCTCGGCGATGTGACTGAGCTTCTTGGCCAGATCGCGGCGGCGCTCCTCAGTCAAAGGTGGAATAGGCACGCGCACCAGCTTGCCGTCATTCGAGGGATTCAGGCCCAGATCCGCACTGCGAATCGCCTTCTCGATAGCGTTGATAGTAGAAGTGTCCCAGGGCTGGACGGTGATCATGGCGGGCTCGGGAACGTGGAGCTGCGCAACTTGGTTGAGCGGGACAGGCGAGCCGTAGTAGTCCACGCGCACACTATCGAGCAGTCCAATCGATGCGCGGCCGGTTCGAATATGCGCCATCTCCTGCTGCAGCTCGGTAAGCACTTTGTCCATGCGGGAGCGGGCGTTTGTCTCGACTTCCTTCACGTTCTTAGCGCCGCTTCCACTGGGAGCGGGATGATGTTCTTGTTTCATATGCAGAGTTCGTGCGATCAGCGAATCATAGTTCCAATGGGCTCGCCCATCGCCATACGCATTATATTTCCGCTCACCTTCAGATCGAAGACCGTAATGGGCATGCGGTTATCGCGGCACATGGCGACCGCGGAGGCATCCATGACGCCCAGAGATTTCGAAAGCACTTCGGTGTAGCTTACCTCGTGATACTTCACTGCGTCGGTGTGCTTCTTCGGATCCTTGTCGTAGACGCCATCCACGCTGGTTGCCTTGGCGATAATCTGCGCGTGGATCTCGAGACCTCGCAGCGTCGCCGCGGTGTCGGTTGAGAAATACGGGTTCGAAGTGCCCGCCGCAAAAATCACCGCGCGGCCTTTCTCGAGATGCCGGATCGCGCGGCGGCGAATGTAGGGCTCGGCAACCTGATGCATCTGAATGGCGGTCATGACACGGGTGGGAATGCCTTGCCGTTCGAGCGCATCCTGAAAAGCGAGCGCATTGATCACGGTTGCCAGCATGCCCATCTGATCACCGGTGACACGGTCCATGTGATGCGCGGCCGCGGCAACGCCGCGAAAGATGTTGCCGCCACCCAGCACCAAGCCGATTTGAACTCCGGCGCGAGCCACTTCCGCCACTTCGCCGGCCAGCATTATGACCCGATCCGGATCCAACCCAAAGGACAGCGGCCCGGCCAGAGCCTCACCGCTGATCTTCAGCAGGATACGTTGATAGGGCGGCATGGGAGCGGCGCGTCCGATAACTATGCTGTTACAGGCAGCGGGCTTTCCTGCACGCCGGGAGCATCGCCCGTATCGCCCACTTTGTAGCGGACGAAACGAGCTACGCTAATATCGCCGCCGAGCTTGCCGGCCGCCGTCTTGATCAATTCGCCGACCGAAATGGTGTTCTCGCGAATAAAGGGCTGATCGAGCAGGCAGATCTCTTCGTAGAACTTGCTCATGCGGCCTTCGACGATCTTATCGAGCATCTTCTCCGGCTTGCCCTCGCCGCGCGCACGTTCGCGTTGGATGTCGCGCTCCTTGGCTAACACGTCGCCCGCGACATTCTCACGGCCGACACACTGTGGATTCGCAGCGGCCACCTGCATGGCGATATCGTGCACCAACGTTCTGAATTCGTCTTTGCCGGTGATCTGCTCGGGCGCCTGAACCTCGAGCAGGACGCCGATCTGCGACCCGGTATGGACGTAGCTGCCAACCACGCCCGCGCCGTTCACTTCATAAACAACGAAGCGCGAAACGTTGATGTTTTCGCCGAGCTTGGCGATTTTCGTTTTCACCAATTCGGCGACTGTGGTGCTCTGATCTTTCGTAAACTGCTGCTCATAGAGCGCCTCGTGCGCCTTGAAGTTGGCGCGCTCGGCTTCGGTGACTTCCTCGACACGAACCACCTTGGGCTTGGTCTGAGCGATGTGCGCCGCGATATCGGCGGCTAGGGTCTGGAAATCCTCGGTGCGCGCCACGAAATCCGATTCGCAATTTACTTCCACGAGCACGCCGGACTTTGCATCCTGCGAGATGTGGGACGCGATCAAGCCTTGCTTCGTGGAGCGGCCTTCCTTTTTGGTTGCGCCGGCGAGGCCGCGCTTGCGAAGAATGACTTCCGCCTTTTCGGGATCTCCATCCGCTTCCTGCAGCGCCTTTTTGCACTCCATCATGCCAGCTCCGGTCTTATCCCGGAGCTGCTTTACCAACTTTGCACTAATCTCTTTCATATCCTCACCGCGCTCAACGGGCACCAACGCGCTGAAGCGAAGACACCCTGTGCGCTCCTGCCATATTCTGCTATTCCTATGTTCGGACACAAACTGCTGCCCGATTTCGCTTCTACACACATTGGGCGACCGGCCGCAGCCGGTCGCCCGCTAGTTCCACATCACAGCCCGTCAGCGAGCGCACAGGGCGTCGCTTCAGCGCGTGGAGCCCGTTGTGCGCCGTCTTATTTAGTGCTCGCTAACGGTGGTAACTACTTCCTCGGGAGCCTCGCTGGCCGGCCCTTTGCGCGGGGGCGGTTCAGGCTCATTGCTGGTGGCCAGACTTTCGGACATCAACTGTTCCGCGTACTTCGGATCCAGATACTGCGTGTACTCCTCCGCGGTGTGCTCCGCCGCGCCCTCGCCTTCCTCTTCGGTGACAATCTTCTCGGCAGTGAATTCCTGCTCGGTGGTGAGTGAGCGGCCTTCGACGACGGCGTCGGCGATCTTGGTGGTGAACAGCCGGATGGCGCGCAGAGCATCATCGTTGCCCGGGATCACGTAATCCACTTCGTCCGGATCGCAATTGGTGTCGACCACCGCAACCACTGGAATGCCTAGCTTGCGCGCTTCCTTCACCGCGATCGATTCTTTGTTCGAATCGACGACGAACAGCATATCCGGCAGGCCGTTCATATCCTTGATGCCGGCGAGATTCTGCTGCAGATGCTTGCGCTCGCGTTCGAGGCGGCCTACTTCTTTCTTGGCGCGGCCCTCGTAAGCATTGTCGACCGACATCGCATCTAGATCTTTCAGGCGCTTGATAGAGCGCTGCACGGTGGCGATGTTGGTGAGCAGACCGCCCAGCCAGCGCTGGTTGACGAAGAATTGACCGCAGCGGGTGGCTTCCTCCGCGATGGCCTCCTGCGCCTGGCGCTTGGTGCCAACGAAGAGCACGGTTTTGCCCTGCGCCGCCATTTCACCGACATAGCGCATGGCGTCTTTGAAGAGCTTCAGCGTTTTTTGCAGATCGATGATGTAGATCCCGTTACGTTCGCCAAAGATGTACTCCTTCATCTTTGGATTCCAGCGCTTGGTCTGGTGCCCGAAGTGAACGCCGGCTTCGAGCAACTCCTTCATTGAGATTGATGGCAACCTGCCTCCTAAGTTTGGTTAACGGACAGACGCGCCATTCACGCGGCCCAAAGCGGAATTTTGCGGGAACGTGCGCCAGCCGGGTTGTGAAAATACGCCAAGCGCAGTTCCAGGAACTGCGCCATTCGAATGAACAATTGAGAACGAAAAGGAAGGACGAAAGGACAATTACCGTTTGGAAAATTGAAAGCGCTTGCGGGCGCCCTTTTGACCGTACTTCTTTCGCTCATGCGCGCGAGCATCGCGCGTCAGTAAGCCGAGCTGCTTGAGCTTGCCGCGCAACTCGGAGTTGAATTCAATCAGCGCACGGGCAATGCCGAGGCGCGCGGCCCCCGCTTGTCCGGTAACCCCGCCGCCATTGGCGAGGATCAAGATATCGAAACGATCCGCCAACTCGGCGGCGAGCAGCGGCTGCCGCACATAGGCACGAGCGGATTCATTGACAAAATAATGTTCAAACGGCCGGTTATTGACCGTGATCTGACCCTTGCCGGGCCGCAGAAAGACGCGCGCGGTGGCGGTTTTGCGCCGCCCGGTTCCTAACTGTTGAATTAACTTGGCTGGCACCTAATTTTGTGATCCTCTTCTCTTCTAGACAGATAGCGCCACTGGTTTCTGCGCCTGGTGCGGATGATGCTCGCCGGCGTACACTTTCAACTTCCGGTACATCTGCTTGCCAAGCTTGGTCTTGGGCAGCATACCGGATATTGCCAGCTCGATCATCCTTTGCGGACGCGTTTCGCGCATGCGGCGAGCGCCGGTTTCGGTGAGGCCGCCTGGATAACCGCTGTGGCGGCGATACAGTTTTTGCCCTTCCTTGGAGCCGGTCAGTTTCACTTTCGCGGCATTAATAATGACCACGTGATCGCCGGTATCCATAGACGGCGTAAAAATCGGTTTGTGCTTGCCCATCAGGAGCATAGCAGCGCGGCTGGCCACCCTACCGAGGACGGCCTCATTCGCGTCTATCACGTGCCAGGCACGAACGATTTCGTGCTGGGACGGGAATTCAGTGCGCATGGACAGAGTTGTTCTTTCCGCTCGAAAACTCGAACACTTTAGTCTAGCATGGGCAGGTTCGTTGTCCAAACACGGACTGGGCCGTAATCTCATCTAAACACTCGGTCGATTCGTCACCTGGCACCCGTGAGAGGCGATTTTACCAAACGAAATGGGGGGCGCGCCGGACGACGCAACGGTCGCGGAGGCGTTTGCGAAACGAACCCAAATTGGGGCCATTTTGCCGAACGAACTGACGCGGCCCTACCCTCTAGGGCCGATCTTGCGAAACGAACCCAATTCGGCTGGGGAGCCACGGCCGGGCTGATTTGAAAAAACGAAGCCAATCCCAGAGTGTGGGATGATCCGTGACGAGGGCGAGATCGCCCAACGGGGACTGCTCTCTTGACGACAACCGGCGTCCCTGGATTTATTGTAAAAGGCAATTGAGCGCCATGGCTCGACTGCTATCCGTGAACGTCGGACTTCCACGCGACATCGAGTGGAAGGGTCACACTGTGCACACCGGGATCTGGAAAGATCCAGTGCACGGCCGCTGTCAAGTTAGACGGTTGAATCTGGACGGAGTCGGGCAGGGGGATATTGCCGGGCACGGCGGCGTGCCGGGCCGGTGTTTGTCACAACTGTGAGAGCGGTTTGGTTTCAGGGGCGGTCCCTATGCACCGGAGCCGCTTGACCAGCCTGCCGAAGGCAACCTGCTCATCTGCTGCACACAACCAATTTCCGACGCGGTGATCGATTTATGAAGACCGGTGGTCAAGGGAATTCCAGCATCCAGGCATTGACCGTGATCTCCTGATCGCAATTGCAGTGAGATAATTCCGTGATGCGACTTTGTCTCATAGCTGTTTCGTGTGTTGCAGGGTTGGGCTTGGGCACTTTGCAAGCACAGCAGTTGACGGTCAAATCGGCTACTGCTAAAGCAGTCGATTTGAGGTGGACAGGAGCGGTTCCTGCCTCATCGCTTGAACGATCATCCGGCCGAACTTTTGAAAAAATCGCCGCGGGGGCCGCTGGGCACTACACCGATCAAACAATCGAACCGTTTGGCACATACAAGTACCGCGTCAATACGAACGGCAAATTTTCGAATGTGGTCACAGTGGGGCCGCCGCCGGATGGCGTGACCAATGCCGCGCCCGCTCCCAAGGGAAGCGCGCCGGAACATTACGGTCAGTCGTCGTCGGTCGCGCTTGATGAAAACGGCGATCCGGTTATCGCTTTCGAATGGTATGACCCGAATGGCGATGGCGATGGTTCCGACACGGAAATTCGCTTTGTACGCTGGGATCGCGCCAGCTACAAATGGACGTCACCGGTGCGCATTGCCACCACTGGAGAGATGAACGATGGGAACGAAAACCCCTTTGCGATCGCATGCGACCGCGACACCGGCACTTTAGCGGTCCTTTCGCAGAAGGGTGACGATGTTATCTATGCCCTATCCGCGGATCGCGGCGTGACTTGGAACACCACGCCCGGACCCAAGAATGCAGCGGGTCTGCGCGCCACTTCGCTGGTGATCAGCTCCGGTCAAGTGCACGCGGCAGCCATCGGGAGCGACGGAGCATTCTATTTCACCGGTCCGGTTACCGACGTAACTTCGTGGAAAGCGCAGGCGGTGCCTACAGGGAGCGGTTGGACGGTAAGGCCAACAAATATTCCTATTGTGATGGACGCATCGGGAAAGCCAGCTATTGCTTTCTTTGAAAACCAAGCCGATGGCGATCAGCATCGCTACGTGTTTTGGCGGCCTGGCAGCTCCGATCCTGCCGCCGCAGTGACAACTAATCAGTCGACAGATTACCCCAATGTTGCGCTGACTTATGCGAATAACAGATTCGGTGTTCTCTTCGCAATTGGGCTGGACCCGAAAGATTCGGATCACGGCGTCTGGTATACCCAGTCAAGCGATGGAACTTCATGGTCGAGTCCCGCAAAGCTGCCCATCGATGGGCCACGCACCACTAATCCGCCGCTTGATGTCGCCATCGACTCCAAAGGAGCGGTAACAGCAGTGTTCGCGGCGAACGCCGGCTCCTCTGATACTGCTTGCAACTATCCAGTTGTTTCCCGTTCTGCCGACGGCACGAACTGGAAGACGTGCGGTTTGGGTAAAGCGGCGGGCGCCACTTTCAGTCCTCAACCTTCAACGCTTCACATCATGGAAGTCGGAAACAGCAAAGCCTATATCGTGTGGCACGACTCCAGCGAGACCAAGTATGGATCAGGCGTTCTCATCTGGCGCGGTCAGTAAGAGAAAGAGTCAAACAATAATCGGACCTATCGGTCCCACCTAAATCGGTCGAGGATACTATTCCTAGCAGATGGTTTTTCTCATCTGGCGGAGTTGGAAATCGTGGAAGCGCGAGAAAGGCCTCGCTGTTCTCGCCGTTCTCGCCCTCGTTGTTGGCATCGGCTCCGCTACCGCCATCTTTACAGTCGTGAATGCCGTTCTGCTCAAGCCCCTGCCTTACAGGCATGGCGAACGTTGGGTTGCATTATTTGCCGGCGATACGCATGATCCTGGCCACTATGGCGGTCTCAGCTTTGCTGACCTGCTGGCCTATCAGGGGCGGACGCGCGTTTTCGATGTCTTCGGTTGGTTTCCGGTTTGGGGCGATTTCAATTTGACTTCACCCGGCCAGCCGCGCCACATCGCGGGCCTCCAAGTCGCGCCTTCGCTCATCGCTAGCACCGGCACACGTCCTTCGGCGGGGCGATTCTTCGCGGCCTCGGACGGCCCAAATGTCGCGCTCATCTCGCATCGCCTATTCACGCAACTGGGCCAGCGAATTATTGGACAACCGATCACCCTGAATGGCGAGTCGTATATCGTCGTGGGCGCGATGCCCGCTTGGTTCCGGTTCCCGCTTGACACGGTATTCAACCAGAACTCTCAAAACGATGTCTGGATTCCTCTCAAGAAGCCGATCGATGAAGATCACATGCGCAATTACGCCAGCTACATCTGCTACGCGAGGCTGAAGCCCGGTGTCACGATTGCGCAGGCGCGAACCGATGCGAAGCGGGTTGCCGCAGAGATCCGCCAGCAGAATCATCCCACCGACCCCAACTACACTGCCGCGCTGTTTGGCCTCGAAGACGCTGTGGTCAAAGAGATCCGTCCTATTCTGCTTCTCCTGTTTGGCGCCGCCGGTCTCTTGCTGTTTATCACCTGCGCCAACGTGGCGGGCCTGCTGGTGGGCAGATCTGTTGGCCGCGCCCGAGAGACAGCCATTCGCGTGGCGTTGGGCGGGGGTCAGGGACAACTGGCGCTGCAATACTTCTTCGAAAGTCTTTGGATTTCACTCGTTGCGGCCGTGGGCGGCATTCTTGCCAGTGTGCTCCTGGTGCATCTTGTGGTGTCGCTGGCTGCCGACTACATCCCTCGTTCCGATGAGATCTCGACCAACTGGACTGTTGCGCTCTTCGCTCTCGGCTTAGCTTTTCTCACCGCCACGGTCTCGGCGCTCGCGCCGCTCTGGCAAGCTTTTCGCATTCAGCCGAATGAGGTTCTGAGCGAGGGTGTGCGCGCGTCTGCCGGCGCTCGTAGCCGCAAACTTTCCCAAGCGCTGGTCATCGCTGAAATCGCGCTCGCATTCACGCTGATCTCGGCAGGCGCGATCCTCACGTGGCAGCTCGGCGGTCTCAATCGAACATGGCCTGGCTTCGATCCTAACGGCCTCCTCACATTTCAGCTCACCAGACCCGCTGAGTCCGCCCAGAACTCCGTTTACGCCGATAAGGTGATCGAAGCTCTAGAAGGCATGCCGGGAGTTAGCGATGCCGCCGTGGTCAATCAAGTGCCGCTGGCGGGTTGCTGCATGTCTACGTCGCTGTTTCCTGAACCTCACACGACTGCGGTGGAACCGCATAGGCCCGTCAGTCTGAATGTGGTTAGCCCTGGTTATTTCAAAACCATGCGCATTCCGCTCCTAGCCGGACGGCTGCTGAACGCGCATGACACGAACGAGAACCTGCTAGCCGTGGTCATCGATGAAGCAGCCGCTAAGCGTTATTGGCCGGGCCACAATGCTGTTGGCCAATTTGCAAAGCTAGCAGGGCAGAACGGCTCACGAGTTCAGATCGCCGGCGTGGTGGGCACAGTCAAGAATGAAGGGGTCGGTAAAGAAGCCACCCCTGAGGTTTACCTTCTACAAAATGTGTACCGGCTGCAGACGATGAACTTTATCGTTCGCTCCACGCTGCCCCCTGCCAGCCTTGCTCCTGCTATTCGCCGTACGATTGCCCGAGTTGACCCCGCTCAACCGATCTACTCTGTCCGATCCATGCGCGAGATCTTCGGCGAGTCTCTTATTTTCCAGCGCATCGAGTCCGTGGTGATTACTTTCTTCGCGCTCGCTGCGCTGTTGATGGCAACTCTAGGCGTTTATGGATTGATTTCTTATTCGGTTCGCCAGCGCACGGTAGAGATGGGGACTCGCATCGCTCTTGGTTCTACCGGTCGGCAATTGCTCCAGCTCATTACGGGTAGCGGGTTGCGTCTTTCTTTATACGGTCTTTTGATCGGGGCTGTCGCGGTGGTTGGCGCGAGCGCGATTGTCGTTCGCTATTTCGACGTTCATCACCTGAGTCCGATCCCGTATGTATTTTCGATTATCGCCGTCATCGCGCTGGCGCTCGTTGCGTCTGCGATACCAGCCTGGCGAGCGAGTCTCCTGTCTCCGATGGTCGCGATTCGCAATGAAACAGATTCGATCTGGATGTCTGCCCGCCGCACCCTTGAACAGGCGCGCGAACGGATCTCCGCGGAAAACGCTGCCGCACCGCTCGATTCCACTTTGCTGACTGAATTTGTCGAAGCCAGCCGCCGTGCCGATTCTTTTTCCGAAGCGCTTCGCCTGTCTCTCCATAACCTCGCGGCCAAGCTTCATGCTGGATCTGCTCTCCTGCTCGAGAAAGTTGCTGCGGGTGAATTCCGCTGCCTCGCTGCTGATCCGGAGAGCGGGCTCGTTACTCTCTCCATTCCAGACGACGGGTTCCTCTTGAACCGGCTCAGATTCTATAGCGCTCCTTTGGGTTTCACGGCCGCCGATCTTGAAACCTCCCTGCGCTGGGCAAGCGAGCAAAGGCCCCGGCATCTTCAGGAACTGGAGCTGTTGAAGACAATCGATCTGCGTCTTGCGGCGCCTCTCCGTACCAAGAACGATCTCATCGGTCTTCTGTTGTTGGGTGAGCGCGCGGAACACACGCCGTATAGCCCGCCTGAGAAGCATCTGCTCGCCGCCTGTGCTGACCAGTTCGCGCTTACGATTGAAAATGCGCGTCTCAATGAGCGTGTCCTCGAGCAGGAAAAGGTGGGCCGCGATCTTGCGCTCGCCACGGAGGTGCAAAAACGCCTGCTGCCTGAGAGCGCTCCGCAAACGCGCGTCGCCTCCCTCGGAGCGTTCACTCTAGCCGCTCGTAACATCGGTGGCGACTACTACGATTTCTTCGAAGCCGGTGATCACAGCCTGGCGATTGCACTTGCCGATGTTGCCGGTAAGGGTATTGCCGCGGCCCTAATCATGGCAGTTGTTCAGGCCTCCCTGCGCATCATCGCGTCCGATCCCAATGTCTCGCTACCTAAATTGGCCGCCAAGATGAACCACTTCCTCCACCAATCTACCGGCTTCAACAGCTATGCCACATTCTTCTACTCGCAGCTCGATGAAGCCAAGCGCCAACTGCGCTATGTCAACGCGGGACATAATCCTCCCTATCTCGTTCGCGCTCTGTCTACTAACTCGCAGCCAAACGGCGCCCATGCTCCCATTGAAGAACTTGCCGCTGGCGGCATGGTCATCGGCATGTTTCCCTTCGCAACCTACGAGGAATCCGTCGTTGATCTCCATCCGGGCGATGTGCTGATGGCCTTCACCGACGGCGTCACCGAAGCCTTGAATCCGGCCGAGGAAGAGTTCGGCGAGGAACGCCTCAAGGAGTTGATTCGCCGCGTAGCCTACCTGCCGGTGGATGGGATCACAGCAGCTATTTCACGAGAGCTTCGGGATTGGATCTCCACCGCGCCTCAGCACGATGACCTCACCTTTCTGATCCTGAAGCTAAACGCCTCTGAGTAACGCTTCTGCGCAGTTATAGCGGCCCGCGACGGTGCCGTAAAATGTCGGGGATGTTGGCTATGGTTAGGAACCGAGCCCTTGCCACGCTGCTCTCTCAGACACTGGTGGCCTTTACAGTTGAGGTCGACAACGAGTGCGAAAGGCGGATGGGTGAAGCAGGCTTTCGGGGCGCTCGGATATCGCTGGTCCTGTGGTTGAACCTGATCCGGCATATTTCGAGCAGCGGATCGCTGGTCCAGGATTTAGCGGCCAGTGGCGCTGGGTCAAAGGAAGCCTTGAAGCTACAGCTTGGGTGTTTGGAGCGCTGGGGATTTTTGACGCTGGCCCCCGGTTCAACAGAGGCGGCGTCGCCGCGGGATGCCGCTGGCCGCGCTGGTCGTGGCCGGGAGGGTTGGGGAAGCGGCCGCGGAATTCGAAACTCCTGGGCCGTCCGCCTTTCCGGTAAAGGGTTGAAGGCTGCTGAGATTTGGCCGGACGCGCTCGAAAAAGTCGAAGGGCGATGGATAGCAAGGCTCGGAAAGCAGCGCATGGCGCGCTTCCGCAAATCCGCACAAGCTGTGATCGACGCGCTCGCTCTCGACCTGCCGTGGGGATTGCCGCCGACATTGATAGGTCGAACGGAGGCATTTCCTGCTCGAAGCACAGCCGCACCCAAGGATCTCGCATTACCGTGTTTGTTATCTCAACTGCTCCTGGGATTCGCAATTGAGTTTGATCGCGAATCGCCGGCCCCAATCACCATGAGCGCGAACACACTGCGCGTTCTGGGGGAGGCGCCGATACCAGTCCGCGATATCGCACTGCTGACGGGTTCGTCTCCCGAGCGGACTAATATTGGATGGCAACTTAAGCCGTATGTCACGGTGGAAACAGCTCCGGGCGTGCGGGGGAAGGTAGCGAAGTTGACGGCTGCGGGACTAAAGGCACAGCAGGCTTACGGTCGACTGGTGACGGAAATCGAGAGACGCTGGGCCGAGAGATTCGGTACGGAAGTTGTCCACGATTTGCGCGAATTTCTATCGGCGCTTTTCCGCGCGGAAGACGCGAATCAGCCGCCGATTGCTCTTGGGTTGACTCCGCCGCCGGGGACCGTGCGCGCCGGCGATCTTGCGCCCGCTCTCGGCCGCCGCGATGTAGGAGCCGCAGCACGTCAGCGGATGCGCGACCTGGTGGCGCAGACGGAAGCTTTCCTGCGTGATCCCATCGACACCCTTCCCTACTACCCTTTGTGGGACATGAACCGCGGTTTTGGGCCATAGTCGCGAGAAACAGCGTACTGAGTATCCGCAAAATTCATTTCAATATCAGTTCGATACCCTATGTGCGTGTCTCGTTCGCCCGTCGGGATCGTCGTGCTCACGTTCGCGGCATTGGTTGCGCGCGCGCAAACCGTGCCGATGTTTCAACACACCGAAAACGGGGCTGCCTATTCAATTGCCGGGCAGAATCCTGCGCAAGGCGGCACAACTCGCATTCCGGTGATTATCATCCCGGTCGCGCTTCAGTTTGTTTCGCACTCAGGCGAAGCGCTGGACGCGACCAGCGCCATCGCGCCATTGTTGCGATCGCCACTATTTGTCTCGTCTCCCTTTCCTGGACAGGCAAGCACACAGTATGCCGATGGTATGCTGCGGGCCTCTTTTTCACATCCGGATAATTGGCACACTCTTCTTGCGAAGTCAGATGTGCTTGACGAGGTGACCATCCAAGTGCCGCCGGAAGCAGGCTATCTGCTGACTTCCAGACGGGGCGGAAAGCTGGGCATCGCTGACATCGCCTTTGTTCAACGTGAGCTGTTTAAGAAATTGCCCAAGCATCCAGGCTCTTTGCTCCTTGCGGTTACAAACAACACGGCATATTACGTCGAGGGCGATGCGACTATCTGCTGCACATGGGGTACTCATGGCGTCGACGAGGCGACCGGCAATTCGTTTGTGCTCGCATCCTATCTGAACAATGTGCCGGCCATTGTGCAGGATCGCGACGTGCAACCGCTCACGGAACAGATGGCTGAGTTCGTCAATGATCCGTTGCACGATCCGCTGACCCCGTTTGAGAAGGGTGACCGAGCCGGTAACAAGGTTCCTCGTTGGCTGCGGCCGGCGTCGATGCATCCGGGAGATCAGGGACCCTGCGGAGGCGGCGGCATTGCGACTCCCTACTTCCTCCTTGAGCCAACCGACACAAACCGGAAAAACAATCTGCCGTATTCGAAGCCATTGGTTGTTACGAACGGGACTTCCACGTCTCACGTTCAGAACGTTGCGCTGCTGCCCTGGTACTGGGGAACTGGACGGACGTTCAGCTTTCCGGATGCGGCTGTGCTGGCCGAACCGGCGAAACCGTGTCCTCCTACGAGGGCTGCTCCAGAGGTCAAAGGCGCGCCGAAGCCGCGGTCAGCGCCGCCAAACGGCCATTCCCTGATAGGGTACTGGACTGGTTCAGATCGGGGGAGAACGCTGGCGCTCACCGAGGTCTCGCCGCAATGGGACGTGGTGATTGTTGCTTTTGGGGTTCCGGATCATCATGCGCCGGAAGGAACACTGCGGTTCGATCCGCCAAACGGAATCACCCCCGTACAATTCAAAGCTTCCGTTGCGAGCTTAAAGCGGGAAGGCAGAAGAGTGCTGCTATCGCTCGGCGGCGGCGGACAACTGTTCACGCTTGATCAGGCCGCTAGCATACCTGTGTTCGTATCGTGTGTGACTCGTCTGGTACGAGACTACGGCTTCGATGGAATTGACCTGGATTTTGAGACGCCCTCTCTGATGTTGGCGCCGGGCGACCACGACTTCCGTCATCCGACAACGCCTGGCATCGTGAATCTCATCGCCGCACTAAGGCAGCTCAAGGCACAGTTGGGTTCGAGTTTCCTGATCAGCCTGGTGCCGGAGGGACCGCAGATGGTGGCGGGGCACGTGAGCTACGGCGGTCAGTTCGGCTCGTATTTGCCGATTGCGTACGGAATCCGCGACATTCTCACTTTCATCGATGTGCAGGATTACAACACGCCGCCGCTCGAGGGATTGGATGGGGAGATCTATCAGGCGGGTAGCGTCAATTACCATGCGGCCATGACCGAACTCGTGTTGCAAGGCTTTCGTGTCGGCGGCCAAGAGCTGGAGTATCCGGCGATACCGGAGGCCCACGTGGCGGTGGGATTCTACGTCGAAGAGACCGATGTGGCTACTGTTGCGGCGAGTATGCGGTATCTGATTGGAGGCGAGAGGCCGCCGGAGGCTGCCTATGCACTGCGCAATGCCCGCGGCTACCCGTCGATGATCGGCGCCATGTTCTGGAATATCGAGGAAGATCGGTCTGCCGGATATGCCTTTTCGGATGTGATCGGTCCCCTCTTGCACAGCTTTCCTGTTCATCGGTCTCGGTAGTTCGGCGAGTGCATAGGTGGCCATGTGAACCTAACCTGCAAGGCAGTGCTGTTCGACATGGACGGGACGCTCGTGGATTCTACCCGCGTTGTGGAACGTAACTGGGGCTGGTGGGCAAAACGGCACGGGATTCCGCTGGAGACCGTACTCGCGTTCTCACATGGCCGTCCCACGATCGCCACCATGCAGCACTTCTTGCCTGGCCAGAACCATATTGAAGAACTGGATGAGATGGCACGTTATGAGGAGACACAGCTCGAGGGTATTGTGGCCGTGCCGGGGGCGACGCGAGTTGTGAGTGCACTCCAGGATCATCCGTGGGCGATTGTGACTTCCGCTTGGAGGACCCTTGCGGAGGCGCGCGTCATAGCCGCCGGTTTGCCGCTTCCGAAGGTCATTGTGCCTGTGGATGAGATCCGAAATGGCAAGCCGGACCCGGAAAGCTTTCTGCGTGCCGCCGAGTGTTTGGGAGTACCGCCGAAGGAGTGCGTCGTTTTCGAAGACACGCGTCCGGGCATTGAGGCCGGAGTTAATGCCGGAATGAAGGTCGTGGCGCTTCTCACGACTACTTCAGCCCAACAGTTGCGGCATCAGCCACTCATCCGGGATTTTCGCGATGTGACAATCCGGCATGAAGCCGAGCGTTTGAACGTTGAAATAAGGGAAGCGGCCATTTTGTGAGCGGTGAAACGCAGGGGCCTCGGGTCGTGCTGTCCTGGAGCAGCGGAAAGGATTCGGCGTGGGCGCTGCACTTGTTAAGGCAGCAGGACGTTCAAATGATCGCTCTGCTGACGACTTTCAATGCGGCCGCCGATCGGGTGGCGATGCACGCGGTGAGGCGTACGCTCGCCCACGAGCAGGCGCAACGAACCGGATTGCCGCTTTGGCAGGTTCCATTGCCTTGGCCCTGCTCGAACGCAGATTACGAATGCCTGATGCGCGGCATGTGCGAGCGAGCAGTGAGCCAGGGCGCGACGCACGTTGCGTTTGGTGATTTGTTCCTGGAAGACGTCCGGCAGTATCGTGAAAAACAGCTGCAGGGGAGCGGATTGACCCCACTCTTTCCATTATGGGGACTGCCGACGCGTCCACTTGCGGAACAGATGATTGCGTGCGGCGTGCGCGCGAAAGTGACGTGTGTAGATCCAACAAAGCTGGACCCGTGTTTTGCTGGCCGCGAGTTCGATACGAAGTTCCTCTCCGACTTGCCGGCAGAGGTGGATAGTTGCGGAGAAAACGGCGAGTTTCACACGTTTGTTTATGATGCACCTGTGTTCAGCAGCGCGATTCCAGTTACAAACGGGGACATTGTGACCCGCGACGGATTCGTGTTTGCAGACGTGCTGCCACGAAAGCCCGAGCAATCCATGGAGCCCGGGTTGTGTGGCACGTGCCGAAACGCACGAATCATGACGTCGGACAGAGGTTCTGTCTTTCATCGGTGTCTGCTGGCGGATGAGGATGGTCGTTTTGCGAAGTATCCTCGGCTGCCCATGCTGCGATGCGTTGGTTGGCAGCCGGTCCAGGCATGGACGTAAGCTTGGACTTAGCTTCTCGTCAAATTGAAGGCTCGAGATGAACGATCAGCAAAAGCAGCAGCAGTATTCCGGAATGCGAGATCAACAGATCCGTCCGGCACTGGATCAGCATTGGGCGGCGTCGGATGCCAACGATTTTGAAACGGAGCACCTCATCTATCACGAGGACGCGGTGCTGGAATACCCGCAGTCAGGCGAGCGAACCCGCGGCCGACGTAATATACAGAACCAGCGCGCTAGTCAGCCGAGCAAGAAGCGGTTTGCTGTCCGACGAATCATCGGCGGCGGTGATCTTTGGGTTACCGAATTCATCCTGACCTATGACGGCAAGCCATCCTATACCGTGAGCATCATGGAGTTCAGGGACGATAAGGTTGCGCGGGAAACACAGTACTTTGCAGATCCATTCGTCGCTCCCGCATCGCGCGCTCAATGGGTCGAACGGATGGACACATGAGGCCGAAATCGCTGGAGGGATAAAAGGTGGATTGGAAACGGTTAGTCCAGTTTGTACTGTTGGGCAGCGGTGATTTGGAACAATATGCCATCCTGCTGGTACGCGTTTCGCTCGGGCTGTTCTTCGCCATCTCCGGAGCAAACAAATTGTTTGTCGCCGGCAGTGCGCAAACTATGTACGAAACGCTGGTTGAGGCCAAGGTCCCATTTCCCCACCTGATGGCTTATTTCGTGTCGGGTGTCGAGTTTGTCGGCGGATTCCTGTTGATCGTGGGGTTTCTTTCGAGTCCGGCCTGCGTGGCTTTGTTGGTCAATATGCTTGTCGCCATCCTGACCACCAAGCTTTCCGCCATGCGTAAAGGACTTTCGCCTCTTAACTGGCTCGACGATTTCCTCTACCTGCCCGAAGTCCTGTACGTGCTGTTCTTCATCTGGCTGATCTGCTCTGGTCCGGGAAAGTTCAGTGTCGATTACTGGCTCGCCGGCAAGTTGCGGAGCTGATCGATGCATTGAATCGCGCAAGTGCAGCTACGCGCGGGTCTCATGCAGTCGCCAGGGTTGCGATGTACTCGATGGGACTGCCACAACCTTCCACCTTCGCTCCCAGCCTTTGCAGCGCATCGATGGCGAGCATCCGCCTGTGCGCATTAAAGGTAATCACGTCGGCGAACATACCGCCAAACGTAAAGGTCTCCGGCGGCTCGCACAGCGCATCGACAAACGTGTCCTCCCAGGCGCTTCGATTGCGCACATCCGTGAGTACGCTGTGGAACGCGGTATCGGCTTTGTCCATACGGGCCAGCATGGCCGAAGGCGTTCGATCCTCCGGGGGCGCATTGTCCAACAACGGCATGCCGCCGCCTGTCAGCGCCGCGGCCCAAACTTCTTTGGTTTGCACCATCCGGTCCAGAATCTGGCGTAGGCTCTGATCCGGGCCATCCCATGGAAAGATCTTCATTTGGATTTTCAAGGGACGGTCAAGCTGTTCATCGTTGAGCGTCTTCGCCAGTTCCAGAAGACGCCGTGTGTGCCAGGACTCCTGGCCGGCGAAAATATCAAAGAGGTCCATAGATCGATCAGCTCCTTTCATGTCGTGCTTGCCAGAACAGTGATGAATTCCGTTCGTCGTGTGCAGGTGAGTGTGCGTTACCCGCAAACGACGATAAAGGCTCGGTGAAACCTGGAACGCCTTTCGGAAGGCTCGGGTGAACGCTTCGAGCGATCCATAATTTGCGTTAAGACCGATGTCGGTCACCGAGAGTTGAGTACGAGAGAGCTGCCAGGCCGCTCTTTCCAATAGCAGTCTCCGACGCATGGCCACGGGTGTTTCCTCGACCATGGCCCGGAATACGCGATAAAACTGCGTCCGGCTTCGATATGCATCGCGGGCGAGGCTCTTGGCGTCCTGCTCCTGATCGAGCGATTCCAGAACTACCCCGCATAGCCGCTGCGCTTCGTCCACACAAGGAAAATACCATTTGAACGCCGCGACCGCCTGATCGAAAATCCCAAATCGCGATCGAAAAAATGACGATTTCCTCTTCCCTGGGTCTCGAATCGCAGCTAATATCAATGCACTATCTCAACTGCTAGGAGTGCTCGTGAACGACCTTTTTCGCTTTTTGATCATGCGTAAGCCAGACGCCAATCAACCCGATGCCGCTCTGCCCTTGGCTACCGACACTGCTCTGAATGGACAGCTTCAGCAAGCGCGTTCATCGAGTCAGCCGCGCGACGCCATGCAACAGCTAGCCACCCAGTTCCTGCAATCTTCGCAAGCTGTACAATCCGCTTCGTCGCTGAAACTGGGGGCCGGGCTCCCACAATTTATTGCAGGGCTCGACGAGGCCACCACTGCAGATCAACAGAACGCCCTGGTACAAGCCAGCTTCGGGGCAAGTGCCTACGAGCTCGCGAAGTCGCCGGACCTTACATGCGATCTTCAGCGCATATCGGACACGCTGCTCGCTCTGCAACTCGCTCCCGCCACGCCGCCCGGGGTAACGGTCGCAGATCTGGCAAATCTTTTTCGAGGGCTCCAGCTTGTGGAGCAACTGGGCTCCGGAACGGCACCAACTACAACGAACAACACACCGGTGCTGCAACGGCCGTTATTATTGCCGGCGAATATCTTCCCTTTGTCGACCACTCGCGAGCAGCAACAGCCTCCGCCACCGCCCGATCCGGCAGCCGGCCAAGCGCAGGATGCGCTAGTCAAGCGGGCAACAGATCTGACGAATGCGCTACAGGCACTGACCGACGCTTCCGCAGTTCAATTGGCGAGCACAGCGGAAATCGCCGCTCCCGTCAGTGCCGTGCACGTTTCTGCCGTAACTACGCAGCAAGCCAACCAGCGGATCGTCAGCAAAACACCGTCGGTCGGCGAGACTGCCACTATGCCTTTTGTGCTGACTCAACTTCCGGCAAGCGCCCGCGAAACGATTTCCAGCATCAGCGAGCCGGTGGCAAATATGCCTCTGGGCCCGCTCACAAACACTCTGCGCCTGGAACTGACAAAAGTGGTCAGTCAAATCGATCCGTCGCGTTACAAATTACTGTTCCCCAGCTTGCAGCCCACCGCCGAACCGGCCGAGCACGATGATGCTACCGATCCGCCTCCCGCCGTTCTGTCTGGTCCGCCCAGTAGCCATGGAACTGTAGCTCCCGCGGGTATTGCCGATCTTCTCGTCGTGCGCCAGCACGTCCTTCGCTACGAACCTGGCGAAGTCGCCTATGTAGAAAACGTCGCCGCGGGGGAGGATTTCCAGCGAGTTACCAAGCGCCTTCAGGCAACGCAAACCACTGTTACCGTGACGCAGACGACGTCTTCTTCGAATGAGCGCGACACGCAGGCCACCTCGCGCTTCGATCTGAACCGCCAGTCCAACAGCGTCCTGCAATCCGATTACGCTCGTGTTCCGGGAGCGCCAAACTCCGAGACATACGGCGCGCTGGTGCAATCCGGCGGTTCAAAATCCGACGCCACGTCCACGGCGACGGATTTCGGTCAGGATGTGACCAGTCGCGCGGCCAGCCAGATCACGCAGCAGTTTCAGTCGCAAACAGTCACGCAAACCTCAAACAGCTTCAAAGAGGACATTACGCATCACTTCGACAATTCGAGCGCGACAGGAGACCACGTCGTTGTCTATCAGTGGCTGGATAAAATCTGCCAGGCACAGGTGTTCACTTACGGTAAGCGCCTGCTCTATGACATCAACGTTCCTGAACCGGGCGCTTTTCTCCTGCGTGCGCTGGCAAATCAACAGCCCGACGTCTTGACTCTTCAGAAGCCGCTGCCCTTCACCCTCCGGCCGGATCAGTTGGATGCGACCAATTACTTCTACTACGCAGCCGGTTATGGGGCAACCGGAGTGCAGCCTCCGCCGGACCTTTATCAAACCGTATCGATGCCCTGGGACATCCCTCCGACTGCCGGCGACGAACCGGTAATCAATACGACTCGGTCAACGACCATCACCATTCCGGAAGGCTATTCCGCGACCAAGGCATTTGTGGGCGTGTCATACATCTTCTTTACAGATCTGGGATCTCCCAGCTTTTTCGTGAATGTGGGACGGCGTGCGTTGCACCTGGGTGGCGCAGGAGATAAGAACCCGCAGAGTACGGCGCTGGATGGGGAGATCGGAACGCTTCCGCTTCTCTTGCTGGTGGATGGCTCGGTGTTCGATTGCACTGTGGCTATCGAAATTCTCTGTACCCGCACGGATACCGCATTCACGAACTGGCAGCTCCGCACCTATGACACGATTCTCCAGGCGTCGAATGACCGGATTTCCGAGTACCAAACAACATGGGCAACCCTGCGCGCAGCACTGCAAATGCTCACGTTCGGGCAAAGCGCAGACCGCAAACTCCAGTTGCAGCGTATGGAACTACAAAAAGCAGCTTTGGCAGTACTGACGAATCAGCAGTTTGACACGCTGGGCGATATCGAACACAGCGCGCAGGGATACCCGCAGCCGTTCCTGCCGAACGTCGAACCTGTGGGACGCTACGTGCGTTTCCTCGAGCAATCCTTCGAATGGGATCAGATCATGTACCTGTATTACCCGTATTTCTGGGGCAGGAAACCATATTGGATCGACCGGGTTCTGCTGGAAGATTCCGACGATACGTTTGGTGATTTTCTGCGCGCGGGTTCGGCTCGCGTGATCGTTCCTGTGCGTCCGGGATTTGAAGGCGTAGTGGGAAATTTCATGGCTACGGGCGCGGTGCCGACCACCCAGGAACTCGGCCAGCTCACCAGCTCCGAATATCTTCCGTACTTGACCGAACTGCAGGGAAGCACAGACGGCCCTGATACTGCTCAGCCCTACGGCCCTCCCTGGGAGATTCGTTTACCAACCACGCTGACCGTGGTTCGCAAAGACGCCACGCTTCCGCGTTGGAAGCAGCAGACGGATACGACCGGGGTAGTCACGTGGGTGAGCGATGGCTCCGATGCAATTGGCTAGCGCTCCGGCGCTGCCGTTCGGGCTGTCTTTTCGACAGACGGAAGTGATCTCGCGCGCCTGGTGCTACCAGGAAAAAATTCTGCGCTCACTGAACATTACACACCCGGGCTGGAACGCGCCGCCCATCTGGACGGACCAGGACGAGCAACCCTATAAGGACGCCGGCGAGAGTTCAACGATCTGCGACGTGCTCCGCTACAAAAAGCCAGTCGCGACCCCGTGCTCTGACGTCGATTACTATCCCTTCGACCCGCCGATGAACGACCTCTCGGTCATGCGCGGTATCGCGCGGGCCGAGCTCGCGCGCCGGCGCCCTGAACTGCAGCAGGCGATTTTTGGTTGGACCACGCCGGTCTCGAAAAAATCCAGCGACTGGCAGGCCTTCGAAGCCGTGAAGGCAGCCTATTGGGACAACTGCACGCACGAAAACCGCATGGAGATGCACACGCTGCAGGATACCGCTGATTTCCACGCCAACGACTTGCTGCGCGCTTTGTATCTCTACGGAGAAATGCCGATACACCTCCGCACTCCGGACTCAGCGTGGCGGACGCCGGGCTCGTTTGGCCGCGATGTGAATTTTTCATCGACCATAGAGGCCGAAATTCTGGACCGGCTCCTGATGTTCAAGTATTGGATCGACGATCCTTTTGCCATCAGCGATCCGTCGCGGCCGGGCGACACGCAATTGATAACCGCTGAGCGTGCTCGCCTGGCAGCTACCAAGAAGCACGTGGGCGGCCCAGCCGGTCCAAACGACGATACCGAATACCCGAAGGACGATGATTCGAAGCTCGCCGAGATGACGTTCTGGTCGGAAAATCATCAGCTTCTCTTCGCAACGGCGGAGTATCTGGCCGGCCAATGGATGCCTGACAAAATCTTTCTGCCCGGTAATCCGTACCGCAGCGAAGGAATGAACCGTACACGGCCAGGCGATCTCACCGGAAGCCAGCATATGGCAAAGGCGCGCGTGCGCCTAATTCGCTGGCTCGACGACCGCCTGCGGTTCGGTTTCAGCGAGTGGAACGCGCCGGGCTATTACGAAGAAGATCTCTCGCCGCTCTTCAATCTCGCCGATTTTTGTCTCGACGAGCAGGTGCGCACCCGCGCCCACATGGTGATCGATCTCATTGTTTTCGATCTGGCGCGGTTCACCATGCGCGGCAATTTCGGCGTATCCGCCGGGCGCGATTACTTTGAGCACAAGAATTGCGGCTACGGCGAATCCGTCGGCGATTTGATCGAAATACTGTTTGGCACCCGCGACGGGATCGTGGTCGATGGCAACTCCACATGCGCGATCAGTTTTAGTTCCAGCCGCCGATATGTTGTTCCGGACGCGCTGGTCGAAGTTGGTTGCGACCCGCATCCCCGGCTGATCGACCGCAGCCGCGTTTCCCTTACGCTGGACGAAGCTTCCATTTACGGCATCGGCGATGACAGCGACGAAGATGTGATGCGCTGGTGGAGCCGCGCAGCGTACTTTGTGAAGCAGGTCATCGAGAGCACTCACAAACTCGCTGACAAATCTTTTCTGATGAAGACTGCGCCCTTTAAAGACATTTTCTCGAAAATCGACCCGGCGAGTACAGGAGTCGCCTTTGCGGATGGCCTGGCGTATGTGGCGATTGGTTTGGGATCGCCTGCTCTGGCGGCGCTTTTGATTCCCCTTCTCGGCAGTCCGTTGTCCGATAAAGAATCGGGAATCGCCAATGCGATTTCCGTGCTGACCGAAGGGTCTGCTCTGACCCGCGCCAATCTGTACACCTATAAAGACAAATACGCCATGCTCGCCAGCGTGCAGAATTTTCGTGCCGGCCAATTCAACTTTCAAACTCAGGCGGTGATGGCGACATTGAGTATGGAGGCGATGGTCTGGACCGGTCACCCCTCCGCTGGCGCGTACATCAGCAAGAGCGCGCTGGAAACGGGAGGAATTTTGGCCGGCGCTGCGGCAGGTGCGGAAGTTGGGTCGGTGTTCGGCCCTCTTGGAACCATTGTCGGCGGCGTTCTCGGAGCATTTGGAGGAAAAGCGGCAGGCGACGCCGCAGCGGGCAGTGGGGGTCAGGGCCTTGAGATCTATCCCGCAGGTACCCACGATGGCCCGAACTGGTGGACCGGCACCGTCACCTCACCCCGAGTCGTTCAGCGCGATAACGCCGCCATTGCCATCTATCAACCCAAGGAATTCCAGAAGCTCCTATTCGGCGGGCGAACCCACGCCTGGTTTCCCAAGGCCGCTTTCGACGAAGGCTCCGTCTATCAAAACGGAGGCAACTCGAATGTCGACGGATTATGGACATTCGGCCGTTGCGGGGACGGATATCTCGCACTGTATTCCGCAAAGAAACCTAGTTGGACCACCGGCGGCCCCTGGACCGACAAAGAGCTTTTGATCGAAGAAAGTGGGAACGTCTTCATCTATCAGGTTGGCAGCGTGGACGACTTCGGTAGTTATGAATCTTTTGTTGACAGTGTCTGCCGCGCTCGTATTCACGTAGACGGGCTCGACGAGTGCAGCTATGATGTGCCGAACGGCAGCCGCCTGGAACTGCATTATGACGACGATGTGCGCTACGGCGGCCGAACTTTCTCAGACGACAACTTCCCGCGCTTTCAGAATGACTACGTCAGTTCCGGATATGTGCGCTTTACTCAGTACAACTACACGATCGCCCATAATGGAGCGACCTTAACCCACGATTTCCGCGAACTGAAGACAGTCGTTAACAACCCGAAAGTATATCGGTACGTGCAAGGAAAAGTGAGGCACGAAAACGATCACTTTCTGGTAATTGCACACCATGGCTCGCCCAAGACGTCCTCTGAGAATACGATCCAAAGCTGCCATCAAGCGGTGCAGATAGAGCTGGCAAATGCTTTGGAAATTGATCTCTGCGTCACGAAAGACGGCCAGATTGTGCTCTGGCACGACTGGAGCCCCGATGACGCCGTTTCTTTGATTCGTCAGCTCGGCGAGCAGGGGAGCAATCGCTTCCGTCCTACGGTCCCGGACATTTTCAGTCCGTGGCGCAAAGCCGTAAACGAATTGACGCTCGATGAATTCCGCGCTCACTATGGCTACGAAGAGATTGGGGGCCGCCAATACGCAGGAGAGATCAACCCGGTTGACACCAGGATCCCCACGCTGATGGAGTTCATGCGAGCGGCCACAGCGTGGGACAATCTCGAGCATTTATTTCTCGACATAAAGATTCCGGACTCTGCCGCCAGTGGGGCCGCGGCGTTTACAGATCTCATCGGGCAGGCGCTTGCCATACCTCACAACTTCGACGTAACTGCTCTTGTGCCGAGTGGCAAAGTTCTCCAGGGAATGAAATCGCGCGCTGCGCAGAAACAACTCGACATGGCGTTCTCGTGGGACCGCGAATTTCCAGTGGGCGTTGTACTCAACGCCGCCAACTATAGCGCCATCGACGGGGCCATTCAGTTTGGCAATGGAGTCGCCAGCGTCGGGCGTCCAACGGCACTTACATTCGACGCGTGGCAGGTGTACCAGGCTGTCATCCAATACGACACAAGCAAATGGGATCAGTTCAATCTAGATCCGAAGACAAATAAAGGAAGCCAGATTGACAAGCTCATCGCATGGACCATCGACGATGCCGGCGAAATGGACTGGCTTCTGGCGCAAGGCGTATCGGGCGTAATCACCGACGATGTGCCGATGCTGCGCGATGCGGCTCAGTTCGCGCAGTTGCCGCTGGGCGACGACTCATAGGAACGTCACTGATGCAGGCGTTTATCACCGTGGAGTAACAATACCTGGCGATTGAACGCCCTTTGTTGCATCAAAGATGTGCGGAGGTATGGCGGATGAGGTCGAGGCTGCTCGGATGCGTGTATATATCACTTGCCGGATGCGCGGCGGCCATTGCTCAAGATAGCAAGCCGGCGGCGGAACGCGCACCGGCGACGCCGAACCCTCAAAAAATGGACGTGCTGCGGCAGTTGAGCAGCTCCTTCGAAGAGATTTCACAACGAAGCGGTCGGGCGGTGGTGCAGATTTTCGCCCGAAGCTACGTGACCCCGGACGATTCGGATAAGAACGGCGAGCTGCTCACGGCTGAAAATAGCAGCGGGTCGGGCATCCTGATGAGCCCGGACGGCTACATTCTGACGAATGCGCATGTGGTCAAGAACGCGCACAGCCTGAAAGTGGAATTGAACGTTCGGACAGTGGCCGAAGCGCGTGAACTGGGCGACCGGAGCATGAATCGCCCGATCGCCGGCACGCTGGTGGGCGTCGATCGAGATAGCGATTTGGCCGTCGTCAAAATCGATAAGAAGAATCTGCCGTATTTGCCGTTCGGCGATTCCGACGAGCTGAAGCAAGGCCAAATTGTGCTGGCATTGGGTAATCCGCTGGGGTTGGACAACTCGGTGAGCCTCGGGGTGGTGAGCGCGGTGGCGCGGCAAATCAAGCCCGACGACACGATGGTCTACATACAGACCGACGCGCCCATCAATCCCGGCAACAGTGGCGGTCCTTTAGTCGATTCGGAGGGTCGCGTGGTGGGGATCAACACGTTTATTCTGACCCAGTCCGGCGGGAGCGAAGGGATTGGGTTTGCTATTCCGAGCAACATCGCGCGCGAAGTCTATTCGCAACTGAGACTGCAGGGACATGTGCATCGCGCGCAACTGGGAATCACGGGACAGACCATAACGCCGCAAATGGTGGAGGGATTGTCGCTTGAAATCGGCCATGGAGTGATTATTTCGGACTTGGAACCGAACGGCCCTGCCGAGCACGCGGGAATACAAGTAGATGACATTATCATTGCGCTGAACGGCAAACGCATAACAACCCGGCACCAGTTGGAGGCAAATGTTTTCCGCCTGGCGCCTGGTACAAAAGTGACACTGCGGGTGCAGCGCGGGGAGACGCAATTGGATTTGCCGGTGATCACGGAGGAAGAATCGGGCGAGGAACTGGACACCATGGCGGACATGGTCGATCCAGTGAAGAATGTAGTGCCGGAGCTGGGTATTGTCGGGCTGGATATAACAAAACAGATTCACGAGCTGTTGCCGGACTTGCGCCGGCCTGCGGGCGTAGTGGTGGCGGCGCGCACGCCGAATACGCCCTACTCCGGCCCTGTGCTGCAGACTGGGGATGTCATCTATTCGGTGAACCGCCGTGTGATTGGCAGTGTGGCCCAATTGCGCAATGCGCTGGGCGGCATGAAATCAGGCGACGCGGCCGTGCTGACCATCGAGCGTGAGGGGCACCTCATCTATGTGCCGATCGAGCTTGATTAAGCGGCGAGGTTAGACTATAAGTGCTTCGATGGCCGCGGTCCTCTATAGAAAGGCTGATAGATCCGACGTTCCCGGTATGGCGCAAATCCGGGCGGAGCACTGGGAGCACGAGGAACACTGGCGGAACCGCATTGCGCGGTACATGGATTGCGAACATCATCCGCAGCAGGCATTGATGCCGCGCATCATTTACGTGGCGGTTGAGGATAATACGCTGGTGGGTTTTATCGCGGGGCACCTGACGCGCCGCTATGGGTGCGACGGAGAGTTGCAATGGATTAATGTTGCGCCGGCGAGCCGGGGAAGCGGCGTAGCGTCAAAGCTGCTTGAGTTGTTGGCGGAGTGGTTCGCAGCGCAGAATGCGTTCAGCATCTGCGTCAATGTCGATCCAGCGAATACGATTGCACGGCGCTTTTATGCGCGGCATGGCGCGGAAAATTTCAACGAGCACTGGCTGGTTTGGAACAATATCAACATCGCGCTTTGCCAGCGATGATGTAATTACCGCTCGCATATGGAAAAGCCGGCAGAGAGCGATCCAAGGGTTTATTTTGCGGCCGAGAGAACGTTTCTGGCCTGGATTCGAACCGGGCTCGCGTTGATGGGCATCGGTTTCGCCGTGAGCCGTTTCGGTTTGTTCCTTCGCGAGCTCAGAGCCAGCGAGTCGCGTCTTCCTGTCCATGCGACGGGGCTCTCCCTATGGTCGGGCGTAGCGCTGGTGGCTTTGGGCGTCGTCGTTAATGTTGCCGCTGCCGTTCGGCATTACCAGTTAGTGCATGAATTAAGTTCGGGAACGTGGATACCAGGACGAGTTTCGAGGAACGCCGTCATCCTTGCGCTGATATTGGCGGCCGTGGGGATTGGCATGGCCGTGTATCTGATTATTGTGCGCTAATTGTGCGCATGCAGCGCGTGTTCGTCCAGGGTGGCGATGTTTCCTTCAGGACCGGCAGCCCAAGGCAGGCTTAACGCGTTCCAACTCGACTTATCGAACTGCGTCCACGTTTTGCCGTCGTCGTAAGAGACATCGCTGCCGTTCGGGCCGACGGCGATCCAGGCCTGAAGCTTTTGATCCCAGGCGACCGCCGAGCGATATCCTCCTGGAGCATTTGAAGCTGCGGTCCATGTGACTCCGCCGTCGGAGGACCATGCCGCTGTGCTGTTACGTTCGTTTGGTTGCTTGTAATCTCCGCCGACCACAACACCATGCCGCGAATCGCGAAACGAAATAGAAAAGGCACCCGCTGCGTCGCTGCCGCTCTTAAGTGGTAACTTGCTTGAGGTCCAGTTACCGGACTTATTATTAAGGGACAAGCGAAATCGAAAAACTCGAGATACACCCTGGCCGCCGGTGGCAAAATAGATACTGGATCCATCGGGGCGGAGAGCAAGCGCGGAGTTACTGGCGGCAAAAACTCCTTCGCCGCGGGGATCGGCGGCAAGCGCAGCACTATCGTCGCGGGTCCAATGGTGGCCGCCGTCGCTGGTCCTCAGAATGACGAAGCGGCCATCTACCGGGTCGCCCAGCAGAACTCCTTCTTGGGCGTTCCAGAAGGCGATCGCATCCCAGAAGCCTGTAGTATCCGGGTTGGTGAAGAGCAAACGCCAATGAGCGCAACCGTCAGTGGTTTCATACAATCTGGACGCAGAGCCGGGCCCGCTCGACATGACGATGGCACGATTTGCATCCCAGGCCCAAACTCCTCGAAAATCCAATTTGCCGGCGTCCGGAGGAATGGCACACTGTTGCCAGAGATAGCCGAAGTCTTCGCTACGCAGGACAACTCCGTTCGCGCCGCTAGCCCAAGCGACACCGGGCGCCGCATTGTGTACCCCGCGCAGGTTTGACTTAGTACCACTGTCCTCGGCATTCCATTGGGCGAAAACAGAGGCAGCGAGCATAAGAAGGATGGCGGGCGTGGCGATTCGGCAGATGAGTTGCACCTACCTGATTATTCCGCGCGCGGCGCGTTCACGTTATTCCGCGCGGAGCGCTTCCACCGGATCGACGGCGGCTGCGCGCAGGGCAGGGAATGATCCCGCGAACAGCGTGACAACGCTCAACAGAGCTAGAGTTCCGAGCAGAGTGAGCGGATCGAAGGCGGAGACTTCGTACAGCATGCTGTTCACCAGACGGAGCGCGAAGAACAGTAGCGCTGCACCGAGAAACACACCCGCACCGAGCAAGCGTAGCGCTTCGCTAAGAATCATGCGAAGGACGGCCCGGCGTTCAGCGCCAAGAGCGATGCGCATTCCGATTTCAGCGGTGCGCTGAGCGACGCTCGAAGAGAGCAGGCCATAGAGACCCAGGGCGCTCAGAAACAGCGCCAGCGCCGCGAAGACGTCGCTCATTGCCGTGATGAGCCGCTCACTGCCGAGCGCGGCATCCATCTGTTCTCTCAGAGTGACAAACAACACGAGCGGAATCGAGGGAGCGATCTCCTTGAGGGCGGTGCGGTACGCGGCGATTGCTTCCGCTTTGGTCGCGGAATGGATGAGAAAAACGAGATTGCCGAACCTGGCGAGAGTTTCCTTGGTGACCGGGAGATAAAGAGTGCGAGGAGGCGCGACGCGGAGGCTGGCAAACTTGGCGTCTTGAGCGATGCCGATTACCCGGCAGGACGCCGGTTGCGGGAATGCTATTGGATCGTTAGTTCGGACATAGCGGCCGAGCGCGGCCTCGCGGGGAAACAGATATTGAGCCGCGGCTTGGTTCAACACACAGACATTTCTCTGGCGGTCGTTCTTTTCGAATTCACGGCCGGCAAGGATAGCGGTCTTCATCGTTCGAAAATAGCCCGGGCCCACCTCGTTGTAAGCCAGTCGGGATGCCTCTGGCGATTGTGGTGAGTTGGTAACAGGTTGAAACTGAGCAACGGCCTGGTCGCCAGTCATCGGCGTGTAGACGGTGACGGCGGCGGTTTGGATTCCAGGCTGCTGCTGGATGCGGTCAACCATCCTTTGATAGAGGGCGAGTTGGGCATCGGCGTCGAGGTTGAGCTGGTGTAGCGGCGGCGTCTGGATGGTGACGTGGTTCAAGTCGAAACCGGGAGATTCGCCACGCAAGCGAATGAGGCTCTGAGAGAGCAGCGTGGCGAGTGCAACGAGAGAAACTGAGAGCGCGACTTGAATCGGCACGAAGGCGCGCCCGGCGATTTGGCGACGCCCGCCGAGCGTAGTTCTCGTTTTCAGCAGGGTGCCGGGATCGGAGCGGCCGGCTCGCCAGGCAGGAACTGTGCCGAAGAGCAGCGTCGTGATGATGGCAAGCAGGCCAGTCGCGAGGAACACGGTGGCGTCCGGGCGCACGACCATTCCCTCGAACATATTGGGATGACGGAAAAACCGCAGCAGGAAAGTGCTGCCGTCCCAAGCCGCCAGAGCGCCGAGGACGGCGCCGGCCAGGGACAGAATGAGGCTTTCGGTGAGATATTGGCGGATCAATCGCCAGCGTGCCGCGCCAAGAGCGGTGCGAACGGCGAACTCACGTTGCCGGGCATGGATTTTGGACATCAACAAGCCGCCTACGTTGATGCAGCACAAAACGAGTACCACCGCGACCAGCCCTTGCAACAGGAAGAGCGGCTCGGAATATTCAAACCCGAAAAACGTGGGCAGCCCCGTGCGGGCGGAGGCTGCTTCTATAGTTGCTTTTTCGAAATCGTGCCGGTGACGGTCGTCTGACGGAATCAGCTCGAACAAGCGCTTCCGATCTACTGCAAGCTCGGCGTTGGCGTTGCGGATCGACACGCTCGGCCGGAGACGACCGATAGCAGAACAGGATATGTGAGAAGCCTCGGTATTCAGTACATCGCGCCCAACCAGGACGTTAATGAATTGGAAGGGAAGATAGAGCTTTGGATCAGCGCCGGGCCAGACACCCTGGAAATCCGGTGGAGCTACGCCGACGATAGTAACCAGGGCATCCTTGATTTTGACTTGCTTGCCCGCAATTTGTGGATCGCCGCCGAAACGAGAACGCCAGAACGCGTAGCTGAGCACCGCCGGCCATCCCTCGGGCGGACTGCCGCGAACATCGTCCGAAGGCCCAAGCAGCCTTCCCAAGTAGGGCTTCACTCCCAGAACCGAAAACCCGTTTCCGCTGACTACTGCGGCTTCGTAAAGGCGCAGCGTGCCTTCGCCGTCCTGCATAGTGACTTCGTCGTCGTCCCAGGTTGAGATTCCAGTGAACGAGTGCTGCTCGCGCAAATACTCCCGCAGCATGGAATACCGGATGTAGGAACCGCCATCGTCATCGCCTTCGACATGGCTGACCAGCCGAATGTGCGCAAGCTGCCCGGGATTGCTGACGGGCAAGCTGCGCAGAAGCAATCCATAGAGTACGGAGAATACAGCGGTGTTCGCGCCGATGCCCAAAGCGAGGGTAAGGATAGAGACGAGGCAAAAGAGCGGAGTCTTGCGCAGAGTGCGAAGACTGAAGAGCAGATCGTTATACCAGCTCTCGAGCATTGTGATGAACTCTCGATCGCGAATGGATTCGACGATAGAACGCGTGTGGCCGAGTTGCAAATGAGCGCGCCGGCGCGCTTCCGTATCGGACATACCGCGTGCCAGGTTGTCTTCGGCGTTCATATCGAGATGTACGCGCAGTTCGTCTTCAAGATCCGCGTCGCTGCGGAAGTGACGAATGCGCCTCCAGATTTGTGCCAGCTTTGCTTTCATCGGGATGCCCTGCGGGACGCATCCGGCTCTGCGATCAAGCGGGTGCCATCTCCGGGAATGACATCAAAAAGCCGTATTGCGTTCAACGTATGTTTCCAGTGAAGCACCAGGAAGAGGGCGTCCCGTCCTTCTCCTAAGCAACAGCCCGGCAACGCACTGCGCGATGGCTTGGCAAGGACGGCGGAGCCGCTCCCCCCTGTTGACCAAGCATCGCTTGGCTGCCGGGCTATATAAAGATCCTGCCGAAGAAGACACCAGGGGCCGCTCGGATCGGCGGATCCCTGGGGCGGAGATGAGCTGTCTGCCTGATACCCGAAAGCCTGAATGTCGCTGGCGACGCCGTTCTCGAGGTTTATGGTGCGCTCGAATGGCTCGCGGGTCACAAGCCGGCTGTCTTGATCGATGGCGCGAACGTGTTCCCGCAGCGCAAGAGTCTTGAGCGCGCGGGAAAGCGGTTGAATCTGATAGCGAGCGATGGCGACGGAGCCGATGAAGTTCGGCAGGCAACTGTGGTTCTCTTCGCCTGTACCCGAAAGACAAAAGCGCCGGTTGTTTCTCTGCTCTTTGAACCAGAAGCCATTCGTCGAATAATTATCGAAGAACTCCACTGCCATGCGGACGTCGCAATCGCCTGCCTGGAAGCGGTAGACGGTTTCGGTGCTGGCGGATTTTCGGGCTGCGGCTGAGGCCCCCATAGCGGCGCCCGTCCAAAGAAAAGATCTCCGGTTCATGGCTAGGCGTCAAGTGCAGGTGCAATTCCGGTTCCAAAACACAAGGAAGGCTGCAGAGCTTGGCAAGCAACAGCTTCAAACGGTTTTCGGGGCCACGTGAACCGCATAGAAGGCCGATTCCGGAACAGCCGCTGTCCGCGCATGGGACAGATAGTAGGTAGTCTACCTATAGGGAAACAACCACGATGCGGATGATAAACTGGGATTACACATCCATGGCGAAGAAGGAAGAAGCGAAGCTCGATCTGCTGCAGGGGACGCTGGACATGATGGTCATGCGGACGCTGCTATCAGGAAAGGCGAACGGGTATGAAATCGCGAAAGCGATCGAGCGCTCGTCCGATGACGTTCTGGAAGTAGACCACGGATCACTTTATCCGGCGCTCTATCGTCTGGAGAAAAATGGGCTGATTGCCGGAAAGTGGGAAGTGTCGTCGACGAACCGGCGGGCGAGATTTTACCGGCTAACCGCGGCGGGCCGAAAGCGTCTGACGGTGGAACACTCCAGGTGGGAGCAAATGGCGGAGGCCATTTCGCGAGTGATGCGCCGCGCTTGAGGCGGAGCTTGCGGGAAAGCTCGATGATAAAATCGGGCACAGCAATAATAGATGACCCAAGCTGGAATTGCTCCAGGGGGCGGTTCGGCGTCTGTTGCGATTGCCGAACTAGATATCCTCTGGATCACCGCCGGTCTAGGCTGTGATGGAGATACAATCTCCGTCACAGCGGCTACGCAGCCCAGTATTGAAGACATTCTGCTGGGCGGCATTCCTTGGATTCCCAAAGTAAATTTACATAATCCGGTGCTGGCGAGCGCCACAGGGGACGATTTTCTGCGCCCGTTCTATCGCGCCGCTGAGGGGAACTCCACTCCTTTCATTCTGGTAATTGAAGGTTCCATACCGAATGAGAAGAACAAAGCGGAAGGCTACTGGACCGGCTTCGGCACGAATCGCGAAACCGGCCAGCCCATTACGGTCACCGAGTGGATCGACAAATTGGCGCCTTACGCATGGGCGGTCGTTGCCGCGGGAACTTGCGCCACCTATGGCGGAATTCACGCGATGCAAGGTAATCCCACGGGTTGCATGGGGCTTCCCGATTACCTGGGATGGAGTTGGAGATCGGTGGCCGGCATTCCGATCGTTTGCGTGCCGGGTTGTCCAGTACAGCCCGATAATTTCACTCAGACTCTGCTGTATCTGCTGCACCAGGCCGCCGGGCGAGCGCCGATGATTCGGCTTGACGATGTCCTGCGGCCGGCGTGGCTGTTCGAGGCCACTCTGCATGAGGGCTGCGATCGGGGCGGCTACTACGAACAAGGCGAATTCGCCGAAGCATATGGTGCGCCGCAGTGCATTGTGAAGCTTGGATGCTGGGGACCGGTGGTGCAGTGCAATGTAGGCAAGCGCGGCTGGATGAACGGTCTGGGCGGATGCCCGAATGTGGGCGGCATCTGCATCGGTTGCACGATGCCCGGGTTCCCCGACAAATTTATGCCGTTCATGGATGCACCTCCGGGATCGCTATTGTCCTCGCACGCGGTGAAGACATATGGGCGGGCCATTCATGCGTTGAGGCGCTTTACGCTTGCGTCGATGAACAAGGAGCCGAGCTGGAGGAGCCGGGCCAGCGAGAAGGTTGACGTTTGAAGCATCCTCTGCCGCCTGACTTAGCCGATGCCGAAGGCATTCTCAAGGGTTTGGCTCAGATCTATTCCCCTCATTTTTCAATCGCTGAAATCAACTTCAACGAATCTCAAGCTGAGACTGTTGAATGGGACGACGCGAGCGCAGAGGCGCGGTATCGAACGCTGCTGGAACAGATTCCGGCGGTCGTGTTTATGGCGCATCTGGATGGCGGTATTGGCAATGCCTACGTCAGCCCGCATATCGAAACGCTACTCGGCTTTAAGCAACAGGAGTGGCTGGAAGAGCCCATATGCTGGTATCAGCAGATTCATCCCGAGGACAAGAGCCGCTGGAGCCTGGAGGCGGCTGCGTTGTTTCTCACCGGTCAAGCTCTACATTCGGTATACCGGGTCATTGCTAAGGATGGACACACGGTCTGGTTCCAGTGCGACGCGAAAATGGTGCGCCGTCCCGATGGCCGGCCGTGGTTCGTTCACGGGATCGGCTTCGACATCACCAGTCTTAAACGAACCGAGGAATCGTTGGAAGATGCGCTGGCGGATGCGCAGGCGGCGAACCGCGCCAAGAGCGAGTTCCTCACCAATATGAGCCATGAGCTTCGCACTCCTATCAACGGCATCATTGGCATGGCGGAGGTTGCGCTCAGCACTAATCTGGATGCAGAGCAGCGCGACTACATTCAAGTCGTCAAGCACTCGGCGGACGCCTTGCTCAAGGTCGTCGGTGACATTCTGGATTTCACTGAGATTGAGGCCAGGACGTTGGAGTTGCGCACCGTGGAGTTCAACCTGCGTGATTGCCTGGAAGGGGCTCTGAAATCGCTGGCGGCGTCAGCGCATGACAAAGGTCTCGAATTAGCATGTGATTTTTCTGCCTGCATTGATGACGTTTTGATGGGCGATCCGGATCGCCTGCGGCAACTAATCGTCAACCTGGTTGGTAATGCTATTAAGTTCACCGAGACGGGCGGGGTTGCGTTGTACGCCGGCATCGAAAGCCGGTGCGCCGACGATGTTCTTCTTCACTTTCGGGTTATGGATACCGGAATCGGCATTCCGCGAGACAAGCAACAACTCATCTTCGAAGCCTTCTGCCAGGCTGACGCATCATCGACCCGGAAATACGGAGGCACGGGACTCGGCCTGACTATCTCCTCGTTATTGGTGAAACTGATGGACGGAAAGATCTGGCTCGAAAGCGAACCGGGTTGCGGAAGCACGTTTCATTTCACTGCCAGGTTTGGTTTGCCCAGGCGCCCAAGCAGCGAATCGATTGACGGTTCGGGTTGGGGAACCGTAGCAGAGAACGAGGCTGCGCGGGCTAAAATAGTCCAACCATGAAACCCATCGTGATCTTGCTGCTCTGCGTCGTACTGCCCTTCTCAACCTTCGCGCAGACCGCTTCCATTCGCGGATTTCTCACCAAAGACATCGCTGACGAGCAGAAGCTCGAAGAGCAGGCGCAGGCGTTGCCGGATGCGGCGCGGTTGCTGCGCTACATGCAGTTTCAAGCTGGTGAGCCGCACAACGCGGGGTCGCCGCGATCGAAGGTGGTTGCGGAATATATTCTCGGCAACCTCAAAGAATGGGGACTCGACGCGCACATCGAAGAGTTCGAAGCGCTGATGCCGTTTCCGACGGTGCGGCAAGTGGAAGTGATTGGGCCGAAGCGATTTGTCGCGAAGTTGAAGGAGCCGGCCATTGCGGTAGACCCGACCAGCGGTCAGGCCAATCAGTTACCGACTTACAACGCGTATGCCGCGAGCGGCGATGTGACCGGGCAGGTGGTGTACGTGAATTTCGGCGTGCCGGACGATTACGAATGGCTGGCGAAGCAGGGCATCAGCGTCAAGGGAAAGATCGTGATCGCGCGGTATGGCAAGAGCTGGCGTGGCATCAAGGCGAAAGTGGCTTACGAGCATGGCGCAATCGCCTGCCTGATCTACTCGGACCCGCACGAAGATGGCTATTTCGTAGACGATGTCTATACAAAAGGCCCGATGCGGCCGCCGGAGGGCGTGCAGCGCGGCAGCGTGATGGACATGCCGCTCTATTCAGGTGATCCGCTGTCGCCGGGCTGGGCATCCGAGAAAGGATCGAAGCGGCTGGCGATCTCTGAAGCGAAGACGATCATGAAGATTCCGGTGCTGCCGCTATCGTACGCGGATGCACAGCCGATTCTGGAGCAGCTCACGGGGCCGGTGGTGCCGCGGGAATGGCGCGGCGCTCTGCCGATCACGTATCATGCCGGTCCAGGCGCGACTCGCGTCCATATGAAGACCGATTACGATTGGACGACCAAGCCGCTCTACGACGTGATTGCCACGATTCCGGGCGCTGAATCGCCGGATGAGTGGGTGATTGCGGGGAATCATCATGACGCATGGGTGAATGGCGCCGACGATCCGACCTCCGGCGCGGTGGCGCTGCTTGAAACGGCGCGCGCGCTGGCTAGCTTGCAAAAGCAGGGATGGAAACCCAAGCGGACCATCAAGATCGCCTTGTGGGACGGCGAGGAGTTCGGGCTGCTCGGTTCGACGGAGTGGGCCGAGAAGCATCAGGAGGAGCTGAAAGAAAAGGCGGTCGCCTATTTAAATTCGGATAACACGGCGCACGGCTGGATTCATGTGAGCGGCTCGCATACGCTGGAGGAATTTGCAAGCGAGGTGGCGATGGCCGTTCCGCAGCCGGGGACGAACTCGAATTTGGCCGAGTATTGGCTGCATCATCCGCCGAACGAGAACCAGGAAGAGCCGGAAAGCGCGAGCAAGGAACCGAAGGCGTTTACGATTGGGGCGCTGGGCGCAGGTTCCGATTACGTGGCGTTCATCGATTACCTGGGTGTGGCGAGCATGAACGAAGGCTTCGGCGGCCAGACCAAGAGTGGGATCTATCACTCGATCTACGACGACATCTATTGGTACACGCACTTCTCGGATGGCGCGTTCGGGTTCGTGGATTGCAAGGCGCTCGCGCAGTACACGGCGACGGCGTTGTTGCGGCTGGCGGATTCGTCCATTCTGCCGTTCGAGTTCGGGCATTTCGCGAATACCGTGAGTGGGTACCTGAACGAAATCGAAAAAGAGGCGGAAAAAAGTGGGCAGAAGATGGACTTCACCGCGCTGCGGAATGAACTGGAGACGATGAAGACGGGCAGCCAAAAATATGAGGGCCTGCTGCAGATGGTGGCGTCGAAGGGATCTCTGGATCCAGCGCAGCTCGCGGCGTTGAACAAAACCTTGATGCGAACCGAACTGGTTCTGACGCGTCCGGAAGGCTTGCCCAACCGGCCGTGGTTCAAGAACCAGATTTATGCGCCGGGCTTTTATACAGGCTACGGCGTGAAGACGCTGCCGGGCATTCGCGAAGCCGTCGATGCGAAGAACTGGACACTGGCGCAGCAGGAGAAGCAGGTGGTGGAGCAGTGCCTGGCGCAGATGAACCAGGCGATCAACGAAGCGGCGAGCGATCTGGCTGGGATGTAACTGAGGCGGCGCTTCAGCGAATGGCGAAGCTGGAGAGATTCTGAACCGCTTCGTCATGCTCTTCGATGCCGCGGACATCGGCCATGCGCGGGCCCTGGTGCAGAGCGGCGGCGAGATCATTCAGGTCGTCGGGTGGGCCGATCGCGTAGACTTCGACGCGGCCATCCGGGAGGTTGCGCGCCCAGCCGGCGAGGCCGAGCGCGCTGGCTTTGTGCTGGACAAAGAAGCGGAAGCCGACGCCTTGCACGCGACCGCCGATCAGCCAGCGCTTGGCGGCTTTGCGGGACATATAGAAACATTGTGGTACGGCCCGGTCTGTTCCATGTGTTTGTCACACTGGTAGAGCTATGGCGTTTCCCGTGCAGCGCTTGCGGCGGCTGCGTTCGTCCGAAAGTATGCGGCGCTTGGTGCGCGAGACTCGGCTTGCACCCTCGCAGTTCATACTTCCGTTTTTTGTGTGTCCGGGTGAAGGTGTGCGGAAAGAGATCGGGTCGATGCCGGGAATCGCGCAGCTTTCGATTGACAGGCTGGCGCGGGAATGCGAGGTGTGCAAGGCGCTCGGTTTAGGCGGCGTGATTCTGTTCGGCATACCGGAAGAGAAGGACGAAGTGGCTTCGGGGGCATATGCCGCGGATGGAATTACGCAGCGCGCGGTGAGAGCTTTGAAGCAAGAAATTCCAGGGCTGCTGGTCATTACGGACGTTTGCAACTGCGAATACACGAGCCATGGGCATTGCGGAAAGGTCGATGCCAACGGCGACGTGGATAACGATGCGACGCTGGAGTGGCTGGCGAAGACGGCTGTCTCGCACGCCTGTGCCGGGGCGGACATTGTCGCACCGAGCGACATGATGGATGGGCGGGTGGGTGCGATTCGTAAGGCGCTGGATGCAGCGGGGCACGCTAACACGCCGATACTTTCCTATGCGGCCAAGTACACGTCGGTGTTTTACGGACCGTTTCGCGAGGCGGCTGAATCGGCGCCACAGTTCGGCGACCGTCGAAGTTATCAGATGGATCCGGCGAACGGACGGGAGGCGATGCGGGAGATCGCGCTGGATTTAGAAGAAGGCGCGGACATGATTATGGTAAAGCCCGCGATGCCGTATCTGGACATACTCCGGGAAGCCCGCACGAGGTTCGATGCGCCGTTGGGCGCCTACCAGGTCAGCGGCGAATTCAGCATGATCATGGCGGCTGCGCAGAACGGCTGGCTGGATTTAGACCGGGCAATTATCGAATCGCTGACTGGCATTCGCCGTGCGGGAGCCGATTTTATCCTCACTTACTTTGCTAAGCGTGCAACAGAGCTGTTGGGGTAACTTTGGCTCTGAGCAAACATTCAAAGATACTCGATCGGGAAGCGCTTCAGACCTGGGTCTCGGTGCAGCGTTCCGGCGGAAAAACGATAGGGTTCACGTGCGGGGCGTTCGATATTCTCCACGCGGGGCATGTTGAGTATCTAACTGCGGCGCGCGCATACTGCGGCGCGCTTTTAGTTGCAGTTAATTCCGACAGTTCTATCAAGAGCTATAAAGGCGAATTACGGCCGATTAATAAGCAGGAGCATCGTCTGAAGGTTGTAGCGGCGCTGGAAGACGTGGATGCGGTCACGCTGATGGAGGAATCGCGGCCGGCAGGTCTGATTGAGTTACTCAAACCGGACGTTTACATCAAAGGCGGGGATTACACAGGCGGCAATCTACGATCGAAACCGCTGGTTGAGTCCTACGGCGGCCTGGTGGTAACGATTCCGATCGATTCGGAGATTAGTACGACTGCGATTCTTGAGCGGGCCGCACAGCTCGAGCTGCACGATAGAGTTGCGCCAGAGGCAAGGACTCAGCAGCCGCGGCTAGTATTTCTGGACCGCGACGGGACACTCATCCGCGACGTACCGTTTCTTCACGATCCGTCGCGGGTTGAGCTGATGCCGGGAGTTCTCGATCGATTGAAGGCGCTGCAAGAGGCAGGCTTCACGCTGGTAGTGATTACGAATCAGCAGGGGATCGGCCTAGGCTATTACAGCGAGCAGGAATTTTTCGAAGTGAATCAAGCGTTGTTCCGGCAGCTCGCTCCGGCAGGCATCAAGATTGCAAGGATTTACTATTGTCCGCATTCTCTGGCCGATGAATGCGATTGCCGGAAGCCGGGTAAATTGCTGTTGGAGCGGGCAGTAAATTATTTCGGAACGAAGCCTGAGCTATGTTATATGGTCGGCGATTCGATCAGCGATTGCGAGGCAGCGGCGAGCGCCGGATGCGCCTCGGTGTTGATATCTGAGAAGAGCGGTGTGGAGGCGCCGTGCAGTTACCGCGCGAGTTCGTTTAGAGAAGCTGCGGATTGGATTTTGACCCGTTCGACGGCCTCGCACATGGCGTGATAGGTCACCAAGTGGATTTCCTGGACACGCGGTGTGCTGGTCGCGGGGGCGGCCAGCAGCACGTCACAGATTGTGGTGAGATTGCCGCCGGAGGCGCCGGTCATGCCGATGGTGCGAAGTCCGGCAGCACGGGCGGTCTTCAAGCCGGCAACGACGTTTTTAGAATTGCCGCTGGTCGAGATGCCCCAGGCCACATCGCCGGGGACGCCCAGGGCTTGAATCTGGCGGGAGAAGATCTGTTCGTAGCCGCAATCGTTGGCCCATGCAGTGACGAAGGCGGCATTCGAGGTGAGGCAGATGGCGGGAAGGCCGGCGCGCTCAAGAAGAAAGCGGCCGACCAGTTCTCCAGAGATATGCTCAGCGTCAGATGCCGAGCCGCCGTTTCCAAAGACTAGCAGTTTGTGGCCGGTTTCAAAGGCGGTAGAAAGCAGTTCGATGGCGGCTGCGACGGTGGCGGGGTAATCGGACTGGGCCGCGGTTGCGAAAGAGTGGGATGTCTCGAGAAACAGGTCGCGTATATCGCCGGCAGTCATATGGTGGCGGTCCGTAGTCGGAATGCTTTCTTCATCGTAGGCCAGAGAGGTGAGCAAGAGTGGGAAGCGCGTTACTCTTGCTAGTGGAATGGTGAAATGAACAGCGAATTCGCCGATTTGCTTTCACGATTTGAAGCGCAGCACGTCATGGTGGTCGGCGACGTGATGCTGGACCGCTACTGGATGGGGGAAGCGAGCCGCATCTCGCCGGAAGCGCCGGTTCCCGTGATTCGGAAACAGAAGACGGTCTGCTTTCCGGGCGGGGCTGGAAACGTGGCGCTGAATGTTGCCGCGCTGGGAGCGAGAGTCACGCTAGTCGGCGTGGTGGGGGAGGATCAGACCGCGGCGGAGTTGCGGGGGGCCCTGGTGGAAAATGGCGTCTCGCCGGATTACCTGCTGACCGACCCGAGCCGCATTACCACGGTGAAGACGCGAGTAATTGCGGGCCGGCAGCAGATCACTCGAATCGATGAGGAGGATACGCACCCGCTTCCGGCGGATAGGGAACAGGAGGCGATTCAAAGCCTGCAAGCGCATCTCAATTCCTGTCATTGCGTGCTGGTGTCGGATTACGCCAAGGGCCTGATGAGCCCGGAGTTTGCGGCTGCTTTACTCTCGAGCGCCCGCGAACGCGGGGTGCCGGTCATCGTGGATCCGAAGGGTACCGACGCGCTGCGATATCGCGGAGCGACGATCATTAAGCCGAATCGAGCTGAGTTGTCCGCGTTGACCGGTGTGGTCATTCGGTCGCATAGTGACGCGCTGAATGCGTGCGAGCGGCTGCATAGAGTGCTGCCCGATGCCGCCGTGTTGCTTACCGAGGGATCGGAAGGGATGACGCTCTACTTGCCGGGGCGGGAGCACTACCAACTTCCCACGCGAGCGTTAGAGGTGTTCGATGTGACGGGCGCGGGCGATACGGTGCTGGCGGTTGTGGGTGTCGCGGTGGCTGGAGGCGCAGACTTTTGGGCCGCTGCGCTGCTGGCGAATTGTGCCGCGGGCCTAGTCGTGGGCGAGTTTGGCTGCGGCACGGTGTCGGTCGAACGCCTTCGTTCGGTTCTTTCCGACGCCGATTTGAGGACTGCACCAGCTATGAAGACATTCATTGGCGCCTGATTTGGCGAGTAAAGAAGTTACTAAATAGTAGCGAGCCGTTGGCAGGCTTGCTCAAGTTGAGCGTCAGACTTGGCATAGCAGAAGCGAATGAACGCCTCTCCTTCGGGTCCATGGAAGAAAGCGCTTCCGGGAACGGCTGCAACGCCCGTTCGGTTGAGCAGGTACATGGCCCGCTCTTTACTGGTTTGTCCGGGCAGGCTCGAAACATCGGCCAGGATGTAGTAAGCGCCTTGCGGAGGGCAGGTGCGCAAGCCCGCCCGTTCCAAAGCATCGCAGAGCAGATCGCGCTTAGCGGCGTACTCGTCCGCCAGTTCTCGATAGAAGTTAGAGTTCAGCAGTTCGATGCCCGCGGCGACGCCCACCTGCAGCGGCGAGGGAGCGCAGACATAGACTAGATCGTTCATGTAACCGATCATGCGCGCCCATTCGGGCTGACAGGCAGTATAGCCGATTCTCCAGCCGGTAATGCTGTAGGTTTTGGAAAATCCTGAGGTGGTGATCGTTCGATGCTCCATTCCGGGCAGCGCTCCGGGGCTGATGTGGTGCCGTCCATCATAGATGAAATACTCATATATTTCGTCTGTAAATACGAACAAGTCATGGCGATTCGCGAAGGCGGCGATCCACTCGAGTTCCTGGGCGGTAAAGACTTTGCCTGAAGGATTGGCCGGCGTGTTGATCAGGATGGCCTTCGTGCGTGGGGTCACCGCGGACTCGAGATCATCGGGCGTGAAGGTCCAATCGGGCGCTTGCATGGTGACATACGCCGGCAGAGCTTCGACGGCGAGCAGCGTATTCACGTGATAACCGTAAAAGGGCTCGAAGAGGATCACTTCATCGCCCGGATTCAGCAGCGCGAGGCAAGCGCAATAGAACGCGCCCGTAGAGCCGCCGCTCACTGTGATCTGTGTATCCGGGTCGGCTTTGATGCCGTTGTAAGTGCACAGCTTGCGGGCGATAGCCTGGCGCAGTTCCGCGATGCCGTCGTAGCGCGTGTAGCTGTTGCATCCGCGATCGATGGCGTCTTTGGCGCCCTTAGCCACGGCAGCGGGCAAGGCAGTGTCGCAAACGCCTTGCGCCAGATTGATGCCGTTGACTCGCTGGCATTCTAGAGTCATCGCTCGAATCTCAGATTGAGCGATGCTATCGGCCCGCTTGCTTAGAGAAAGCAAAACTCCTCCTTATGCCGGATTCGAAGCCGTAGTCTCTCTGGAATTTAGTCGGCGCGCGAGGGTGTCATAACCAGCTCATCGCCGACCGGCCGAGGCAGCGGAATCCGAGAAAAACTCGCATATGTTTTCAACGGTAGCATCTGCGCAGGAGGTTTGAGCAAACCGCTGACTAAAGGCGATCTACCAATCACATGCCGGACGAGCGGTGGCGGGCAAAAGAACCGTTGCGGGTGGTTTTCTCTGTGCCGTTACGGGCGCGATCAGAGTGCGCTCAACTTCGACGGCTACGGCGCGCTGCAATATCTCGATACTCACAACCACCCGGTACGCCGCCTTCTCGCGGGTAAGAATTCCTTCCAGGCCCGACAATGGACCATGACAGATTCTTACTTGCTCGCCAATCTGTAAGCAAGGCCAAGGCATCATCGGCAGGCCGCTAGCTACCATGCTCCTGATTTTCTCGATATCTATATCCGCAATTGGGCAAGGCGCCCCGCCAAAACCGACAATCGAGAGCACGCTCGGGATGCTGATCACTTTTAGCCTTTCCTCGAAGGAAAAGCGGCAAAATACGTAGCGGGGAAACAGCGGAAACTCGACCGGTTTGACGCGATCAGACCAGCGCCTTCGCGCCGAGTAATACGGCGAATAGCCTTCCAGTAAGCGCGCGTTTAATTGCTGCTCGACCGCTTTTTCATGCCGCGGCTTTACGTTTAATGCGTACCAATTCACTTGCGTTCCTTTCGGCGAGCTTTATGAGTCATACTTTCCCGCGAGACTCGCTTCACAACTGAATGGGGAAGGTACCGCGGTCTTAGTATCATACGGAGCGAATACATTTTCAAGATTGCTCAGTCCTACGGAAATCCAGCAAAGTTTTGTTACGTACAGGACCCCAGGTAGAATACTCTAGTACCCAAATAAGTTCATGCCTTGTAATAAGTTACGAAGGAGTTTATTGTTCGCAAGAATACAAGTCTTTATTAAGTAAACTTCACAGCGGGTTTCTTTATAAGACCATTAACGTCAAGCCTGGAAGACGGGAGCCCTCATGAGCGTCGAGACTCCATTTATAGCAATTGTCCCCCCGGAATGGTTGAAATTTGGCGAGTCCGGATGAATGTTCGATTCTTTTTCCCTCGACCCCCAATGTTTCAGGCGTTACAGCCAATGGGGTTCCGTGGGTTGCGCGGTCAGCGTCCAAACGAATTTTGCCAAACATTTTGTGCAGAAAAATGGTCATACGTTAATGCATGTCGCGTGTAACGGAAGCGACCTTCGGGTACTCATGACCACATCTACAAAGAGGCGCAGTGCGCGCGAAATCCTGCGCCTGAACAAAAGCGATTTTCGGGAATGAGTGCGAGGATGACAAACGATTCGCCGGTCACCTGGTTGATGCCGGTGCGCAATGGAATGCCCTACCTTCCGGCGACACTCAAGGCCGTCGCCGAACAAAGTTACAAGAATCACAAAATCATTGTTTGGGATAACGGTTCGACGGATGGGACGCTCGAGGAACTGCGCCGCTGGATTCCATCGCACATTCCCGGCCAAGTTGTCTCCGGCAAACCGCTGCGCTTGGGAGCAAGCCTTGCGGCGCTGACAGAGATGGCAGACTCCGAACTGTGCGCTCGCATCGATGCGGATGACATCAGCCACCCTCAGAGGCTCGAGCGGCAGATTTCGTTTCTGCAGGCCCACCCCGAAGTCGGTCTGCTCGGTTGCCAAGTTGAATTGATTGATGAGCGCGGAGAGCCGAAAAACGAGCCGGGCTGGATCTATCCGACGGCCGACGCTGAACTGCGCTGGCTAACCCGCTGGCATGCGCAGTTTTGCCATCCTTCGATGGTATTTCGCAAGTCCGCCGTACTACAAGCGGGCAACTACCTGGATATACAGCCGTTCGAGGATCTGGATCTGGCGATGCGCCTGGCACGCATCACTGAGTTTGCCAACCTGCCCGAAAAACTCCTCAAGTACCGGCGCGGCAGGACAAGTTCGACAGGCACGGTCTCGGAGTTCCTGCCGCTCGACCGCGGCGCGGCGCGAAAGAATGTCGGATTGCTATTCCCCAACATTCACGACCCACAGCGCGCTATGGAGCTCTGGGAGGCGACCCACCCCCATCAAGGGCACGTGAAATCCCGCGTGCAGCACATCTGGCAGTTGGAACGCGCGGCTACTCAACTGGCCGAGGCCGTTGGCAAGCCATCTAACTACTTCACAAGTACTAAGGCTTTTCAGGACCAACGCTACGCTCTGAAAACCAGAGCCTACCGCCGGTTTGGATTAATGCCGCTGGTGGCCTTAAAAGCGCGCGTCATGCACGCCGGCTCGTCATCTTGAAGAACGGCTGGCGGATTTGGCGCGGCTGAAGCGTATCAGAAGCTAATCGTTCGAAACTTCACGCCAACGGTGGGGCGAGTAAAACACTCCGCGGACCTTCTTGCCGCTCTTGACATGGATGGAGGTACAGCGGGGCTGCTCCTCCAGCACTCGTTTTGTGCCGGCTTCCTCAATCTGGGCGTCGACTTTGTAGACGCTTGGTTGCAGGCCGAGCTCGTCGCACCGGAATTGGATGGATCCTTTGCCGGGGCGGATGACAAAAGGCTTCGCGGGGTCGTGAGAAGTTGTCCATTGCGCGGCTATCCACCCCTGAGAGTGGAGGAATTGCAGACAGATGGCGGCCCGAATCTCCTGGGTAGCGATATACTCCACGGCGCCGTATATAGGAGATCCGGTTCGAAAGCCTACAGACCGGTTTCCCCACTCGTCGAAGAAAGCCACACTGGTGATCTGTACCGTTTTGGCGCCATGGTCGAGCGACGGGGCATGGGTGAGGTTCGTCGTTTCCGTGTATTTTTGTATTACCTCGTCTGCATTCCCTTCGGCTGCGATCTGGCCCCGCTCCAACAACATCACACGCGGGCACAGGGTCCGGACGGCGGCCAGATCGTGCGAAATGAATACAACGGTGGTGCCGTTTGAGTGCAACTCGCCGATGCGCTCCTTGCACCTGTCCTGAAACGACTTGTCGCCAACGGCGAGCACTTCGTCGAGCAGCAGAACGTCGGGCTCGAGATGAGCCGCGATGGAGAATCCCAAGCGAACAAACATGCCCGACGAATAGCGCTTCACGGGAGTGTCGATAAAGCTTTCTACTCCGGCGAAATCGACAATCGAGTCTAACTTCCGGCGGATCTCCCGTCGAGACATGCCGAGCACAGATGCGCTCAAGTAAATATTTTCGCGGCCGGTTAGCTCCGGGTGGAAGCCGGAGCCGACTTCGAGCAGGGCGGAAAATCGTCCGCGAATTGAAACTTCGCCTCTGGTTGGGGCGGTGATGCCCGATAGCATCTTCAGAAGGGTGCTCTTACCCGCGCCGTTGTGTCCGATAATGCCGACTGCTTCGCCGCGCTCGACGGTGAAGGAAAGATCCTTTATAGCCCAAAACTCCCGCTTGGGTTCGCGGCCCCGGCGAAGTTTCGCTAGCCAGTTGGAGGCGCCCGTTTGGGATGCGGCAGTCCCGGTCTGGCGAATGAAATAGCGCTTGGAAACGGAGCGAAAACTGACGTCAACATCCGGGTGCATTTTAGATTTGTCCCGCGTGCGCGCCGATTCGTTTGTCCGCGGCTTCCACCACTACCCTAACCAGCAGGTCCAGATCTGAATCGCAGGTACGGTGATTTGTGATGTTTACGCGAATAGCCAGCGACCCATGAAGGCGTGTGCTGGAGGGCACAGCGATGCCGGATTCCTGCACATCGGCCACGATGTCTTCGTTTAAACGATCGAGCGCCGCTTGGTCCCACTCCGGCGGACAAAAACGGAAACACACGATGTTCAGCGAAGGAGAATTCATCAGTTGAACGTTCGGACAGCGGCGGAACAGAGCAGCCAGATACTGCGCCTGGCGGCAATTCCTTGCGATGGCCTCGCCAAACCGTTTAACGCCGTGCTCTTTCAAAGCAAACCAAATTTTGAGAGCCCGAAAACTGCGCGATAATTCGGGTCCTAAGTCGCAGGGCCATTCGCCGCCGCCGGCTAAACCGCGACTGGCGCCGCGAAGATAAGCAGGGCGCAAGGAGAACATATGGCGTTGGTTTTCGCCATCTCTCACCAGCAGGCAACCGGCATCGTACTGGACATGCATCCACTTATGGAAGTCGAATGCGAGCGAATCCGCCCGCTCAATGCCTTGAAGACGGGGCCGGAGCTCCTCGGCAAGTATCGCAAGCGCGCCGAACGCGCCGTCCACGTGAAACCAGAGACCTTCCGACTGGCAAAGGGCGGCGAGACCCTCAAGGTCATCGATAGCGCCGGTACTAACCGTGCCTGCGGTCCCTATCACGCAGAATGGCCGCAGATCCGTTTGCCGGTCCTTCTCGATGGCCTGGCGTAGCGCGGCCAAATTCATGGTGAAATCTTCATTAACCGGTACGCTATGCAAGGCTTGGTCGCCGAATCCGAGGGTTTGCATCGCCTTCGAAACGGAAGAATGCGCCTCTGTGGATGCATAGGCGACAAGCGAACCGCGGCTCGATGAATCCGCCTGCTGACAGGCATCGCGCGCCACGGCTAATCCGATCAGGGTCGCCATCGAAGTGCCACTGACCAGGATGCCCGTTGCTTCGGTCGGAAAGCTGAAAATGGATTTGCACCAATCGATGACGGAGCGCTCGATGTAGAGGCCAACGTGGTCTCTCCCGCCGCAATTTTCGTTGAGCGCGGCGGCCAACATCTCCGCGATGATGCCAGAAGCGAGGCCGGTACCGTGCACCCAACCGAAGAAACGCGGGTGGATATTGCCGACGCTGTAAGGAAGGATGAAGTTGACGAACTCGTTGTAGACGGATTCCAGATCTTGCGGTTCCGCCGGCACTGGGCACGCCAGGGCGGCCCTTACAGACTGCGGGACCGGCTGCCAGACCGGCCGCTCACGAACAGACTGGACAAAACTGATCGCTTCGTCGAGGGCGGCGTGCGCTAGTTCTCGAAAGCTCTTCCAATCGGCGGGATCTAGAGAGCTGATGCAGTCGTCCGAAGGAGCGCCCGTGGAGTTCGGCCATGAAAATTCAGCGCTCACTCTATCGTCTTTCGCGATGCAGTGCTTGGCGCGTTATGCGCTTGAGCCTGCGCAAGGCTCTCCACCAGAGGGGATGAGGACGTCCCTGGAGGATGCGTTCCACTTCGCGGCGCAAGCCCGGTTCGGTGAGCGACGCAGCGACTTCGCGCCATTGGCCATGGAGCTCGTGCTGCACGGAAGAAAGCCTGCCGAGTGTGGCACGCAGCGGTTGGTCCGGGGGGAACGAATCCAGGCCATCGGGCGCGCCCGAGACATAGAGTCCCAACCGCGTGCGAACGCATTTTTCGCAAAATCCACAGTTCAGATCGGAAGAGTTGTTCTCCCAGCAAACACGTAAACGGCCGCGCAGGGGCGTCCAGTTCGCAATGGAAGCGACACGTTGCAGTCGCGTCAGTTCGGCGCTGAAATTTTCGATGTGCACCGATTCAGAAGACCAGGCCGCGTCCAAATCCGGGGCCGAGCCCCAAGGCGGCTCTACGTCGCTGGCAGCGACGTACACGGTGCGCACATTTTCACCGAGCGCGTGCGCGATCGCGGCCAATGCAGCGATATGACTAATTTCCCAGCCAACTTCGCGGAACAAAGGGTGTTCGCGCAGATTCGTGCGTACGACGAGCAGTTCCACTCCGCAGGCTTGCGCGGTTTTGCCTAACCATTCGCGAACGCCTCGCAGCCGCGGTAAGTCCTTCAGAGAGACATCGAACCCTTCGACGAAAATGGCATACTTGAGGCGCGAATGAAGTTGTTGAAGTACGTAAGAGGAATCGACGCCGCCGGTATAGAAAACCGCGGCATGGGGCGCCGGAGGCGCGGGCGGCCCGATGCGAGCACGTACGTTGCCGGCCGACAACTCAGGCCACCACTCCATAGCCCGATGCCGAACGAATTTCAGGTTCTCGAGAAAACCAGCACTCAATACACCGGCGACTTCCATGTCCATGCCGCGGCTCATGGTTGGCAGCAGGAACGGACATACCAGGACTTCCGGCCGCGGGGAGAGCGGAACGAAAGCCTCAAAATAGACTTCGGAACCGTCGACTGAGGCGGTCAGTCGCCACAGATCCGGTCCCGCCATTTCAAGTTTTGGTTCTGGAATCGCAAGCGTGCGGATGGCGTTCGTGTGCTGGGAACTGAGCGTAGTCATGTTTGTCCTGCTGCCCATGCTCAGAAATCCGATGGGTCTAAATGGGTTGAGTATTTGTCCAAGTACGGTAGCGGAGTGTCCGGGCAAATGAAAGTAGCGATCACTTCTCCATCCTCATTTCGAAGTGGATCCAGACTAGAATCGCGTTCGCGGTTCTCCAGGAATTTGAGAAGTCCGGCGAGTGCGAATCCCGAACTCGGGCCCGCCATCAGGCCCGCCCGGCAAAGGTCCAAACTCTGCTTGAAGGATTCCTTTGTGCCGGCCTCGACAACGCTATCGGCCGATGTGCGCCACGGCAGCGAGACCTCGCGCAAGCAAGCCTCCGACCTAACACCAGGTACGGCGCTCTGCTGGTTGCAGATGACACCTACGAGAGTCACCTTCGATCCGTTATTGGCAAAATAGCGGCTTGCACCGACCAGAGTTCCAGATGTTCCGAGCCCGGCAGCGAAGACCGTGAGCCGCCCTTCGGTCTGTTGCCAGATCTGGGGCAGAACCCACTTTTCGTAAGCTCTCGGGTTGGCGTCGTTCTCATACTGCGCGGGGTTGAAGCAGCCCGGTTTCTTTCCTTCGTCGCGCGCCAGCGCGATTCCAGTCGGCTGATCCACGGCGCTCCTATTAAGCCTCGGTTCAACGCCACAGAGCCGCAGCAGATCGAGCTTCCCCGGGGCTATGTCCCACGGAAGAATGGCGATGACGCGCTGAATATCGAAGAGTTTCGCGGCCACTCCAAGCGAGAACACGGTGTTGCCGGACGAACTTTCGATGATGGTGTTCACGCCATCCAGCTTGCCGGCTGCTTGCGCCTCCAACAGCATATTGATGGCGGGCAGAGACTTAATATTCAGCAGGGGCAGCAGATACATCAGCTTGCCGAAAATCCGCACGCCGCTGTTTCGGAAGGGATTCAAATGATCGGGAAGCTCGACCAGCGGAATGGGCGGATGGTTCTCAGGGTTCAAGAAGCGCGTGAGCGCCCCAGGACCCTCAAAAACACCCAGCCGGGAAGCTGCCGCCGTCACACGCCTTCCGACGCCACGCGCGTAGGCACGGGCTCCAAGGTGGGTGCAGGTGTGATTTTGACCTTGCCCTCGACGATTCTTCGAAGTTCCTCGTAGGCGGCCCTACCCAGGGCGCTCTGCCGGTTCGCTGAACGCACGAGCTCGTCTTCCCAATAGCGCGCATTCGCCCAGAGCTCCGCGGCGGTCATCTGCAACTCCTGATCCCACCCGCGCTGCCTTCCGTCTACATATCTGCAGCCTGCTCCAAACAGATCCTTGAGACCTTTGAACTTGGCCTCATAGTAAGGCGAAAAGACCAATCCGAGTGCGGGGATTCCCTGCGCTAAGGCGAACACCGCCGCATGATAACTACCGGTAACCACCACCCGGCAGCCGGCGATGCGCTGCTTGAAACCCTGTGGGCTCTCGAGCCCCTTCGAGCCGTTCTTGAGCTCCGCTGCCATGGCGCTTAACGCAACACTGTCATCGTCCTCCTTGTGATGCGCTACCGCCAATGGCTCGAGACGAGCGCCAAGCTGCTGGGAAATTCTATTGATTGCCGCACTCAGCAGCGAGGTGGTGGCGCCGTCGACGCCGGAATAGTATGCGGCCCTCACGTTGACGCCGAGCGCGTTCCGGGGCCGGGATTCGAGCGGGCTTTGGCAAATTTGCTCGAGCACTTCGTCGCCGGTGATCCGCACATCTTCAGTGCGAACACCGCATTCGGCCAAAAACGGCAGGCTTGTCACGCGCTCCCGAACGCTGATGAAATCGACCTTGGGAAGGACGCGTCGGCATACGGTTTTCAGTTCGTCATTTGCAACGGGCCCGAACATGTGTCCCACGATTGCTGTTCGCGCACCCAAGCGCTTGCTCAGAGATAAAGTCTTAAGGCACTCGATTGCCTCCGGTGCGAAAGGGTCGGTGATCATTCCCGCGCCGGAGAACACGAATAAATCCGTCGATTGAAGCGCAGATACGACAACCGCCGCGGCCCGGTCGCCGCGCAGGCGCATTTTCATTCGTGCCGCGAGGGTTTGCAGTCCGGGAGCGCGGTCGAACAGCGTGTTCTCCGCCTTGCTGAATATCTTCGAAAGCGGATGCCCGGAGGCCGATAGACGCCCGAACATCTTGAGATCAAAACACCCGCCACGCCCCGCGGGCGAGACTGGAATGGCCCCAGGAAGTGTACGCTGGATTTCATTGGGAGCCCAGGTGAAGACCCGGATTTCCGCTCGTGGCCAGATGTCACGGAGCCTGCCATAGGCAGTCTCGAGCATTGCCTGATCTCCGACGTTCAGGCAAGACATGCCACTCGGCTGTATGATAATTCTCATTAAGAAAAACCCTAAGCCGTTGCGATTATAGCAGGTTTAAGGTGTTTCTTGAATGAACTTTGGGTGTATCCGCGTAGGGCCATCAAAAGGATCAGACCTTTCGGTTTTCGATGGCGCGTCGGGCCCGAAGCAGCGGCTTTCGGCGGCGGACGCCGCGTTTCAGTCGATGGACACGTTGCCGGAATCGACGCGGACGTTGACCATGGGTCCGCCGCCGCGTACTTTGCCTTCGACATGATGCTTTGAAATGTCGCCATGGACGGAGATTTCCGGGACCGAGATGTGGCCGCTCTCGGATTCGACGCTGAGATCGTAGCCGGCGTTGGAGGCTAGCCTGACGGTCACGCCGCCCGAATCTGCCTTGGCGCGAATGGGTGCGGCGCTGCTCTGGCTGAGATGGATGCCACCGGAATCGGTTTCCGCGTCGATGGAACCGGCAATATCATTGGCTTCGATGCCGCCCGAATCCACACGCGCGTAGGTAGCGCCCTTGACATTCTCGATGTGAATACCGCCGGAATCGGCAGCCGCGTGAACCTCCGAGCCGACGTTTCGCACGTCTATGCCGCCCGAGTCGGTATGGCAATCGGCCGGACCCTGAATGCCCTCCACGCGAATCCCGCCGGAATCGGCGCGGGCGCGCAGCTTGGTCTCAGAAGGGGTTTGGATCTCCAGGCGCATGGAAATGTTCTTGAGTAGCTCGCGGCTGTGCACGTAGCCGATGCGGATCTGGTTGCCGTTCTGCTCGATGGGTGGATTGCGTTCGATTTCGCGAATGTGGCGTTCGACATCGCCCGAATCGAACCAGCCGTGCTGGGCCTTCAAGATGGCATGTACGTGGACCGATCCGGAGGAGCCGGGGGTGACCGTAATGCCTCCCGAATCAGTGACGACATCCAGGTCGACCGGGCCCGAGACGGTTAGTGAGCGGTCGAAAGAGCCCTCGATTTGCGCCGCACAGGTGGCGGCGGTGCCGAGCGCAAGCGCCACAGTCAGAAGAGTGGTCTTCATATTTCCTCCCATTTCGGTACGAAGACGGAGCACGCGATGTTCCATGAGCGCGGATAGAATGGAGAGCGCATTCGAGGTAAATCCACTTAGACAGTGAGTGAGCATGCTCAAAGGGTCCGCGGTTGTGGTGGTCGTGTCTGCGTTGTCAGCGATGTTTTGCGCGCCGGCGAGAGCGCAAGAGGGGTGTCCCGTGCCGAATGTCTGGCCGAAGGACCTGGCGCCACCGCCGCCGGAAAAGGGCGGCCAGAACCAGGAATTCCAGAGCAGGCTGCTGAAGTACATGCAGACCGGTTGCTACCGGACGGCGCCGGGTTGGAAGGGCGACTCGGCGATTCGCGGAACGGGGCCTTACCTCGAAGGGACGAATTACGGAACGCACTATGCGAGCGTTCGTATCTGGTATTCGCCGGGAGTCATGCGCTGGCTCGATGGCGGACGGAAGGGCGATATTCCCGAAGGCGGGGTAATCATTAAGGAGCAATACACAACCCCTGGCGGGCCGGTTCCGCCGGCATGTTACGCCTACATGGACGAAAAGACCAAAACCGACCCCAAGTTTCTCTGGGATTGGAGCATCATGATCCGGCGGCCAGGCGCTTCCAAGGACGGCTGGTATTGGGTGGAAGTCTACACCGGGATGAAATTCGTCGAGGACCAGTATCCGAATGGAGGCTACGGGCAATATTGTGTCCGGTGCCATGCGTCGGCGGAGAAGGAATCGACGTTTTCCTCGCTCGAAAACCTGCACGGGGATAATTACCTCACTTTCAAAGTCGATCAGTCGTGGAGACAGAATACGGACTGCGAGCCGCAGTCGCCGCCGGGTCTGCCAGGACCAGCCCCACACGTGCCGATGGCGCGGCCGACTCCGGAGCTGCTCGCCCAGCACGCGCCCCTGACGCTGCCGGACGAATCGCTCCGGCCGCTGACTGAGCAACGCATACGAGAGTTGCTGAGCGACCACGAAAGGAACGAGCTGTTGGAGAAGCTGCGCCTTTCCCGCGAACCCCATCCGAAGACACTTCCGAGCTGTCCGGCGGGAGTGGAGCAATGCATGGTGCCGGAGGTGTTTGACCGCACGCTGTCTTCGGCGAAACATCCGGGCGGCTTCGTAAGCTCCGATCAGTGCCAGAGTTGCCACAGCGCCACGTGGCCCTGGATGCAACTCCAAAGCAAGAACGGTCAAACGCAGATCGGGATTGCGCCCTATGCGGAGTGGCGGTGGTCGCCGATGGGGCTGGCGGGACGCGATCCGGTCTTCTATTCGCAGGTCGAGAGCGAATTGGCGTATATCGCCACCATCAAAGACCCGGAGAAACGTAAACGGACTGCCGATTACGTGAAGAACACGTGTTTTCATTGCCACGGGGTGATGGGCCAACGGGAATTCGCGCAGGAGCATCCGAAGGAGACGTTCGATCCGGGGGTGGTAAATCGAATCGACAACCGATACGGGTCGCTGGCGCGCGATGGCATCAGTTGCTCGGTGTGCCACCGCATCAAGGACGACTACAAATCGCTCGACGTCTTTCTGAACCAGGAGACGACGGGCAATTTCAATCTAATCGCGGACGATCAAATACAAGGTCCGTTCGCGGACGACCACATCGTGGTGGATCCGATGAAGAACAGCTTGGGTTACACGCCTAAACACAACGACTATACGACCTCCTCGCGGCTGTGTGGCAGTTGCCATGTGATTGATCTTCCGGTGGTGGATCATCCGGTGCCGGAATACAGCCTGGAGCAGAACACGTACGTAGAATGGCTGAACAGCCAATATCAGAACGAGTTGAACCCGAAGGGGGCAAACCCGCGAACCTGCCAGGATTGCCACATGCGGGACTATTACACGAACCCGGCGTACGGCCTGACCAACGTGACGCCCTTGGCTACCAAGATGGCGGCGGTGGAGGAAGAGGACTATCCGGCTACGACGCACCGGTTGCCGTTGAATAAGATCGCGGTCACTTATCGCAGCACGGGGTTTCGCAGGCACGACCTGCTTGGGTTGAACGGGTTTCTGCTGGAGATGTTTAGCTCCTATATGCAGGAGGGCGAGGACGCGTCTTACTACAACAACATACTGGGCGTGCGGCAGTCGGACTATATGTCGGGTCTGACAAACGATCTTTCGAATGCGATTCAAAATGTGGTGGTGCAGGCGCAGCAGAACACCGCGACAGTGGGCGTGAAGGTCTTGAAAGCGCAGGGACGAGAGCTAACCGCGGATGTGACGGTGCAGAACCTGACGGGTCACCGGTTTCCGAGCGGGGTCGGTTTCCGCAGGGCGTTTCTTCAATTTCAGGTGACTGACAGGAGCGGCAAAGTGGTCTGGACCTCCGGCGGCACCAACAGCAACGGCGAGATCGTGGGGCCGGATGGCAACGTGCTGCCGACCGAGTATTTCCGGGTTGGGACAGACGGCAAGCAGCAGTATCAGCCGCATTTTTCGCAGACGAACCCAATTAATCAGCAGAGCCAGGTACAGATTTACGAAGAGCTGTTACAGGATGCCGACGGGAAGATCACGACCAGCTTCATCCGCCGCGACACCGATTTGAAAGATAACCGAATTTTGCCGATCGGCTGGCGGGTGGATGCGAAGATTCCGGAGTTCTACTTACACGCTACATACCCGATGGGCGGGGCGCGCGAGGACCCGGTTTATAAGAACGGACTGGGGCAATCGATCGTGAGATATGAGATCAAGCTGCCCCCGGAAGTAGATGCGGCGACGAGTAAAGTAAGTGCGACGCTCAATTATCAAACGATCCCGCCATACTATCTGCGGGATCGGTTCGAGGGTGCGCCGAACGGCGAGGGAACGCAGCGCCTGAAGTATCTGGTGCAGAATATGAACTTGAGCAACACCGATTTCGCGAATTGGAAGCTGATGATTGCGCGGAACCCGGCGGGATCAAGTTCGTCCCGAAATCCCGGCAACGCCCGCAAGGGCGTGGTCGAGGCTGCACGCCGATGATATGTAATTGAATGCTTCGTGGCCGGCATTGAGCATGAGCGGCGAGAGGGAGCGCCAGAGGTCCGGGGGGAAGCAAGCCGCAGGCGGCGCGATTTCGCAATAGCTTTTGGCAGATTCGACGGGGTCGAGAGCCGGATCTACGCATAGCTCGACGGCATGCCCGCAGAGCCCCCGGGCGCGGCAGATTTCGAGCGCCAGGCGCGCTTCCCCGGCCTCGCCGACGCATTCGAAGGGCTTGTGGGCCTCGAGGCCGAGTAATTGCCGGAAAAAGAGCTGGTTCGCCGGGTTGTCGAAAAGATCGGAGGGTACGATCTGGCGAGCAAGATCGCGCGGCAAATACGCGGTAAATCCGAGGCCGACATAAGCGCACTTGGCACACTCGAAACACCACGGCTTTTTGTGGTTGCAGGAATGAGTGTTCTTCACCGCGTCCGGGAAGCGGCGGAGAAAGCTGAAGATTACAGGGTCGTGCATGGGCCTGAGCACGCTAAAACAATGCAGGTTTGAGATGAGTTGCTCGCGAACGTAGGCGCTGATGAGCAACTCGGCCTCGAGCGACTTGCCCCATTGGTGGTTAACGAATTCTCCGGTCTGCAGCCATTTCAAGTTCGGCTCGTCGGCGCTTCGCTCATTGCCGAGCACCAGCGAGCGATAGCCATGTTGTAGTGCGACTGGGAGAGCCCCGAAAATCGAGATGGGAGTCTCGGCGCAGAGCCCGCCACCATCGGCAACCGAGTTGGTTTCGATCTCGACCCGATGCCGGCGCTCGGGAGTATTCGCATCCAGCAGGGAATCGATTAACGCAAATTGCTTTTCGGTCGCACCGTAGGCGGGATGTGAATAGGAGTAAGAGGAGAACGACAGGCCGGCCGATTCGAAGAGTTTCATTGCCGCAAGGCTGTCCTTGCCGCCGCCACAGAAGCAGAGTGTTTCGATCGGACCAACCTCCAAACAGACCGGGGCGAATGACGCCTCGGTACGCTGCAGTGGGAAGCTGGGGCCTTGATAATTTGGGAGGCTGTTCTGATAACGCCATTCGGCGCCGGCCTTGATGAAGATCGTTCTCCATAGCCGCTCGAAGCGGGCGCTGTGAAACCTGGCGAAGGGGCCGAGATCGAGCTGGGTAGGTTGGAAACTGGCCAGAGGAATGGCTTCGAGCGCCATGATATGGAAGCACACACGTTCGATAAATTCGTTTCCGTACCGTGCGCGCAGGTTTTCGAAATCAACGTCGAAATACCGGTAGCGCTTAGTCAATCTATGACCGGCGACGGAGAATGACATGAAGAAATTGCGCCCGGTGGCATGACAGTCTTCGAGCACGAGCCGCTTTACTTGCGGCGAATATGTTTCGGTTTTAAACAAGGGATTTTGACCCGAATCGAGCAGAGTTAAGCAAACGCGGCAATTTTAGCAAACGTTATATGATCGCAAAAGCATGCTCGCGGTTTCGGTAGTAATGCCCGTCTATAACGCCGCACGTTTTCTCGGCGAGGCGATTGAAAGCATACTGGCGCAGAGCTTTGAGGACTTCGAGCTGATCGCGATTGACGATGGCAGCAGGGATGAATCGGCTGAAATTCTGGAATGGTATGCGCGCGCGGATGGGCGGGTGCGGGTTTTTCGACGCGCACACCAACGGTTGCCGGCGACTCTGAATTTCGGCTGCGCAATAGCGGCAGGCAAATATATTGCGCGAATGGATGCGGACGATATTGCGCTACCAACTCGGTTCGAGCGCCAAGTGGAATTTCTGGACCGGCACCCGCGCGTAGCCATTCTGGGAACGCAGCTTGAGCGCATCCGGGAAGACGGCACACGGATAGATGTAACGAATGTGCCTCTGGAGCATGCCGAAATCGACGCCAACATGCAAAAGTTTTGCTGCATGTTTCATCCGACGGTGATGATGCGTGCCGAAGCGGTGCGGGCGCTGGGCGGATATCGGGAGGCGTTCTTCGCGGCCGAGGATCACGACTTGTGGCTGCGAGCAGCGGAGCGCTACGAGCTGGCCAATCTGCCGGAGATTTTGCTCCGGTATCGGATCCACACGCAGGCGCTCAGTTTCGAGAAACTGGAGCAGCAGGTGATCTCGGCGGTGGCGGCTGAGGTTTCGGCGGGGCTGAGGCGGGCGGGGAAGAGCGATCCGTTCACCGGGAACAAGCCGATTACCCGGCGAGAGCTGCGTGAGGCGCAGGTGGTGAGCGACGCGGACTTGGATCGCAGCATTGAGAGCGCGAGAAATTGGTATCGCGCGCGAAAGATTGAGGCCGGCGGCCGGCCGGCAGAAGCATAGACGTGCATCTAGTCACCGTGGTGGGCGGCTACGTGGACGTGCTGCCGCATATGCTGGCGCATTATCGCGCCCTGGGCGTGGAGTCCTTTTTCGTGCATGTACATGCGAGATCGGATGACGATCCGGTTCTTGCGAAGGTGGAGGAAATCACGCGCGAGTTCGGCTGCGGGATTGCCTCGGTTACCACAGGCGAGTGGCTGCATAGTACGAATCGCGAACTTTACAATCAAACGCTTCAATCGAGGCCTGACGATTGGTTTCTGATTGCGGATCAGGATGAGCTGCAGGTTTACCCCGAGGATTTGAAATCGGTTCTTGATGGCTGCGACGCCGCCGGATACGAGTATGTTGAGGGCTGTTTTCTGGATCGCGTGGCGGCGGATGGCTCGTTTCCTGCAGTGCTGCCGAACGGACCCATCTGGCGGCAATATCCGTTGGCCGGCTTCATCTCGGCATCCGTGCTGCAGGCGAATCCAAACAAAATCGTGGCGGCGAAGGGCAGCGTTGCGCTGGGCCCCGGACAACATTACGCTTTGTCGGGCCGCGGCTTGCCTCCCGCAGAGCTATACGTTCCGGTGCATCATTTCAAATGGGTGGAAGGGATTCTGGAACGGCTGGAACAGCGGGCCGAGTTTCGGCGCAAACGAGGCGACCGCTATTGGGAGGAGAGCCAAAGATTCATTGATTACTGCCGCGCGCACTATGGGCGGTTGGACGTGCGCGATGCATCCTTCCATTTGGCGGAAGCCATGCCGGAATACCCGCAGTGGGATGAAGTGAAGCGGCTCTCAATTGAGCTCGCGCGCCAGCTCAGGTGAAGATTCCGCTGTGCAGGAGTTGACGGCAACGGTCGACTTCCGCATAGAAGCGATTCGCTATTTCGAAATCGGGCAGGTCAGCCTGGATCTCAACCGCGACCCCGCAACTCTCTTCCAGAAAGCGCACCAGCCTGGCCGCCGATAGGGCGCCCCACTCCTCGTCATGAAACCAGCCGCTGCATTGAAAGCCGCGATTGTGAACTGGATGAAAGCCGCTGAAGTTGACCTCGACGACCAGGAACCGATCGTCCGGGGTGCGCGCGACGTCCCAGCCGCACAGATTGCCGGCGGTCAATGCGTTCGGCAGGCGATCCAGCACGGACTGCACGAAGGCATTCGGCGCATCTCGTTCGCCGGGAATGTCTCCCTTGCCGTATCGATGGAACGTCAGATCATCGATAACGCGATCCTCGAGCGAGTGAACGCGATATTCGACCGCGATGGGAATGCGCTCCTGGACGATGAATGTTTCGTCCACGAGATTGATGGGTTGGCGGTCGCCGGAAGAATCGCCGAGCGTGGGCTTAAAAAATGTTGGGCCGCTCCATCCAGCAAGGCCGCAGGTGGCGGGAATGCACGCCGGGGCATAGTGATTCAGGACGAGAGCCTGGACAAGCTTATGCTCGAGGCGCCACCTGAAAACGCGACGCTCATCGAACCCGAGCTCGCGGTATAGATGGCGGATGAAGGTGACTGGGAACGAGCCCCAGATGCCGTCGCACAAGCCTGCGATTTCGGAAACGGCGATTCGCACCCGCGGTGTGCGGCCGGTGAGGCGGCGCGGACCAACGTACGCATCGATTTCCGCGATTACCCGAGCCGCGCGTTCGAGCTCGATTTCAGACCAATTGGCGCTCATTCGTGCTTGTAGTTCGGATCAAATGACGGCGCCGGTTTTCTTGAATAGAGATAGGGGTCTAGGTTTTTTTCTACCGCGAAGTGTGCTTGCGGCACATCGAAGGTCATCACGATGTTGATCCGGTCTTCGCTTCCTTCCACACGGCGTACGCTGTGCAGGCAGCGGTCGCCGCGCATCATTAGGAGCAGGCCTTGCGCTGGAGAGACCAGCGTGCGTTTCCCTGATGCTTTGAGCAGCGGGCTCCATTGCAAAAGGGCGTCCAGCCAGCGCTGCGCGCGGCGATTCTTCCATCTGCCTAGATGGATGCGATAGCCGGGGTACATCTCAGTCTCACCGCCGGAGACTGTATTCAGGTAAAGTATCGCCGTGACTGCGTTACGGTCGTAGTGCCATCGGTATTCGCCGCCCGGAGGAGTAACATTCACGTTCACGCTCGCGGCACGATTGCGCAGCGGCGTAAGTTGAGGGTCGAAGTAATCCTTCACCACTTGCTCAACTACGCGGTAGATGTCAAGGAGTTCGGGCAGCGATTCATGTACGACGTCGCCATCGATGACGAAATAGCGCAACGACCGGCCGGCCACGTTTCGATGGATCAGGGGAAGCGTGTTGCGTTTCTGGAAGTCGCGAACGGAATCGAGTATCTTCTCGCAATCGGCGTGCGAAAGATAGCCGGGAATGAGATGCAGGTTCTTATCGGATTTCAAAACAATTCTGCCAGGGCCGATTTTACACTGCTTGAAAACACGTTCCAGTTTTGAAATGCGTTCAGCGCCTCAGCAATTGCCCGCTGCCTGTTCCGATACTCTTCGGCGGACCACGAGATAACGTTCAGAATTGCTTCCTTTTGCTGGGCAATGTTCAAAGGCTCGATTACCACGCAGTGTGCCAAGATATGGTCGTCGATGCCTGATGCGCGGGTTGTGATCGGAACGCATCCGCAGTGCATGGCCTCGAGCAAAGATCCCATTTGGCCTTCCTCATACGTGGGAATGTACGCGAATCGGCAGCGTCCGACCAGGTCCGCGTATTGCGGCGAATGCGAATCGATCCATCCGTGATAGACGATGTTGCCGTCGTTAAACCGTTCGAGCAGGTTATCCCAAGGAGGCTCGATTCCGCCGATCACATGCAGTAAGCTGCCGCGTACATCAAGGCCGGACCAGGTCATCAGCACATCCATGAAGCCCTTGCGTAAACCGCATTGGGTGGCAACGTAGCAAAAGTCGTTGTACTTGGGCGCGGCTGCGGTGCCGGTATAGAGACTCGTGTCGACCGAGTAGTTCAGCAATCGAATTTTGTCCCGGTATTCGGGAGCGAATGTTTCGAGTGTGAAAGAGTTACCGACCAGCAGCACTAAATCGGCGTCGCGCATGGTAGCCGGATGATCAAAATAAATGGGCGGAAAATCCCAGTCGGGAAGCGGAACGTTGAAACGCGCGGCGAGCGAATGCAGCAGGTCGCGGCGCAGGTCCGGATCGGACACGGCGTAGAAGGCGATTCTCTTTCGAAATCGATTGCGCTTTGCGATTTCGAGATAGTTCCAAAAATGCCCGACAAACAGGTCTGAAAAAAGGCCGGTGGGACGATCTTCCGCATCGAGATACGTAACCGGCCCGAGTTCGCTCAAGACGTCATACAGATGGCTTGCAATCTGGCCTGCCGAGTGATTGCAGAGCGGCGCGGCGTTGCCGGGTTTAAAGTATGAATCGAAGTAGGACAGGACGGAATGCATCCGCGCGGGGGTTAAGCGATGCGGCCGCCACTACGGTCTATAACGTCCGCATCCAAATAGGGCCGGAGCGCGGGAGGGACGAGCACGCTGCCATCGGCCTGCTGATAATTTTCCAGGATCGCTACCCAGGTTCGGCCAATCGCGAGGCCGCTGCCGTTCAGAGTGTGAATGAACTCGGCTTTGCCTTTTCCGGTCTTCATTCGGATTTGAGCGCGGCGCGCTTGGAAAGCTTCGAAATTCGAACACGACGAGATTTCCTTGTATGCATTCAAACCGGGAAGCCAGACTTCGATGTCGTAAGTCTTGGCAGCGCTGAAGCCGGTATCGCCCGTGCAAAGAACGACAGTGCGGTAAGGAAGGCCGAGTCGTTGTAAAACATTTTCGGCGTCGCGCGTGAGCTGTTCGTGCTGGTCATTCGATTGACCCGGCTGCGTGAACTTGACCAGCTCAACTTTCTGGAACTGGTGCTGGCGAATGATGCCGCGGACGTCGCGACCATACGAACCGGCCTCGCTGCGGAAGCAAGGCGTGTAAGCGCAGAGCGAGACCGGCAATGTTTCGGCGTTCAGAGTTTCGTCTCGAAACAGATTCGTCACGGGAACTTCGGCGGTGGGGGCGAGCCAAAGATCGTGTCCTTCGCACTTGAAAGAATCTTCCGCGAATTTAGGCAATTGACCGGTGCCGTAAAGGCTGGCTGAGTTGATCAGGAAGGGCGGCAGCACCTCCTGATATCCGTGCTCGCGCGTGTGCAAATCGAGCATGAAGTTGATTAATGCGCGTTCCAGGCGAGCGCCAACGCCCCAATAAACGGCGAAGCGGGCGCCGGCGACCTTGGCGGCTCGTTCGAGATCCAGGATGCCGAGTTCGGGGCCGAGATCCCAATGGGCTTTAGGCTGAAAGTCAAAATCGCGCGGCGTGCCCCAGCGGCGAATCTCGACGTTGTCGTGTTCGTCGCGGCCGACAGGTACGCTTTCTTGGGGAACATTCGGGACGCGCGCGAGGAAGTCGCGAAATTCGGCGTCGAGCTTGCTGACTTGTTCGTCGAGCGCTGCAATACGTTCTCCGATACCGCGGACTTGCTGCTGCTGTTCGGCGGTGTCGGCGCCCGCTTTCCGGAGTTTTGCTATTGCTGCGCTGGCCTGGTTGCGCTCAGCCTTTAGCTGCTCACTGTCAGTTACGCATTGGCGGCGCAGCCGGTCGAGCTCCTCGAAGGCCGCGACGTCTAAGTCAAAGCCGCGAGTTGCGAGCCGATCACGGATCGCGCCGAGATTGTTGCGGAAAAAGTTGAGATCGTGCATTCCGGCGCGTCAAGCCTAGGAACGCTGATCCAGAGGGATCCACTTCTGGCCGTCCGGCGCTCCGGTGTAGTCGGCTCGGGGACGAATCAGACGGTTGTTCTTATACTGCTCCAGAATGTGTGCAGTCCAGCCCGACATACGGCTGACGGCAAAAATGGGCGTGAAGAGATCAACCGGAATACCGAGCGAGTAGTAAGTGGATGCCGAATAGAAATCTACGTTGGCGTTGAGCTTCTTGAGATCGCATATTGTCTGCTCGACGCGCGCGGACTTTTCGAACAATTCCTGATGGCCGGTGCGCCTGCCGAGCTCCTCGCTCATTTTCTTGAGATGGATGGCGCGCGGATCCAGGACGTGATAGACGCGATGGCCGAAGCCGGGAATCTTCACCTTGTTCTGTAGATCGTGCTTCACCTTCTGCACGGCATCCTCGGGCGATTTGGTGGAGAGTAGAAGCTGAATGACCGCCTCATTTGCGCCGCCATGCAAGGGTCCCTTGAGAGCGCCGATGGCGGCCGTCACTGCTGAATAAATATCGGACAGAGTGGCTGCGGTAACACGCGCCGCGAAAGTAGACGCATTCAGTTCGTGGTCGGCGTGCAGGATAAGCGCGACATCGAACACGCGCTCCATAACATCGTCCGGCTTCATGCCGGTGAGTGTATAGAGAAAATTGGCCGCGTAGTTGAGGTCCGGGTCGCCAGCGATCACCTCCATGCCGTTGCGCAGACGATCGAAGCTCGTGACGATCGTGGAGATGCGAGCCATCAGTTTTACGGCTTTCCTGATGTTTGCCTCGGGGGAATTATCGCGCGCCAGAGGGTCGTAGAGGCTGAGCATCGAGACGGCCGTTCGAAGCACATCCATGGACTGAGCGCCTTTGGGGACACTCTTTAGAAGCGCCGTGACCTCGGAGGGCAAGTCGCGCTCGGAGATGAGAGATGATTTCAACTCCTGCAGCTCCCTGCGGTTGGGCAGCTTGCCGTTCCAGAGGAGATAAATCACCTCCTCAAACGTGGCCTCCTCGGCGAGAGTGTTGATGTTGTAGCCGAAATAGCTGAGGATGCCGTGATCGCCGTCAATAAAACAGATTTTCGACGAAGTAGCGACTACGCCTTCGAGACCTGCTGTTGCGGTCGGCATGAAACTGTTAGTTTTCACTCCCGCTTTGATTCTATAACTTAAGCAGTGTGGTGCCGCGCACGTGATGCGAGGCATGCGCAAACACGATGCTAGAGTGAGACTTTCGTATCATGCCGGAGAAGCTGAGTGGAGAACTAGATTGCGTTGTTTTTTGACCGGATGCGCCGGATTTATAGGCAGCAATCTAGCCGATCGGTTGCTCGCGCTTGGGCATGATGTGGCAGGCTACGACAATCTTTCGACCGGCCGCATGCAGTTTCTTGCCGATGCTTTGCCGAACCGGCGGTTCACATTCCTTCGAGGCGATGTACTGGACGCGGAACGCTTGACGAAGGCGATGGGCGGCGCCGAATTCGTGTTTCATCTGGCAGCCAACGCGGATGTGCGTTCTGGCACTGAACACCCGACGAAGGATCTGCAGCAGAATACGATTGCGACCGTGAACGTGCTGGAAGCAATGCGCACAAACGGCGTCAAGCGAATTGCATTTGCCTCGACCAGCTCAATCTACGGCGAGGCCGAAATCTTTCCGACGCCGGAGAGGCATCCGTTGCCTGTGCAGACATCGCTCTACGGTGCGTCGAAGTTGGCGGCCGAAGGGTTCATTGAGGCGTATTGCGAAGGCTTCGACATGCAGTGCTTTATCTTTCGATTCGTATCGATTCTGGGGGAGCGGTATACGCATGGCCACGTTTTCGATTTCTGCCGGCAACTACAGGAGCACCCCGATTTCCTGCACGTGCTCGGCGACGGGAGGCAGCGCAAGTCATACCTCTACGTTCAGGATTGCGTCGACGCGATACTGACTGGTATCACGAATTGTGATAGCAGGGTGACGGTGCTTAATCTCGGGACGGACGAGTATTGCGAGGTGAACGATTCAATTGGCTGGATCTGCGATGAATTGAATCTGCGGCCTGAAGTGCGGTACGCGGGTGGAGACCGCGGCTGGGTGGGCGATAATCCGTTCATATTTCTCGACTGCTCAGCTGTGCGGGCGCTCGGGTGGAGGCCGAAGCTGAGCATCCGAGAGGGCGTGGTGCAGACCGTGCGCTTCCTGCGCAATCATCCGCAATTGTTTGAAGAGCAATGATCATTACCCGCGGCAACAACATGATCAATGAGCTGCCGTGCGCCATCCTTTGCGGAGGTCTTGCGACCCGGCTCCGGCCGATGACGGAGACGATTCCAAAATCCCTGATCCCGATCAATGGTGAGCCCTTCATCGCTCATCAGCTTAGACTTTTGCGCTCAAATGGAATTGAACGGGTGGTGCTCTGCGCGGGCTATTTGGGAGAGATGATCCAGGAGTTCGTGGACGATGGTTCAAGCTTTGCTCTCGATGTCAAATATTCGTTTGATGGTGCTCAGCTCCTGGGTACAGGTGGTGCGATTCACAAAGCCCTTCCGATGCTCTCTGACTCGTTCTTTGTGCTCTACGGGGATTCGTATTTGCCTTGCGACTACCAAGCCGTGGCCGCAAGTTTCGAATGCGCGGATGCCGAGGCGTTGATGACCATCTACCGCAACGAAGGGAACTTCGACTCAAGCAATGTGGAAGCTGCTGGCGGCCGAATCGTACGCTACGATAAACGTAATTGGACGCCAGCCATGCAATATATCGATTACGGCCTCGGCGTATTCCGCAGCTCCGCGTTTCAGAATGTGCGGGGAAACGAGCATTGCGATTTGTCAACAATCTATCAAGATTTGCTGGCGAATGGCCGGCTGGCCGCCTTTGAGGTAACAGAGCGCTTTTATGAGATTGGATCCGCGCAAGGGATTGAGGATTTGAAGAATTATCTAGGCGGCCGCGCTCTTATTCGGTAAGTATGAAGCCCGTGAACGATTTTAGAAAGATCGCGGTCCGCATTCCAAAGCGTTTCAGGCCATAATTTGGCACTTACTCGTCTCTTATCCGGCGGTGAAAACTCAGGAGATGCGATGGGAGTCGCTTTAGAAAATATGGCAGTTGATTTAAGAAATATGGCACGCCGCGCGGTGTTTCTTGATCGCGATGGCGTCATCAATGCGGCGATCGTACGAGACGGTAAACCGTATCCTCCGAGGAGCGTTACAGAAACCGTGTTAGTTGAGGGTGCAGAGGCTTCCTTGACGCGCCTGAAGGAACGCGGTTTCTTGTTGATTGTGGTGACGAATCAGCCTGATGTGCGGCGGGGCACGGTGGCCCGCGAGAAAGTGGATGAGATTCACCGCTTTCTTGCAGCTAAGCTCCCCCTTGATGATTTCTTTGTGTGTTACCACGACGATGAGGATCACTGTAGCTGCCGCAAGCCGCAGCCAGGTCTGCTTCTCGAGGCAGCGAGGAAGTATCAAGTTGAAGTGGGACAGAGTTATTTAATCGGGGATCGTTGGAGAGACATCGGAGCCGGACACGCAGCCGGATGTCGAACTGTCTTCATTGACTATGGCTATAACGAGCGTGGCCCCGAACCGCTGCCGGATACGCGTGTTTACACGCTAGCGGAGGCAGTGGATCGCATACTCGAAGAGGTGGAGTAGGAAGTGAGCCCCCTTATCTAATCTGCAAGGTCAAGATTTTCGAGGCCGGGTTTTGGCACTGACTACTGATCAGGCGCCTTTCCTGCCAATAGCCATTACGCCGCTAGCGACAATGTTGACGGGTTTTTCGGCTAACTGCGGCGGCAATATTGTATGTAGCAGGCGCATAACCGGCGTGGCGACTGGTACAGGAAAGCGCTCGAAATGTGCGGAAATGTACTCCATATTGAGCATCTTATAGTTTGGGACAAACCGGATGTCAGTAAAACCGATAAGATCTAGTAAATGCGTTAGCGACTTACGGCTGAAATATGTAAGGTGCTCCGTTTTGTATTCCATCCAATAGCGACCGAGCAGCTGCCGCGACCAGCTATCGAGTGATGGCGTAACGATCGCAATAGTGCCGCCCGGCTCCAGGGCTGCATACAAATGTTCCAGGGTCTGTCTGGGCCTTCGCAGATGCTCGATGACATCGAAAGCGGCTATTAGGCTGTAAGCTGATGCCGTCAGGCAATCTACTTCGGGAGAGCCAACGCGTACGGCGGCGTGTCCGAGCCGTGAATTCGCCTCGCTGGCGGCGTGCGCGGAATATTCCAAACCTTCGACATTGTAGCCGCGGGATTGCGCTTCGACCAGGAACTCTCCGTGACCACAGCCGATCTCGAGGAGCCGCGCGTCGGGTTCCAGGAATGGTTTGAGCACATTTAGATACAGAAGGGCCGTGCCGCGCTTCAGTGTTGTTTGATTTTTCAGTGCTCGCGCGTTTTTCGAGCCGAGGAAGTAATTGCTCGAATAAATGGCGGCGAGTCTCTCGTCGGTGGGTTGTGGAAATTGAAACTCAAGGCGGCACGAGGCGCACGAATAGATGGAGTTCCCGTCGCGCTCAAATGCAAAACGAGTTGCATTCGACTGCAAGCAGACGGGACACGCCGGCTGTTTGGTGATTTGTTCGGTCGCGGACGCCGAAGCTGTTTGGATCATTCTTCACCCAAATTGTACTGCCGTGCCGAAGACAGAGAACGTGTAGAATGCGATTGAAGCTGGGTGAGTAGGTGACGTCCACAACCGCCGTGAAATTGCAGCGAGAGCCGATGGGCAAAACTCATCACGAATGTCCCATCTGCGAGTCTCGCAATCTCGAATATAAATTCGTAGTGGATCGCGCTCCTGTGTGTAGCTGTGAAGACTGCGGCTTGCTGTTTCTGAATCCGCAGCCTGCCGCATCAACTAAGAGCGGGGCGGGGCCTGGACCGGATTCAGCCCGCCTGACCGGGCTGTATGAGGCGAATGCGGCCGAGAGAATTCAGCATCTGGTGAGTTACTCGGGTTTAGAACGCGGAAATTTGCTGATTGTAGGCGATGACGCCTATCTATCCGCGGCCGCGAAAAAGAGTGGGTTCGACGTGTTCACGATCATGACACGTGAACTCGAATTCATCGAACCGGCTGATTTGCCGGCGAAGGTGGATGCGTGCGTGCTCTTTTGTGCGCTGGAAAAGGTGAGCGATCCTTTGGCCGCGCTGCAGACGATTCGACGCGTGTTGAAGAGCGATGGGTCGCTCTTGGTGCTATCGCCCACTACAGACAGCAGAGCCGCCCGAATCTTCCGTACGTCCTGGTGGGAGTTCAATCGCGCTAATCGCTTCTATTTTTCGATAGACACGCTGCAGAACTTGCTTCTCAAGGCTGGATTTGGCGATCCGCTGATCGAGCCGGACCACAGTTTTGTCTCTTTGAACTACTTACGCAACAAGCTGAGGCAGAACCCACGAGGGTTGCGGCGGTACCGCATCCTGCGCGGTTTGACTTCCCTCAGTCCAGTGCTCCGCGATAAGGCCTTTCGACTGATTCACGGGAGAACACGCTTCTTTGTGCGGCCGAAACCCCGCTCCGGAACGCCTTTGCTCTCCGTCATTGTACCCGTCTTCAACGAGCGTGCCACGGTGGCCGAACTTCTTGACCAGGTGCTGGCGAAGAGTATCGATGGAGTAGATATTGAGGTGATAGTTGTCGAGAGTAACTCGACCGACGGCAGCCGGGATGTTGTTCGTGGATTTGAGAAGCACCCCCGTGTCCGGTTGATCTTGGAAGACCGGCCCAGAGGCAAAGGTTTCGCAGTGAGGACCGCACTTAAGACCGCGCAAGGTGATGTCGTCCTATTTCAAGATGCAGACCTTGAATATGACGTGAACGACTACGACGCGCTAATCGCTCCCATTTTGCGGCATCGAAGTAATTTCGTGCTGGGATCGCGGCACACGGTCACCGATAGCAGTTGGAAGATTCGGACGTTTGTGGATTCTCCCGCTCTTTCGGCCTATTTCAACTTCGGTCACGCGCTTCTGTTATGGATGTTCAACGTCGTTTACTCACAAAATCTGACCGATCCATTCACGATGTTCAAAGTATTCCGCAGAGAATGCCTATATGGGTTGAGATGGGAATGCGACCGCTTCGATTTTGACAATGAGATTGTGATCAAGTTGATTCGGAAGGGGTATAAACCGTTTGAGCTTCCTGTCAACTACGTCTCACGGTCCATCCAGGAGGGGAAAAAAGTCACCCTGTTCCTGGACCCACTAAGGTGGATACGAGCGCTGATCAAATTTCGGAAAACACCGCTTTACGACTAGCGCAGGTAGCGGAGCTTGATGCGTGCGATATCAACTAGCGCAGTGAAAAAGTCCGTGCCGCGCACTTTAGAGCCTGCGACGTCCACCCATGTCTCTAGCGGATATTCGTAAATGGCTTGCTCGAGACGCTTGGTGTCGCCGTCATAAAGCTGCAAGTAACGGGCCAGAATCTCTACATCAAAGATCCATTTGGAAATGAACGGCTGCGAAAAGACCTCGCGTAACTCAGGTGTTACCCGAAACAGCTTGGCTCCGCATTGCGTGTCATAGATAGGCAATCGTAACATAACTGATACCGCGGTTGCAAATACACGCCCCAGATAGTGGCGGGCAGCGCGCCGCTCAACGTGGCGCCCAAGTAGCTTCACGCGCGAGCCAAATACCATTTCGATGCCGGGGTGCTCGGTCAGTATCCGGACAAAGTTGGCGACGGTATCGAGCGGCGTCGCAAGATCGGCGTCCCAAAAACCAACGCTCCGCGCTCCATATGTATCGAGGGCGTGGATAATGCCGCCGCGAACGGCCTCGGCCTTGCCGCGGTTCTGCTTACGGCTCAGAATCTCCGTGCGGTGCTCGTAGCCCTGGCAAAGCTGTTCGAGGACAGCATAGGTCGCGTCGCGGCTCCCGTCATCGACAAATAACAGGCGCATTCCCGGATTCGTGGCCAGAAAGGCGCGGAAGGCGTGAATGTTCAGCCGGGCCGCTTCGTTGTAGCAGGGTATGACCAAACAGACGCACTCGTCTGCGCCGGACAATGACATCACGGCTCAAGAGGCAGCGTGACAGTACGGCCTGTTTCGGCCGAGCGCCGCGCCGCATCCAGAATTTCAGTTACGATCAGGTTGGTCTTCAACGACGACAAGCTATTTGCATCTTGAACCTTGCCATTGATAACAGCGGCGAAGTAGTGCAGGGAATCGTCATAGGGCGGTTCGAGCGGCGGCGGGGTTTGGATATGCGCCTCTTTTTCACCTTCGCGGCGGACATCTATTCTGTCCCGCAAAATAGTTTTGGCGAAACCCGTGCGCCCATAGACTTCCATATCTTTTCGATCGAAGGGCCAATTCCACGATGCCTGAAGAATGGCTACGGCATGGGGGTAAGTTAGTATGACATTGGCTTCGTCGTCTACTCGTGGGTAGATATCCGGTTGTAAGTGTTGAGTGACGGCGGTCACCGTATGAGGAGGCTCGCCGTTTACCAGCCAAGTCATGAGATCCGCGCCGTAGCAGCCAAAATCGAAGAGCGCGCCGGCGCCATTCAGCTTCGGATCCGTTAGCCAGGCGAAGAACTCAGGTTGAACGTGGATTTCCTTAGGCCCGCGATGGCCGTCGTGAACAACTACCTTGCGCAAATCGCCAAGCGCGCCCTCCTGAAGCAGATCGTGAGCGCCCTTGTTACTCGCATACCAGGTTGTCTCGTAATTGACAATCACGTGAATGTTGCCGTTGCGGGCGGCGTCGGCCATGGCGAGGGCGTCACGATAACTCACGGCGAGAGGTTTTTCCATCATGACGTGAATGCCGTGACGGGCGCACTCTTCGACGACTCTGCGATGATCGAACGTGTTCGTATAGACGGCAACGGCGGTAGGGTGGGCCCGCGCGATCATCTCTCCTAGCGAAGCGAAATAAAGAGCGGGATCGAGCTGGTGTTGTTGAGAATAGCGGTCGAAGAGTTGGCGGTCGGGTTCCGCGATGCCGACGATCTGAATATCGGACCGCTTCAAGTTGTTGTTGAAGAAGCCGGCGACGTGACCATGGGCCAGACCGACGATGCCAATGCGGAGCGGACCGGGCGTTTGTGCAGCAGCCTGAAAGACAGCAAGGAAGACGATGAGCGCCGATACTGAGAAGCGTGTGGTCTGCATGTTCTTACCATTATTAGGCAAAGGGGCTGCGGCGCCTGTGCGGGGTAGGCTGGGCTTAGGTGCACTTGCACGTTGACTATGGGAACGCAAACCGCCCCGGAAATCCGGATTGGCACATCGGGCTGGCACTACAAACATTGGATAGGGAATTTTTATCCGTCTGGCATGCCGGCATCGAAGATGCTGGCGTACTACTGCGAACGGTTCGATACCGTGGAGCTGAACAACAGCTTCTATCATCTGCCGAAGCAGCCTGCCTTGGAATCATGGCGCGATTCGACACCGGAAGGCTTCTGCTTTGCGGCGAAAGGCAGCCGGTTCTTAACCCATATGAAGAAGCTGAAGGATCCGGCGCAAGGGCTGAAGAGATTCTTTGAAGCGATAGATATTCTGGGCGAAAAACTCGGACCAATTCTGTTTCAGTTGCCGCCTAAGTGGGAACTCGATTTAGAAAGGCTGAAAACTTTCGTCGAGTGCCTGCCAAGCGAACATCGCTATGCGTTCGAGTTTCGAAATGCCACTTGGAGCGTAGCGCAGGTCTACGATTTACTGGCAAGCCATAACATTGCATACTGCATTTTCGACCTTGCCGGCACGCAATCGCCTCTGGAAGTGACGGCGGATATCGCATATGTGCGGTTGCATGGCCCGGGCGGAAAATACCAGGGTAGTTACACCGAGAGCGCCTTGAAAGAGTGGGCGGAGCGCATTCGTAAGTGGCGGCGTGAACTCAAAGCTGTCTACATGTATTTCGATAATGACGAAGCCGGCTATGCTGCTGGGAACGCGCTTAGGTTGAAGGCCTTGCTCGCATAGGTTACCAGCCGAGGACATGCGCAAAGATCAGCGGCGCGACAATGGAGGCGTCCGATTCAATCACGTACTTCGGCGTGTGAATGCTCAGTTTCTCCCAGGTGATCTTTTCATTCGGAATGGCGCCTGAGTACGAGCCGTAACTGGTGGTGGAGTCGCTGATCTGGCAGAAATAGCCCCACAGCGGCGTGTCGGTGCGCTCCAGATCTTGCCGCAGCATGGGAACGACACAGATGGGGAAGTCTCCCGCGATGCCGCCGCCGATCTGGAAAAAGCCGATGGATGCTTGCTTCGAAGTAGCGGTGTACCAATCCGCCAGCGCCATCATATACTCAATTCCGGTACGCACGGTATGCACATTCTTGATGTCGCCCGAAATGCAATGCCCCGCGTACATATTGCCTAGCGTCGAATCCTCCCATCCCGGAACAAACATCGGCAGATTGCGCTCCATCGCGGCGTAGAGCCAACTGTCCTTCACGTCAATTTGAAAGCTCTTTTGCAACTCGGGAGATTGCAGAATCCGGAAGAAAAACTCGTGAGGAAAGCAGCGCTCGCCCTTCTGGTCCGCAGCCGTCCATTCCTGAAGAATCACGCTCTCAATGCGCCGCATCGCTTCTTCTTCCGGGATGCAGGTATCCGTCACGCGGTTCATGTGCTTTTCCAGCAGACCCTGCTCGTCTTCGGGCGTGAGGTCGCGCCAGTGCGGCACCCGCTCGTAAAAATCGTGCGCTACCAGATTGAAAACGTCTTCTTCCAGGTTGGCGCCGGTGCAGCAGATGCCGTGTATCTTGTCGCGCCGGATCATCTCGGCCAGCGAAACACCCAGCTCGGCCGTACTCATTGCGCCTGCCAGGGTCAGGAACATTTTTCCGCCCTTGTTCAGGTGATCGACATAGCCTTCCGCGGCCTCTACCAGCGTGGCCGCATTGAAATGCCGGTAATGATGTTTGATGAAATTTGTAATCGGAGCCTGATTCATTTTCCTCTTCTACAGTACCCTCACCGCGCAACGCGTTTATAGTAAGTAGAATGCTCTTCACCCGAGCCCTGTTGTGCTGCTGTGCCGTCGTGCCGTTGTTTTGCAGCCTCTCTGAAGCCGCTTCTGCAAATTCGAGTAACGCTACATCGGCCGCGCCAGCCAAAAGCTTGCATCCTGCCACATCGCCGCTTCTCAGGTCCCTGTCGCTGCACGACCGCATTGCACAGTTGATCGTGGTGCGCGGTTATGGCGATTACCCTCCTACAGAGGATGCAGAATACCGAAAGTTCGCGCATTGGATCCGCGATGATCATGTCGGCGGCTTCATCGTCGCAGGGCGCATTCGCGGAGGCAACGTGATTAGCGCGCAACCGTTTGAAATGGCTGCGTTCATCAATCACATGCAACGGCTGGCTAGGACGCCATTATTCGTCGCTTCGGATTTTGAGCGCGGCGCATCCATGCGCGTTGCCGATACTGCGCGGTTCCCGTACTTGATGGCTTTCGGAGCGGCGCATGATCTCGCGGCCACGAAGGAGCTCGGAGCGGCCACTGCTCGCGAAGCCCGGGCGTTAGGCGTCAACTGGGTCTTTGCGCCCGATGCTGACGTCAACAACAATCCCGATAATCCCATCATCAATGTGCGCTCTTTTGGCGAGGATCCGCAGGAAGTTGCAGCCGGCGTTTCCGCCTTCATCGAAGGCGCGCATTCGGAGGTCCGGAATTATGTACTGGTGACCGCCAAGCATTTCCCCGGCCACGGAGACACGGCCCAGGACAGCCACATGCAGATGGCAATACTCGATCAGCCGAAGGAGCGCATCGAGTCAGTCGAGTTGACGCCATTTCGTGCCGCCATCGAGCATGGCGTGGATGCCATCATGACTGCGCACGTGGCGGTGCCGGCCTTCGACGCGGCGGATATGCCCGCCACTGTTTCGCAGAACGTGCTCACTGGACTCCTGCGCCGCGAGCTTGGGTTTAAGGGCATCATTGTCACAGACGCCATGGAGATGCAGGGGCTCGCCTCGCTCTACTCGGAGGGCGAAGCAGCGGTCCGTGCTATCGAAGCGGGCGCCGATGTGTTGCTTATGCCCACCAATCCCGAAGTTTGTATCCGGGCTCTGACGCAAGCAGTCGAGCGCAAGCGCATTTCCGCTGAGCGCATCAATGCGAGCGCCGCTAAAATTCTCGCCGCAAAAAGGGCCGTCGGTCTCTTTCGCTCGCATGTGGTGGACCTTGATTCGATCAGCGACGATCTGGAGGAGCAAAAGCTCGGGCGTTTGGCGCAGAGTGTCGCGGACCGAGCCCTCACGCTGGTGAAAGACGACAAGCATCTATTTCCGATGGACCCGGAAGATGGCTCCTGTTTGGTCATCATCGACGAGAGACAGTTCTCGCAACGCGGAGGAGCGCTGTTCAATGAGCTTCACCGCCGCATACCGGCGCTAACTGCGTACGTCGTCAATCCAAGCATTCCAGATAACGTGCTATCGTTCATAGCAATTGAGGCATCGCGCTGTAAGCAGATCTATGTCGCTGCTTTCGTAACCGTTGCGGCCAACCGGGGTAGCGTGGCGCTCGAGGGAGGGCTCAATACGTTCATGAACACAATCGTGCATAGCTCCGTTCCAGTCGCGCTCATTTCGCTCGGCAGCCCTTATCTGTTACGTGACTTCCCGGACGTTTCCGCCTACCTTGCGACATTCAGCACGGCAAGTACCTCTGAAACAGCTGCAGCAAGAGCGATGCTCGGCGAGATTCCGATCAGCGGCAGAATGCCGGTATCCATTCCAGGCCTGGCGAAAATCGGCTGCGGTCTGGATGTACCAGCCAAACCCAACGTGGCATCTAATCGAGCGGAATGACACAGATCACCTGGCTGGGACACGCCACATTCGAATTCCGATTCGAATCCGGTGAAGTTTTGATAATGGATCCTTGGATTGAGGGGAATCCCGCCTATCCGAAGGGCTATACGATCGATCGCGTCGACGTCATCGCGCTGTCGCATGCGCATTTCGATCACATCAATGATGCGATCCCTCTAGCGAAAAAATTCAAGCCGAAAGTGGTGGCGATTTTTGAGACTGCGGCGTGGCTCGAAAAGAAGGGCGTCAAGAACACAATCGGCATGAATAAGGGCGGCACGGTCGATCTCGGGTTCGTGAAGCTGACCATGACTCACGCGCTCCATAGCTCTGCGATTAAGGACGGCGACGAACTGCTGTACGGCGGTGAAGCCGCTGGGTACGTCATTACTGAGAAGAGCGGGCGCGCGGCCTACTTCGCCGGGGACACGGCCTTGTTCTCAGATATGGTCCTGATCCGCGAACTGTATCATCCCGAGCTCGCGTTGCTTCCGATTGGCGATCATTTCACGATGGATCCGTACCAGGCCTGCCATGCCGCCCGTTTCGTGAAGCCGAAGCGCGTGATCCCGATGCACTATGGAACATTTCCCGCCCTGACTGGCCGTCCCGAAGATTTAGCTAATAGGCTGGGGGAAGACGATATTGAGGTCTGGACCTTGAAGCAGGGCGAGACAGTGGAGTGGTAGGCACTGCCGGCTCTGTTGAGGCTGCGTTCCGGTTCTGCGCTCGTTCTCCTGCTCACGGTTGCCAACGCCGTTCTCTACTGTTGTGTGCTGCCGCTGTGGGAGGGCTTCGACGAGCCGTTTCATTACGGTTATGTTCAGTCGCTTTCCGCCGGCCATCGCTTGCCCGTAGTGCATCGCACGCCAGTTTCGCAGGAGATTCGCGAATCGCTGCGGCTGGTTCCGGTGAGCTGGTTACTGCATAACTCGCTTCCGGGCAGCATCTCCTTTGAACAGTGGTTTCATCTCAGCGCCGCGAAACGCCAAGCGCGTTCAGCCGCGCTGGCCCAGCTTCCGCCTGCACTCCAGCACGAACCTTCGGATCTCCTCAACTATGAAGCGCAGCAAGCGCCATTGGCTTATATACTGCTTGCGCCCATCGATGCCGCGATCTCCGGTGTGCATTTGCGGCTGCGGATATTCGTGATGCGCCTCTTGGTGGCCGTCGTTTCCTCGGCGGCGTTGTTTTTTGCGGCCAACTTGCTGTTACGCGCTCTCGGTGTAAACGGCGCTTTTCGCATTGCCGCCCTCGCCTGTATATTCGAATCGCAGATGCTTTGGGCGTCTATCGCGCACATCGGCAACGATTGGCTCGCGATTCCGCTGAGTACGTGGTTCCTTGCCTTGCTGGTATTGGCGACGAGGGAGAGCCGGCGCAAATATGTCCTGGCGGTGGCCGCCGCGTTAGCCGCAGGCTTGTTGACCAAAGCGTATTTCCTTGCGTTTGTTCCCGTTCTCGTTGTATTCGGCAGCATGCAATTCTTCCAGCGGCGCATAAAGAATCGTACAGCCCTATGCGGTTGTCTCATCGTTGCGCTTGCGGCGCTTTGGTACGCGCGCAATCTGACGCTTTACGGAAGCTTGAGCGGTACCCAGGAAAGCATCGCCGGTGTAAGTCTTTCGAGCGCAGCGGACGCATTTTTTCACATCAATTGGCTCACCAGCACGATCGATTTGTTCCGATGGGCCTTGTGGACGGGCAACTGGTCTTTCGTTTCTTTTTCGCGCCTCACGCTGAATCTCGAGTTGATCCTCTTGGCTGCGGCGTTTGTGCTGTTCTTGTTGCGTTTTCGGGGAATCACGATTGGCGAGCGGTGGGCCCTGCTCGCCTGCGCCGCGTTCTTCCTTGGAATGGTCTATCAAACGTGTGTGACCTGGGTTGCCACTAACGGCCAGTCGCGAAACGCAGAGCCTTGGTACATGCAGTGCATCCTGCCTTGTCTCTGGGCGCTCGCATTTCTAGGAATGCAGCGCGGTGGACGAGCCGGGCGGATTCTCGCTGCCGGTATTGTCCTAATCGCTGCCTGGATCGCGGCTGCCACCTACTTGTTGAAACTTATTCCGCTGTACGGCGGATTCGCTGGCCGCTCGACTCTGCCGGCGGTCTTCGCCTGGTGGAGGCACGTACCGTTCGAAGCTTTGTCGGTAACTCTGCTCGGCCCGCTAACGCTGATGTTCGCTGCGCTAGGCGTCTTCTTGTTGCTACTGGCGGTGTTGAACACGATCCTATTGCGCCGCTTACTTGCACCCGCCGGCGCTACGCCGCATAACTGATTGGAACCCGCCGCACCTTACTGGATTCTAAGATGTTATTAGTCCGCATGCGTCTTACGCGTCTATTCGCGATCTTCTTCGCGTTTTATTCGGCGGCCTGCTCGGCCCAAACCGCCGCGCGCTATACAGTTAGCGGCACGGTCCTCAACTCCGCGACTGCTGAGCCGATTCGGCGCGCGCTGGTTGCAGTCGGCGCCTCCTTCGTGTTCACGGGTGCGGATGGCCGCTTCCAGGTGGAGGGAATTCCTCAGGGACAGATCATGATCGCAGCCCAGAAACCCGGCTACTTCGATTGCGCCAACGTATTCTGCTCGAACGGGTCGCCGGCAAGGGTCACTATCAACGTCCAATCCGGGGCCAACGAAGTGGTTCTGAAACTGGTTCCGGAGTCGAAGATCGAGGGACGCGTGGTCGACGAAGAGGGAGAGCCCATCGGCGACATCCAAATACAGATCCAAGGCGAGCACATCTTCAACGGTCAGAAACAATCCCGTCCTGATGGCAACGCGGTCACCGATGAAAACGGATCTTATCGGGCCGAAAACTTATCGCCCGGCACTTACACCGTGAGGACCATGGCGCGTCCGGCCTTTTGGCCCGACCCCGGGACGCCATCGCCGGCCCAAGTCTATCCGCAGCGTTTCTTTCCGAATGCGCCCGATGCCGCTTCTGCGCAACAACTGGATGTGACGCCCGGACAAGTGGCCATTGCGGACTTCGCGTTGACACCGGCGGCCGCGTTTCGGATCACCGGCACCATCGCGCCCGCCGTGCCGTCCCTTTCTTTGAACGTCCACGATTCGGATGGGGCAGAGATGAACGCGCCGCTCCGGTTCGATCCGAAATCCGGCAAGTTTTCACTTTCCTTCGTTCCCACCGGTATATGGAATCTGGAGTTTACTTACAACCAAGCCGACGGTCACAGCCTTTACGCCGCTCAGACAGTAACTGTGGACTCCCACGATGTGAAAGACCTCCGCATTGCGCTCCAGCCACTTCCTTCCGTATCAGTGAATATAGTGAACGGGCCTGCACAGATACAACTGGTGTCGACGGATCCCCGCTGGGAAGGTGGCATATTTGGCGGCATGGATCCGCCTGGCACACCTGAGGGTCCCCGCGTCGTTATCGTGCCACCGGGCGAATACAAGGTTTTTGTGCCCGCTCCCGGGAACGATCGCTGTCTCGTTTCGCTGACGTCCGGAAACATCGATTTGACGCGTGAAGATCTGATAGTGGCCCCCGGTTCGCAACCACAGCCCATCAATGCCATTCTGCAGAATGACTGCGCGACGCTCCAAGTGACGGTCCATCAGCAAAACCGGAATGCCCAATCGACCGTTCTTCTCATCCCGGCTTCTCGCGCTATGCAACCCGTTACTGCCCAGCTTGACTCCACGGGCAGTTACGTATTCACCGATCTCAGCCCGGGCGATTATGAGGTCTATGCTTTTTCGGGCATCGACGGGCTGGAATATGCCAATCCGGATGTCATGCGCGATTATTCCGGCCAGCAGATCACGCTTTCGCCAAATCAACACGTCAACGTTACACTCGATGTAATTGCCAGAGGGGCGAATTGATGCGCAACTTTCTCGCGCTTCTGTACGCTTTACTGGTATTCGGCTCGTCAGCTCAGACTACTTATACGATTAGTGGAACGATAGTTATCGGCACAAGAAATAAACCAGTCAGAAATGCATTGGTGACTATAACCGAAGTTACTGCGAGGTCACTCAAATTCTCTTGCCTTACTGGCGAAGACGGCCGATTTACGTTCAAGAATTTGCCCACTGCGAAATTCTCGCTCAGCGCGGAGAAACGTAACGCTGCTCCGGAATTATTCCATGAAACTGAAGGCTACTCAACCGCTATCGTTACCGGCCCAGGCCTTAATTCTGAGAACATCTTATTCCCACTTAGGCCAACCGGATCCATTTCCGGTACGCTAAGAGACGAAGAAGGCGATCCGGTTCGTGACGCTCAGGTCATGTTGTTCCGCCGTGGCGTCTTCTCAGGTAAAGCACATACCAATCTCCAAAACCAGCAACAGAGCGATTCATCCGGAGAATTTCATTTTGGTCGATTGGCGGTCGGAAGTTATCTGATTGCCGTTCAAGCGAGGCCCTGGTACGCGCAAAACGCCTTTAACGTGACCCAGCCCGCCGTTGGTTCCGAGTTGGATGTTGCGTACCCGATCACTTACTCCGGTAGCACGACCGACCCGAACGCCGCCTCTCCTATTAGCGTCACCGAAGGCGCCTCAACCACAGTGGAAATCACTCTGCGCGCCGAACCAGCGGTGCACGTTCAGATATTGCGCCCAGACACTGAAACGCGGAATCCAGGCTTGATGCTTTTCGCGATCGGCCCCGGCGGATTCACAATTCCTATGAACGGCTCGTTCATCGATACGGGCAAGCGGCAGGAATTGACAGGCATCCCAGCCGGGCGCTACGAAGTTGCAGAGCAGGGAGGCCCCAGGAAAACCGCTGATCTCGATGGCGACTCGTCCCTCGCAATCCGCGACACGCCCGGTTCTTCCATAGCTGCCCATGTGATCTTCGAGGGCCAGCCAACAAGCGCCGGTACATCCGTTGTATTTTCCAATGAAACCGCGACCATACAGCCGGGAGTCGCGCCGGACGGATCTTTCCTCGTGAGCGGCGTGGCGCCCGGCCGTTATCAGGTCGAACTTGCAAACGGGCCCTCGTTCTATGTCAAATCTGTCGATGTCGGCGGCCACCCATCTCCTGACGGAACGATCGAAGTGCCGGAAGGCTCCGCTGTGGAGGTGTCCATTCTCGCTGCGGCAGCCGTCAACCACGTCGACGGGATCGCGCTCAGGGATGGGCAACCGTTTGCTGGAGCTATGGTCTTGCTATTACCCAGCGACGTCAGAAGGACGGATCTCATCCGGCGCGATCAAAGCGATAGCGACGGAACGTTCACGCTGCCGAACGTGCCGCCTGGTCAATACACACTACTCGCGATTGACGATGGCCGGGATATCGCCTACGCCGACCCTGCGGTGATCAAAGTCTATTTGAGCCGCGGGCAGCGTATTCAGGTTCCGCTCTCGGCCAGTTCACCCATGAAAGTGAACGTTCTCACCCGGCAACATTAGAGCTCGCAGGCACGCGATCCAGCAGTTCAATTTTGTGAAGAATCACATCGATCACTGCCTCGTCGCCGCTCTTCGTGTTGATCATCAAATGATAAAGATCCCGCTGCGGCCAAATGCGATCGAAGTACTTCTTGACGAACGCGGCGCGCTCCCGGTCGACTCTCTCGATCAGTTCTTCAGCCTCTTCGCGGCTCTTGTCCTGCGCCATGATGCGGCGGATCTTCTCATCGTACGGCGCGTACATAAAGACGGAGAAAACATCGTCGCGTCCGCGCAGAAAATACGGCGCGCCCCGGCCCACAATTACGCAATTGCCCTTTGCCGCTGCGTCTTGAACGACTTTCTCAAACAGCTTGGCCAGGTGCTCGGCATCCAGCAGTTCTACATTGCCGGCGCTCAAGCTCTCTTCGTAACTGCCACGCATGAACACTTTGACCAACCGGTAGAAGGCAGGGTCCGGCCGCTCCTCGCGCTTTTCGACCGCCTCCACTTTGCATTTGAGGCGCCGTGCAATGTCGCACGTGATGTCACGGTCCCATAGCTTCCAGCCAAGACGATCCGCAAGCTTCTGCGCGATCGCTGCCGCTCCACTGCCGTATTCCCGCTCTATTGTAATGATCCTGATCATGCCCGGCTTTCCGCAGCCGTCATCTATTTTATAGGTGTTTCGCTGAGTCCGGCGAATCTCAGCCGGTCAGGATGCAATGCTCAGCGGCCAATCTTCGATACCGGCGAGTACCAGCGCCGCACCCAACAACGCCATGTTCTTGCTGAAATGGATCATCTCATTCTGCTGTTGTTGAGGATCGTGCGCAGTCCAGAAGTCATGCATCACGGGTGACACGGCCGCCAGGAAACCCAGAATGGCCAGAGTGCCCACTTGAGGTTTGACGCCAAGAATGACGCTGGCGCCACCAGCGGCTAACGCCGCACCGGAAGCAATCACAGCTAGCTCCGGATAGGGCACGTTTTTGGAGCCGGCGTATTGGGCAAGCCCCTCTTTCTGCTTAAAGTGGTTGATCCCGTTATAGAGAAAAAAACCGCCGAATACAATCCGGCCAATCAGGAAAGCTGCTTTCATGCGAGTTGGATTCGCGAGCAACGAACGCGTTACAGACCGCGCAGGGCCGGGAAATGGTAGGTGGTCGATAATCAGTATTTCGGACCACTTGCCCAGAGGAGAAATTTATGTGGATCGTTCGCCTGGCGTTACGGCGACCGTACACGTTTGTCGTTTTATCGTTGATGCTGTTCATATTGGCGCCCGTCGTTATCTTGAGGACGCCCACAGACATCTTTCCCAATATCGATATTCCGGTGGTCAGCGTGGTCTGGCAATACACGGGATTTTCCCCGGAGGACATGTCAGACCGCATCGTTTACATCACGGAGCGGGCGCTGACGACCACGGTAAACAATATCGAGCACATCGAATCGCAATCGATGAACGGTATCGCGGTAGTGAAGATCTTCTTTCAACCGCACGCGAACTTGTACGCGGGCATCGCGCAGGTAACCGCCATCTCTCAAACGCAGTTGAAGCAGCTACCAGCGGGCACCACGCCGCCGCTGATTATCAGCTATAACGCCTCCACGGTGCCCATTCTTCAGCTCGCGCTATCGGGCCGGGGCCTCAGCGAACAGCAGCTAAATGACTTGGGACAGAATTTCATCCGTACCCAGCTCGTAACAGTGCCAGGAACCGCTATCCCGTATTCTTACGGGGGCAAGCAGCGCGAGGTGATGGTGGATTTGAATACCCAGGCCTTGCAGGCGAAAGGTTTGGGGCCTTCCGACGTGGTGAATGCCATCGGGAGCCAGAACTTGATCCTCCCCGGCGGGACCTCGAAAATCGGCAGCCTGGAGTACAACATCGAGATCAACGGTAGTCCGGCAAGCGTGGCCGAGCTGAACGATCTTCCGATTAAGACGCAGAACGGCGCCACCATTTACGTGCGCGACGTGGCGCATGTGCGGGACGGCTTTCCGCCGCAGACCAATGTTGTTCGATCCGACGGCCAGCGCGGGTCGCTCATGACGGTTCTGAAATCCGGTGACGTTTCAACGCTGGACATCATCGCGGGAATCCGGAAAATGCTCCCGCAGATCGCTGCCACCATGCCGCCGGAACTGAAAATCACGCCGATTGCCGATCAGTCCGTCTTTGTGCGCGCGTCGATCAATGCGGTAGTGCGCGAGGCGGTGATCGCCGCTTGCTTGACCGCCATCATGATTCTGGTGTTCCTGGGAAGCTGGCGCAGCACGTTGATCATCGCTATTTCGATTCCGTTGTCGATCCTGTGCTCCCTCTTCGCATTGAGCGCGCTGGGAGAAACCATCAACATCATGACCCTGGGCGGCCTTGCTTTGGCGGTGGGCATTCTAGTGGACGACGCGACCGTCGAAATCGAAAACATCAACCGCAACTTCGAAATGGGCAAAGAGATCGAACAAGCAATCCTCGACGGAGCGGCGCAGATCGCAGTCCCGGCCTTCGTTTCCACGCTCTGCATCTGCATCGTATTTGTGCCCATGTTCTTCCTCACCGGGGTCGCGCGCTATTTGTTTGTTCCGCTGGCGGAAGCGGTTTCGTTCGCCATGCTGGCATCTTATCTGCTGTCGCGAACCATCGTGCCGACGCTCGCCAAGTACTTGCTGAAAGGCCACTCGCACCATGAAGCCGTGGCGCATGCGAATCGGAGAAATCCATTCGTCCGGCTGCAGGCCGCTTTTGAGAACGGTTTCGAAAGAGTTCGGGCACGCTACCGGGCCCTGCTCGAAGCCTGCATTCGCCATAGTGGCGTGTTCGCGGTGTGCTTCCTTCTGGGCTGCGTGGCTTCTTTCGCTTTGCTGCCGTGGCTGGGCCAGGATTTTTTCCCGTCGGTGGACAGCGGGCAATTTCGCCTGCATGTTCGCGCCCGCACAGGCACGCGGATAGAGGAGACAGCCAAGCTATGCGATCTGGTGGAGCAGCGAATCCGCGACGTGGTGCCCGCCAATGAGCTGGTAAACATTCTCGACAATATCGGTCTGCCGTACAGCGGCACCAATACGTCCTACAGCAACAACGGAACCATCGGAACCGCCGACGCCGATATCCTGGTTTCGCTTGCCGAGAAGCACCGGCCGGATGCCGAATACGTGTCGGAGCTACGCGGCCATCTGCAACAGGAGTTTCCGGGCGTGACCTTCTACTTTTTGCCGGCGGACCTGGTCAGCCAAATTTTGAACTTTGGCCTGCCCGCGCCGATCGATATCCAGATCATTGGCGCAAACCTGCAGGCCAACCGCGAGTTTGCCGACAATCTGTTGGATCAGGTAAAGTTCATTCCGGGAGCTACAGACCTGCGCGTTCAGCAGCCGTTCAACCAACCCGAGCTGTACGTGAGCATCGATCGTACGAAAGCGCAGGAGGTCGGCTACAGCGCACGCGATGTTGCGGGCAACGTCCTGGTCTCGCTCAGCGGAAGCTTCCAGACCGCGCCGACGTTTTGGTTGAATCCAAAAAACGGCGTAAGTTACAACGTCGCCGCACAATCGCCGCAATATGAAATGGACTCGCTGCAGGACCTGCGAAACATTCCAATTACAGTGAACAATGGCTCACCCCAGATTCTGGCCAGCCTGGCGTCTATTAAGCGGGGGACAGGTTTGGCGACTGTTTCGCATTACAATATCGCGCCGGTGATCGATATCTACGGGAGCGTGCAAGGAACGGATCTCGGCAGCGTATCGCGCGAGATCGACAGGCTGGTAGCGAACAGTGCCAAGCGGCTGCCGCGCGGCTCGAGGGTGGTGGTGCGCGGGCAGATTCAAACCATGCGGTCCTCCTTCGAAGGGCTGCTCGGCGGCCTGGCGTTTTCCATCGTGCTGGTATACATGCTTATCGTGATCAACTTCCAGTCCTGGCTGGACCCGTTCATTATCATCTCGGCGCTGCCTGCGGCGCTGGCCGGGATCGTGTGGTTCCTGTTTGTCACGCACACCACCATGAGCGTGCCCGCTCTCACCGGATCCATCATGTGTATGGGCGTAGCGACCGCGAATAGCATTTTGGTGGTCAGCTTTGCGAAGGAGCAACTGCCTGATGCCGATACCCCGGCGGATGCGGCGATATTAGCCGGTTTCACGCGCTTCCGTCCGGTATTGATGACCGCGCTGGCGATGATGATTGGCATGCTTCCGATGGCGCTGGGCATCGGCGAAGGCAGCGAGCAGAATGCGCCGCTGGGGCGCGCGGTGATTGGCGGTTTGATGTTTGCGACCGTAGCGACGTTGTTCTTCGTGCCCGTGTTCTTCAGCCTTCTACACGGCAGGCGCAGGGGATGAGCAGCCGAGCGTCGCGAATTCGGGCGATCCTCATTTTGGTCGTGGTCTTAGGCGGCGTAGCCGCTTTGGTAGCCTCGGGCATCCTTCCACGATTGCGAGCCAGGCAGGCGCTGCGCAAGCAGACGACTATCTCTGCTGAGCCAGCCGTGACGGTGGTGCATCCCCAGCGTGCGAACCCGGCCGAAGAAGTCGTACTGCCAGGCAATATCCAGGCGTTCATCGACGCTCCCATCTACGCGCGCACCAACGGATACCTGAAGAAGTGGTACTTCGATATCGGCGCGCACGTAAAACAAGGGCAGTTGCTGGCCGAGATCGAGAGCCCCGAGGTTGACCAGCAGTTGCAGCAGGCGCGCGCCGACCTGGCCACGAATCAAGCCGATCTGAAGCTGGCGCAGATTACCGCCGATCGCTACGTGGGATTGTTCAAGACCGATTCCGTGGCGAAGCAGGATGTAGACAACGCGGTGCAGAATGCGGCCTCGAAGGCCGCGGTGGTGAAATCGGCGCAGGCGAATGTGAGGCGGCTGGAGCAAATGGTCGCCTTCGAGAAGATCTACGTGCCGTTCGATGGAGTGGTCACGGCGCGCAACACCGATATCGGCCAACTCATCGATTCCGGGTCGTCGGCCAATCAGCAGCGCGAGTTGTTTCATGTTGCGGCGATCAACAAGCTGCGCGTATTTGTCAACGTTCCGCAGGTTTATTCACACGCGACCAAGCCGGGCATCAAAGCAGACTTGACCCTGCCGGAAATTCCCGGGCGGAGATTCGAGGGCACGCTGGTGCGAACCGCGGACGCGATCGACCCGGCGACGCGGACACTGCTGGTGGAAGTGGATGTCGTGAACTCGACGGGCCTCCTTTTCCCGGGCGCGTATACGGAGGTGCACTTCAAGATCAAGTCGAATGGCTCGACGCTGATCATTCCTTCGAACTCGCTGGTGTTCCGGTCCGAAGGGCTGCGCGTGCCGATTGTAGTCAACGGCAATCGGACAGCGATGGTGCCTGTGACGTTGGGCCGCGACTTCGGGAATACCGTCGAGATTCTGTTCGGGCTTTCCGACGATGCTTTGGTCATTGCCAATCCGCCGGATTCATTGGTCGACGGAGAAATCGTGCGCGTGATCGAGGCCAAACCAACCAAGGCGGGAGAATAGCCGTCATACAATTCAGATGTCAGGAGAGAGATGCTGCTGCAATTTCCGATCACGAATAATCCAGAAGTCGATTTGAATACGACCTACGATGCGGTGATTGTGGGATCCGGGGCGGCGGGAGGAATGGCCGCGCACGTACTGACCGCGCACGGCCTGAAGGTGCTGCTGCTAGAGGCTGGCAAGTATCAGGACACCGGCAAAATTCTGCACTCTATGCAGTGGCCATACGATCATCCGCGGCGCGGTGACATGCCGCCCGATTACCATGCCTTGACGAACAACGAGTACACGTTCAGAAAGGCGCCCTACGCGCAGAATTCTCCGTATTCGAAAGTGACGTCATACATCCAAGCCTGGGGCTTTTCAGATTACAGCAAGACGCTGGTGGTGGATGAGAAGCAGAATCCGTACTCAGGAACGCGCTATGCATGGGTGCGGGCGCGCGTGGTGGGCGGCAAGACCACTATTTGGGGGCGGTTGGCGTTGCGGCTTTCTGATTACGATTTCAAGGCAAAGGATCATGACGGCTATGGCGAGAACTGGCCGATCTCATACGCCGATCTATCGCCCTACTACGACAAAGTGGATCTCTATCTCGGCATTTCGGGACATCCCGAAGGATTGCCACAGATGCCCGATGGCAAGTATCAGCGCCCGATCAAACTGACCTATTCGGAGCTGCACCTGCGCGAGACGCTGAAGGGAATGGACCGCATGCTGACTCCCTATCGTGCGGGCGTGACCACAGACGGCTTGAAGCACAACAAGTACCGGAGCCGCTGCTACGGACGAGGCGCTTGCGACCGCCACGTGGGCGGCTGCGATATCCACGCGGCCTTCGATTCTCCGACCGGCCTGATTCGTCCGGCGATGGACACCGGTAACTTGACGCTGCGTCCGAACTCGACGGTATATGAGGTGACGGTAGACAAGGATACGGGAAAGGCGACCGGCGTCTCGTTCCTCGATAGCGAAACTCGCAAGAGCTATCAAGCGAAAGCCAAGACCGTGCTGCTGGCTGCTTCGACCCTGGAATCGGCTCGGCTGATGCTGCTCTCAAAATCGAGTCTGTATCCGAACGGAATCGGAAACTCGAGCGAGCACGTTGGACACAACTTCTGCGAGCACGTCATGGGCCCGTCGGTGGCGGGCATCATGAAGGAGCTGGTGGGCAAACCGCGGACGCTCGACGACGGCCGGCCAGGCGGATTCTACATCCCGCGTTTCCGCAACGTCAATACCAAGCAATCGGACTTCATTCGAGGCTATGGCTTCGAAGGCGGTGCGGGTTGCGGCATGATTCCGGGAAGCGCATTCACGAGTCCCGGATTCGGCGAGGAATACAAGAAGCACGTGCGCGACTATGCGGGCGCGACTATTGAGATCGGCGGATTCGGCGAGGTGCTGCCGCGCTACGAGAACGCGATGGATATCGACCCGGAGCTGAAAGACACGTGGGGCATTCCGGTGCTCCGATTCAGTTACAAGTTCGGTGAGAACGAGATGAAGATGGCCAAGGACATGGCTGTCACGGGACGCGAAATGTTTGAAGCAGCCGGCTTTGAGGTGGTCTCTGCGAACGACAAAGTCCTGCCCGAGGGCTGGTCGATCCACGAGCTCGGAACGGCGCGCATGGGCGACAATCCGAAAACCTCGGTGCTGAACCAATATGAGCAATCGCACGACGTCAAGAACCTCTTTGTGGTGGATGGCAGCGCTTTTGTCAACGCGTCCTGCCAGAACCCCACTTGGACGATCATGGCGTTGTGCTGGAGATCCTGCGACTATCTTGCAGATCAACTCAAGAAAGGGGAGATCTGATGGAACCGATTTTGAACCGGCGCGATCTGTTCAAAGCGCTGACGGCGGCGGCATTTACCACGTTGCAATTGCCGGCTGCGGAACCGGGTGCTCCTCTGTTTTTCAGCAAGCCCGAGTTCGCGCTGCTGGATGCGCTAACCGATCTGATGATCCCGACCGACGACCACTCTCCGGGCGCTCGCGAAGCGGGCGTGGCGCCATTTATCGACCGCACTGTTGCGGAAGCTTTTCTAGCCCAAGACAAGGAATCCTGGCGCAAAGGTTTGGCTGCAATGAACCAGTTCTCGCAGTCCTCCTGTCAGTGTCCATTCATGAAAGCGACCCCACAGCAGCAGGTTGAAATGCTGACGAAGCTGGCGGCAAAGGAGAAGCATCCTGAGACAGAGCCTGAGAAATTCTTTACGCAACTAAAGGAGACCACGGCATTCGCCTATTACTCGTCGAGCATCGGCATCCACCAGGACATCAATTACAAGGGCAACGTGCTGCTGGAGCAATTCGTGGGCTACGACGCGACGTGAGGCGGCGCTTGCGGATTTATCCGCTTGTACTTACCGCCGCTCTGACTGCGAGCGCAGTTTTCGGACAGACCGCACTTCCGCCCGGCGAGCAGCGAGCGCTTAACTCGATTACCGCCGCGAATCTGAAAGGCGATCTTTCCTTTCTGGCGTCCGATGCTCTGGAGGGGCGCTATACGCCGTCTCCCGGCCTGGACGTGGCGGCGGAGTTTATCGCGTCGCAGTTTCGGGCAGCAGGCCTGGAACCGGGCGGAGACAAGGATTACTTTCAAACGGCTGCGATGGTGGACCGGCGCATTGGCAAAGTGCTGTCGGATATGACGGTGCGAGCCGGCGGTCGAACATTCAAAATCGCTGCCAGCGCCATTACAGTCCAAGCGGCGAACGAAGCCGCGAGCATCGACAGAGCACCCATACTCATATTCGGTTCCCGCGACCCGGATATGCTCAAGGGCGTTGATTTGACTGGTAAGGCAGTGGTCGTACCCATGCTCGACCGCCGGAAAATCCCAAGAGAGCAGTTGCACGCCGTGTATTCGAAGATGCGGGCCTTCGATGCCGCAGTCGCCTCCTCCAAGGCCGCGCTGCAGATTGTGGTGTCAAGCGGACCGGCGCCTGCTCCCGAACCGTCCCTGATCCCTGCGGAATTTTCGTCGCAGGCGCGCGTGCCGGAGCTGGTGGTCTCGAGCGAGGAGTTGCAGAAGTGGATCGAGAAACCGGCGACGGCCGGCGAAGAAGGCAGCGTCTCCGTAGAATTTGCGGCGCCGGAGGATCGAAAGGTCACGGTGAAGAACGTGGTCGGGATACTTAGAGGCTCGGATGCGCGACTGAAAAATAGCTGCGTGCTGCTGACCGCTCACTACGACCATATCGGCACGAAAGCCACCGCAGGCCGCGCGGCGAATCCCGAGGCGAAGCAAGACAGCAGCGATCAGATTTTCAACGGCGCGAATGACGACGGTAGCGGAACAGTTTCAGTCATTGAGATCGCAAGAGCGCTGGCGAAGCTCAATCCCCATCCGAAGCGTTCGATCGTGTTCGTTACGTTTTTCGGCGAGGAGCGCGGCGAGCTCGGATCGCAGTTTTACGCTAAGCATCCGATCTTCCCGGTCGCAGAAACCGTAGCCGACGTCAATCTGGAGCAGGTGGGCCGAACGGATTCAACCGTTGGCAAGCAGATCGGCAACGCGAGTGTAACGGGCTACGACTACTCGGATGTCACGAAGTTCCTGGAGAGGGCCGGGCGCGAGACTGGGATCAAGCTATATCTGGACAAGAACGCGAGCGATGCGTACTTCACGCGCAGCGATAATGCGTCGTTGGCGGAGCAGGGCGTGCCGGCGCACACCTTGACGGTAGCGTTTGACTATCCCGATTATCACGGCGTTGGCGATGAATGGCAGAAGATCGACTACGAAAATATGGCCAAGGTGGATCGGATGGTTGCGCTGGCGGTCCTGAACATTGCAAATAGCGCGAGGGCGCCGCAGTGGAATGCACAGAATCCAAAAACTGCAATGTTTCGCGAAGCGCAGCGCAAGCTGCAGAGCCCGTGAAGCTCGAAAATCCTGGAACTAACGCTGGTAGCCTTGCGTATCCGGTAATGGTGAGAGATTCATGCTGACATTTCTGCTGTGGTGCATCCTGTTTGTCTTCTGTTGGCCGTTGGCGTTGCTTGCCCTCGTACTCTACCCTATCGTTTGGCTGATATTATTGCCATTTCGAGTGCTAGGGATTGCGGTGCATGGCGTGCTGTCGCTGGTCTCGGCCGTCATTTTCCTGCCGGCGCGCGTCCTCCGCGCGATTTAGCCCATTCTGCTTCGAATCTCTCGAGCGTGACGAACGATTTCTGCGTTCCAACCGCCAGCGTAGAGAGCGCGGCGTAAAGATTGGCGCGTGCAATCGCTTCGATCTCATCGATGCCGCTTGCTAGAAAACAAGCCAAGCTGCCAATGAAAGCGTCCCCGGCGCCGGTCGTATCAATCGCCGTCACGGGGAAAGACGCGACATGATGTACGTGCTCACCCGAGAAGAACAGCGCCCCATTTGCTCCCAGCGTAACGATTACACGCCGAACTCCGCTCTCGAGCAACTGGCGCGAACAGGCACGGGCATCCTCAAGATTCTGCACCGGGATTCCGGTAATCGCTTCCGCTTCCGTTTCGTTGGGGATCAGGTAATCGGCATTCGCAATCTCACCAGCCTCGAGCGCCTGGCCTGGCGCAGGATTCAAGATTGTGCGGATGTTGTGCTTCCGTGCAAATCGCAACGTGTAATAGACCGTGTCGAGCGGGATTTCGAGCTGCAGAATAACAAAATCGGCTGTCTTCAGCACGTCGGCGGCAGCTTCAATATCGGCCGCCGATAAGCGGTCATTGGCGCCTTTGACGACCAGTATTCGATTCTGGCCAGAGGCATCGACGAAGATCGGAGCGACACCGCTTGAAACGCCGGGCGTGACGCGCACGTGGCTGGTGTCGATGCCGATTGATTTGAAATTATCGAGCGTCGCCGGCCCGAAGAGATCGTCTCCAACCCGGGCGACCATCGAAACCTCGGCGCCGCATAGGCGTGCGGCGACGGCCTGATTCGCGCCCTTGCCACCGAAGCCGAGATGAAACTCGCGCGCAAAGATAGTTTCGCCGGGACGGGGAAAACAGTCGGTGAAGGTGGTGAGGTCGACGTTAGCGCTGCCGACGACGGCGATACGTGGAACTCGATTCATGGGAACCTACAGCGTATCGCTAGGCGCCATCCAGCTCGCCAATGTCTTCGCTCCAAAGTTCGGGACGGTCTCTTATAAAGGAGGTCAGCAGCTCTGCGCACTGCTCGTCATTTACAATTCTGAGATCAACGCCGCGGGAGCGGAGATAATTTTCCGGGCCCTGAAAATTCCGGTTTTCTCCCACGATTACTATTGGAATTTTGTAGAGCAGCACAGCACCGCTGCACATGTCGCAGGGGGACAACGTTGAGTAGAGACTGGCGCGGCGGTAATCGGCTGGCTTGAACCGGCCGGCATTGTTCAGGCAGTCCATCTCCGCGTGCAACACTGCGCTTTGATTTTGTATGCGCCGATTGTGCCCGCGGCCGATGATTCTTCCGTCAAGAACCAGCACCGAGCCAATGGGAATACCGCCTTCGGAGAGCCCCTGCCGGGCTTCGGCAAGGGCTTCGCGCAAGAATTGATCCACTGTCAAAGACTATAGCGGAAGCTTTAACACTCGCGCTCGGCTGCGTCGGCCTCCTTCGCCATACTGATGAGCAGTTGATTGAACTCTTTGGGCTGGCCGATGAAGAGTCCCGAATCGATGAGGAAGTCTGCGGCGCCGAGCGCATCGATTTGACCCGGACTGGTTGGGCGAATGACCGCGCAACGCGGCAAATTGGGGCTGATGAACTCGCATGGAACGGGGAAGATCAGGTTCGTCTGAAGCAGCGGGTTCGGTTTGGCATTGAAATTTGGAAACTTCAATCCAGTATCCGGGTCGGTGATGGGAGCCACAGGCGGCTGCACCGCGTTGCCTGAGAAATCCATCCATTCCAAGAAGTGCGCTACCTCGTCTCCGCCAATGCTAAACATGATTTTCAATACTTCTAGACTCGTTACTTTCTGCCCGAGAGTTGGGTAGAGGCTAGACCCGCCCTGCTCGATGGACGCAAAGTGAAACGCCGCTGTATTGGCGATCGCCTGGATGTGTTTGGCTGGAGTCAAATCGGCGTTCGATCTGGGGATGGCTGTGAAGCGCCCCGCGAATAGCTGCGGGAGCGCCTGCGGGAATGTCGCGCCGAAATCGGGATTCGTCGTGCTGCGGTAGCGCGTGTACCAGCTCGTGTCAATCTTGAGCTGCGTGAGGTTGGTCAGCCGTCCTATTTGCTGCGCTCCGTCCGCGGTACTGCTCGGCAGAGTGCGGAATCGATCGAGATCCACCGGCTCCTCGCCCTTAAAGATTAAGTATGCATTCAGGAACTCCGCGTGGCTCTGTTCGTCCAAGGTGTTACTCGTAATGTATTGCGAGCCATCCCCATCGAGATTTTGAAACGCAAGCTGATACGGATTCTGAGTCTCATTTGTAAATCCCCCGAGCTCGGCATATTGCTGCCACAGATCGGTCTCTATTAGCTCTGCGGCGGCCACGAACTTTAGAATTGCAACGTCGCCCGTGTTGAGCTATTCTGAATTCTGTCCGAATAACTTGCGTTCGCCCAGCGCCGTTGCGCCCGCTATTGCCGCTCCGGTTGCCAGGCCGCTTCTTAGAAAAGAACGTCTGTTCTTGGTACGCTCTGCATCGATGTTCTTCATACACCTCCTGTGTTTTCGTGCCGAATCTCCGCACCATTCAAGCGTCGGACACTATTCGCTGGAAGTTGTGATGAGCAGGTAAACACTTTGTAACTGCGTACGCCAGCCCCATAGCACAATGCGCAATCGCAAGCGCTTGTGATAGAAATGCCGGATATGCCTCTGAAAACGAAACTATTCGTGGTTGCCGTGGCCGGACTTGTCTGCTTCGTTGCTCCCCGCTTGGGCCGGGCTCAAGCGCAGTCTGTCGCCGGCAAATGGCATTTCGTTCTTCAGACAGAGGGTGGCGAGAGAACGGCCGACCCGAATTTTCAGCAAGACGGCGACCAGATCACCGGCAAATGGGGCGACGCGGAGGTAAAGGGCACATTCAGCGGCTCCAAACTCGACCTGGCATTTCCATACAATTCAGACGAGGCAGGCCCGGGCACGCTGAAGATCAAAGGCGAACTGAAAGGAGAAACGCTGACGGGAACCTGGGAATTCCAGGAATACACGGGCAGTTTCAAAGCCACGCGCCCAGCGAGCGCTCCTTAGATTCGGCGTCGTCGATGTGGCCATTTGGTCTGTTCTTGTTCACCCAACCGCCGAACCAGGATTTTCGTACCAGTACGACCGGATCAAGTCGGTCACCGCTCGCAAGCACTGCCAAAATCGCAGAAATAACTTGCCGAAACCCAGGAAGCTGCCTTATAAATGGGTACTTGAGACCCGCCGCCCCACGCCTTTAGGCAGCGGTTGGCCATCTTCTGTGAGAGACTTGACAGCGTTGTTAGACTGATGACTTAAGGAGCCTTAAAGTCCGGCATTCGGCAGTACGATACGGAAAAGTGCGACGTTATGATTGGCCGCGAAGAGTTCGATCCGCTCGCTCCCCAACGCGAAGCGGCCATCTTCTATGGCCTTTTTCTGCGCGGCCACTCTGCCGACGATCTCCGACGCGACATTGATGTTCCGCGGCCACTTCTAAACAAGTGGCTTCAACCGGCGCGCTATGAGGAAAGCTTCCGGGATTCGTTACGACGCATGTATTCTTACCGCAAGAGAGTCCTGGCGATTTTCGATGAGCTGGTGCTGAAAGAAAAGCACCGCGTTCGCATCAACTGAACTCCCCGCATCATCTTAGTAACCGTGGAGCTCCCAATCTTTCAGGTTGACGCTTTTTCGAGCAGCGTGTTTTCCGGAAATCCGGCAGCCATTTGTCCCTTGGAGGAGTGGCTCCCGGACGAAACTCTGCAATCCATTGCCGCCGAGAACAACCTTGCGGAGACTGCCTATTTCGTACGCAAGAACGGGCGTTTCGGTCTGCGATGGTTTACGCCCGTGTGCGAAGTAGACCTCTGCGGACACGCAACACTTGCTTCCGCCTACGTACTTTTTCAAGAATTGAACGAGCCGGGCGATACAGTGCACTTCGACACCAAGTCGGGTGAGCTTGTGGTCAAGCGCGATGGCGATTTACTGGCAATGAATTTTCCATCGCGGCCTCCCGGGCCGATCGAAGCCGATTCCAAACTGGCGGCTGCCATGGGAGGCGCTCCCATCGAGATCCTGGCCGCCCGCGACTACCTCATTCGATATGCATCGGATGCTGAGGTGAGGCAGCTCGCGCCGGATCTGGAAACGCTCAAGAAGATAGACCGGTTCGCATTCATTGCCACCGCACCGGGCCAGAATTGCGACTTCGTATCGCGATTCTTCGCGCCTGCCAAGGGCGTTCCGGAAGATCCGGTCACTGGCTCCGCGCATTGCACGTTGATTCCGTACTGGGCCAAAGAATTGGGCAAGACGAGCTTTCGTGCGCGCCAGATTTCGCGGCGCGGTGGCGAACTGGCCTGCAAGCTCATGGGAGACCGGGTCGAGATCGCCGGGCACGCGGCTCTGTTTCTACGCGGTCGTATCATCGTCTAATAGGCGAAGTCTAACAGGCGAACAACTTCGTTCGCGGCAGACGCTTCAACGCTCAACCCAGACGATCGTCGTGAGTACTTTGAGTTCAGGTACTCGGCGCGCTCGTAGTTTACCCGGCGTCTCGACTTTACCTCCAGCCTTACTTTCTTTCCAGGTAGATTGAGAGAATCTTCCCGCCGGCCGTACCTACACTCATCAGAGAGTTCCGAAAGAGGAGCTTGGGAACGCTGGCGGATGTGCGGAAAAGCACGCTGCGCGCAATTTTCCGTTCCCGTCAGGGCCAGCGCCTCCGCCTGTGTCGCCGGAGCGCCGTAAATTTGCAAGCGCAATGTGCTTGCGCTATAAGGCTTTGAGACATGTCAGCCGATAGGCCTGATGTGATGCGGCGTTCGCTTAAGCTCGCCGTGCGTCGTCTCCGGGCAGACCTTTCGGACCGGCCCGTGCGACAAAAAAATAAATTGGTGCTTCAATTGCTCAAGGGCTGTGGTATGATCTGGAGATCCGAAAAGCGTTGGCTGGTCGGTATGGACACGCCGGCCACAGGAGCCTTGATAGGAACCTGCGGCTCACGTGATGGCGCGATAGCTTCTTCGCGACTTGCGCACCGGCTAGTAGATAGCTACGGGCTTTCCCAAGCGCGAAAAACTGTGCTACCGTTGGTGAACCTTTAAAGGTGAACCCTTTCGAGAAGCACTGCGTCTAAGCAGGAAGACTTGGCAGCTTCGAATTGTTTTATGAGTGGGCAATGCTAGTCGATAAGAAGGAGATAAGAAAATGACGAAGACCGAAGTAAACAAATTCAAAAAGATCCTGGAAAACAAGCAGGACGAACTAGAGCAGATCGTTCGCAACCGCGACGCCATCACGATTGAGAAAAGCGCGGATGCCCTCGACGAAGTGCAACATGCGGCCGAGCGCGAACTTGCAATTCGAAACTTGGACCGCGAATCAAACCTGCTTCGCAACGTACGGTCGGCCCTTCGTCGCATTGAGGATGGCTCGTTCGGCGTTTGCCTGCACTGCGAAGAGGAGATTAGTCCGAAGCGCCTGAACGCGGTGCCCTGGGCGCCTTTCTGCATTCAGTGCCAGGAGCAGGCTGATCGCAATCACGAGGAGGGCAATGACTCCTTCGAAGACCTGCTTGTCAATGCCGCTTAAAGTTATGCACGTCGGCCGGGCGCACCGTAGCAGTCTATTTAGCCACATGTGCGCCCAGGCGGCCGCGTCCCTCCAGTAGCGACCTTCTGTCCTATCCTTCCCTTTTAGGTAACTTGACTAGGGCTATTTTCGCCCTCTACACAGTAACCGTTCAGTCCGCCCGAAGCTCAAACTGAGCGGGTACTGTCCCATCATGCTCAAGTTTTTCTCAATTTGCGCCTGTCTGGTGATGCTGGGTGTACTGCCTTCGAGCGCTCAGGAACCGGCCTCTAGCCCCAAACCGGCCGAACATGTTCTGGGCACCGTCACTGCTGTCGACCCCTCGTCACATAGCGTCAGCGTGAAGGAAGACAAAACCGGAACCGAATACACTGTGCTTCTCGAAAACACCAAGACGCTGCTTAAGGTGCCACCCGGCGCCAAAGACTTGAAGAGCGCAACGCGAATCACGGCAGACGACCTCCAAGCCGGTGATCGCGTGGATGTGCGCGGTTCAAAACCCGAAGATAACCCGAACGCAATCGCCGCAAGGAGTATCGTACTGATGTCGGCGCGCGATCTGGCGCGGTCCCATCAGGCGGAAGCGGCGGCGTGGCAGCACAGCACCGCGGGAACTGTGAACTCCGTAGATCCCGCAGCCCAGAAGCTGGATATCACGGTTCGGACCCCCGAAGGACCGAAAGCCATGACAGTGGACGTGTCGAAAACAACTGAGTTCACGCGCTACTCCGCGGAAAATCCCAAGACGCCGGCGTCTTCGCAATTGACTGATATTCAGCCGGGCGACCAGGTGAGAGTCATCGGCCAGAAGAGCGAAGACGGCGCTGCGATCACCGCGCAAAAAGTCTACTCAGGGGCGTTCCGGACCATTGCTGGAACCGTGACGGCCATCGCACCCGATGGCAAGGAGCTAACCGTGAAGGATCTGCAAAGCAAGCAGCCCGTTCAGGTGGTGCTGACGAACGATTCAACCGTTCGCAAGCTCCCGCCCATGCTGGCGATGCAACTAGCCCGGCGGTTCAATCCGGATTTCAAAGCTGGGCAAGGCGGAGCTGGAGCGAACGCAGGCCAGGGTGCGGCAAACGCCGGGAATTCCAGTGGCGCTCCACCTTACGGCGCAAAAGCGGGGGAAGCCGCGCGGCCGGGAATCAGCGAGGCTGCGGGCAACCACTGGACAGGCGGAGGCAATGGCGCGCCCGGGGCTGGGGCCACTCGCGCCGCGAACGGCGATCTTTCGCAGATCCTCGGGCGTCTGCCGGCGATCACTCTGTCCCAACTAAAGCCGGGCGATGCGGTTGTGATTTCCGGAGTCGCGCAGGGAGCGGACAAATCGCACCTGCTCGCCTCCAGCATTATTGCGGGTGTGGAACCCATCTTCCAATCTGCTCCGCCACGCCAGGGCCAATCGCTTGGTGATTGGAGTCTGGATATGCAGGCTCCAGCTCAACAGTAGCGCCGTGCCAGAGACGAAATGAACTCCCAAACTCTACTTGTACTCTTGGCCACTCTGGCCTTGACGAACACTCTTTGTGCGCAAGGCTCAGCCCAGTCAGCGGCCGCTAGGCCCGGCGCTGCCGGCGTCGTGCACGGCACTGTAAAGGACGACACCGGCGGCGTAATTCCCGGCGCGGTTGTCACGCTCTCGAATCAAAACGGCACCATTCAGACGACCAATTCGAGCGCTCTCGGAAACTATTCGTTCAAGGCCGTCCCGCCTGGCACATATACGGTTTCGGCCACCTATGCCGGACTGCAACAGGAAGGCGTCAAGTCCGTAACTGTCATGGCGGGACACGGCGCAACTGGGGACATCGTCATGACCATCCAGACGCAGCGCCAAGAGGTGACCGTCACTGATACCGGAGGCGGCAACACCGTCAGTACGGAAGCCTCGAACAATGCCACGGCGTTGGTTTTAAGGCAGGAGGATCTGGACGCGCTGCCAGACGATCCCGACGACTTGCAGGCCGATCTGGAAGCGCTCGCCGGGCCGGCGGCGGGGCCTGGCGGCAATCAGATCTTTATAGACGGCTTTACCGGTGGCCGGCTGCCGCCCAAGGCATCGATTCGAGAGATTCGCATCAACTCCAACCCGTTCTCGGCGGAATTCGACAAGCTGGGTTACGGCCGCATCCAGATTTTCACCAAGCCCGGCTCGGACAAGTTCCATGGTCAGGGATATTACGACATCAGCGACGACATTTGGAATTCCAGGAATCCATTTCTGTTGGTGAATCCGCCCTTTCGCACCCAGCTATTCGGCGGAAATCTCAGCGGTCCACTGGGCAAACACGCCAGCTTCTTTCTCGACGTGGAGCGGCGGAATATCGATGACAACGGAATCATCACGGCGACCATTCCCACGTCGGATTTCACGAACCATATTTCTTATCAGAACTACTTCCCCACGCCGCAGCGTAGAACGACAGTAAGTCCTCGCGTCGATTACCAGCTTGGCGCGAATAACACATTGAGTTTTCGGTACGCCTACCTGGAGAACGACCACATCTTGACAGGCATTGGCGCATTCGACTTACCCAATCTGACGGTCGGCAACATGACTTTGCCAAGCTATGGCTATACGGAATCGACTAACGAACAGACTGCACAGGTGGTGGAAACCGCGGTTTTGAGCACGCACGCGGTGAACGAAACGCATTTCGAGTTCGATCGCACTTACGAAAGTACCAAGAGCCAGAGTGATTCGCCAACGATCGATGTTGCGCAGTCCTTTGTGGCGGGCGGTTCCGGATACAGTTCGCCGCAGTATCCGCGGAGTTACGATCTGCAGAATTATTTCGAACTGCAGAACTATACGACCCTCACAGAAGGCGCACACACCATCAAGCTGGGCATGAGAGTCAGAGGCAGCGCGCTGTACGATTCCACTCCGCAAGGCTTCAACGGCGAGTATGCGTTTTTAGGTGGAACTTTCCCTGTGCTCGGCGCAAATCTTCAACCTACCGGCGCCACTGCGCAGCTTACGTCGATTCAGCAATATCTAACGACCATACAGCTCCTAAACGCAGGTTATAGCAGCCAGACGATCACGGATGTATATCATTACGGCCCGTCGAAATACACGGTGAACAGCGGGAACCCATACATGGGCCTGACGCAAATAGACTATGGTCCTTTTGTTCAGGACGATTGGCGAGCCATGCGGAATTTGACGCTGAGTTTCGGGATTCGTTATGAAGCACAGAACGACATACCGGATCACAACGATTGGGCTCCCCGGTTCGGCTTTGCATGGTCTCCCGATGCCAAGGGAGCTAACGGTCGGGCGAAGACTGTCATCCGGGGCGGCTACGGCTTCTTCTATGACCGGTTCGCGACCACGAATGTATTAACCGCATATCGGTACGGCTTAAACACCAACAACCAGATCGAGTACACGCAGGACAATCCGTCCCTTTATAACGCTGCATTTTCGACTGGCGTGCCTCTCACGGATTTGACAGGCTCAGCTTCGAATCTGGCGCAACACTACGAGATCGACGGTCATCTGCAAGCTCCGCGCCTGATGCAAGGGGCGATAGGAGTGGAGCGGCAGCTCTTCAGTCACACGACGCTATCGGCAAACTTCCTGAACTCCCGGGGCGTGCATGAACTGCGAACGGTAGACATCAATGCTCCGTATCCTATACCGGGCCAAAAACCTCCGGCATCGGGGATCAGCGGAGGCCGGCCTTACGGCGATGTAGGCGATATCTACGACTTTCAATCGGACGGCATTTTCAAGCAAACGATGGTGCTGATCAACGTGAATTCCACGGTAGGAAGATGGCTGACTTTATTTAGCCGTTATAGTTACAACAACTCGCACAGCGACACGGATGGAATTACTACGCTGCCCGCGGATCCGTATGACTTTGCCGCGGATTGGGGGCGCTCCTCACTCGATATTCAGAATAACTTGTTCGTAGGCGGTTCCATCGCAGTTAAGTGGGGCCTGCGATTTTCTCCGTTTTTCGTGGCGCACAGCGGAACGCCGTTCAACATCACGACGGGCACCGATCTTTATCTTCAAGGGCAAGTTGCACCCACAGCGCGGCCCACCGTGGTTGGAACGCCGACTGGATTTATCTATGGCGTGCCGTTTGCGAACTTGGACCCGAACGCGCTGGTACCGGTCCCCGGAACATCCGACATGATCGAACGCAACGCCGGGACGGGTCCTGGATTTATCGGTTTGAATCTGCGCATCAGCAAGACCTGGGGCTTCGGCACGACAAAATTCGAAGGTCAATCCGGAGGAGCGCGTTCGAATACGGGTGGCGGACGGCACGGTGGCGGCTTCGGCGGCTTCGGCGGCGGCGGACCTCGCGGGTTCGGCGGGGGTGAAAGCGAACACCGCTACAACGTGACGCTTTCCGTGAATGCCCGTAACATTCTCAACCACGAAAACTTGAACACGCCCAACGGTGCGCTCACGTCGCCTTACTTCCTGGAATCGACCGGCATCACCGGCGGCTATGGCGCCGAAGCGACTGCCAGCAATCAGCGCCGCATCGATCTGCAATTGCGATTCACGTTTTAGCTAGACGCGGCTCACGGTTGCGGCCAGCTACAATCCTCACAGGAGACCTTATGAGGAGATACGCGTGGCTCGGGTTGCTGATTGCCGCTATATTGCCAGTCAACGCCCGAGACACTGAGTGGAAGCAATTGTTCAACGGCAAAAATCTGAACGGGTGGAAGCACGTCGGCCCTGGAAACATGACCGTCGAAAACGGGCTGATTCAAACTCACGGCGGCATGGGTTTGCTTTACTGGACGGAAAGCAAGCTCGGCAATTGCGTGCTTCGCGTGGTCTACAAAATGCGCGATCAGAATGACAACTCAGGCGTATTTATACGAATTCCAGTCCCTCCCACCGAGCCTTGGATGCCGGTCAATTACGGTTACGAAGTGCAAATCGATAACGTCGCGCCGGGCGAGGATGAATATCACGTCACGGGCACTCTTTATTCGCTGACCAAGCCTCTGGCGCGGCCCGGCAAGCCGGGTCCGGAGTGGAATACCATGGACATCACGCTCGATGGCTTGCGCACCATAGTCACCGTGAATGGCGTGAAGGTGACCGACTACACTGAGGGCCAGCCGGTACCGCCGAAGAAGCTGAATTTTGAACCGGAGCGCGGTCCGCGTCCCGAATACGGTTACATCGGGCTGCAGAATCACAGCGACAACGACATTGTCTTTTTCAAGGAAGTTGCAGTGCGGCCGCTGAAGTGACCACAGCGCCAGGTACGCAGACGAGCCCCGGTCTCACGCGGGGCATGGGCCTGTTTCCCGCCCTCGCGGCGAACATGCTGCAGATGGTCGGAGTTGGTCCGTTCCTGACCATTCCGCTAATTCTCGCGGCCATGCACGGCCCGCAGGCGCTGCTGGGTTGGATTCTAGGTGCACTGATCTCGATTTGCGATGGCTTGGTTTGGGCGGAGCTGGGGGCGGCCATGCCGGGCTCGGGCGGCTCCTACGAATACTTGCAGCAAGCCTTCGGGCCGAATTCACTCGGCCGGCTGATGGGCTTCTTATTTCTATGGCAAGTGATGCTGTCGGCACCGCTGACGGCAGCTTCCGGTGCGGTCGGGTTCGGTCAATACGCGCGCTATTTGCTGCCTTGGCTGACCGGCCCCGAGCTGAAGATTATGGCGGTCGGGGTCTGCGCGCTGACGACCTTTCTGCTATATCGCGATATCCGCTCGATCGGAAAGATTTCAACTATCCTCTGGATCGGCCTCATCCTCGCAATGGGCATCATCATTTGGGGCGGCATTTGGCACTTCGACCCGGCGCGCGCCTTCAGTTTTCCGCCGGGCGCGTTCAAGCTCTCGCCCGGCTTCTTCCTCGGATTGGGCGCGGCGACGCTGCTCAGCATGTACGACTACAGCGGCTATTTCACGGTTTGCCTGATTGGCGGCGAGATCAAGAATCCGACCGTCACCATCCCGCGCGCCGTGCTTCTCTCAATCTGCATTCTGGCAGTGCTTTACTTCGCCATGAGTCTATCGATCATCGGAGTGGTGCCCTGGCAAGAGGCGGTCAAGTCGGACGCCATCGTGTCGCTGTTCATGGAACGGCTATACGGCCTCAAGGCGGCAAGCGCCATGACGGCGCTGATCCTCTGGGTCGCGTTCGCGTCGGTGTTCTGCGTCCTGCTCGGCTATACGCGTGTGCCGTATGCAGCCGCTGCCGAGGGCCGTTTCTTCTCAGCATTCGCTCGTGTGCACCCGACGCGCCATTTCCCTTCGTTCTCGGTCATCTATATGGGTGTAGTTTCCGCAGCGGCCTGCTTCCTGAGCCTGGAAGCTTTGATAACAGGACTGATCGTGATCCAGATCGTCACGCAGTTCGCTGCGCAGTGTATCGCCGTCATCCTGATTCGCCGGTTGCGTAAGGATATCGCGTTACCGTTCCGCATGCCGCTGTATCCGATCCCTGCGCTGGTAGCGCTGGCGGGATGGATCTTCATTCTGCTCGAGAGCGGACGCGTGTATATCCTCAGCGGACTGGCGCTGGTGGTCTTCGGTATCGCAGCCTATCTGTTGCGGGCGAGGACGAAGATGGAGTGGCCCTGGGTGCCGGCCCCCTAGAGCATCCGTAATACTGTGGCTAAGGTTGCAATGCCAGCGTGGCCTTGCCAGCCGGACCGTTGTAGATCAGCTCCATGGAATGGATATTCTCTGTCTTACCGCGATAAGGAAAGAACAGCAGGCCGGCTTGCGGCAAGGCATGTTCGCCTTCGGGTAGCGAATTCACCTCAATATACTGCGCCATCTTGCGCCGCAATTCAATGGGAACTTTTGGAGGCAACGTTGCTGTGTCTTCTCCTCCACCGCCGAAGCCCGTTTTCGATTTAGGTTTGGGCTGATCGGGCGGGATCCACTCGGGATCTTTGAGCGAACTCGCCACCACAACAAACGTGACGGCAGGAGAGGGCTTCTTGTCGTTGATTTGCAGCGAAAATTGGTCGGGGCCTAAGTTCAGTTTCTTGCCATTCGGTCCATAGAACGCCGCCTCTACCACAACGTAATTGTCTGTCGTCAATGAGTCTTCGGGACGCGGAACGTTATGACCCGCAAATTCGGCCGCCAGAGTGAGACCACCCACTTGAACATGCGCCGCGTAATCGGTCGCAGCAGACCTAGGAGGCATTCCGGTGATTTCGACGGGATGCGGCTTCTCCGGTGGCGGGTTTTGAGCATGTAGGGAACAGAGGACGGCCACGGAAAGAGCAAGCCGCACAAGAATAGTTTGCATTTCAGCTGACAAATTAACACACGCTTTTTGAAGTCGGCCGCCATCGATTGAACTTGAACCCGAGATTGTAGCTACGGCGAGCAAGGCAACATGACCGGCGCGGCGGGGTGTTGTAGAAAAGAAGTGTGGGAAGACAGGCAGGCATCGTACTTTACGTGCTCGCGCTGGTAGCCGTCGTGGTCGCCGTTGACGTCCTATTTTTCAGGAATCGGTTCTGGCCGCGGCTGATGGTGAACGTTGGAATCGTGTTGGTGTTCGCGGCGTTCTACTTGCGATTCCTGACGCGTCCCTGAGTGAAGCCGCTGCAAACTGCCAAGCGTTGACTGTCTCAGCGACTGAGTCCGACTGCACTGCTGTTGAGGCGGGAGGCAATTGCAAATTTACCCGCAGGTGGAAGATGCTACCGGAGCCCGGGGTGCTCTCGGCCCACACCTTTCCTCCCATAGCAGCAGCAATTTTGGAGGAGATCGCCAGCCCAAGCCCGGCACCACCGAAACGCCTGGTGTTTGAGTCGTCGGCCTGCACAAAGGCCTCGAAAATGCTTTCGAGCTTGTCCGCTGCGACGCCCACGCCAGAATCGGAAATAGCGATGTGCAGCGCCAGCATTTCTTGATCGAGCGGCGCGGCCTGCACGTGCATGACAACGCCGCCGCGGTCGGTGAACTTGATCGCGTTTCCCAACAGGTGCAACAACACTTGGCTGAGACGCCCCCTATCGGCCCATACACGAGCCGGAAGCGGTGCCTCTGGGTTCCAGGTGAGCGAGAGGTTTTTCGTTCGAGCCGGCGCAGACAACTTGCTGAGGATCTCTTCGAAGGTCTGCCGCAACGAAAACTCTTCCGGCGCCAGTGGCAACCGATCGGCTTGCAGCCGCGAATATTCCAGGACATCGTCGATAATTCTCAGCAGTCCGTTTCCGGATGCTCTTACTTCTTCCAGGTACATTCGAACCTCCGACGGCAGTTCGCAATCCAAGGCCAAGGCCGCCATCCCCAAAATGCCGTTCAATGGCGTTCGAAATTCGTGACTCATGTTGGCGAGAAATTGGTCTTTGGCCCGGCTCGCCGCTTCGGCCACTTCTTTGGCGGCTTGCAGGTCCTCTTGCGTCTTTTTCATGGCCGTGATGTCCATCGTGGTCGCCACCACTTCCGAACGGCCTGTCGCGGGATTCTTAGTAAGCGCGATGTTATAGAGGGCCCAGAAGGGCCGACCATCCGCCCGCTTCATATGAACCTCTACACCAGTCAAGAGTCCGGTCTCTTTGAGCCGTTCCAATATGCGGATACGTTCTTCGCGGGACTGGTAGTGGGTTTTAATGTCGACGCCAACAATATCTTCCAGCCGGTCGTAGCCGAGAACGCTGTAGGATGCATAATTCGCATCGAGTACAAAGCCATCGAGGCTTGTCCGGCAAACGCCTGCGAGGTTGTGGTCCTTTAGTAGCCGGTATTCCGCTTGTATATTGCGTAATAGTTTTATCTGTTTCCGGAGATAGCTGGCGACAATTACCGATACGGCTGTGACTGCCGTGATTACGATAATGAGCTGACTAGCCATCCTATCCTGATCGCGCACAACGGCCGCGGCAAAGCCGTCACCTCAGCCCCGACCAAAAACAGGTCGGATTTGCAAATCTGGCTTGTTCTTGGCCAGAGCCGAAGTGGCGCTTTAGCGCAACGCCCTGTGCGCTCCTGCTTTACGATCCGGAGGCAGCGGCTTCCGCTGCTAGCATCATGCGCGATACGTAATCTTATCGGCAATCGGCACTAGAGGGTTGATCATTTCTGACCGATGTTCTTAAGGAGAACACGGGTTTTCAGTGGCGCCGAAATAGAGATGGGTTACCGGCCGGCGTAGGTTTTCGCGGTAAATGCGCGTTCGGGCTCGAGGTCTTCGAAGAAAAGGAAATAATAACCGCCCTCGCAACTGACCTTTACCGTACGTTCGTTGAATCCGTCGCCACAGACTCGCACCTGAGTTCCAGCCGGAAGCTGTAAAATGGTTCCCATTCGCGTACTGCCCTCGGTCCCAGATAGAACCTGAATAGCCGAGATGTTCCTCGGTAAGGTGTAGGTGCTTTGCGCAGGACTAGCGCTAATTGGACTCTCGTAGGTCACCGAGAATATAGGCGGATAAAACCATCTTAACGTAACGGTCGGACGCCGTCAAATCAAAAACTATGCGAATCCCTAGTTAATCATCACGTAAACAGATAATGCAGCCAGGTTGTTGCCACGAAAACGTTTAACTATCCTGCAGCAACACCATCTGTTTGTTCTGCGCACGTAATCCGGAATTCGTGACCGGGCTGCTTTCTCGGAATCTGCGTGTGCGGCGCGGAAGTTTGAAGAGATAGGCGCTGGGTGCGTTCGTCAACAACCAATTCGTCATCATCCCACAGATCCAGGAGCTTAATCCTAAGATCAATAATCAGGCGATCCGCCAGATCCCACTGGAGCTTTCGAGCGCCCTTCAGAACATTATGTATCTGCGGCTGGGAAACGCCCAGTATTTTTGCGAGGCCCCGCTCGGTAAACTCGCCGTTTTGTAAACGCGCATTCACGACTGCGACGAGACGTGTCCGCAGGGCGTGAAAAGTGACGTCCGACTTACGGGAAATCGATTCCATGGTGAAATAGGCTTCCATAAGTTTGCAGGAAAATACCAGTTTTTACAACTCCCTTAGTCTAGGCAATTCCTGGAGGGTAAATCGATTGCCTCTAGCGAGTTGTGGGAGATGTCGGGGGATAATCTCACTCATGTGCAGGTAAAGTTTTCAAATTAGTTTTGGCGCAGAGCGGAAAAAGCACTATCGTAATCTCATACCGACGGACACGGCACTCTCAAGAGGCCGGGTGTTAGAGGGAAAAGAAAAAAATGCAATGGACTCGATCCGAAACTCTTGCCCTAGCTCAGCAGTCATGCACGTTCTGTTACGGTCTCGGCCTTCGACCCGGGCGGTCAGGTGCCTCGACCCCGTGCAATTGCGTTTTTAGGGCGGTGTTCCGCGCTTGTTATGCGCGGTTTCGCCACTGTGCTTCGAAGGAAAAATACATCAGCCGCGTTTCGCTGGAAGCGAATCCCGGCAGACAGCGCAAATCTGTTTGGGGCCTCAAAAATGAGGAATATATCGCCGACTTCTGTCTTGTGAGCCGGCGAACGCTGGACGAATACGAATACACGATTTTCAAGTACCATTTCCTTTTGGGCGCAGACTGGAAGCTGTGCTGCCGGAAGCTGAATATCGACCGTGGAACCTTTTT
>DATJUG010000057.1:0-30552 GCA_035502635.1 Bryobacteraceae bacterium
ACCACTGGGGCGCGTTGTAATCGCCGACGCTTTTCATCAGCTCGGCGAGCAGCAGAAACCAATTGCCACTGCCGGATTTCGTCTTGCTCCGGCCTGCAATGAGAGCGACACAGCTATGCTTCAACGGGGGAGGCGGTGCGTCCGCTTTAACCGCCGCAATAAATGCCCGCAACGCGCGAGTCGGCTCATGAGCGGCATCAAGCGCGCAATGGTATGCAACGTACGGATCGTCTCCCCGTCCGTCCGGGCCCTTCCCCAACACCCGCCCGGCGGCAAGGACGAAGAGCACTCCGCATACGCCCGCTCGCGAAAGTGCCCGAAGGATCAAGGTGGCTCCCAATCTGATGTTCGAATCTCCTTGCAAGTCGGGGGCCCGATCAAGCTCTCGCCATCAGGGCTGACGCATGTCTCTAACCGAAAGATTCGCAGGACCGAGGCGCCGTGCCTCCCGCTCAGGACAAGCCGCCGCCGCCAATTCTTTCACCGAAAAGTGATTGGCATAGTAACAATCAGTTAACAGGCTGGCCTGCCAAACGCAACCGCCAGCGCACTTTGGCGAACACCCCGCCGAAATCGCGGTGGACCGGATTCGCAGCCGTCACCGGCCCTCCCACGGTGCCCATACCGTCGCCGCCGCATAGCTGCGACGTATGCTGTGTACGGCTTGCCCATACCGGCCAGCCGCTTGGCGCCGTTTGCGGTCACGCATTCTCGTTACCATGATGAGTCTGTAGAATGGAATCCGCCGTTCTCGGCGGTACGAGATGAATCGCTTCCCAGTTTCCGCTAGAGATAGTCGCCCGAAAGCATTCATCTCCTATGCACATGAAGATCACGCTTCTGCGGCATGGATTGCCGTGGAACTTGACGCTGTTGGCATCAGCGTATTTCGTGACGAAGAGCAACTTCTAACTGGTGATCGGCTATCAGCTACTCTGGCGCGTGCGATCGCCGAGGTGGATGTCTTTGTCTTGATTGCGACCGCCGATGGTCTGGCATCAGTTTGGACCAGGCGAGAGTTTGAATGGGCGACCCAGGTTGGGTGTAGGATCTGTTTCCTATACTGGTCAACCGTTCCCGCCGAACGCTGGCCGGAATTGGCGGATCTTCTGGGCGTAGATGTAGGGAAATCGCTCTCCGGTGTGATACCGGGAACGATTAATGCACTGCCCGGGTTCGCAGGGGACACGACCCGACTCGATGTTGCGATCGAGCGAAGAGGTGTGGATCTGGTCGCGGTCGTGGAGTTCGTAAGACGCATCGCAGAAGCACTGTCGAGGCATATCAAAAACTGGCACCTGTATAGAGCAATTCTCGCTTGAGAGTTGTTTTCTTTGGACAGGCCGATCCGGGTGCCCCCCGCTTGCCGACAGTCATGTCTTTCTGATCCCAGAGCGATTCGATGAGTTACTCGCGAGCGGCGAACGACGCGACAATACCCGCCTCAAAGGAATTGCGGGTACGGGATTTCGCATCCGAGCGGTGTGGCACTCGGTTGGCACGATTGTCGAGCGTTTCTTAAGTATGGTAGCCGGAAGCCACTTACTCTCGGAAGAATCACCCACTCAGGCGTTCGTCCGGCTCAAAGGCGTGGTGTCTAGTCTCGACCACAAGCGTCTCTTTAATTTCGTTTGTCTAGTTTACGATTTGCACCAAAAGATGCCGCGGATAGGTTTGGCTACGTTGCTGGATGAGATCCAAGAGCGATGCACCTTCGCCGAATCACCCGCCTCGAAACACCGGAATGCGTTTTCGAAACTCTTCGAGGCTAAAGTGGCAATGCCAAAGATCGACGTGTGCGTAATAGTCATTAGCCACGCCGCGAACCCTACGATCCTGCCGTGCCTTGGCTCCGTTTTTGCACAGACGACTCGGCCCCGTGAAGTAGTCCTTGTAGAGGACACTCCACGTCCTAATTCACGCGCGTTTGAAGCTTACGCTCTTGATGAGCGTATTTGTTTGCGCCCATCGGCTGATGGAGTTGCCCGGCGATCACAATGCCGACGCGTCGGCACTAAGATCGCCACGTGCCCAGTCCTCCTGTATTTGGATGGCGATACGCTCCTTGGGCCGACGGTGGTCGAGAGGGTTGTCGATTGGTGGGCGGCCGCTAACGTCGTCGACGAGGGATGTGTTTCGCTGCTGATACCCGACATAGAACTTCGCCCTCCTGAGCCACCGCTGAAAGTGACGTACGACTGGGTGAGCAGATATCTCGCGAGCAACTTGGCCCCAGCGCCAGGGCTGTTTTCATCGTCCGGAGTGGGCATAATCCGCGCTTGGTACGACGCATCGGACGTTCTTGGACCGAAGGGCGGCAAAGCTACAGAAACGTTGTCCTGGCAGAATGTCAGGAGCAGATTCTGGTCGGTTATGCGGGATGACGTTTTGGGGGTCGGAAACTGGGACGACAGCTATGAGGGTTGGGGCACTGAAGAAACGGACTTGGCCTACCGCCTGCATTTGCATCGCGCGATGCGCGTGCGAATCTTGTCGGAGAAGAGCGCGTATGCTGTGCATGTCTTACACGCCTTCGACGTCGAGACCCGGGCGGCTGAACATGCTCGGAACGAAGCTCGGCTGATCAAAAAATTTCCGCATCTCAGGGCCCAACGCATGGACCTTGCGCGGCGCCTTGGAATCGCGGATCTTGTTGAGAATTATCTGAACGCGTAGCTAAGCGTCTGTTCCGTATGCGGACGGCGAATAAGCGTACTTTCGCATCGTGATCTCTGAACGCCCAGTACATCAGTACGCGCTATGTCCGTGCGAAACTACGGGGCGCCGAAAAGAGGCTTGCTGTCCGTAGTAGCACTCGCTAAAGAGCGTCCGGATTGTCCGAAACGATTAGCGTTGATCGGAGTGGTCGGGCGGCAGACGGTCAAGAGAGGTTCTGGCTTCCCTGCCGAACACAGGAACACAGTCACGATTAGTCGCGAAAAATCCGCTTTCCATCATCTGTGACTAAATGTAGACGAGTTCATCGGTCATTCGGTCTTCCCCGTCGCGCCGCTTGCAAGCGCGGAGTTGGGCCGGTTCTCCTGTTGGGCCAGCTCACCCACGGACCGAGGCAACAAAATGCCGACCGATCCCCTGCTGCAACGACAGGTGACCTCCTGGTTCGTCTGTCATCCCAAGTGACTTGTTTTCTGGCAGATGGGGTGGGCCTGCTCTCAACTGCGCGAGAGATGTAGTCGAAATTGTAACTGTCAATTCCTCACCGTTCACCGCGTTAGGCTTCCGAGCGCCCGTCCTGTAAGCAAATCAAGAGAGGTCACCTGTCAAACGACAGGTGATCTATTCTAAATAGCTGAAAACAAAGATGCGATCCACTGTGCCCAAGGCAGCGATGTCGAGCAGAACTCACACGGCATAAAATCTTCGATGCCGCCGCGCCGGGCGCCTTACCGGCGCTGTTATACTTGCTTCGATCTTCCATGACCGAGGCGAAAATTGTGATCGTGCGTGGACCGCAGCTTGGCACCGTCTGTAAGTTAGCCGCTGATGAATTTTCTATAGGACGCGAGTCCAGCAATCATCTCGAACTTCGCGATCTGGCGATCTCCCGGCGTCACTTGATTATCCGGCGCAATGGGGGGCAATTTTTTTTGAGCGATCTCGACAGCGCGAATGGCACCCTTCTCAATGGATTTCCGGTACAAGCTGGGGAATTGCGAGATGGGGATGAAATTGCCCTAGGTGGAACCGCGTTGAAATTTGTATTGGAAGGTCCAGAAGAGCTGCCGGTTCCCACTTGGGACGACGACATCGCGGGAAAAACGGTCAAAATCCCAGCGGGCATAACTGCCATTTCGTCCGCCACCGAAAGCGCGCAGATTTTGGATGCACTGCTGAAACTATGCCAATCGCTATCCACTAAGAAGGATCTCGAGGGTTTGGAGCGAGCCTTCCTGGAAACTGCGATTCAACTCACCCGAGCGGACCGTGGGATGTTGTTGCGTCGTAACCTTGCAACTCCCGATTCGTTCAATTGCAGCGGCAGTATCGCTGGGACCGGATGGCGGACCGAGCCTTTCGCCGTGAGCCGCACTGCTCTGCGCGAGTTGGTGCAGGAGACAGCGGCGGTGCTAGTTCCCAGTTTGCCGGAACACCCGCTGGGGCAAGCCGAAAGCCTGCGGGAGAATGTGCGCTCGCTGCTATTGATGCCTATCCTGGCTGGGCCTGAAATCCGCTCGATTCTCTACCTGGATTCCAGTTCCGAAAACCCCTGCTTCAACGCCGAGCGGGCTGAGATTTTGCGGGCCGCGGCAGCGGTGCTAGTGCTAGCAATTGATAACTTGCTGAGGTGCCGGTCGCTCGAGGAAGAAAACCTTGAACTGCGGGCAGAGTCACAGCTTCGTCACAACATGGTCGGCGACAGCGCCTGCATGCGTGAGATCTACCGGCGAATCGCCAAGATAGCCACTTCGGACGCAACCGTCCTGATTCTGGGTGAAAGCGGTACAGGGAAAGAATTGGCCGCGCGCGCCGTGCATCAGAACAGCGGGCGCTCGGCGGCGCGTTTCGTGGCGGTCAACTGCGCGCTTCTTAGTGAAACGCTTCTTGAAAGCGAACTGTTCGGTCATGAACGTGGCGCGTTTACCGGCGCTGTTACCCAGAAAATGGGCAAACTGGAGATAGCCGATGGCGGCACCTTGTTTCTGGATGAAGTAGGTGAACTCTCCTTGCCTATACAATCCAAGCTGTTGCGCGTGGTTCAGGAGCGCGAGTTCGAGCGCCTGGGCGGTACTCAGAGTCGCCATGTCGATCTCCGCATTGTTGCGGCCACGCACCGGAATCTGGAAGAAGCTGTTTCGCTAAGAGCTTTCCGCGAGGATCTGTATTATCGGCTCAAGGTCATTTCGCTCGTAATGCCCGCTCTTCGCGACCGCCGCGAGGACATTCCAGCTTTGGCGCGATACTTGGTAGAACGCTGCTCCTATCGCGCAAAACACCGCATTGACTCTATAGAACCGGACGCCATGCGGTTACTCGCGAGTTATTCCTGGCCCGGTAATATTCGCGAGTTGGAGAACGCAATCGAACATGCCATCGTGATGGGAGAAGGTCCTGTACTACGAGCCGCCGACCTTCCGGAAAGCGTATTCGAATCGGATCCTGGGCCCGAATCGGATTCGGGTCATTATTATTGTGAGTTGAACGAAGCCAAACGACGCATCATCCGCCAAGCGCTTGAGGCCGCGAACTGGAACATTACTCAGGCTGCGCTGGAACTCGGGCTGAACCGGACCTATCTGCACCGGCTTGTACGTAACCTAAGAATAGTAAGGTAACCCGCGTCATTAGGGAGGGAATTTCTCTCAAACGCGGGGCAATCGACTCATTCACATTAGCGCCCGCCGTACGGCTGTCAAAGCCATATCTCCATCGTGGGCGCTCGGTAATGTCACGGCGTGTATCCAGCCGGATACGGCGCGACTTGGGACTTGTATCTCCGGCAAGCCACTCTGCGTAAGCTGTTCTGCGCAACTATAAGAAATGTAAGGGCTCATTTGGCGGTGCCACATGGAGATTGGCCTGCATCTTTACCGATTGGTCGTAAGCCAGATTTCATGGTAACGATGTTGTCCGTCGTCCTCACGAACCGGCTTAAGTCTTGAACCCCTCGGAGTGTATATGCGAATTCTAGTGAGCAGCCTTTTATTTGTGTCGAGCTTTTCCGTTCTTTCCGCCCAATCAAGCAACACAGTCGCTGGTCTGACTGGCGCTGGGGCAGGGGCGGCGCTCGGTGCTGGAGCCGGCCAGAATTCTACCGTTCCTTCCTCATTGGCTGGAGCCGGTGGGGCGGGTGCAGGCGCCGGCACAGCCCCCATAGAGATTCAACTCATGGCGCACGAAGGTCTAAAAAAGCTCGCCGCAAGCATCGTCCGGACAAGCACCGAGGACTTTGGTTGCGCTGAAACAAGTCACGATTGCAGCGCAAACCTGCCGGCGCTGCTGATAGAAGATAGTAATTCTGCAATGCAGGTCGGGCTCTACGAGGCTTTGCGCGGCTATTACGATCACATAAGACTACTTCACGACGAATTGCAGTCAGCCTTCGCATTGGTAGTTACGCCGGCTTCGCTGAACTTTACTGCTGCCGCCCCCAGTCAGACAGTTATAATTTCGAATACGGGCCCGGCCCCCATCGTTATTCAAGGTATCACGATTACACCATTGACATATTTCACGTTAGTCTCGGCATCCTGTACGGGCGGATCAACAACCTCTATGGGTGGCCAATCCACGCTTACCGTTCCGGGGAATGGCCAATGTAGTTTGTCAGTTAAGTTCAATCCAGGTACGCCGTCAGGGCAAGCGCCGCCGGTCCAAGCATCACTGATGATTCCTAATCCGCGCTCGCGTGACGCGATCGCACGTAACTTACCAATCGAATATCAAGACGTGCAGCTAACCGGGACGATTCCGGCAGCTCAGCCAGTCCCCCAAAAACCCCGCCTCACACAGGAAGAAGAACGTTCTCTTGAAGAACTCCGCAAAAAGTTTCAATCAAACCAGTGGGACTTGGTGCCGGAGCAGACCACGCCGAACCCTTCCCCACCGTCTTCTACCGGTGGCGCGAATACCTCTCAGACACCAGCATCTTTGAGTTACCTGAGTGGAATTATGGGAGCCTTGGCAGACCTCAAGTCGGGGGTCGCGTATAACGCCGCAAGCGCCCAGCCGACGACGCAAACATTCCAAGTTTTGGTGGAGGCGGAACTCGCGAGACTCAATGTAAAACCCTATAGTTCGACATCTGCGCTGAATTTGGAGCAGGGGAGCAAAGAAGTCTCCCTTCTGTTTGGAAGAATGTTGAGCTATGGCTCCGACATGACGAACTGGGCGACACAATGTAAGTCCTTGCCCGGTGCTGCTCAGTCGAGCACAAACGGGGGAAGCGGGTCTGCCCCCGGTGGCGCTGCACCGTCCAGCTCACCGAGCTCGGGGAGCGCAGGTCTGCAATCAGCGTTCAACCCGGTATGCAGCCACAGTGACGTAAACCTAAAGCTTTCGGCAGCCCAGCAGATGATTACGGCATACGTCACACTTCTGCAAACCACTACGGACAGCAATAGCAGCCCCATAATAGTTGACCTGCTCCGCGGCGCTGAATTGGCTTCAAAGATGAAGGAAGGGATCCCATCCTTGCAGCTAAATGTCACGGCTGGAGGCGGGAGCACGCGGACAAACAGCTTCTTCTTGCTTAATCTCTTCTACACGCCCAAGCCTTCGTATAACGCGGGCGTAGTCGCTACCTTCGAGCTTCGCGACAACGAAAATAAACTCATTCGGGCTGGAGCTAAGACCGTGCTGTTCGATTACGTGGCCACTCGAAATCTGAAGCCAAGTCGTTTCAAGATCGACGATTTGGATCCTTCTCACGATTGCGGCAGTTTCTGCCGCGATCGATAGAGATAGAAAGGATAAGGACAAGCGAGCTGGGTAGATTACCACGACAGAAACGGAAGCGCATCCGCCATGCTGAGGAGTCATCGATCAATAGGTCCTTATGAAGGACCTGTTCCTCGGGAACTAGTCCGGAATCAGCGAAGACAAGATTATGGGGATGTTGAAACGGCACGAGGCCGGGTAAGCGCTGCTTGAGAGCGCATACTTCCGTGCCTCGATGTTCAGCACCTAGCGAATCGGCCCGGCAAGGACCACCTGGCTCAACGAAAGTGACATCCAGGTTCGTCTGTCATCCAAGTGACTTGTTTTCTGGAGTTGCGGCGCGCCTGTTCTCGCCTGCGCAATAAATGTAGTCTAAACTGTAACGGTCGATTCCTCGTCCGAGTGTCGTTCCGTAAGTAAATCAAGACAGGTCACTTCTCGGATCGGAAGAAATTCGACGTGTGCTCCAGAGCATATGGCCGGCTAAACCTTCTGAACGTTGGATGTGCAGGGCCATGAGGTAACGTTAGCAAACAATAGATCCAGGCTATACTCACTTAATATCTGAGTCAGCGGCAGATGTCAGTTTGCAGGAACACAATGACTCTCGGACGTCAATTGAGGAGTGCCGGAGGAGGGATAAGGATCTTTGACTTGGCGGCGAAGACTCCAAAGAAAGGTAACAAGTCGCGCATTCGTCAGTGATGGATCCGGAAGACCTGATTCGATCACTCGGAAGTCTAAAAGATCTCCGCTGCCGTTCGGCTTCGCACAAATTGAGGGATACGTTGCGCGACTGTGGCACGCGAGGCAGTTGCTCGAGGTCCCGCCCAGAATTTGACCTTTGCCCATTACGGCTTCTAAATAGGGGTTGAAAATGGGCGACGTGGCGGTGATCGTCGTATCCATCAAGTAATTGCTCCAATAAGCAGGCCTGTCTGACAAATCAGGCCGATCATTGCCGTAACCTTTAATCGCGCGTTGCGTGTCATCGGCCCACCAAAAGGTGGACCAAGTCCAGCTATCGATCTCACGCGTAGCCACATGCATCCCCAGGAGAATCGCAATGTCGCCAGGGTTTCCCGAGGTCATCGTGTGTGGGAGAACGGGACTGGCAAGAGCTTGTCGCATCACAACGTCACGCCATTTGAATTCGGTATACGGGACCACGCTCGCTGTCACTCCGTTACATTGATTGATCTGCTGTGAGGAAGGGACGTTCGGATGCCAGATAATTACCCTATCGTAATCGGCAAATTCGATGCCGCCATCCCCGCCGTTCTGACGGTATCGACCTAATCTGGCTTCATTCCACACGGGCACCACTAAGCAACCTGACAGTCTGGGAGGACCTTTTGTGGGCTTTTTCAAAAGCGTCCAGATTGGTTTCACCACGACGGCGCTAGTTGGCAGGTTGAGGCTGTGCGTTCCCTGTTTCCAGAGATTCTGGATTTCTTCGCCGCTATTCAACTTCTGCGCGGCGATTGTCGCTTGGGTAGCAGGGTTGTACATCTCATCGCTGAACAGGAAGTTACTAGTGTCTTGATCTCCGATTTGTACGGGATGTGAAACGATCGTACCGTCAGTAAACTGCAAACCTTGAGGAACCTGGGCGTTCTCATGAAGGGCGCGGGCCTTGCCCGTGTTAAGAGCCTGGCGAGACCGCCACCGGTTGCGAGATGGTCCGTACCGAAAGTCTAGGTTAGTATTGACTCCGAGCTCCTCTTTCGCATACCAAGTCTCCCAAACGCTCACATCGCAAGAAGAATTGATGGGCTCGGTCACGCTGCTAAAGACAACCCACGCGTGCTTCCGAAGAGCTGCTTGATCTAAGCTTGCAAACTCATTCTCGGCAACCCGAGTGAAGTTAGCGTCGACGGCACCATACGATTTTCCGCGGCACACCGCCCCCGATTGCGCAAGGGCGGATGCCGCGAACAAGAGCAGGATGCTTATCCACCGCCACGTCACGACGTACGAACCCGTGCAATTTGATCGATCGGCGGGTGGGAGCCAAGCCATCCTTGGCGATTTGAGTTCGCCGGATCTACAACCGTACCCAGCTTCTGAAAAGCGCTCTGCACGACAAAAAGGCAGTTATTGAAGTCGTCTGAACTCACTTGTGCGTTCAACTGGGCATAGAGGTCGGCAGAAAGATCGAGTTTCTGAAGAGTCGCGGCGCTATTAAGAGCCTGCTGGTTCTGAGAGCTGGTTGTAAGTGCAAGCCACATTCTAAGAACCGAATCGGGAACATCCATGGGAACCTCCAGTATGAATTTTTCCGGTTCCGGTAGGATATCAAATTCCGAGCTCACATAGTTTGCTTGCGAATGGACACCAACCATTCGCCCGCGGACCGCTGCGGTCCTTCAGAAGCTTTCGCGGCAAGCCATCGGATCGCCTCGAACCTTGTGCCAGCACGGCGAAACTGCGTCTTGTACCAAAGCATGGCCGGCAAGTTCATCATCTGCTCCGCGATGTGTATCCCCGTCTCTTTATCGCTGCCGGATAATTGGCAAAGCCGAAGGAACGAGTCTTGGTAAAGCGCGTGTGGCTCTTTGCGGTAGATAGACTCCACCGCGGCTTTTGCCTCGGCCCACTTTTTCTCAGCCATGAAAATATGGGCCCGAATTCGTGTTCTTTCGATTTGCCCCACCATCGTGTCTTGCAGGCTGTCGAGTCGCCGCATCATGATACCGGCTTCCAGCGTCAAATTGCAGTCCGCCAGTAAAGCTCCCGCTTGGCCGATAAATACAGGGCCGTTGTCCAACTCCATCATGGCCGCTGTCGTTTCTTTTACATCTTTGGGGCGATCTAAGCGATACAGGGCACCGGCCCGGGCCCAATATAGCTTCGCGCGGTCGGTCTCGCCTCCAGTCCACTGTGGAAGACTCAACCCCGTATCTGCCATACGGAGCGCGGCTTCGTAATCTCCCAGTTCACTTAGAAGAAGGGATTCCCAGTAATAGCTTCGAATGCGCCACTCTCTTGGCTGAAGATTTCTGAGTTCCAGAATCCGTTTTCTAACATCGGCAAATCTCTTTAACTGAAAAGCGGCCGCTGCCCGGCGCAGGATCGCCGCGTCCGGTTCGCCAAGACGGCTGGTCTTTTGCGCGTAGGGCTCGACATCAGCCGCACGGTCCAAGAACAATAGGCTATACGCGATCATAGAAGGAATCCACGACGCAGTCGGTTGCCGCTTCTCAAGCCAGAGCAGGTTGCTCAGCGCTTCTTCGGCGCGCCCCATCAGCAGCAACGGAACAGTCCGATAGAAAAGAGCGTTGTAGTCGTTTGGAAATTCTACAAACCAGGTGCGAAACACCTCGTCCGCTGCGCGAAAGTCGCGCGTGTCAAAAGCATACATGGCGCGGATGCGCAGATCTTCCTTCCGACTAATCTTGCGGGTTTGAAGTTTCGATCGCGCAATCGTCCAGTAGTTGATCGCTTCGCCGTTCCGATCGAGCGTCATCAATAGGTCGCCTAGTCGCATGTAAGCGAGCGCGAAATCCGGATCTTCCTCCACTGCCCTCTTCAGCAACAAAATGGCGTCTTCCGTTCTTCTGCTGTAGTTTAGAGCCTGCGCTTCGGAAAACAATTGAAGTGCGTCCCACGAAGCGGTGGTTACATCCTGTGCAGGCACGTCATGGGTTCGCATTTCTTCGGAAGTCTCGCCCACCGAAGTACGAAGCCAATCCGCGGCTTGCTGCACCATGGCGAAAATCGCATTCTTGTTTGACGCAGTGAAGGATTGGACAGACCTCCTGTGAGGGTCCAACGAGGATGCATTGATCCATTCCAAATTGACGGTCAAGATAATATCTCCGCCGAGGGTGCTGATCCCGCCAAATGCCACCAGAGCGGCGCCGGTTCGCAATGCCACCTCGCGCGCGCGCGTGAAATCTAGGGTGACTGGACCTGCAGCTCCCATGCGTTCGACCGTCGTGTTCACTTCGGCTTCCGAGACGACGCGGAAGCGGGCGGATTGCTGAACCTGCCGGCGGAACAACTCCGTGATTGCATCCAATTGTTTATCCGCCGTCGTGTTACCGATCGGTGCGATTAAGATCAGGGCGCCTTCGGGCAGCGCGTTGTACGGCGGGCGAAACCGAAACGCAATCCATCCGGCGGTCCCCGCAAACGCTGTCGCCACGATTGTAATCGTGCGACGTCTTGTGAACATCCTCTTCTTCTCGGTGAGGAAATCCTCTAAGTCAGCGGCGAACTCGCCCGCCGTAGCGTAGCGGCGCGCCGGATTGGGATGAATCGCCTTCGCCACAATGCGAGTTAGCGCATTCGGAAGATCAGATCGTAAGTCGATCAATAGGGACGTTTGAGCGGATCGATGAGCGGCGCGTAATTCATTCAAAGAACTGCCGCTATACGGGAAAGCTCCCGACAAGAGGAAGAAGAGTAATGCTCCAATGGCGTAAATGTCCGATGAAACGGTGGCGCTTCCGCCATTTAGCAACTCTGGCGCCATATAGACTGGTGTGCCTGCAAGTTCGTTCGTGTCCAGAGCTGCCATGTGTTCTAGCCCGAGGCCAAAGTCCATCAAAACGATGCGGCCGCCGCTCATTCGCATGATATTTTCGGCTTTGATGTCGCGGTGCAAGAGCTTCGATGCGTGGACAGCGGCAACGGCGCGGGTAACGGCGCGACCGGTGAGAGCAGCCTCGTGCGGACCCATTGTTCCTAGGGTCTTGACGATTTGCGCCAGCGTCTGGCCCCGGAGATATTCCATCCAGATCCCAATTGCGCCATCCCGATCTGCGACTCCATATACGCTAACAATGCCGTCGTGCCTGATCCTCGCCAGCAAGCGAGCCTCGTGAAAAGCGGAAGCGCGATCCGGAGAAGGCACACGGATGATTTTGAGCGCTACCTCCCGCTCCAGCAACGGATCCCAAGCGCAGTAGACCTCTCCGAATGAACCGCTCCCGACGCGTTCACGGATTACGAGGTGCGCCCAAGTCTCTGCGGTCTGATTGAATGGATGCCGGGAATCTTCCGATGGACGCCATGCGCGAAAAAGGCGAACCGTGCGGCTTACCGTATCGAGAATTGTCCACATTCCAAGTTTTACAGCCAGATCTTTTCGCGGGTTTTCGTATGCCCCGGCGAGGGTTCGGCTCGGCGGGTCCTTCCCGAATCAAAAACCGAAAGCGAAACGCTCGGCGACATGTTCACACAAGGCTATCCAACATTCTAAAGTGTTGAAACCGGTGATCAAGGACGCTATTGAGGCGTCCCGCAACATTTTGGAGGAGCAGTCGATTGAATCGGATCGTGGCAGTAATTGCAACTTTTGGAGGCGGCCCCATGATGCCAGTTCTCTCACTAGACGATCATACATTAACTTTCAAATCGATTCTCGCCACGTTTTTTTCACCGACAACTCTCCTGTTTTGCTTGCGGGCGGTCTTGTCGGAAACCCTCATCCACGTGACGTGACCCCTGAAAACTGTCCGAAACGAAGTACGATTTAGGACGAAAGAAAGGGGAACTGGAATGGGCAGAGGGAAGCACACAGAGGCGCAGGACTCATCGGCGCTCGATTTAGCGAGGAATGTAGCTAAAGTTTCCTCACGATTCAATCAGGCAATGGTTCAGAAGGCCGTCCCACAAGGTGTTCAAAAGAGATCACCTGTCGAACGACAGGTGATCTATTCTAAGTAGCTGAAAACAAAGATGCGATCCACTGTGCCCAAGGCAGCTAATACTCGTTACGAGTAAGTACCTTCGAATCATGTGCTACGTGCCAAGCGGATGCGGGCGCGCGTGTTGTTCTTTGAGGGAGGGTGAGGGACGAGGAGGCTTTCGCCCACTACGATTTTGACTACACTTCGAAATCGCAATCATTTTGCGCCGGTAGATCTCCACCCGAAACGCGCCCTGTTTCGACACAAGATGGCCTGAGTTATGGAATTAAAAAAGTAACTTCAGTGCGAATTGAATTTGCCTGGGATTTCCCACGATTGTCAGTACCTGTCCGAAGTTCTGTCCGCCCGAGCTCGATCCAAGCATATTATTCGGAAAACCCAAATTCGGGTGGTTCAAGGCGTTGAACACTTCACCGCGAGCCTCCACAGTCCAGCGCTCGGTTAGGTGAATCGCCCGGAAAAGCGACAGGTCCGTATTGACGAACTTGGGGCCGGCGAGGCTGTTTCTTCCGGCATTTCCAAACGAGTCGACGGGCGCAACAAACGCGCAAGGGTTAAACCAGGCGGCGGCCGTGCGGATCTGCGCCGGCGCCGGACACCCGGGATCGGCAGGTACCTGCCCGGGCCGGTTCGGGTCTCCCACGATGTTCGCACGAACGTTCGATTCCGGTCCGGATGGGCCGGCGCCGATTGCGCTATCGCCATCGGCGAAGAGGGGCGTGAACGGTTGCCCGCTCTGGGCGGTAACGATGCCGTTGAGCTGCCATCCGCGTGTGACGGCGTTTAGCGCCCTGAAACCGTGATTCAAAACTTGCGTTCCGAACGGCAATACATACAGGAACCCGGCAACAAATCGATGTGTCGCGTTGAAATCCGAAGGGCCGCGCTCGGCATGCAAATTGAACGAGTTCTGCGGAAACGTGGAGTTCAAATTCTCCTGAATCAATGCCGAGGAGTCGTCGATAGACCGTGACCAGTTGTAAGAGGCCTGCAAGGCGAACGCGTTCGCAAACCGGCGATTCAGTTTCACTTGCAACGAATGATAGTTCGATTGTTCCTCATTGAGGATGGCTTGGATAATTCCGATGTTCGGCGAAACCGGGGAGGCGTCGACGCTGGTATTCGGCGGCCACTGGTTGATATTGATATCTCCGCTGAGGTGAATGCCAGCACTTCCGACGTAAGCAATGTCGGCCAGCAGGTTCCCCGGCAGCGCGCGTTGCAAATCGAGATTCCACTGCTGAGCGTAGGGTGTGGGCTGGTACTTCGGATAGTAGGTGATGTTGGCCTGAGAGGGAATGCTGGCTGGGTTGGCGGGAAAGACGACAGGTATTCCGGTTGATACGCCCGGAGGAATTATAGGAGGATTAGCGCTGGCCTGCACTTGATAGCTGAACGCGAAAGGCGTGTTTACTTCGGTCGGCGTGCCGATACCTTGGAATTGCAACGGCAAGTAGGAGATGCCGTATCCGCCGCGGATTGAAGTCTTGGCGTCGCTAGTAAGTTGATAGGCGAAGCCCACGCGCGGTGCGAAATTCAGATAGTCGGTGTCGAGCGTGCTCCGCGAATTTCCATTGCAGGGGAAGATCATCATCAGCGTGGTCGGATCAAAGTTTGCTAATCGGTTATGCGCTTCATACGCCGGTTCGAAGAGATCCCAGCGAACGCCCAGGTTCAAGGTCAGCCGCGGGCTCTTCTTGAAATAGTCTTGGAGATAGGCGGCATATTCATGGACGCGATTTCCCGATTCCAACGGAACCAGGCTCCTCTCGGCCATGACTGGAATGCCCAAGACGATGTTGGCAAATGCATCGTCGGTGGGGAAGCCATCCGCGAAAAGATACCCTCCGCGAGGCGCAAACGACGACAGACTGTTGTCCTCGCGAAAACGGGCGGCGACACCCGTTTTGAAGGAATGCCGTCCGGCGATCCAGCTAAAGTTGTCGGCCAGCTGCGGGGTATTGAAATGGTCTCTACTCGGTCCACCCAGTCCGCTGCCGAAAAAAGTGCCTGTATCCAGATTCTCGATGGCTGGAAAACCCGTAGTGAACGGATCCGATGGAGATAGGTTCAGATACCCGAGTCCGGCGATACTTGGCTCGTACTGCATGCCTTCCGTTGGAGGGGAATCTGAACGATCGAGGGTGTACGCGTATAGAAACTCATTTACCGACGATGCATTGAACACATGCGTATAGTTGAGCGAGTAAATGCGGTCACGCTCTACATTCGAGGTTGAGATGAGATTGCTGCCGAGTCTCGGACCAAAAATGGACGGGCTGAAAGTTGAAGAGTTGACGGCCAGTGTCAGAAAGGAGATGCGATCATTATCGGTCGCGTTGTAATCGAATCGGTCATCGCCTGAGTTCTGATTTTTTGGACTGGCCTGCTGAGCGATGAAATTTCCGGCGCCGCAGAGGCCGACATTGTTGATGCAGTTAGGGGCGGGCAGTAGTGAAAGCATCAGGGCCGTGGTCGGATCCGCGATGCTTGCCGGAATCGGATTGTTGGGAAACTCGTAATAACCGTTGACTGGCTTCGCTTCCTGGGGCAGGGGCACGACAGTCCGTACGGTCGTGTCGCTGCGAATGCGTTCACCTTGGTAGTCGCCGAAGAAGAAGAACTTATTTTTGAGAATCGGACCGCCCATAGATCCGCCGAACTGATTGAAGCGATAAGGCGATTTGTCGAGTGCAAAGAGCGGGATGGCATCCAGCGCGTCGTTGCGGAAAAATTCGAACAGACTGCCATGGAACGCGTTCTCGCCGCTCTTGATATGGACGTTGATGATGCCGCCCAGTGACCGGCCGTATTCCGCGCTGAAGTTCGAAGTCAATACCTGAAACTCGGCGATCGCCTCCAGATTCGGCTCCAGGTCGATTCCTCCCGGCCCGGGCGGCACGATATCGATGCCGTCGATCAGGAACGAATTTCCATCCTGCCGCCCTCCGTTGATATCGAACGCGTCTTCACCATTGCCGAGCAGCGGCTCGGGAGCCGGCTGCGCGCCGGCCGCCAAGCCGATCAGGTTCGTAAAATCGCGACCATTGAGCGGAAGTTGCGCGACGAGTTGTTTGTCGATAACATCGCTCATGCTGGATGTCGTGATATCGACTTGAGCGCCGGCTTCAACGCTTACGGTCTGCGAGCGACGCGCGGGAGGCAGGTTGAAATTAACCGTCAATGTCTTTCCAATGGAAAGGATAAGACCGGTTTCGACGCGGGTCTGCAGCGCGGGAAAGCTGGCAGCCACTTCGTAATTTCCAGGGAGCAGGCCCGATGCTGTATAGAGACCCGCCGAGTCAGTGGTCAGCTCGCGAACGACGCCGGTATCTATATTAACGACACGTATTGCGGCTTTCGGAATAAGGCCACCCGACACATCGGAAACGATCCCGGTCATCGTGCCCGTTGAAACCTGTGCTCGGGCCGCGATGCCGAGCGCCAGCAGGGCGATTAGGCTTCGCATTACGAGGCGGCTTTATCCGATTCCGGTAATGAGGCGAAATATTCCAGGACCATGCGATGGATAAAAGTGTAGCCTCCCCCAACACGCTGCAGGAACAGACGGTCGGTGGCAAAGTCTAAGAGACGTACATAGCGGAGCGGAGCCGCGCCGGAAGCCCAGAGTGCAAGCCGGGTGAAGAGATTTCTAAGGGCAAATGCACCACCCTTCAACAGACCGACAACGAATCCTACGAAAAGACCTATTAGGGCCCCCGCAATCGCGTTCGATAATGCGTCCCCCAGAGGGTATCTCGACGGGACTGGGTCGGTGCCGAAGGTCGGGATCGCGATGACGGACAGAGCGACCGCGATACCACTCAATAAACCGAACCGCAGGGCATTTCTCGCCGAACTACGCGTCCCCTCATTCGGGCGCGCGCCGGTCGGCTGCTCAATCTTCAGGCCTTTGATTAAAAACGTGAGAGCAACCGCCGCAAACAGGAACGGAGGAGCATCGACCGGCAGGTCAACGTTCTGCCTCAAAGTCGACCAAAAACCAGTGGCTGGTGCGTCGAACTCGCCCAGCAAATAGAACTCTGCATATATGATGAAGCTGAACAGAAATAGCAGAACCGTACATAGAACCACTATCCAGGAAATGAATACGGAACGCAGCTTAACAGGCCGCCAGCGAACCCGCTCTACAGGCGCAAGATTCCTAGAGAAAAAGAAGAGGTAAATGCCTAAGCCGACGGCCGAAACCGTCAAGACAATTAAACCCAAGCTCATGGGGACCCAAAATGGCGGGTGCGGGCCGGCTTTCAAAACATCGCCGACGATGTACACTCCAACAAGAAAAAAACAGTAGCATGCAAATGGGATGATCGGCGCGGCGACTGCGGTGAGTGGGGGTATCGCGAGACGAAAGAGAGGATTTCGTTCCCGCGGCAACCAGTCAGCGTTCAGACTTTCCAGATAGAAAACGCTTTGCTTCAGCCTCACCATGGCACGCGCTAGGGATGAGAGCCAATGCATGGTTTGTCTTCTGCTGTAACGAGCGTCCGCTGCTCGCCGTTCAAACATGGCGTCGACAAAATGGGCGAGTAGCTGCGTACGCCGCTGCTCGAATGTTTCTTCGGCGGAAAACACCGCCGGGGCATCTCGATACGCGAGCATCGCGATCCACAACATCAGTGGCGTTTCGAGCAATTCCCATAAAGCTGGGTCGTATTCGAGGGCAGCACACAATCCTTTCAACGAATCGCCCGCGCGCAGAAGACACATCTCGACTTGCGCCCGTGTGAGGCTCTGAATCAAGACCGCGTTCTGCAGGCGGAGCTTTGTGCTCAGTTGTTCATAATCGCCCATGCGGCTGCAGATGGCGATAGGCAAAAACCCACGCTCCTGCCGGAATTGATTAATTGCTAGCACGCAGGCTTCGCGATGCTCGGCAGCAACTTCATCCAGACCGTCCAACAAAGGAGCAATCTGGTCGGATTCGACCCATTGCTTGGCGCGTTTCTTCGGCACACCGCTGCGCTCGTTCAATTCCGCTATCAGCCAACGCTCGAGCGGCTCGCGCCGCACGGCCCAGGACGACAGGTTGAATACTACGGGAATCGGCTGACCGTCATCCTGCTCGGCCCTGTCCAGGAGTTCCTGTGCAAGCTCGAGCAGCAGCGTGGTTTTTCCGGAGCCGGGCGCGCCTAAAATCAGCAGCGCCTGCCCGAGGTCGTCGAAAACTCTGCCGATCGTACGGCCGGCGGGGATGGGCACCGGCGATTGCTGCGGAACCTGCACCAGGAGATTTCGCGCGACAGCATCTTCGGCTGTTTCGAGGCGCAGTTCGAGCCGTGCAATCTGATATAGAGACCGTTTCAGGCCTTCGATCCAGTCCAGGCGAACGCGCTGGAGCATGCGCGAACGGTCGCGCTGATCGACAGTGGGGACCGGCTTGAGCTTCTCCGGCGCAACTTGCGGACTTCGGAGCTGAAAAACGGGAGAATACCCGCCCCTCGGAATCTCGATCAGAATCGGATCGTTCGCTCCAGGACCGGAGTAATACTGGAGCAGCTTCTGCCGAAGCCGACCGGCCTCAACACGAACCTTTGTTTCGTCATCGGTTTTTTCCCCCGAACTCTTCCGGCTGGTCCCGCTCCGCTCCCGGCTCTTAAAGACCTCTTCTAATAAGAAGCTCGCTTTCGGGGTGTTCCCAGCCAGAGCCTCGCCAACCACGACCTCGAGAAAGCGGCTGAGCAAGTCGGATCGCGCAAAGATCTCATCTTGTAGCATTCTCGCCAGCTGATCCCGAATCTGATCGGCTTCGATGGCCACCTTGGCGTTCTGTGCATTCAGAATGTGGGTCGACATCTATTCCCGTCGGTTCCTTCCGTGCGAATGACTACAGAGTATACACTAGCGCTCCTCGATACCTATTTCGATGCAGGGACGGTCGGGAACACCGCATCTCCCGTGGTTACGGGCGCTTCACCACCGTTACATACGGCGAAAAATCGCCAAATGGCCCGCGTATTCCAGACCATACTGGCGCGAGCTTCAAAAACGAAGCTACTGCCCCAGTTCAAGTGGCCAGCGCGATCGATGGTTCGGCAGGTTTGTAACGCCGTAACGAACCCGATTCCACTTGTCCCTTAGCCGTTTCGTGCTTACGCTGACTATCGAGAACGACTCATCGAGCGTTTTCGGCTTAAACAGCGAGCAAATACACGAAAGGTGGGAACGAAATGGAAACTTCAAATTCGAGTATGAGTAAAATGCACACACCGCACAAGGAAGTCGCGACCGTGTCTGCAGTCTTTACTGGGAGCACGCGAAATCTCCATTGTGGGATCATCGCGCCGCTATTAGCCTTAACATTCATCGCTGGATCGGGCACAAGTTCGGCCGTGGCAGAAACAATTTTCAACGATAACTTCACGGAGACAACTCTTAATTCGGCCTGGATTACGCTGCCCGGACAGGGCGGCTATTCGGTAGGCGATGGCGAGTTGCGTTATTTCAACGACGGACCGCAAGCGTCAACGACTGGCTGGATTTCGCCAGCTCTGACGCTCGCCTTTCCTTTTGCCGGAACAAATTGGGAAATCCAGACGGAAGCCACGTACAATCTTCAGTATCTCAATTCATTCGGAGGATCTTCCGGGGCACAAGGGCCGGAGGTGGTGGTGAAGTTCGCCCCCGGAGTAACGACCGGCGGCTCCGGCGGTCCCAACTACGCCGGGACGAACTATGCGGTAATCGAGCGCGATGTAGACGCATGCAGCGGTTGTGCTCCGTCCAACTATCTTGCCGCGTCCTATGGAGCCGTGAGCAACAGCAACTTGATTAACCCCACAGATGCGGGAACTCCACCGCCGAACGATATTGGATCCGGCACCTACTGGTACAGAATCATCAGGGATGGCGGCACCCTCACAATCGAGTATAGCTACGATGGTGATGATTATCAGACGGCCTTCTCAACAGCTATCGTGGATCCCACTAACTACAACGAATTACTCTTGGGCGGCATCACGTGGCAGGGTGTGGGATCCTACACCGATTACTCCTACGTGGACATCACTGGTAACTCGGCGCCCGAGCCGGCGACGTGGGCCATGGCGCTCACTGGCTTACCGCTCATTCTCGCTGGTGGGCTATTCAGGCGGCGGTATCGCAAGAGTCGATGACTCATTTGCTGTCGTTGTGAGGGGCAGGAGGGCAATACGGGGGCGGGGCTTCCGCGCCTTCCTTCCTTTGTTATTCCCGATGCGCGCCGTTCAAGACAGGACATAGGTGGTGCGGCATACGGCGCGCCTGTCGCATCATCAAGATCTTTCGGGCAAACGGAAAGCAATGGATAGGTAAGCCGCGGCCTGCCCGGACACCGTCTCAATAGGCTTCGGACCCGGTTACTCCTTGGCCCGTTTCTTCATCACTGCCGATTCGCTTCACCAACGACCAGGATGGAGTACAAAGAGGAGTTCGTATGAACAGAGAAACCGATTAATCGCCAGTTCTAACTCCTGCGCGCTGACCGCGAATCATCCGATTTGTTCGCGGATTGCTGATCCAGCTCTCAAGTCTGCGGAATTTGTGTGATTAGACCGATTCCTCTGACAATACTGGAGGGAATTCAGGAATTCATACGTGATGAACGCTTTCTGATCACTATCAGGCTATTCCCTCCGCTGGGGACGGATCCGGAGGGGCTGCGATCGTCTGAGGCAAAGTTGTGCCACGAGGTTCTTGCGCATGACTTCGCTGACCGCGCCTGTGATGATGTCAACCGGAACGCCGCGTTCAACGGTCCCGGTCTGCGAGCGGCGCGCGGGGAAGCATGTGATTCGATATCTGTCCTGTTTACAAGCGGTTCACAACCGTTACATACGGTGAAAACATCACCAAGTCTGCGCGCATCCGCGACCATACTAGATCGAGGTTCAAAAGCGAAGCGCCAGCCGTAGTTCGCCGCCAGCAAAACGCCATGCTTCGGAGGTTTGTAACGTCGTAACGAACCTGATTCCACTTGTCCCTTAGCCGTTTCGTGCTTACGCTAACTATCGAGAACGACTCATCGAGCGTTTTCGGCTTAAACAGCGAGCAAATACACGAAAGGTGGGAACGAATGGAAATTTGGAATTCAGATATGACTAAAGCGCACATGCTCCGAAATCAGCTCAGGGCCATGTCAACGATACGGAGGAATGTCGAAGATGAGCACCTTCGGCGGACAAAATGGTGGAGCAACTCGCGACGGCTCTCGTCAATCCTTTGCCTGACGTTTGCAATTGCTCAGATATCAAATGCGCAGAAATGGACCAAGCTGTCGCCGACAGGCACAGGTCCAGACGCACGGACCGACTCAAGCGCGGTCTATGATGCCGGAAGCAACAAGCTGATTGTCTTTGGAGGCAATGACACGGGCTGCACGTTTTCTGAGAGCCTGAATGATACATGGTTTCTGTTCAATGCAGATGGTCTGGGTGGGACACCACGGTGGCTGAAAGTCTCGCCGGTGGGTACTCTTCCACCAGGTCGGCGCGCCCAAACGGCAGTTTACGACGCAAACACCGACCGAATGATTGTCTTCGGGGGTGACCCTGTCGGATGCGCAGTCGATAAGTACAACGACACATGGTTGCTGGAGGACGCCACGGGCGCCCATGGGACGCCGACGTGGGTTCAGCTATCTCCGGCAGGTGGCCTGCCCCCGGCTCGATCGGACCACACCGCCGTTTATGATCCCGTGAACAACCGCATGATTATAGCGGGCGGTTTTGGCCCGGACGGAAATCTTAACGACGTGTGGGTATTAACACATGCAAACGGGTTGGGTGGCGAACCCGCATGGATTCAGATCACGTCATCGGGTGAACCGCCCTCGGCGACCGGCCTTCGAGCGGCAACTTACGATCCTGCTTCCAATCGAATGACAGTTTTCGGTGGCTGGAATTGTTGTTCCGTGCCGGGTTCTAACGGCACCTGGGTTTTGACGCACGCGAATGGGCTAGGGGGTTCGTCTCAATGGTTCGAGTTGAGTCCTTCGGGGACGCCTCCATCACCTAGATTTGGTTCACAGGCGGTGTATAATGCCATCTCCAACAAGATGATCGTGTTTGGCGGTGATACCACGTCCGGCCTAGTAAACGAGGCGTGGGCGCTGAGCAACGCCAACGGTCTAAACGGAACGCCGACCTGGTCGGAATTGCATCCCACGGGCAACTTGCCGCCGCCCCGAGGGGGATCTGTTGCAGACCCGGCCGTTGCTTATGACGCGGGTTTCGCCAGCATGGTCATCTTTGGCGGGGGCACACCCTCGGGCTTGGTGAACGACGTGTGGGTTCTCTCCGGGTTACCGTAACGTTCCTTCGGACAATGGGAGCCGGTTGCTCAATCAAGACGTGTCATCTTGCTCCTCGCAAGATGACACGTTGCAAGTTGCTGAGTCCGTTTCGTTGCTGAGCTCCGATCGCCTGTCAGGCGCTGGGGCAAGCTGCTTCGCGCGTGGATGCCGTGGGCTCCATGCTCGCCCGCTGCATCGGATGGGCTTCTGCGCATTTGCCAGCCGCGCAGTTCGCGCACGAAAACTCGACCCAAATATCAGGTTTGCCTCTGTCCAAACTGCCGGCTCTAGTTTCTCGGAGAGGGAACGGTCTTTTGAGCAATTCCAATGACCGCAGCGCGCATTGGAATGGCCGATCTCCAGATGCAAGGGCAGGTGATCGCGAGATTCCGAACTGACGGTAAGGCGCTTACTTTCTGATGCTTGCGACCAGCGCTTCCCTTCCTCCTCCGCAGGCGTGGTCAAAATTGTAGCTATCTAATCCTCACGGTTCAACAAGCTGGTTTTCCCAATGCCCAGTTCTGCACGGATACCGGGCTCCCGTGCGGTTCTGTGTGGAAGCATGAGGAACGCGGAGGCTTCTGCCTACTACGATTTCGACTACATCTCTGAATTTCAATATCTTCACTCATGTGGACGTTCGACCCGATCACCTGCTTTTCAGACAGAAGACCGGCCGAGAGGGTGTCCCCGGTTTAGTTGAAGGTTAGAGGCGGCGGTGGCGGCCGGTTCGTTAGAATCGATTCGTCAAAACCAATCTTCTGCGCGAGTATGACAAAGTCGCTCAGCAGTGTGCTGAGGAAGCGGTCGATTATCCGCGCTACCTGTTCCGTCTGACCGAGCTGGAGTTGCTGGATCGGGAACGCCGAGTCACCGAGCGCCGCATCAAGCAAGCGCGTTTCCCTGTGGTCAAGAGCCTGGACAGCTTCGATTTTCTAGCGATTCCCTCCTTAAATAAGTTGCTGGTTCTGGAACTGGCGCGCGGCGAGTTCATCGATAGGCGCGAGTGCGTGCTGGCGTTGGGAAACTCGGGTACTGGAAAAAACGCACATTGCGCTGGCCATCGGACTGGCCGCTTGTCAGAAAGGTTATCGCGTGCGCTCCACTACCGCGGCCTCGCGCGTGCACGAACTCATGGAAGCCCGTGATGAAAAGCGCTTGCTGCGTTTTCAGAAGCACCTGGCTAGTTTTGAGTTGCTGATTGTGGATTGTCACATGCGTTCCACGCTCAAACTGCCTTGCATGGGCATCAATCCTCAGGCATAACGGATTCACTGGGCATGGCGCGGGCTTCCTCCCGCTAGACCTTGCCAGTAAACCTCTTCCGGCGTCACGCACCTTGACCGAAAACTCACACGCGCCTTTTTCGCCACCGGACGCGTGTTTGCAAATCGTATATCGAAACGCGGCGCCCCGCCCGGCGCGGATCGCGGCGATCACTCCGGGAGCACTTCGAGCAAACCTTGCTTGATGAGCCACAGAACATGTCTCAAATAGCGCGACTGTTCGAAAAAGGTTGGATGCGACGGATAAAGGTCAGCTATCTCGCAACCGAACCCCGCGGATTTATTAAAAATCTGTTTGCATATCTCCAAATCAATCAGGTCGGAATGCTGGTTGACAAAAGCCGACGCGTCCTGCAGATAACGGTCAGGCCAGCCCACGTTTGGATTCGCCCTGACTCGGTCGGAGCCGTCCAGCAGTTTGCTCGCATAGTGCGAGAAGCACTCGGAATAATGGGCAGTGTGCAAGGTCCGGCGGTCCGGAACTACGGCAGGTTGCGCACTCTTATACATTGAAATCAGCTCCGACCACAACGAACAATGTCGATCGGCAATGACACGGCCGCTGAACCGCGTCACCGCTGACCTCCGTGAACTGAAGCTCATCTCATTTCGAAGATCGGAACTTCCAAGTAACTCTCGCATCGCTCGAGCCCACTGCCCTAGGTCGATAGCTACCGACTGACCAAGAGCGATGTGATCGTGGTCGGAACCGAGACAAAATCCCGATGTTCGAAGCTCGGAATCACAGGCTGACCAGAGCGTTCTGATACGAAATCCGGTCGTACCGTCAATCACCGTCTCACGGTATCCATTCCAATCGCTAACCACCTGCGGAAGACCGCATGACATCGCCTCAACCGGAGCCAGTCCGAAACTCTCCTGTATAGTGTCGCTCGGTGAGAAGAATACATCTGCAGCCCGGTAAAGGTGTAGCTTCTCGCTTACGGTGACATAGTCCCGAAAAACGATGCTCTCAACTAATTCCATCTGTCTAATCTCTTGCTTTAGATGCGCAAGATACCGCGGATCGGATGGCCCCGCAATGACCCACATCGGCTTTGATGTACGGGATTCCGCGAAGAGATGTTTGAACGCGATGAGGAATGGCGCTAAGTCTGCTTTTGTCGCGGCTAGGGATCCCATGTAAAGGATAATGAACGCCTTGCGGTCGAGCCCGAGGAGACTTCGACTCGCGTCCTTGTCGCCAGGCGAGAAATAGTCGGTGTCAATAGGAAGCGGAATGACGTCGATCCTTCCGGCAAACCCCGATGGGTTTTGGGCCCACCTCCTGCATGTCTCGCGGGTATTCTCAATCAGCTTCGAAACCGCTTTGGCGCTACACTGAGTGGAGCAAACGAGAGAATCCCACGGATAAGTCGCCGAGCTGATGATCGGAAGAAAGTAATCGGAAAGCAGACTATGCAGGCTCATTGTGTGCTGCATAGCCACGATCGGGTACGCCGATTGCCCAAACCACTGCCGAAAGAGCGATGAGATGGGGGTAACGCCCCCCGGGTCAAACCAGATATCGATGTCCGGCAGAAGCTCTGATGCAAGAGTCGGAGTGCCTGACACAGTCAAATTCCCGTTCAAATCCGGACCCGGGCGGATCTTTGGCCCTGACGGACCTATGAATATCGTCCACTTCTTAGCGGGAATTTCCGTCAGGGCGAGTGAAGTCAATGTCTCGGCTGCAGCGACCGACCCGCGAACGGCCGGCGTTTCGGGGCCGATCTTATTGCGGTGGGCGGCCTGGCTCACCGCCTGTTTGATGTGTTCCCAGATTCCGCTCGCTCTGTCTGTCTTCCGGTCAGCTAGAAGCTTTTGCGGTAAAGAACTCGTAAATATAGCCGCGTGATTTATAGCTTCCATCGGCATGCTTCGCTTCGAACGCTCGCGCGTTAAATCACGCGTGTGATTGCGGGCTCTCGTCCCTGACCGGTCGCCACGTCACGGAGCCTGGACCGCATGTAGCTCGACGCTCTGACTGGAACGCGGTGCCAGATCCAATTCCTTCGCCTGGGATGAAAGGCGGCCGATAACCGAGGGGTTCCCCTCGTCTTCAGGGCTCAAACCGGACACGGCAACTAAGTCGAATTTCCCCGGAGGGACATTGTGGAACGAGAACCGGCCTGACTGATCGATTCTCGTCGCGTAGATATACGCGCGCTCCGCCGGCGAGTGCGCGGCGAGAACCACAACCACAGACATGGGGAGTTCAGCTCCTTGTTCCGGTTTCACAGTGCCGGATAATGACGCGCCATCAGACCTCACCGTAATTACCAGATCGCCTTCGCCGACCTGGATCGGCCCTCGCAAACCGTCGCGCGTCCCTGAAGACATCTGGCTGACATAGTATCCCGGCGAAATGCTGGTCACGTCCACCCAATACTCACCCGAGTAGAGGCGGTGGAAAGTAAACGCGCCTGACGGTTCCGACTTCGTGTAAATGTCCTCGTTGGCCAGCGGCCACCGGTCCACGGGTTCCAGCTGCAAGCTCACCGATGGACGCTGTTGGTTCATAAGCTGTCCTTTGTCGACCACTACTTCTCCTTTGAGCTCTCGCGCTTGTTCGAGAGCCAAGACTCCCGCGTTGACATCTCGCTTGTCGACTGTGACATGCTCGGATGCTACCCAACTCGCTGCTCCTTGCGCTGTCGGCGTCATAGCGAACAGGGTGTAATCGCCCGACGGCGCCCCGCAGAAGTAGAACCGGCCGCCAGACCCGATATTGCCCGTTCCCACCATGGACTCACTCGGCGTTCCAGCCCGCAGAAGCGCTACAATCAACCCTTGCCCTCTCGGTGCGGAATCCGATAGTGAAGCGGATACGCAGTAGCCGTTCGTTTTTCGCAATCGAATGTCGATATCTGTAATGGCCTGCTCCTCGTTCAGGTAGATCCCAAGTGCCTGCGCAGTCGAGTCCCCGCTTGGGTAGTAGCTCTTTGCATAGACCGCAGGGCGTTTTTCAATTGGCGGAGGGCTGCCCACTTCCGGTTTCAAGATCGGAAGCTCTGTGCCGACGAAGTACACACCGTGTGCCAGGCTGTCGAAGCGATATTTGCCGGTTTTCTCTGTTTCGACGAATCCCCTCGGGTACCATGTGGGATGTCCGAATCGATAGCCAAGCGTCCAGGCGCCGAGGCGAACGCCCGCAACGCCGTGGCCATCCCCATCCACCACCCGGCCACTGATGCTGGCGAATTTGCTGAGCGAAAAGTTCGCCGATACGTCGTCCCCCGCCGAAACTGCAATCTTTCGGCTTCTGTTCACATATCCGTCTCTCTCGGCAGAAACCCGGTACTCCCCCGGAGGCACTTCAGGTAGAGCGAAGGCACCGTCAAGCTGCGTTTCTGCGGAAGGATAATTGGATGGCTTTCCCGGGACCCCAACCCAATCGCTCACAGTTATGCGTGCGCCTTGGATTGGACCGCCCGTGCTGCCCTCAGTCACCTTGCCTGAGATATGTGCGCCCTGCCCATTGGCGGCATGGGCCTCCTTGGGTTGGTACATCACGCATGCGGTGCCGCAAGTTACTAGGCTTGCGAGGAGACGAACTGCGCGGTACCTTCGTTTGCTCGACCACTTGCACATCATGCTTGATCATCTACCGACAGGTCTCACCCAAATACAGCCTGCGTTAGTTGCGAACCGCCTGTCTCTGGTCGAGGAGCGTAGCCCTGCACCATGACGCCTGATATGTGCCCTTTCCCATCGTTGCAACTCGAAGCCCTTCCTGCCTGAAAACCTGAACAGCCTGCCCGCATACGTCAAGCGGTAGCGTGCGGCAATCGATTACGTGCAACACATCCGGAGCAATATCGTACGCAATCCGGTATGGGACCTCCTGAAGAGGTATGTTTGCCACGCCAGGCGAAAGGTGGCGAACTTCGGACCGTTCGCGGACGTCAATGATATCAAGCTTCTGAGTTCCTCTGAGTCGATTGACGGTCTCCGGGGAAAACTCTCGCACATCTCGCTGCACAGCAGTCGATACGGCCTGTGATAGATCTCCGGAACGAACCACTTCCAGCACATCGTTTTCTCCCGCAGGCTGCAATTCGCCGACCCACAACCGCGCTACATGGCCAGACGAATCGATTCCAACCAGCGTTGGCGTCCCCTGCACGCTGCCGGACAAATCACGCCACCCCTTTAGCTGCCCTGACCTTAGCCTGAAGTCTTTGACATACGTTGCCGAGGAGGAGATCTCGGGAACCGAAACATAGAACGGAACGTGGTGGCTCTGCGCCTCTGCAATCAAGCGTTTGTGAAAGTTCTTGCTCTCAACACAGAAGTGGCAGTAAGGCGAAGAGACGAGTAGAAGAGTTAGTGGTCGACCGCCGAACTCGACCGATTTAATGGCAATTGGTGACCCGATCGCAACCGGCTCACCCTGCATTGACACAACCCCGGGCGATGGAGCCGGTTGACGGAGCTTCTGAAGAATGAAAATCACAAGAACCGAAATCACGCCTACGATCGCAATCTCGGTGGCGAGGCGACTAGCTATCGAAAGTACTCGTCTTTTCATTTGGCGAACCGCAGGTGACTAGTGGGCTTGCGCGGAATGAGCGCCAGCTAAGTCGGTCACCTTCGGCGTGCCCTCCCTTAGAGAAAACATGAACATGAGGCGGCCTTCTATCTCGACCGGTGTCTTGTCAGGCATCGTCTTCATCGGATGAAACGTCCAGCGACTTACAGCTTTGATAATCTCCGAGCCGATTGCAGCGTCTGGCGCCTGAAGCAACTTCACTTCTTCGACGACGCCCTTTGTCGAAACATAGATATCCGCAACAGCTACCCCGGAATGCCCCGCCTGAACGGATTGCGGCGGGTAAACGGGCATCACTATCATTTGCGCCTGACTGCGAAACACTCCCGGCCCGAGTTGTACCGTTGGGGGCTTGCTCGCAGCTACTGCTAGGCTAACTGCGGCAAGTGTGGATGCAATCCAGGAACCCTCCTTAAAAGCCATGCGGGAGCACTAATAACACGGGCCGGCCGCACAGTTATAACCACAACCGCTGGCCGGAGTGCAGTTGTATCCACTCACGGAGTAGCAGCCACACGCAACACATCCGCCCACGACCCAAACTGGGAATTGATTATTACAAGCTGACGTGCTTTGCGGGGCCTGCCAAATCACAACTGCACATACTGCTGCAACCCTGGTTAGCAACACCAGGCAAACCCGAACTAGTCTATTCCTTACGATTCTGAGCATGTCCGGCTCCTCGTTTGTGCCCGCTGTAGCGTAACTCAGCAGGCTATAATTAACGAATGTTAGGGCGAAGTTTGTTGTCTGTCAATAGTTATTTTCCGGGATTCGATTCTAAATAGCTAAATGTGTGGCAATTAGACACATATAATAGAAACATTTCCGGATCATGTTGTTTTTGATTCAGGCCACGCAAGTGATACCCTAGGAACATACCTAGGCGTGATCGAATGCGTTCTAGCCGATCCCGAGGACGCACCCGCTTCCCCCTGGACTGTGCATACCATGGTCATCTTCGTCTTTGTTTCTAGTCAATCGCGCACTCTCTGAACACTTCGCCCGCTACGCAGCATTTGTGATACTTGGATACCTGCTCGGCCACTTTTATCGGCACTGGGCGCGACTGCGTTGGACCACTTTTATGATCGCTCGCACAAAGAGATACCTCAGCACAAAAACTGGATCACCGCCGCGAGGACGTAAAACCATTCTTGCCCGAACGGGGGGCGCGGGGAGGGATGATAATTCACTGGATTGGACGCTTGCCGTAATAGGGGTCCGCGCGCCAGGTGCGTTCGCAGCTATTAACACGCTGTGCTTGGCCTCAGTCCGTTGCCGAGCCTTGCCAACTCTTTGTTACTATTGCATCGCGCCGCACTTCAACGGACATTATCCGGTTTTAGAACGAACTCGCTGACGCGAGGGGCGCTACGCGTGCGTGCTGATGCGGCAAGCCAGTCAACTGGGCGGTCGCGTTATTGAGGGGATAATGGAGCTTCTCCGTGTCGCCCCTTATTGTGCTCCATAGCGGTAGGTTGCCAAACTCGGCCGCATCCCCCACAAACGTCAGCGAATTCCCTCAAACGGCCTTATCGAAAGTGAGCCAGCGTTCAGTTTTGGCCGCGTCTCGACTCGGCGCCGCTAGTTCACCTCCGATAAGGTACTAGCGTATTTTGACGAAGTGGGTGCCGGGCAGGAAGTGGCGGAGTCAACTTTCAGACGTCGCGCAGCGATGCGCGACATAAGCCGCTGACGCCGGTAAAAGATCGCGCATCGCGATTCGGACGGCAGGGCTGCCGGTGGGATCAGCGAAGTCAGGAAGTTTCCACGAGGGCCGACAGGAGTTGAGCGCGCGAGTGCGCCAAAGTTCGCGCGAGTAGCGGTTGAAAGCTAGCTTTTTCACTAATTGTTACCATGCCGATCACTTTTCGGTGAAAGAATTGAGCAGCGGCGGCTTGCCCTGAGCGGGAGGCACGGCGCCTAGGTCCTGCGACTCCTTCGGTTAGAGACATGCGTCAGCCCTGATGGCGGGAGCTTGATCGGGCCCCGACTTGCAAGGAGATTCGAACATCAGATTGGGAGCCACCTTGATCCTTCGGGCACTTTCGCGAGCGGGCGTATGCGGAGTGCTCTTCGTTCTTGCCGCCGGGCGGGTCTTGGGGGAGGGTCCGGACGGACAGGGAGACGATCCGTACGTTGCATACCATTGCGCGCTTGATGCCGCTCATGAGCCGACTCGCGCGTTGCGGGAATTTATTGCGGCGGTTAAAGCGAACGCACCGCCTCCCCCGTTGAAGCATAGCTGTGTCGCTCTCATTGCAGGCCGGAGCAAGACGAAATCCGGCAGTGGCAATTGGTTTCTGCTGCTCGCCGAGCTGATGAAAAGCGTCGGCGATTACAACGCGCCCCAGTGGT
>DATJUG010000058.1:0-7161 GCA_035502635.1 Bryobacteraceae bacterium
TGGGGCCTGCCGATGATCACGCACATGCTGCTTTCCGATCCTTCGCTGCACGACGCATCGGAAAGCTACAACCGCGCGGTCCCGGCGGACGAAGTGGCGCTGTTCTCCAAACCGATCCGCGACTTCGTGGAAAAAGTAACCGCGCTCGCCCACTCAGCGGCCGACCCATCCGCCTACGCCACGCAACTCCTCGCGCGCCTCTGCCCATCGGTCCTGCCGTATGAGCTGGACACGCCCGCGTCATTCAGCTTTGCCGCCTTCAACGGCCGCGGCCTCTGCGACGACGTGATGGACGTGATTCTCACGCTGATTACGAACACAGCGCTCGGCGATGGAGTAGCGCCCGATATGCGGCTGATGCGCCCAGATTTTCCTTATTTCGGTGAGCCGCACGCTATCGCGGCGAGTGCCGCGAAACAGTAAGGAGTGAGCGCACGGGCGACATAGCGGCGATCTGCAATTGGATGGTTCGATCTGTGTGTCAGGCAGCTTATACGTGATCGTTAGAGGCTCAAGGTTTTCGCGGATGGTTCAAATCAAGCCTCCGCAACAAAAAATCTTTCCTTTCAGCAAGTTCTGCGAACCCTGCAACCATCCGAATTGATAATTGCAACTTCCAAGAGTACGCGAGCGAATAGCAACGGCGCGGGAAGATAGATTCCGAGTTGCGCGTCACTCGTCCATGGCCGAGTAAATCGCTGAACCAAAACTCATCAGCCCGCCATTGCCAGCCTTCAGCTCTCCACCCCGAATCCCACTCGGGGAAATCACCTGTTGACATTCTACACGTCAGGCGCTAGTGTGGCGTAGACGATCTACAGGAGGGCGCGTGACCCAGGAGCAAACGAATATACTTCAAGGCACTCTTGACCTTCTGATTCTCAAGACGCTGCGCCTCGGCGAAATGCACGGGCTTGGTATCTCGCGCCGCATCGAACAGATCACCCAAGGCACTTTCAGCGTGAAGACTGGTTCGCTGTTTCCCGCGCTGCGCCGCATGCAAGAAGAAGGCTGGATTAAGTCGGCCTGGGGCGAATCGGAAGCCAATCGCAAGGCAAAGTACTATCGGCTAACCAAAGCGGGCATGAGGCGACTCGAAGTGGAAACAGCGAAATGGGAGCGGATTGTGCTAGGGATCTCGCGGACTCTGGAGGCGTCGTGACCAAAAAAGTCAGATCAGGCATGCTTCAGCGCGCGATCAGTTTGCTTCGCAATGTAATGCATAGAGCCCAAGATGAGCGGGAGCTTGCTGAGGAATTGGACGCCCACCTTTCGCTGGCGATCGAGGAGAAGGTGCGATCAGGCATGAAGCCAGAGGAAGCGGAACGAGCGGCGCACATCGAGTTGGGAGGTGTCGAGCAGGTGAAGGAACTGGTGAGAGATGCACGGGCCGGAGCATGGCTCGACACGCTGGTAAGAGACTGTCGCTTCGCGCTCCGCATGTCGCGCAAGAATCCAGGATTTACTGCCGTCGTCGTTCTTACCCTGGCGTTCGGCATCGCCGCCAATACCACTGTGCTCAGTTGGATCAGCGCTACCTTGCTGAACCCGATTCCGGGAGTCGCTCACACGAGCGACCTTGTCACCGTCATGCGCGGCGATCGCACCGATCATCCCACCCCGCCATTTTCTTATCCCGACCTTCGTGACCTCAGCGAGCGCACTCAAACTTTTTCCGGACTTCTCGGCTATCACGATGACTACATGTCTCTCACCGGAGCCGCGAAGCCGGAGCGCATTTACGGGGCCCTGACCACTGCTAATTATTTTGATGTTCTCGGCGTCCACCCGATTCTCGGCCGCGCTTTTCTTCCGGAAGAAGGAACTCTGCACGCCGGCGCTGCAGTGATAGTCATCGGTTACGCCGTCTGGCAGTACCATTTCGCGGGTGATCCGCGAATCGTCGGCAAAACGATTCAGATCAATCGCCATCCCTACACCGTTGTTGGGGTAGCCCCGCGGGATTTCACTGGCTGTGCACCCGGGCTTCGCACCGAACTGTGGATTCCTGTATCGATGGATCGTGATGTTTGGGGTTTCAACCGTCCCGATTATCGCGGCATTTTCTGGCTGAACGTGCTCGGAAAGCTTCGCTCGGGTGTCACGAAGAATCAGGCGCAGGCCGAACTGAACCTGCTCATGCGGGGAATCGCCGAGCGGTTCCCGGAGGATCACCGGGATAGTCCGAACGAGATTTCTCTCGACCCCCTGTGGCGCTCTCCGTTCGGTATCAACGGCTATCTCTACAAGATTTTGCCGATGTTGCTGGGGCTCGCCGGGGTCCTACTCGTGCTGGCCTGCGCCAACGTTGCCAGTCTTCTGTTGGTCCGTTCGGTCGGACGCCGCCGCGAGATTGCCATCCGGCTGGCAACGGGCGCTTCACGCCAACGGATCATCCGCCAGTTTTTGATCGAGGGCCTGCTGCTTGGCCTGCTCGGCGGCACTGCCGCCATTGTGATTACGGTGTGGACTTCTCGCAGCCTCAGCGCTTTCTTTCCGCCCAGCACTCTTCCGTTCACGCACGACGAGCACGTCGATCAACGCGTGCTTTTCGTCACGATTGCGGTTTCCATCCTCGCTGCGATCATCTCCGGTGTTCTTCCGGCCCTGCGGTCTTCGAGCCTGCCGGTGCAATCTGTTCTCAAGGAAGAAGCGACCAGCGTCTCGCTTACTTTGCACAAGTCTCGTCTCTTGAGTGGCCTCGTCGTGGCGCAGATTTCACTCTCGCTCGTGCTCCTAGTCTGCGCGGGACTCTTCACCCGCAGCCTTCAGAAAGCACAGCAATCGGATCCGGGATTCGAAGCAAGTCATCTGCTACTTGCCTCTTATGAACTCTCGCCGGCTGGTTACACGCGCGCGACGGGTGTGGCGTTCAACCGGCAGGTGATCGACAGGCTCTCGGCGCTTCCCGGGGTCGAATCCGTGACCTTGGCTGATTTTTCACCGCTGAGCTTCAGCATCCACACCGACTATCTGCAGATCGAAGGCTACGTGCCACAACCGCACGAATCGATGGAGATCAGCCGAGCGATCGTCGGGCCGAATTACTTTCGCACTCTCCGCACCTCGGTGATTTCAGGCCGTGAATTCACCGAAGCGGATACTCAGGATTCGCAACTCGTTGCCGTCGTCAACCAAGCCTTTGTCGATCGCTATTTGCCGGGTGAAGACCCTATCGGCAAGCAGGTGACGGACTGGGGTGATCGGTTCACCATCGTTGGAGTAGCACGCAACGCCAAATACCGCTTGCTCACCTACCCGGCCGAGCCTGTCATCTATTTGCCGATGTACCAGGCCTATAGCCCGACACATGACACCACCATTCACCTCCGCACAACTGGCGATCCGCGTACCATAGCTTCTTCTGTGGAAGAAACCATCCATCAGCTCAATCCGGAGTTGCCGCTGTTCAACGTGAATCCGCTTTCCGTCACCATGCAGCTCGGCACACTTTTTGGACGCGTCGCGGCTACGTTTGCCGGCTCGTTCGGTCTTCTTGCCATGCTGCTCGCCGCCGTCGGCATCTATGGCGTCGTGGCTTACAGCACTCGCCAACGCGCGCGGGAAATCGGCATCCGCATGGCGCTCGGCGCGGAGAGGGGAGGCATCTACCGTCTTGTTCTTGGCCAGGGATTCAGGCTCACACTGGCGGGCCTCGTCGTGGGCACGGCGCTCGCCGTGGCATTCACGCGCTTGCTCAAGGCGCAACTCTTTGGCGTCAGTGAGACCGATCCTATTACGTTTGCCTCTGTCGGGCTGCTTCTGGCCGTTGTCGCTCTGTTGGCGTGCCACATCCCCGCCCGCCGCGCCACCCGAGTTGATCCGATGGTCGCGCTGCGTTACGAATGAGGCGAGGCATAGGCTTTTAGAAGTTTCGTAGCCTACACCAAAACCTCGGCCCTACGCTGATCGCATTTCGCTCGATCCAGCGTTACAGGGGATCGCCCTCCAAGCCCCAAAACGATGGGCTTTAGGTGGCACAATGAATCAATTTACTCCGGAAGGGAATGCACAAAGTGTCTAAATTCGGTACGTATCGGGCCTCTGCAACCAGAAACTATTCTGCCGCAATAGGTTCCGCACACCCTGCAACCATCCGAATTGACAGTCGCCCGCCGCAACATCTCGATCTCGCGAGCCTAAGACCCAGTCCGATGCAATCGATGACTTCCTACAAGCCGACTTATGAGGACTGATCTATACATGCCGCTTACTTTGAAGGCCACGTTGTATTGGGCTCGCCGATCTTCACCGTATAGGCGATCACAAAGCGCATCGGTTCGGTCGCGCTGCCGTTGCGCACCACGCGATGAAAACTGGCCTTATCTTGAAAGCCTTGTCCAGCGACGATGATTTCCTCGGAATCGTCATCGAACGCCGACACCATCATGCCTTGCAGCACATATCCAAGGCCCGGCACAGGATGCGAATGCCCACTGCCGTCTGCACCCGCCGGGTACGTGATGAGGAACAGGCGCGTCTCCCAGCCGGGCATACCTTCAACGGGGGCGGCCTGCAACAGTTCTCGCGTAATCTCAGAGTTCATAGAGTTCTCCTCACATTGCGTTGCCGATCCACGATGACGTGTGCAGGCAAAGCCCCTTCGGTTTGGATCAAAACACGTTGACGCTGACATCTACATTGTTCCGCGTTGCGTTGGAATACGGGCAAATCTGGTGTGCAAGATCGACCACCTGCCGCACCTGCGTTGGGTCGACATCCGGCAGACGAATCCCAAGTTCAGTAGTGATGCCGAACCCGCCTTCTGCGCGTGGTCCGATCCCAACGGTGGCGGTGACCGCTGCATCGGAAGGAATCCTGACCTTCAACTGCTGTCCGGCAACTTTGATGGCGCCCAATTCGCTGCGGAAGGGTATGCTCAAAATTGTCTATTCGGTACGTATCAAGCCTCCGCAACGAGAACCTCTTCGATAGCTTTCGGTTTGTCCGTTTGTCCACTTTACTGCGGATCTCCTTGCGCGTGAGCTTTTGCCAACTTCGCTTCGCTACCGAGCGGCCTGGATGCGCCCTGAAAAATAGGAGCTCCAAACTGGGCGCCCGTGAGTCCGCCATCCACCATCAATTCGACCGCGTTGACGTATGAGGAATCGTCCGACGCGAGGAACAGCACGGCTTTGGCAATCTCTTCCGGTTCGCCCCAACGGCCCTGCGGAACCGCGGAAGAAAAGAACTTCTCCACCTTGGCGGATTCGTCCGTGGAAATAGAGGCGCGCTGCCCGCGCTTCCAAATGGGAGTTTTGATCGCGCCCGGCGCGACGACATTCACGCGAATGTTGCGCGGCGCAAGATCGGCGGCGATGGAACGCGCCATCGAGACGAGACCACCCTTCGTGGCCGCATAGGCGGCGACGCCAGGCTGGCCGAGATAGCTTTGCACCGACCCGCTAAAGATGATGCTGCCGTTGTCGTTCACCAGAGGCGCCGCTGAATTTACCGTGAAGAAAGCGGCATTCAGGTTGGTGTGGATCACGTTCTCAAAAACGGCCTCGTCGGTCGAGCCGGTCGGAGTCTGGCCGCTGATCCCGGCATTGGCGAAGACGATGTCGAGCGACCCGAAATCTTTGGCCAGGGCCGCGAAGAGCTGCTTGCGATCTTCCGCAATGGTGACGTCAGCGCGGTAACCGCGCGCATTGGGTCCAAGTTCGGCGATCGCTTCGTCGAGCGTCTTCTGGTCGCGCCCGGTTATGGCGACTTGCGCGCCCTCCGCAATGAAAACTCGGGCTGTGGCAAGACCGATGCCACTGTTGCCGCCAGTAATAAGAGCCTTCTTGCCTGTGAGCTTCATAACGCCTCCTTTTGGCACGATCGGTGCCGATACGATGACCGTCAGAGAAGGAAGGATACAAAAATATGCGCTATCGCGTTGAAGAGGCCCCCGCAAACATCGACGAATCGCCAAGGAGGCTTGACGCCCTTTCCGTGAACGAGGATTCGAGAACGTGAGCGTGGACGTGGACGAAATGAGGAAGGCAGCCGGCCCGACAAATGGAGACGAAGTCCTCAGCAGTGTCCGACAAAAGCTCGGTCGATCGCGCCCCTCACGAATCCGAACGATCGGGCCGCCGCTCTTGTGATTGACCGGTACCTATTATTGGAGCGGCTGCCACAGTTCGATTTTGTTACCGTCGGGATCGTATATCCAGGCGAAGCGGCCGTAGCTCTCGTCTTGGCGCTTCGGGTCGATGCGGACGCCTTCTTTCGCCAAGCGCTCGAGCAGTACTTCCAGGTCATCGACGATGTAGTTCACCATGAATGAGGCTTGGCTGGGCTCGAGGTATTTGGTGTTGCCGGGGAAAATGCTCCAGATCGTCATCTGCTCGCTTTCAGGATTGTCCTTTTCGCGCCACGGCAGCATGACACCATGGCCGCTATCCGCGAGGCCGAGATGTTTTGCGTACCACTCCTTCATTTGTTGCTGATTGGCGGACTTGAAGAAGATTCCACCGATGCCGAGGATTCGGCCTCGCTCACTCATGGTCGTTTTCCTTTTTCGTCATTGTATATGGGCAATGCCGCCTCGACTCCGGCCCCGACTGCAAGCTGAAGGCCGAAACCGAAGCGCCAATCACCCACGGTCGAATCGTTAACCGGGGCGCTCAGAGGGGCGAAGCTTACCCTAGAAACCTCTCGATTCACAGCCAGGTCCTCACCAACCGGCTTGGCCCAAGGCTTTTCTTGCAGGAGAGTCTGTTTTGGCGAAGGAAACTGCTACACTTCCGCTTTGCACCGCCGAACAGGGAGGATCCCATGGCAGGCAACGAAAACAAGAAATGCGCACATCCGGTTTGCACGTGTAAAGTGACTTCGGGGAAGTATTGCAGCCCGCAGTGCGAGGCGATGGAAGAAACGCCCGACGTGGATTGTAAGTGCCCTCACTCGATCTGCGAGGGTAGAACGGAATACGCGGCCCACGCGTAGGTTCGTCGAAAGCGCCCAGGCCCTCGCGCATCATTGTGCAGGCTTGTTGCGCCGACCCGTGCCGACGCGAGCGACGCCCGTGCGAGCAGCAGAGCAACCATAGATTGACGCTACATTCCTTGAGCGGCGCGCCGTGGAGCGTTGAACAGGCTCAAGCGCGAGGCGACTACCTGCCGTACCAGCTCCACGGCGGACGGCAGAATTTTGTACGGCACCACTTCA
>DATJUG010000059.1:0-15465 GCA_035502635.1 Bryobacteraceae bacterium
GATTTCAAGATCATCAAAATGAACGAAGCTCAGAAACGCATCGGACTGAGTTTGCGTTCGGTTGCAGACGACGGCGAGCGCAATCGCCTGGAAGACTATAAGCGGCAAGCCGCGGCTGCGACATCCACGGTTGGAGATGCAATCAAACACCACAAGTCAGATGACAAGAAATAAGGATATGCAAGTATGACGAAGGCTGAGCTGATCGAGGAAGTGTCCAAGGTTGTGGAGATGACGCGAAAGGATTCGGAAACCATCGTGGAGACGATCTTTGACAGCATTGTGAACAGCCTCCATAAGGGAGAGAAGATCGAAATCCGCGGCTTCGGCAGCTTCCGGACCCGGCAGCGCCAGCCACGGGTGGGACGCAACCCGAAGACCGGCTCGCGCGTGGAGGTCCCCTCCAAACGCATCCCATACTTCAAGCCGAGCAAAGAACTGCGCGACCTGGTGAACCATTCCGTTCAGGGCCCGGCGGTAGAATCAGCCAGTGAATCCGAACCGGCCGGCATTGCGAACGATAACGAGAATCTTTCGTAAGTCTTCGGGGCACAGTACGCTATTGGCGTCTCAGCGATGAACCACTTGTGGACGCCTTGGCGTTCGGTGTACATGAAAGAGAAAAAGGACAAGGTGCGTTGCATCTTCTGCGACGCCGCAGCCGATCCAAAAGCTGACGAACAGAACTTAGTGATCTTTCGCGGGACCCATGCTTTCGTGCTATTGAACCTGTACCCGTATACCAGCGGGCACCTAATGATCGCGCCGTACTCCCATGTTTCCAGGCTCGCGGAGGCGAGCGAAGAAGACACTGCGGAAATCATGCATCTCACGCGCCGCGCTGAGCGGATTCTGGAACAGGCTTATCGGCCTGACGGCTTGAATTTAGGCATGAACCTGGGCGAAGCGGCAGGTGCGGGCATTGAGCAACACATTCACATGCACGTACTTCCGCGCTGGAAAGGAGACGCTAATTTCATGACCAGCGTCGGAAGTACGCGCATCATCCCGGAGGCGCTCGAAGACACTTACGCCAAGCTTCGGGAAGGCTTTGCCAGGCTTTGATGAACGGTTCAGCTAGTGGGCGTCGGGATGCGCGTCGCGCCACTTCCAGTAGTCACGTTGCTCGCGCTTGCTGGCGTGGGCCCAATCGTGATCTTTCTTGTGATGCTCCTTCAGATATTCATGCCAATGTGGATCTTCGTTCGCGTTCCACGTGTGGCGATCATGATCTTGAGCGTAGAGCGCTGCTGGCGCCAGCAGCGAAGCTCCTAAAAAGAGCGTGCCTAAGTAACGTCGCATGCTTTGCATTCCTCCTCAAAGGGGTATCCACTAAACATTGACATCCATAGATTGGTAATGTTTCGCATGGGTAGATTAGGTGAATTTAAGAACCGGGAGGCGGCGCAGATCGGGCGCTTCCTGGAATCCATTGGCATCGCGGTCCGGGCCGGCGAAGTACCAGAGGGAAGCATCCTGCCAGGGATTCGGATCGAGGATGGGGGGCTCGTCGTAGACGAAGCGAGGCTGCTCTATCCTGGCGACCTATTGCACGAAGCAGGCCATTTGGCAGTCCTGACGGGCGAATGCCGGGCGATGCAAGGTCCTGATGCCGGCGCCGACCTGGGCAACGAGATCGGCGCAATGTGCTGGTCTTATGCGGCTGCCGTTTACCTGCAACTCGATCCCGCGGTGGTGTTCCACCCACATGGTTACCGGGGCGCTTCGGAATCGTATCTAGAGAACTTTCGCGAAGGCCGCTATCCAGGCGTCCCGCTATTGCAGTGGATGGGCCTGACGGCCGATGAGAAGAATGCGCGGGAACTTGGGGTGGCGCCGTATCCTCACATGATGAGGTGGTTGCGCGAATAGCGGCTAGTCGTCCAGCACGGGCTCGAGTCTTTCTTCCGGCTGCGGCCGAAGCTCAGGATGGCGCATGAGAGTTCGCGCGCAGGTGTTCCAGCGGAGAATGGAATCGTCATTTCCTGGCGGGCGGCGCGTTTGGGCTTCTTCGTACCAGCGCATGGCATCCATCAACTCTTTGTGGGCTTTGACATTCGCGCCACGAAATCCCTGAGCTATGCGAGCTCGCGCAGAACGTTCCGCGATAATTCCGGCGTAGTAAGCCTGTTCGTAATCGCCCTCAATGGAAGAGAGCACTTCGCGAGCGCGGGCCGGCGTCGACTCGACACAAAACTGATCTGTGAGAGCGAGGAGCAATGTCACGGCCGCGGTTTGATTGCCGGGATCGACCGCGAGAACATCAAGACAAATACTTTCTGCTTGCCAAGGCTCGCCTAGAAGGCGGTATCGATGCGCCCGCTCCAACGCTTCCGGAATGGCCGTCCGGGAGACCGGCTTCAACTGGAATTCCATAGTCATTCCGATCTTACTTCTTAAAAATGCGGAACAGTTTTCGAAGAGGATCGAAATATTCGTCTACTACGCGTTCTTTCAGCGGGATGATGGCGTTGTCGGTGATGGTGATGCTTTCGGGACATACCTTCGTGCAGCACTTGGTGATGTTGCAATATCCGATGCCGTGCTCGTTCTTCAGATCTCCGGTGCGGTTCTCTACATCGAGCGGATGCATCTCGAGCGCCGCAGCATAGACCAGGAAGCGCGGACCGATGAAGCGGTTGTGCAGGTGATGTTCCCGCAAAACGTGGCAAACATCCTGGCAGAGAAAACACTCGATGCATTTCCGGAACTCCTGGACGCGGTCTGCAGCTTCTTGCGACATGCGCCATGTGCCATCGGGGGCATCGGGAGGACGCGGCTTGAACGGCCGGATGTTTTTTTTGACGCGGTAGTTCCATGAGACGTCGGTCACCAGGTCTTTGACCGGTGGGAAAGCCTTCATGGGCTGAAGAGTTACGGGCTCGTCGAGCGGAAGCATGTTCAGACGAGTCATGCACATCAAGCGCGGATTGCCATTGATCTCCGCGGAACAGGAACCGCACTTACCAGCTTTGCAATTCCAGCGGACGGCGAGATCGTTCGCCTGCTCGGCCTGAATGCGATGCACGGCATCGAGCACCACCATGCCTTCAGAGATTCCGGTTGTGTAGTCGCGGAACTCGCCGTTGTCGCCATTGCCGCGCCAGATGCGGAAGGTTGCTGTGGGCATAGCTATTTCATCTCTTCAATTACTTGCTTGAGCTCTGACGGCAGCTCTTTCAGCGGCTCGCGAATGACTTGCATTTCACCCGACTCACCGCGCCGCACGATGATGTTGCAGCGGCCGTTTTCTTCGTTCTTCGCAGGGTAGTCGTCGCGGAAGTGCGCTCCACGGCTCTCCTTTCGCTCGATGGCGGCTCGGGTGATCATTTCGGAAACACTTAGTAAGTGGTGTAAGTCGAGGGCCGTGTGCCATCCCGCATTATATTCGCGGTTTCCCGGAACAGAAACCGTTGCAGCCCGCTGATTCAAGAGCTGAAGTCCATCGAGGGCGCGCTGCATCTCATCCTGGCGCCGAACGATGCCGACTAAGTCTTGCATCAAGTCTTGCAGGTCGTGCTGCACCTGGTAAGGATTTTCACCAGTGCGCTGGAACGGAAGCAGAGCCTCGCGCGCAGCAGCGTCGATCTCCGCGGTATCTACGGCTGCGCCGGCGTTCGCCTTTGCGAACTGCGCAGCATATTCACCGGCTCGTTTCCCGAACACGAGAAGATCCGACAGCGAATTACCGCCCAGGCGATTGGCGCCGTGCAGTCCGGCGGCACATTCGCCCGCGGCGAACAAACCGGGCACATCGGACATCTGGCTCTCTGCATCCACGCGCACGCCACCCATCATGTAATGAGTGGTGGGGCCAACCTCCATGGGTTCCGCAGTGATGTCGATATCGGCGAGCTGTTTGAACTGGTGATACATGCTCGGGAGCTTGCGCTTGATATGCTCGGCGGCTTTCGGGATGCGGCTTTTGATCCACGATATATCGAGATAGACGCCGCCGTGCGGGCTGCCGCGGCCCTCGCGCACTTCACGCATGATGCAGCGGGCCACATGATCGCGGGTCAACAATTCGGGTGGCCGGCGGGCGTTGCGGTCGCCTTGCGTATAGCGCCAACCCTCCTCTTCGTTGTCGGCGGTCTGTGGCCGATAGTTTTCGGGAATGTCGTCGAACATGAAACGGCGGCCGTCTTTGTTCTTCAAGACACCGCCTTCGCCGCGAACGCCTTCGGTCACGAGAATGCCCGCGACACTGGGGGGCCAGATCATGCCGGTGGGATGGAACTGAATGAATTCCATGTCCATGAGGGAGGCGCCGGCGTGATAGGCCAGGGAGTGTCCGTCGCCTGTATATTCCCAACTGTTGCTGGTGATTTTGTAGGCTCGGCCGATGCCGCCGGTGGCGAGTACGATGGCCTTCGCGCGAAAAAGCAGGAAACGGCCGCGCTCGCGCTCATAGCCGAAGGCGCCGGCAATGCGGCCATTGTCCGTCAGGAGTCGGAGGACGGTGCATTCCATGTGAACATCCATGCCGAGATGGATGCCGTGATCCTGCAGGGTGCGGATCATCTCCAAACCGGTTCGATCGCCTACGTGCGCTAGACGCGGATAGCGATGGCCACCGAAATTGCGCTGGAGAATGCGTCCATCATTAGTACGGTCAAACAGCGCGCCCCACTTCTCGAGCTCGCGGACGCGATCCGGCGCTTCCTTAGCGTGTAACTCCGCCATGCGCCAGTTATTGATATATTGACCGCCGCGCATGGTGTCAGCGAAATGGACGCGCCAGTTATCGCGTTCGTCGACATTTGCCATGGCGGCTGCGATTCCCCCTTCGGCCATGACGGTATGCGCTTTGCCGAGCAGGCTCTTAGTAACTACGCCGACGCGTACATGGTTGGCCGATGCTTCGATCGCCGCCCTTAATCCTGCTCCGCCTGCCCCAATTACCAGCACGTCGTATTCGTGCGTCTGGTATTCGGCCATTTACACGATTCTCCAATCGTGCCAGATACCCATGGCGCAGAGCCTGACATATATGTCGGCGAACATGACAGAGAAGAGGCTCATCCAGGCGAATAACATGTGGCGGCGATTCATGCAAGAAACACAATCATAAGCCCCGCGCTGGGCTGATGAATTAAAGCCTCCATCCCGGCGGCCGCCGACTAAGTGGCGGAGAGAGTGGCAACTGAACGTGTAACAGGCGAGCAGCACGACATTTACCGCTAGCACGATTGTTCCTACACCAATGCCGAATTCGGTGAGCTCGGTTACAGGATTAGTGAACCATAACGCGCGCCAGACATCCCAAGCGAGAATTACAAGAAATATAAAGGCGAGATACAAAAAGTATCTATGCACGTTTTGCAGAATTAATGGAAATGAGCGCTCGCCGCGATAACTCTTGCGCGGCTCGCCGACCGTGCAGGAGGGAGGATCGGCCCAGAAGGCTTTGTAATAAGCGCCGCGATAGTAATAGCAGGTAACGCGGAATCCACCGGGCGCCCACAGAATATAGACCGCGGCGGAGAGCGGCGCCCAACCCGGCCACCAGTGAGGCCATGCGCCGAACCACGCATGGACGGGATCGCCGAGCAGTTCCGGGGAATAAAAAGGTGAGATATATGGTCCGAAGCGGAAATAATTCCCTTGGAATGCGGCCCAGGTTGCGTAAATTACGAAGGCCGCGAGACCGATGAATGTGAAGAGCGGCTGCACCCACCAGAGGTCGCGCCGCGAAGTGCTGCCGAACCGGCTGCCTCTCAGAGGCACGTCAATAGAAGACATCTTGGATGATCCAAGCCAGTATATCTATTTGAACGCGCGGCTCATTCTGCCGGGCCAACGGTTAGCTGCCAATCGGGGGGGACGGGAGGGAGGAATTCTTTCCAAACGTCGGCGCGCGCGCCCAGGTATCGTTGCCGGCATTCATCTGGCGTTACCACGCACCCGGTAGCTCTGAGGGATGAGGTGCCGGTTACGAACGCGACGTTTTCCGAGGCAGACAGGCCTAAAGCCGCCCACGCAGAAGGCAGGAACCCAGGATCTCTCTCCTTCAAGCTGTCCCAGATCTCGTCAACGCTTCCTGAAAGGAAACAAGCCAATAGCCAATCCAGGGCTTCAGCGGGCTCCGTGCTGATCTTCGTGCGTTGTTCCTCGCTGGGAAAGGCGTTTCGTCTTCGATCCTGCCCATAGCTTGAGATTACTTTATTGGTCCAATTGAACTCAGCGCCTAGGGCGTAGACAGCAAAAGGGTGTTCCCGGTTCAGGAAAACCATATCTTTTCCTGCATAGTTAAGCTCACAGCCTAGCAGTCTGATCCAAGTCGGAGGAAAATCAGCGGAAGACACAGTCGAAAGTGGCGTTTCGCTGCCGGGGTTCAGCCAGATGGAAAGCAAGATTGACTCAGCCGGAGGGCCCAGGATGAACTTTCCCGGAGCGGTAGCAAAGGGCGTGGCATGTTCGAGATACCTTTCCCGTTTGATCGACAGCGTGGGGCAGAGGGAAACTCGATCGTCGTTCAGGAACAGACTGGGCTTTCTAAATTGCTGATCAGTCCAGCCGGCCGGCCATTCGACTCCTTGCCAGAGCAATTCCTGTTGAGAGTGGTATACAGCCCAATGCTGGACTTCTTCGGAGGGAACCGGTACATCCAGCAATCGGCGATTGAGGGTCGAATAGATGGAATTTCGATGTTCCTGTAGGAAAGCTGTTGCTATTTCCCCCGTCTTTTTGCGGATGAAATCGAGGATCTCCTCGGCTGCTGACTTGTCCAACTGTAAGTTATACCGGTTTACACCAACCCTCGCCCGACGGGTTTCGGCGATGTCTAGGTGGACTCTAAACGTTGAATATAATAAGCCCACTGCGTCCATAACTGCCCCTATAAATGGTTGCGCGACAGCAAATCCCTTCGAAGACCACTCTGACTGGATGTCGGGAAGAAAGCCGTGAGCGCCTTGAATGCTGGAGAGTGTTAGTTCCGACTTCGAACCAACCGGTTCCTGTACGAAGAGATATGCCAGGCTCGCATTCCCGTTGACGTCAAAGTATCGTAGCGTGATCCGGTAGCGGCCTAACTGTCCCGGGAGTTCCCCTTCGTGCGGCTCTCCCCAGCGAGTTACCGCAAGCATCCGACCCTTTGCGGCGCCTATTTGGGCAGCTTGCGCAGCTCGTGCCGTTTGCTCGTGAGCAGATAGAGAGGGGTCATCGGTACTGTATCCACGTCCGAAGGTTCGTTCGAAATTCGAAGCGAGCGATTCGGTGAGATGAGATTCACGATTTGCCCATCCGGGCACCAGACGTAATGGTTGGACTCCCAAGAGATTCGTCGCCAATTCGAAATCGCAAGGGGAGATGGCGATCAGGTCTTCTACGTATTTCCGAAGTTCTGAAAAGAGCTGTTCCGGGGCAGGAATCAGTGCGGCTCTGAGCCCCAGTTGTACTTCGGTACCGTGAGACAGCCCGTCAATATGGCGCAGTTCCCCGAAGCTTCCGACTCCCCAGGTTTCGAATTCCCAGCCTCGCATGTCTTGCGCATCCGATTCTTCACTGGCCTTGGTTCGGAAGAGGACGTGGTCGGCGATCATGAAGTAGCTCAACACACCGATGCCGAATTCGCCGCTTCTTTCGAACTTTACGCTAGCCTTTCGGCACGCGAGCTGAAACGCGATTCGCTCGGAACTGGATGGTTCCCCGCTGACGAGCAAATGGTCTTTTATGACCTGCTTCGACATGCCGACGCCGGTGTCGCGGCAGATCAGTTTGTGAGAATTTCCGTCGGTCTCAAACCGCAGCTCGACTCTGTTTTCGAGCGCGAGGAGAGCGCGATATTCCTCATCCGGCCGCTTGCGTCTCAACTGCACGCGCGCGATCTGCTCTTTCACCGCGTCGAAGGCGTTTTGCAGGAGCTCCCGAACGCTGGCAAAGTAATTTCCATAGAGCTGCTGGCCGCCTAGCAGATCGAGCACTTTTTTCGTGTTCGGCCGGAAAGCGCCGTAGATGTACTCATAGGCGCCGGACGGTTCCTGAATTTTGCGCGTGACGAAGGGATCCAGGTCCCAACGATGAGGCAGAGTGGGCTTTCCGGTGACGGGGTGAATGTTAAACGGGTGTTCCCGCGTGAGCCGGTCGCAGAGCGTCAGTTCGGCTTCGATCTCGTCGCATGTCTCTTCCACAGCTTTGAACAGAACGGCACGGCTTGGCGTGGCAGAGACACGCAGCTTGCCGTCTTCGAGCGTTGTAATCATTTGCTCGTTCTTCTGCCAGTGGGGCTCGCTCGAAGCTGTAATGGCACGATGGCGCAGAATGACGTCGGGTGTCCTTTCAGGGTCGTTCTCCAGAATGTCGGCGATGCGCAGGACCACTGCCAGATAGCGGCGATGAACTACGCCTGCTTGTCCCAGATCGCGCGGATCGAACTTTGAGGCGGCGAGCGAATCGTAGCCTTCGTGGTGGCTTTTGCAGATGGCGATCAGATCTTCGAGCCAGCCGTAATAAAGAGATGGCTGGGCGCTCGAGAGATTGTTGCTGATCCATTCGGCGCTCCATTCGTTGTGGCGCAAGCGGCAGTAGTAAGTTGCGAGCTCTTCGATCTTCTGAAACGAATCGACAGGCGGAGCAAAATGGAGCCCTTCGCGTTCCGCAAGCCAGATCTGGAATGTTTCGAGCTCGTCGCCACGAAATCCCGTTTCGCTTCCGGAAACAAGGTATTCTTTGTGGGCCCCAACTTTTCCCCATTCGGGCGTCATGCCAATGTCGTGGAGATAGGCTGCGAGAATCAGGATTGCTATCTCGGCATCTGAGAGGCGGGCAAGGACGTCGGAACGAATAATTTGGGCCATCCACTCGGTTACGCGAAAGGCGTGGCCCTCATCGTGGAGCGTGAAGTCTTTCGGTGAGCTGGCGCCGGACTTTAGAACGCGCTCGATTCCGGGCGTGACGTTAGAAAGCAAGCGGGACGCCGTGGAATACGGATCGTTGCGGCGTTGTAACTCGATCCAAAGCGGCGATTCGGTCCAGGGGCGCAGAGCCGAGAGATGGTTGTGATCTGACATACTTACTCGATTCCGCAGTATACTGCCGACGGGCACGAAGGTTTAAGCTTCATCGCGCGATTCGAGAATCTCGCGGTTGTGCGTGCATATCTCGCAATCGCAGCCGCCGCGCTCTTTCGGGCGGGGTAAGTTACCGACGCCGGTGGGTCCGATGTGACCAGTGCCGCTTGCTTTCTCCCGCTCGATCACTTCGAGCCAAGTGTCGGCGGTCATGCGTTGGATTCCTGCGCCGCCAGTTTGGAAGCGTTCGGGGTGACTCGACGAGGACCAATGATATTCGGGCGGGATGCCGCCGATGAATTCCAGCCGTCGATAGACGAGCTCGGGCGGCGGATCCATGGTTTGGCCTTGCTCGATCAGCTTTTCGTTCGGAGGAAAGAGCCGGGTGACGGTGCGGCCGTCTTCGACCGTGATCTGGACCCATTGTTCAAGGAGTGGAATCTTACGCTGCTTCTTGGGGTGGTTCTGACCCTGGAAGGTTTGCTGCGCGGGCGTTTTAGGAGGCTGTTCGGGCCGAGTCTGCTTTGCCGGTTTTGGGATTTCTTGAAGGCGGCGAGCTTCGATCTCGGCGGCGCGCTGTTGGTGGCGCAGGGAGCGGTCGGCTTCCTGGAGGCGGTTCTTGCGCAGGCGCTCGAGGTTGTTCAGCGCCCGCGTGAAAGCTCGCTCGGCAGTGGTGCGGTAGCGGGTGAAGCGCTCGAGTTTTTGGTGTTGTGAGTCGGTCCATTCCTTCTTGCCCTCCGGGCCGCTTTGTTCGGAGTAGATGGACCATTCGGCTTCGTTGTATCGGCGACGGGCGCGAAGTAAGAACCACTGCGCGACGGCGGCCTCATAGACGAGGGTGCGCGCGACATGCGTATGGGGATCGAAATCATCCAGCCAGCTCTGTTTGAGGTCGTTCCACTCCTGCTCGTCCTCGTCGGGAAGGATGAGCTTGTTCGAGCAGCAGCCATGCTTGGTGGCGTTCTGGCTGGAGTTTGCTTTGCCTTCGGGGGTTTTCGGACCGGTAGAAAACGTGTATGACGGCGGCCGGTAGGGGCGGTCTTCATCATCCAATTCGGGCATGGGTGGGCTCGCCCGCGATTCTCCGATGCGGGGGTTCAGGGCGGCGGGAGCGAGAGGAACTAAGTTACTGAAGGCGGCCGAGAAACTTTATTTTTGCGATTTGCGAACGGGCGGAGGCCGAGGGTGCGGGCGAGTCTGGGAGAGCGATCAGCTATGCGAGATTTTGCGAAACGAAGTAGGAGGTTGGGTTCGTTTTTTCAAATGGCTCCCCGACCAGAGGGCTTCTCCCTATATTGAGGGCGTATTGTAGTCTGAGCTACATGGGTGATTTCCCACCACAGTGGTCCTGGCAACGTGATCTTGGGGAAGGTGGTCAGGGCCACACATACGTGGTCAAGCGGGCTGACGGTCGGAAGTCAATGTTCGTCTCAGCACGAGGCCACTCCCTTTATGGTCGAGGCTCGTTAGGAAGCGCGCTGCACCGGGTGGTTCGTGGGCGTTAGCGCTAGGCGGTTGGGTCCAGGCCGGCGAAAATCTCGGAAAGGGTAAAGCGGATGTCTCCGGCTTCCAGGGTGTCCTCTGCGAGTTTGGGCTCATCGCCGCTTTGGTAGACCCAGGCGCGGCGTCTATGCGGATCAACGACCCAACAATAAGGCACGCCCCATTGATGGTACGGCTCGCACTTGGCGAAGGTCGCGCCGAGTTTGTCCGCGGGGGAAAGAATCTCGATGGCGAGCACGAGAGGAGTCTGCGCGTAGGGCTCCGACAGCGCAATCTCGCGGCGCTGTACGGCGACGTCGGGCAAACGGAATTCGGTTTCGCGTAATCGGGAGTGGACTTCGCTTGCGGCTGCATACTTCGGATACCGCGCGAAGAGATGCCCGAACCACATCTGCAGGATTCCGTGCAAGATACTCCCCGTGGGTTTCTCAATCAGGACGCCGTCGATGTATTCGTGAGACGGGCGCTCATCGATGTTTTTGAGATACTCCTCCACCGGCATGAGCGTTGTGCTTGCCATGACTGCAGCTTAACTCCGGTTACTCTTGCCGGAGAGACCCCAAGGGGGAACGGGTTTGAAGGCGCGGGTTCTACATGGCGTAGAAGAATTCTTCGGACACGATCTTGCCGTCGGCCACTTTGTAAACGCCAATTTCCTCCATTTGGAAGCGTTTAGCCTCGGGCTTAAAGGTGACGTCGAGTTTGAAGGTGACGGCAAAGTAGGAACCGGCGACGAGGGGACCTTCCACGGTACTGGAGTGGACTTCGTGGTTGTTGGTCCACCATTCGCCTTTGGCGCGTACCGCATCGAGACCCTTTGACTCGCGCGATTGTCCGGGAGGGGCGCCGGCTTCGACGCTGACGATATCCTGCGAATACAGCTTCTCCGTTGCTTCTTGAAACTTGCCTTCCGAGCAGAGCCTAACGAGTGTAACCGCGACATCCACGGTAGTCATGATCGATCTCCTATTTAAATTTTCGAGGGGTTTCCCTTACGCTAGCACATGGAGCGCTTCGGGCCGCAATAGGATGCCGGCGCGGGTCAATTAGTAAGTGCGTGGGAGTAGGCTGTCGGACAAAGCGCAATCCGTGAGAAAGTCTTGAAATCAAAGCTCTCTAGTCCATTAACACGAGAGCTGAAAGTCCTGCGCGGCCGTCCAACCGAGTGGACGTTTCGTAAGAGGACGCCACAACTTAGGCTTGGAAGGAGTAAAAGCAATGCGAAAACGTCGCAACCCGATGCTGACGCTAGCGGCGATCATACTTGCTCCGCTTGCTGCGGCGCAGTTGTCGAATGCACAAATAGCAAACGAAATCGTGGCCACTATTGAACACCCGTTCACTATCGGAAACACAACTCTACCTTCGGGTAAGTACGATTTTAGAATGTTGCAGGGTTCATCAATGACTGTTATGACGATAACGAACGCGAACGATAGGATCAGCGAGGAGTTTCTGGTAAGAGCGTCGGACGCAAAGACAGCCCCAACTCATACCGAGCTTGTCTTCAACTGCTATGGGAACAGAGAGTTTCTCACCAGGATCTACGAGGGCGGCTCACGCGCCGGTGTGGCTGTCGAGGAGCCCTCGCGCCAAGAACTCCGTTTGCAGAAGCAAGGTCAATCTCCCGTCGAACGCACTGAGACTCAGACTTCGTAAGGCGCGAACAGCGGCGCGTGAATGGCGGACGCAAGCAACGCGTCTCCACAGGAACTCGCTGGGCCTGATGCAGTCCGATTTGTGATAAAGTGCCGCCTTAACAGGAGGCATGATGAAGACCGTTATTTTGAGTGTGGTGCTGCTGGCGGTGTCGTGCTGCTCAATCATGGGGCAGGTGTTCGATCCGAGTACGCCGGATGGAGCCATGATCGCGGCGATCCAGAAGGAAGCGGACGCGGCCAAGAAAGAGGGGATGCTCGAAGAATTCGTGAAGACGTATCCCGATAGCAAGAACGCCGCGTGGGCATGGGGCCAGTTGCAGGCGTCGTACCTGCAGGCGCAGCAGTATGACAAGGCGATTGAGGCGGGCCAGAAGTCGCTGGCGAGCGATCCGGGCCAGATAGACGTGGCTTATAACAATCTGAAAGCGGCCGAGGGCAAGAACGATCCGGACGCGGTGATGAAGTGGTCGGCGGAGACGTCGCGGTTGGCGCGGAAAGAGGTTGCGTCGCCGAAGCCGGGCGATGGGAAAGAGCAGATCGACTACGCGAAGCAGGTGGATACTTACACAGAGTATTCCATCTATGCGACGGAGCTGAAGAGCGGGGATGGCGCGAAGGTGATTGCGCTGGTGGAATCGCTTGAAGCGCGGAATCCGGACAGCCCGTATTTGAGCAAGGCGTACGGGCGATATTTGGCAGCGCTGCAGCAGCAGGGGCAGAACGATAAGGCTGGCGCGGCTGCGGAGAAGGAAGCGCAGCGCGATCCATCGAACGAGGATGTGCTGGCTTTCCTGGCAGATTATGACAGGCAGAAGAAAGATTTTGATAAGAGCTTGACTTACTCGGGGAAGTTAGTGGAGATTATGCAGTCGAAAGCGGCGCCCGAGGGGATGGCGGATGCGGACTGGCAGAAGAAGAAGCTGAAGTTACTCGCTTTTGGGCTGTGGATCGAGGGCGTGAGTTACAACGGCAAGAGCCAGTATGCCCAGGCAGATAAGGCACTGCGGGCTGGGTTACCGCTGATCAAGGGCGAGGACCAGTCGCAGCCGAGGGTGCTATTTCAGCTCGGGTTCGCGGATTTCGAGTTGGGGAAAGGGACGAAGAATCGGGCGATGATGCAGGATGCGCTGAAGTTTTCCCAGCAATCGGCGGCGATGAAGAGCCCGGATCAGACGAATGCGCAGAATAATGTGAAAGCGATCAGTGCGGCGCTAGGGGTGAGGAGAGCGGCTAAATAGTGCGATCGAGTCGGTTGCCGACGTGCTTGCGAAGCAAAGCAGAAAATCCTACGCTCAGAGTATGGAGACTCTGAGCGCACGCGAAGCGGGCGAAAACCTTGATCGACTGCTCGAGGAAGCGGCGAATGCCCACGAACCAGTGCTAATTACCGGCGTGCGTTCGAACGCCGTCTTAGTTGGCGAGGAGGACTGGAACGCCATTCAGGAGACGCTTTTTTTGCTCTCTGTTCCTGGGATGCGAGAGTCGATCCGGGAGGGGCTGCGAACTCCCGTGGCGGATTGTGACGAGGAACCGGGCTGGTGAGGCCATGGTCGATTGTTTACACAAGACAAGCCCAAAAGGATGCCAGGCGCGCCGCGGAAGCTGGATTGCGAGCGAAAGTTGAGCAGCTCCTCAGAATTCTCGAAGTCGATCCATTTCAAACGCCGCCCTCGTTTGAGAAACTTGTTGGCGACCTGGCTGGTGCTTACTCACGCCGCATAAACATTCAGCACAGGCTCGTGTATGAGGTGATCGCAGAGGAGCGTACGGTGAAGGTGATCCGCATGTGGACGCATTACGAATAACCAGGGCGCGTAATTGCACGATCCGCTCAGCCTTTCCGGCGAAGTTTTCGCAGCAATCGGCGGCGGTGAAGAGTCCGGACGAAGCGAATGCGCACCGTTCCGGTTTTTTGCCGGAACGTCCCCGGAAGGGAAATCTCGTAAGTGTGGAGGCGGTTTGGTAAATCGTTCGGACAATTCGCTCCGCATGTTCGGGCGTATTTTCGAAAAGATGGTTTGTGATTCGTTCGAGGTCGGAGGCCGCTTCGGTCGTCCAACGAAGCTGCACTAGACTGGTTGCCGTTTTTCGGCGATTAGCTTCTCCAATCGTCGACCGACTTCCTCGTGTTCGAGCAGTTCGCCGGCCTCGATTTGCGCCAACCCTTTATCGACCTCGTGAAGGAACCACTCGTCATAATCGATAAAACGCTGGACCGCCTCAAGCACCAGGAATTCCGGAGCGCATCCGCGTTCGGCGGCGAGCTGGTTCAATCTCTCTTCCGTCTCAGACGCTAAGTGGATTTCCATGCTGGTGAGTGTAAGCCGAGGAGCGCATCCTGTCAAATGCGCTCCTGCTTCTGCAGCCAACTACCGTGCGGCGGCTTTGGCCTTGGCGGTCACGGGCTGGCGGCTGACTTTGGCCGGGCGCGCGGCCTTGGACTTGTGTAGCGCGGTGCCGGAAGTGTGGGCTGAGCCGTTCATCGCGGCTGCGCCGTTTGCCGTCCCATTGGCGCTGCCGTTGCGAGGCGCGGGGGCGCCGTTCTGGGTCAGCTTTCCGAGCACCACGGAGCGCTTGGCGCCGGTCGCCATCGGAACGTTAGAGGGCCGGCAGTGCGCCGTTTCGTAAGCCATCACGGCGAATGCGATGGCTTCCTTCGCGTCCACGTCCAGGCCGACTTCGGTCGATTCCTTCACCGGAATCTCGCCCATGGCCTTGCGGAGCATGCGCATCATGGTCGGATTGTGGGTGCCGCCGCCGGAGACGAAGATCTCGTCGACACGCATCTCGGGGAGCACGAAATTGCGCACCGCTGCCGCGATGCTTTCGGCGGTCAGCGCGGTGGCCGTTGCGATCAAATCCTCGCTGCTGAGCTCCGTATCGAGGAGCTTTGAGACGAACTCCGAGCCGTACTGCTCGCGGCCGGCGGTCTTCGGCGGCTTGGCGCGAAAGTATTTGTCCCGCAGCAGTTTCGCCAGCAGCTTCGGATCGAGATCGCCGGTCGCGGCAATGGCGCCGTCGCGGTCATACGTCTGGCGGCCCTGCGTGATGCGGCTGACCAGTTGATCGATGACCATGTTGCCGGGGCCCGTATCGAAGGCGATGACACGGTCGGTGTTGGTGTTGGGCGGGATCGCGGTCAGGTTGGCGATGCCGCCAATGTTCACCGCAACGCGCCCGCGGCCGCGATGCCGCATCAGCATGTAATCGAGATAAGGCACCAGCGGCGCACCTTTGCCGCCGGCGGCCATATCGCGCTCACGGAAATTCGAAATAACATCGATACA
>DATJUG010000060.1:0-95409 GCA_035502635.1 Bryobacteraceae bacterium
GGTCGAAACGAGCGGTCCCGATCACGCCAAGATCTTTACCGTCGAAGCGAAAATCGGGGAGCATTTGACCAGCCGCGCGAGCGGTACATCGAAAAAGGCTGCCAGCCAGCAAGCCGCCGAGTTGCTGATGGGGCAGTTAGAATCCGGGTAGGGGTAACCGCTAGGCGTGAGAGGTGAAGCTCGCGCCGGTTCTGTTGGCTGAGTGGCTCGTACAGAAAGAGGTTCCTGGGTGGCGAATCGAGTTAGGCCTGGATCGAGCACGGGACCAAGTTGGATTCTCCGCGAGTTGCTTGCGCTCACTGACAGACGCAGAAATCGAGAGGCTGCAGGGTTTCGAGCCGGGAAATTGGTCGGGGCGAGTGGATTCGAACCACCGACCTCCTGGTCCCGAACCAGGCGCTCTAGCCAGGCTGAGCCACGCCCCGAACATTTCTAGTCTATAAGGTCGCACCGTCAAGTCGCAAGCTTCGCCGCCACTCGCCCGGCCCGCGCTAATTCAAGCGCCGCAACTCTTCCGCGAGCCCGCTGATTCCTTTACGGCGATAGATTTCCGCCAACCTCTGTTGTTCGGGCGAGGAGCCGAGCGCACGCCGCAGCATCGGATCACTGGTGGCTTCGTCAATATCCACGCGCGAGGGAATCCACAGCTTCCCGTCCGCAAACTCCACATCGTTCACAAAGGCCATCAGCGCATCAATCACCATCGGCTGTCCGGTGGGATGCGAGAAGCGGAGAGTCCCGGGCTCCATCATGGTTCCGGTCTGCACCGGCCCGAGCTGCATTCGCGCCGGAACCGAACCGGCGATGAAATCCCGGCCACGATCGTCGCGCACAATCCATCCCATGTCGATGCTCCGCACAATCTTTTGCGAAGTATTCCGCACATCGATCTGCGGACCTCTCACTTCATTGCCCGCTACCCGCGCTGCCCCGCTCATCGTCTGCACAGGCGAGCTGGGAAAGGAGACAGCGCCGACGGTCACCGGCTGCTCACGCCGCGAAATTGTACGCGGCTCACGGAGTAACTCCAGCCCGAGTTGTTGCGGACTGAAATCCGGCAGTCCGAAATTCAGTTCTTCCCTTAGTTGCGCTAGTCTCTGCGTTTGCAGCAAGTACGCCAGATACCGCCGGTCGCGCCTGGCCTCGAGTTCATAGACCATCAGCGCACGCCGCGACCCTAGCGTATCCGGCCCATACGCTGAGAGGTCGTTGAACAAGGCGCAATCGAGCGAAACCTGCACTAGCGCACCCTCGCTTTTGGCAACGCTGAACGGCCGCAGTAGCTCCATATCGACTCGGACAGGAAAAACTTCACCGGGCTCAACGTTCAAGCTCGGCATCGTGACGGATCCCTTTCCTAAGGGTGTCAAATCTTGCGCCTCCACGCGCAAGGTTAAGCCCGAGATCGGCTTGTGTCCGGTATTTCGCAACACGAGCGAAGCGTGGAGGTCAAGCGCCATGGACATGCCGAGCGGCCGCGCGGTCGTCGGTCCCAAGCTGAAAGACACCAGCAGCACGGGCGAATCATTTGCAAATTTCACTTCCAGCCATTTGTCATCGGCGCTGGCAGCGCTGCATAGCCAGACGGCCAGCAGAACCGCGTAGCCGAGCCGCCGGCAACTACTGGCCATAGACATTGGTAATCGTCACTTGACCGGTCTCTTCATCCACATAGCGGGCTTCAACTGCGGAGGCGCCCGAAAAGGACACGACCGCAGATCGCGGATGCATCATGGTCAGTGTCGCCCCTTGGGCTCTTACGGCGATGCCGTCAGGCGTCGTCTGCACAATCGTGCCCGTGACCGTCGGCCGCTCCAATCCGAGAAGGTTACGCAGCGACGCGGTGAGATGTGCGGTCTGCTCTCTCGGGATATGTGTCGCCCATCCAGCGATGAACAGCGCAATCAGGGCCGCTGCAAAAGCGCCTCTGGAGAACAGCGACCGCGTGCGGCCCACGTTATCTATGCAACGCGCCGCTGCCACGCCAACAGCGATATTGCCCAGCATCTCGCGCTCCAGCCGGGTCCAGTCGGCGATGGCTTCGAAACCGGTCAGGGTCTGGGTCTCGGCTTCGCGCTTTAATTTCGCTGTCGCCGAACGGAAGAGCAACACCTGCTGGTCGCAATCGCCACAATGTTTGATGTGGCTGCCAGTTCGCCAGCGAAGCCGCCACGGCAAATCGCCTGTCGCGTAGAGAGCGAGCGTCTCGAGCCGCGGGTGCACCGCCGTCCGCAAATCAATCACGCTCATGACGACCGCCTCGCTTCCAAATACCGCTTGAACTTGATTCGCGCGTTCGCGATGTGCGAGCGGACGGTTGCCATCGAGCAATTCATCTGGCACGCCACTTGGTCCGCTGGCATATCTTCTACGTCGCGCAACAGCAGCGCCATGCGTTCGCGCTCGGTCAACATGGCAAGGCCGCCATCCAGGTGCAGCTTCCGTTCGCCTCTCAGTAGCGACTGCTCGGGGTTCTCCGCACTCGACATGCGCGAATCGGAAAGCTCCGTCACGTCGGTAAACGCGAACTTCTTATTTCGCCGTAAGAAGTCGATCGCGGTGTTCGCCGCAATTCGGGACAGCCAGTGACCTGCCTTTTCCAGATCCTTCAATTGCGACTGGCGCTGCAAAGCCTTGATGAAGGTTTCCTGGGTCAAGTCTTGCGCATCGTCCACGTTGCCGACGATCCGATAGATCAGTAGAAAAATGCGCCGCAGGTTCTGCTGAACAAAACGCGTTTGGGCGTCCGATTCGGCGTGTACCGAGTCCGATATGGGGGGCAGCGGATCGCTCACGTAGTCCTCCCCCGCATAGCCAGCCTGCAGTAGACCCGCCCAGTGCGCGCCAGGTATCGAATTGCTCCTCGCCTGTGACATTCCCCTATTAAGGAATGACGAGAAGCGTTCGGAAACGTGCAGGACGGCCCAGCCATCAACGCTATTCTTAAGTGTATATGAGATCTGTGGCCATCATCGGGATCGGAAAAACGGCCTTCGGTGCGTTCCCGGACCGCGATCTGCGCTCACTGGCCGTGGGATCGATTCACCATGCGCTAACCGACGCAAACGTCTCCGCCTCCGCCGTAGAGGCTTTCTATCTTGGCAATTTCGCGGGCCCGTCGTTTGTGGGCCAGAACCATTTGGCTCCCTACATTGGAACGGCAGCGGGTTTCGAGGGCATCCCGTGCACTCGTTTTGAGGATGCCTGCGCATCCAGCGGTTCGGCATTCTTTCATGCCTGGCAGAGCGTGGCGGCTGGAGTGTACGACATGGTGGTAGCCGCGGGCGTGGAAAAGATGACGTCGCAGAGCACGCCTCGCGTGACCGAAATCCTCGCCGGTGCGGGCGATATGTCGGGTGAAGGCCGCGCCGGCGCTACCTTCCCGGCGCTTTTCGCGATGATCGCACGGCGCCACATGCATCAATACGGCACCACGCGCGAGCAGCTCGCGGCAGTCTCAGTCAAAAATCACGCTAACGGCGCGAAGAATCCTCAGGCCCACATGCGCAAGGTGATTACTTTGGAGCAGGCGCTGGCGGGCAAGCCCATCGCCGAACCGCTAACGGTCTATGACTGCTCGCTGATCAGCGACGGCGCGGCCGCCGTGGTCATCGTTCCTGCGGCGCAAGCGCAGCGTTATACCTCCCGCTCAGTCCGCGTGCTCAGCGTGGCGCAAACCTCCGACTATGTGGCGCTCGATTGCAAACAGGACATTACGCTTTTCCCCGCCGTGAAATCGGCCGGCGAGAAGGCGTATGCGGCTGCGGGCGTGGGGCCGCAGGAGATTCAGGTCGCTGAGCTGCACGATTGCTTCACCATCGCCGAGATGGTGGCCAGCGAAGATCTCGGTTTCGTTCCCAAAGGCGAGGGCGGACCATGGGCTGCCGCGGGCTGTTCAGCGATTACCGGCCGCCTGCCTATCAACACCAGCGGAGGTCTGAAATCGAAAGGCCATCCGGTAGGTGCGACCGGCGTGGGTCAGATCTGCGACATCGTGATGCAGCTTCGAGGCGACGCCGGGGAGCGGCAAGTTGCGCGCCATCAGGTAGGTTTGGCGCAAAACCTCGGCGGATCGGGCGCTACGTGCGTGGTTACTATCTTGAGAGCGGCATGATGGGATCGTTCGAGTCCCGTGACGGCACGGTCTATACCGAAACCATCGTTCATTCTCCTCCCGAACAATATGCCGCCGACGCTCCGTATCAGTTGGCCATTATCGATACCGATGCGGGCGCCCGCGTAACGGTGCGTGTTCTCGGAAAAGAGCGGCACGAGCTTGCTCGCATCGGGGATCGTGTGTCTTTTGTCGAGGAACGCAACGGCGTGGCTTATTATCGGAAAATCTAGGCCGCCGCCCGCGGGATCGAGACTCAGTAAGGGATTAGAGTAAGTTATTCGTACCGCAGAGCCTGTACCGGATCTAACTTTGCGGCCTTACTGGCAGGCCAGATTCCGAAGAAAAGGCCAACACCCACAGACACCACAACGCCGAGAATGGCCGCCCACGCAGGAACGGCGGTCGGCAGCGAACTGAAGACGAGCTTGCTAAGCATCGCGATCGCCCAGCCGAGCCCCAGGCCCAGCAAGCCGCCTAAACCGGTCAGCACAGACGCCTCGAGCAGGAATTGCACGATGATGTCGATGCGCCGGGCGCCGATGGCTTTGCGGACGCCGATCTCGCGCGTGCGCTCGGTAACGGAAACCAGCATGATATTCATCACGCCGATCCCGCCGACCAGCAAGCCGATCGAGCTGAGCACAATCATAACCAGGAAGGTCATTGACGTGATCTGGCGGAATTGTTCCACCATCTGCTCGGCTGTGGACATCGAAAAGTTGTCCGGCTTGTTGGGCGGGACATGACGCTGGATGCGAAGAACGGTGCGGACTTCGTCCATCGCTCGCGGCAGCATGCCATCGGCCGAGGTGACGATGAGTGCGACATCGCGCGAGTTGGGGTAGGCCTTGCGCATGGAGAAAAACGGCACCAGTACGCGATTATCGGAGCTGTCGAAGAAGCTGGCGGTGGGGCGGAACATGGAGCCGATCACCTGGAACTGCTGGCCGTCGACATCGATCCATTTACCAATTGGGTTCTCTTCGCCGAACAACGCTTTCTCCACGTCGGCGCCGATCACCGCGACTGGCGCACGATGCAAGTCTTCGGCTTCGGTGAAGAAGCGTCCGCGATGGAGATCAATTTGTCCGGACTCCGCGTAGGATTCTTCAACGCCACGCAACTGTGCTTGATAAACGGCGTTTCCTTTATACTTCGCAACCACCGGGAAGTGGTTCGGCCACAACATCGTCGAGACGCGTGCGCAGGTGACACATTCGTTTCGAATAGCGATTGCGTCGTCGTGTGTTAGTTGCTTGCGCGCGCGCTCCTCGGGCGTCAGGTCCGACGTTTGAAATGCGGGCGTACGGGAAACGATGACCGAATTGGGTCCGAAGCTGCGAAGGACGTTGGTCACCGCACCATCGAAACCAGTCAGTATGGAGCCGACGCCGATAATGGTGCCCGTCCCGATGATGACGCCAAGCATGGTGAGAAGGGCGCGCAATTTGTGCGCTCGAATGGTGTCGAGCGCAAGCATCGTGTTGTTTCGGAAAGCAATCAGGACCGGCATTGGTTACTCGGAGTGCAGCGCGACAATCGGATCGAGCTTGGAAGCCTGGCGAGCCGGATAGATACCAAAGAAGAGACCCACCGCGGCGGACAATCCAACGCCGAGTACGACAGCAATGATCGGCATTGCCATCGGCAGCGGGGTAGCATTGCGCACGAGGATTGTCAAAAGATACGCAATAATGACACCCGTCAGGCCGCCCGAGGCAGCCAACATCGCGGACTCCACCAGAAATTGATTAAGGATGTCTTGCCGGCGCGCACCTAGCGACTTCCTGATCCCGATTTCGTGAGTTCGTTCGGTAACTACCGCCAGCATGATGTTCATGATCACAATGCCGCCGACGATCAGGAAGACGGATACAATGCCGATGGCGGTGGCAGCGATCGCTCCGGTCAGTTTTTGCCACGCCTGGGCGAAGGTATCCGAAGCGAAAATAGTGAATGTGTCGTCTTGCCCTGCGCGGATGTGACGGTACGCCCTGAGCAGCATACGCACTTCGTCTTCGGCTTCATCGATGTGTTGCGGGTCGCGTGCCTTGCATAACAACTGAATCTCGTTGTGCAGTCCCATGCCATAGGTCTTGAAATAAGAGAACACCGGGACCATCACGAATTTATCCTGGGACTGGCCAAAAACGCTGCCTTGAGGTTTCGCTACGCCTATTACTTGGTATCCAACGCCATCCACCTGGATGGTATGTCCGATGGGGTCGCGGCCTTCGAAGAATTTCTCACTTACGTCGTTGCCGATGAAAGCGACGGCCGAGTGGCGGCGCACCTCACCATCGGTAATGGTCCGCCCGGCAGCTACCTCGATATTGCTCATCGCGGGAATGTCTTCCGTAATGCCCTCAAGGTCAACTGACGACATGGTTTGTCCCGCGAATGAAACCGGAACGCTCTTCCAGGTTTCCATTCCTATGTCGCGCAGCATGGTGGCGTGATCGCGAACGAACTGGAATTCGGCCGGGCTGATTTGTGGATTCCGCCGTTGCATTTCGACAAACTTCTTGGGATCCCAATTCCCGATGAACGCAATCCGAACGACTCGGAAACCGTCCGAACCCATGTCGGAGAGCTTGGTTGCGATATAGACGTTCATCCCCTGGACAAACGACATAACCACGATTAGCGTAGAGGTGGCCAGAATGATGCCGAGCAGCGTCAGGAAACTGCGCAGTTTGTTCTTGTTCAGGGAGTCAAGCGCAATACGCGCCGCCTCCCAAAAAGACGCACGGGCGCGAAATCCGCGCGGTTTGATCACACTGAGCCTCGCAGGAAGATACGCAAATAGGTTAGCATCGGTTCCACCGTTCGGGGTGGCCGCGTCATCCTGCCAGCTCCCACTGGAGAGAGGAAACTGATAGAGTGGTGTTGAAGTGGCTGGCGGGTGCTACCGCCAACCACTTCGGGTCGAGCTAGAGATCGATTTCGATCCTCAGCCTGATCCGCCGCATCCTGAGTAAAATCAGGAAGACAGTCAACACCAAGAGAATCATAGGTAGACTCTCCTTTCTACCCCACGATTTGCAGGCCCCGCTCTTATCAGCGGGGTTTTGCATTTTAGGTGGAGTCCCGAAGAGCTCCGATGCAAACCGCCCCCTGCGAACGCGGAAGTAGAAACTGGTAACTTTGTGGGCTGGACTGTTTGCGATTCTCATCACGCTGCCGCCTGCTAGAGTGGAAGTTCGCGCAACATAGACGCGCATTGCAAGCAGCGCTCGGAAAGCTTGCCACGTGCGTGAATTGCTCAAAAGGACAATCAAATGGAAATCGTGAAGGTGATCGGCAGAGAGATTCTGGATTCGCGCGGCAACCCCACGGTAGAGGCCGACGTGCGACTGGCGGACGGAACCATCGGGCATGCTGCCGTGCCATCGGGTGCATCCACAGGCGAGCACGAAGCGGTGGAACTGCGTGATAACGAGAAATCGCGCTACCTGGGCAAGGGCACACGGAAGGCTGCGGCGACTATCACGGCTACGATCTCGCCCGCGTTGGCCGGGCTGGATGCCGCGGATCAAACGCTCATCGATCGCACCATGCTGTCTCTCGACGGCACGCCGAACAAGGGCAAGCTGGGCGCGAATGCGATTCTGGCCGTCTCTATGGCAGCAGCACGCGCATCTGCGCAATCGGAAATGACGCCGCTTTATCGCTATCTCGGCGGTGTGAACGCACGCGTGCTGCCGGTTCCGATGATGAACGTGATCAACGGCGGAGTCCATGCGGACAATTCAGTTGACCCGCAAGAGTTCATGATTGTGCCGATCGGTGCGGCGAAGTTTTCCGAGGCTTTGCGGATGGGCGTTGAGACCTTCCACAATCTCAAGGCTGTTTTGAAGAAGCGGGGCTACTCGACTGCCGTCGGCGATGAAGGCGGATTCGCGCCTAACTTGAAATCGAATGAGGAAGCGCTCGAAGTGTTAATGGAGGCGATTGAGAAAGCCGGCTATAAACCCGGCAAGCAGATTGCGATTGCGCTGGATCCGGCCAGCAGCGAATTTTACGACCAGGACAAGAAGAAATACGTTTTCAAGAAATCCGATAAAAGCGAGAAGACATCTGAAGAACTGGTCGAGTTCTGGTCGTGCTGGATCGCACAGTATCCGATTATCTCCCTCGAAGACGGCATGGCGGAGGACGACTGGCAGGGCTGGAAGCAGCTCACAGAAGCACTCGGAAAGAAAGTTCAGTTAGTGGGCGACGACCTGTTCGTGACGAATTCCGAACGCCTGCAGCGCGGCATCGACGAAGGCATCGCAAACTCGATTCTGGTGAAATTAAATCAGATTGGATCGGTGACGGAGACGCTCGAATGTCTGCGGCTCGCGGCCGGCGCGAACTATACCACTGTGATTTCGCACCGTTCGGGTGAAACGGAGGATGCTTTCATCGCAGATTTTGCCGTTGCGACGAATGCAGGCCAAATTAAGACCGGATCGGCCAGCCGCACGGACCGCATTGCGAAATACAACCAGCTATTGCGAATCGAAGAAGAGCTGGGCGACGGCGCGGTCTATCTGGGCGAAAAGGCGTTTCGACAGTAACGATGCCAAAACCGCTGGTGCTGACGATTCTGGATGGTTGGGGCTACTCGCCGGCTGTCGAAGGTAACGCAATCGCGCTAGCGCGTAAGCCGACTTATGACGCGCTCATCCGGCACTATCCGAATACGCTGATCTACACTTCAGGGCCTTACGTAGGTTTGCCGGAAGGGCAGATGGGCAACAGCGAAGTCGGCCACATGAACATGGGCGCGGGGCGCGTCCTTTATATGGATGTGACGCGGATCGATCGCCTGATCAGCTCTGGCGAGTTCTTTCAGAACCCAGCCCTGCTGAATGCGATGGAGAAGGCGCAGGGGCACCGGCTCCATCTGCTGGGTCTGTGCAGCGACGGCGGGGTTCATGCGCTGCTGACGCATCTGTTCGCCCTGCTCGAAATGGCGAAGCGGCATGGAATTGAGAATGTCTTTGTGCATTGCTTCACCGATGGCCGCGATACGCCGCCGGAGAGCGGCGCCACATACATCGCGCAGGTGGAGCGCAAGATGCGCGATCTCGGGATAGGGAAGGTCGCCTCCGTTTGCGGCCGCTATTACGCGATGGATCGCGACAAGCGTTGGGAACGTATTGAGCGCGCATTCGGCGCTATGGTGTTGGGCAATGGCGCGAAATACGAATCCGCGGATGAAGCGGTGCGCACGTCCTACGAGCGCGGGGTGACCGATGAATTCATTGAGCCGGTCACGATCGTCGATAGCCGAAGCGAACCCATAGGCCTGATTCGTGAGGACGACAGCATCGTGATGTATAACTTCCGAGCGGATCGCGCCAGGGAAATCACGCGTGCGCTGATGGACCCGCTACTCGAGACGCCTTCACGCTCGCTGGTGCCGAAAAATCTTACGTACACGATGATGACGGAGTACGACAAAACTTTTCGCTTGCCGTTTGTGCTGCCGCCCGAGCACCCGGATAACATCCTGGCGGACGTGATGGAGAAGGCGAACTGGAAGAACCTGCGAATCGCTGAAACCGAAAAGTATGCGCACGTCACTTATTTCTTCAACGGCGGCAATGAAAAGCCTTATCGCGGGGAGGAGCGCGAGATGGTGGCATCGCCGAAAGTAGCAACGTACGATTTGAAACCTGAGATGAGCGCGGCCGGCGTTACCCAGAAAGCGGTGACGGCGATTGAGCAAGGCGGCTTCGACGTGATTGTGATGAATTATGCGAACGCCGACATGGTGGGTCATTCAGGCAAGCTCGAACCAACCATTCGCGCCTGCGAGGCCGTTGACGCGGGGCTTGGCGAAATCTACAGAGCCCTAAAGCAGCGCGGAGGATCGTGGCTGGTGACAGCGGATCACGGCAACGCGGAAACCATGATCGATCCACTCACCAACGGGCCGCACACCTATCACACTACGAATCCGGTGCCGTTGATTTTTCTGACCGATGACAGGCTCGGGTTGAGGCAGGGTGGCGCACTGCAGGACCTCGCCCCAACCATCCTCGGCATCCTGGGTCTTGAGAAACCGGAACAGATGAGAGGTGAAGACCTGCGAATGAAAGAGCCGGGCGGTTCCTTACTGTGAAGACCCGGCTGGCGGCCCCGCGGAAGCGGCTGGGAACGGCTCCACATACCGCAAAATTCCACGCGAATCTCGCATCCAGTGCTGGGCAATCAACTCGATCTTGACATTTCCGCCGGCTGAATGGATGGCGGCTTGGCCTTGTGCCTTTTGGGCGCTCGAAAGTGGAATGGGATCTCCATCGTCTATTCGCAAAGCGGCGTACACGGCATCGCGCGTCTGCTCGGGCGGCCAGGAAACGATCAACTCCGGGGCGCGCTTCTCAATATTGAGTGGAATGACGGCCGGTGGAAGCTGCAGATAGATGAAGTAGCCTACGACGCATCCCAAAGCAGCCGCAATAAACAAGACGATTGCGAGACGCGCATTGGAACGCCTGTTTCCCCACTGCATGTTTTGCGCAATCTGCTGATGGGCAGCGCGAGCTTCGAAAGGATCTGGTTGCCGAATCGCTTCCGAGCGCCGGCGGCGGATCTCCTCGATTGACGGAAAATCCGGGACTGGGGGCGCCGCGCCCACCGCGATGGGAGCAACCGGGAGATCGGGCGCCGCTGTCTTCGAAGCGGGGAGGGGAACTCCCTTGCCGTCTTCGCTCACCGCCGGTCGTTCAGCCGGAATCCCTAGGGGCTCCCGTGGGGCCGTGCTCTCCGGTGGTTTCGTGGAGGGCGCAGGAATCGAAGCAACCGGGCCGGTACCCGCCCGTTCGGCTCGTCCCGGCAACGGCAGAATGATCGCGTTCTCCGAGGCGCCTCCGGCCAGTTTGCCGTCTGCGCCCCGCACCAGGAAAACGAACCGGGTCGGCTGAAAGCGTTCCGGTTTAATTAAGATCATCAGCTTTCCGGCTTCCGGAAAGAGCTCGCCGAAGAGGCTGCTTTCGCGCTCGTTCACTTCGAGCTCCGACCGGGTGTGTGCGACGAACCACCCCAACAAGTCGAGGCCTTGCAACTCGGCGTCGGACCCAACGGACGAGAGTTGCGTGTGCAGCGCGCTCAGGTCGCGCTCGGAGAGTAGAAAGGATGGTCCGCGCGAGTGCTCGCACTCGATGATTCGAAAAGCTTCGATCCTCGCGAAGTTCTCTTCGGCGTGTCCGAACAGCAGCCCTCCGATTTCGATGCCGCCATGCGGAATGCGCCGGTAGCCCTCATTTACCTGGAAGTCAATCTCGTGGAACAACGACAGCCAATATGAGACCTTGAACTCCGTGCCCGGAATGGTCCAGACAGCGTATTCGGCTTCCGGATGTTGGGCCGTCATGCCACACCCACCGAAGGCGGCGCGAGCGGCTGGCACAACGAAATCGTGCCACTTTCATCCGACTCGCTCGAATCTTCCTGCAGCACGTAAAAGTAGGTCACGACACCGATCCCCAGGACCAGGAGAACGATAGCGGTCAGCCAGCGGGCGGAGCGAAGCGTCCACGGAGACTCTTCGGAAACGACGGCGGCCGTGTAAGCCACCGTCGCGCTAGCGAGACCGACGCTGAGACCAAGTTTCCAGCCCCAGTGCATCAGGTCCAGAGCAGCTTGGCCCCCAATTTCCGACCAGGCAGTAAAAATGGCTACTAACGCGATGAGGAACTCGAACGCATAGATGAGCCGCAGTAGTTTTTGCGTCATGCCTCAGGGCTGTTTTGATCGCGCACAATAAGCACCGACCGCCGTAGTATGCGCTTCCTCCTTGACCGCGTACGATGGGCCGGGGCGCCGCTGCTTTGCGCCCTGTACGCTCGTTCCATTCTACGATGAATAGTAAGTAGTCCCGGAATTGCTCTCAGGGCTAGCTTATTCCGGCAGGGAGTTCATAACTACCGAATGAAAGTATCAGTCGAAGGAATCGAGCTGCACCTTGCGCATCCCGACGAACTAAACGTGTCGTGGGTAGGGCAAGAAGAGGCCATGCGGCAGTTGATGGCTGCCTGGATGGTGATTGATGACCGCGACGTCCCCATGAACCCGCGCCTGCTCGGCAAGCCCGGGGTTGGAAAAACAACCATGGCGTACGCCGCGGGGAAGCGGCTTGGGCGCGAGGTCTACATTATGCAGGCTACCGTAGACACGCGGCCGGAAGATCTACTGATCACACCCGTGGTGGAAGGCGTCTCTCAACTGAAATACGTCGCCTCGCCACTCGTCACCGCCATGATTCGGGGAGGCGTTGCGGTGCTCGACGAAGGCAATCGCATGAGCGAGAAGAGTTGGGCAAGTCTCGCGCCGCTGCTCGATACGCGGAGGTACGTGGAATCCATCGTGGCAGGTGCAAAAATTCGCGCGCACCGGAATTTTCGGCTGGTAGCGACTATGAATGACGATTCCTCGACCTTCGACCTGCCCGAGTACATTCATTCCCGGTTGCAGCCTCAGATTTTGATCGACTTTCCCGAGCGCGAAGAGGAGCTGGCTATTCTACGCGAAAATCTTCCCTTTTCGCCTGAGGATGTCTTGCAGTACGTGACCGATTTCCTGCAGCAGGCCCACGCCGCGGACGAAAGCTACACGGTTCGCGACGGCATCAACATCGCTCGCTACGCCCTGAAGTTAAATGCTGAGACCGGGCAGCCGCACCGGTTGTTGTTGCAGGCCGCCGTCCGCTCGGTGCTTGGGGACGAAGCCGCCCGCTACAGCTTGCGCCGCTGAATACGCATGCCACAAGATTCGATCACGGCAGGAACCATCAATCGCGGCAATATCACGTATCTACCCGTAGTTCCCGGGCGCTTGGAGTTTTCCTCCCGTGTGCGGCGCTATCTCATCGAGCGGCGCCCGCGTGTTGTCGCCGTCGAGTTGCCGTCCTCGCTCGAGCGGGTTTATCGCGCGGCTTTGGATCGGCTGCCGAAAATGTCGGTGATTCTGATTCCGGAAGACGGGGACGGCGATGAGGACCGCGCAACATATATTCCAGTCGAACCGGCTGACCCTTTTGTAGAAGCGCTACGGACAGCCGAAGAAATCTGCGCCGACGCAATCTTTCTGGAACCTGCCACGCACGAAAAGCCGCATCTGAATGACACGTATCCGGAACCGTATTCGGTAGAGCTCATAGGCATTCAACGTTACGTAGAGGCCTACCGCGTGTATCCACAATTGCGGACGCCGGAGTTGGAGGCCCATGCTGCCGCCATGGCCTGGAAACTGCAAGGTGCAGACCCGCTCGCGTCAATCTGTGTCATCGTCTCTCTAAATCTGCTGGATCCGCTGTTGGATGCGATGGAGGTTCCGCAAGAGGATCCGCCCGCGCCCCGCACGCGGTTGTTCCATCGCGTCGAGCTCTTCAACTTGCACCCCGATTGCTTGGCCGAAGTAACCAGCGAGGCGCCCTATTTCCAAGAGAAGTACGAAGCGAGCCGCGCCCGCATCATGGACTTTCAACTCGATCGCCGGCACTGGCAACTTGCCCTGCTGCGCGAAGCCGAGAAAGAGTATTCCATCAATACGGGTGAGCAAATGCAGCCTTGGCAGCGGCTCAGTCTGGCCAAATTCACGCGCAACCTCGCCATGCTGGATGGGCGGCTCGTGGCGGGACTTTACGATCTGGCGCTCGGCGCGCGCTCCATTGTCGATGATAACTACGCGTATGAAGTTTGGCAGATGGGGAATCGTTTCTCAGTGCAAGCTAGTGAAGATCCGCCGCTAGAGACGCTGAATCTTTCGGGCGACGAAGTGTGGCTACGCACCCGCAAACTGAGGATTCGCAGACGGCTGCCGCGCATGAAGCAGATGCTGAAGCCGTCCGGGCTCAAGCCTCGCAAGCGCGAAAAAGTGAAAGGCGAGTGGGCGCGCCAGACAACCGGAGCGTCCATTTGTTCCTACCCGCCAGAGGATTTAATCATAGAAGGTTACGGCCAGTTTATAAAGCGATACGCGAAGTCTCTGGTGTCGGAAGAGCGGTCGCGGGTCGAGCCGTTTACCACCTCCGTGCTCGACGGCATCGACTTGCGCGAAACCATTCGCAATTGGCATGAAAGACGGCTTTACGTTCGCGAGCTGGGCAAATTTTCGGGGGAAGTGGGAGCCGTAGTCATCATCTTCGACGAAGACAGAGCCGACCGCTTCCGATATCTAACCACCTGGCTCGGAGAGCACCAGAACGAATCGGACATGGCGTTCTATTCGACGCATCCATTCGAACACGTGGTAGGGCCCGGCATCGGAAGGGCGGAATATGGCGGGCTGTTGATGACCCTGCCGCCGCGCCGGCTCTATGACGTATGGAGCGACAGCGATTACGATACCGCGGAGACAAAAGCCGAACGGTTGCTGATGGCCGCTCTCGACTACTCCATGGAACGGCACGTTATTTATGTAGCGGCAAAACCGCCGCGGAGCATGTTTCGGCAACTAGCCGCTCGGGTAAATAGGAAAATCGTCTACATTCCGCTCGGGCAGCTATCGCCGGCAAAGCTCAAGAAAATTCGCGTGGTTCATGTCTTGGATGGTTACGAGCGCAGAGAGCAAGCCAAGGACTACATCTGGTAGGCGCGGTCGCTTTATCGCTCATATCGCAGCGTTTCAACCGCTCAATTGCGCGCGCTTCTGCCGCCGCGTGGATCGCCCGAGCCCGTGTTATCGTTGAAATTGCCCGGGCCCTTAGCTCAGTTGGTTAGAGCGCTACCTTGACACGGTAGAGGTCAGAGATTCGAGTTCTCTAGGGCCCACCATTTACTCACGCGCTCTCCGCTCCAATCTCCACCACGAAATATTGCGCCGGCGTTTCGCCCACGTTTTTCATGCCATGCTGCTCGTTGGAGTTGATGTAAACCGCGGAGCCGGGTCCCACCGTGCTCGTCTGGCCTGCGATGGTAAATTGCAGACGCCCTTCCTTGATCAGCATCAGCTCCTCGTGCACATGATGATGTGGCGGATGCGGCATCTGCCCAGGCGGAAGCGTGCTGATGTGAAGCGCGAGCGGGCACCCGGTTTGTGTCCTGCCCTTGAACACCTCCCGGATCTCCATGTGGTTTGCCGGGTTCGTCTTCACGGCAAGAGTATCGAAGGCGTAACACTTCGAAGCCAAAACGTCAGTATCGGCGCTCGCGCCCGCCGCAAAGAGCGCGGGCAGCAGCAGGGTTAGATTTCTGCGTGTCTGATCCATACTCTTGCAGACGCTCGCGAGCACCGCCTTGAGACGCGCCTGCTCGTTCAATTTATCGTGGGCGTCGTAAATTGCAGCGTCGGCGACATCGTGGTATGGCCGGATGAGTCCGTGCTCTCCACGCGATATTCATACGTCGTATTCGGAGCCAGTTGATAAATGGTAAGCGATGGTGCATTCGTCTCGGCGGGATTCCCCGAGACTGCGCCTTGTGTCGAGCCATTCAGTTCCACGGTCTCGACATTTCCGCCGATCGTGATCGGCATCAGCAGAACCGTATTCGCATGCGCGGCGACATTGGTTTTCCAGGAGATAGTGGCTTGCGCGAATGAGTAACCGCAACAAGTCTTCCCGGAAGGTGCGTAACCATGTCCCCCCGGCGCCGCAAACCAACCCGTAGCGCCTGAAGTCGCATTTACGCTGATTGCTGAAAGAACCGGCCCCGGCGCGGCTGCGGCGGGTGTGGTGAAAACTAAATCGCTCGAGTAAGCTGTACGGCCTGATTGATCGGTACTCTGCACCGCATAATGATACGTCGCATTCGGCTGCAGCCCGGCAAGCGTGACGGTGTGCGAAGTAGAACCCGATGCATTCGTCACCGGCGTTGAATTGAAATATGTGCAGTGCCATAGACCGGAGCTGTACACGACCTGAGTCGTAGCCGGCTCGCTGGTCGTCCAGCTAATAGTGGCCTTTCCGGTTGCTGAGCTGCCGCTCCCCACCAGCGCGACATTGGAAACCGAGGGACTGCTGATCGCCGGCCCTGGAGCGCCAGGCGTTCGAAAGGTTTGGTCCGGCGACACAGTTCTGCCCCCCTCTGCGTTCATGCCGATCACTGCGTAATGATATGTCGTATTCGGCTGCAAACCCAAGAGTGTAGTCGTGTGAGTTGTCGTGAGGCTGGAGTTGGCGAGGGACGTCTGGCCATAGGACGTCGTGGTTCCATACTCCACCTGGCCGGTGGTCCCGCCGCTCGTGGTCCACGAAATCTCGGCCGAAGTAGCGTTTTGGATTGTCGCGGTCAAGTTGAACACGTCGGGCGCAGACGAGCTGTACTCAAACGCCCCCATGTCTGGCGCAGAACCATCAAAGTTCGCCAGATCCACCACATCACCGTGGTTGAAGGTTACCTCGGAGCTGACCGTGAGAACTCCGCTCTGATAATTCACGGCCGTCACGGCAACCGGGGCGTTGTGGCCGATCTTGACTACGTCCCCCGGAATCAGCCCGAAGCCATTCGAAAAAAAATACGGGTCATCGACCGGAACGCTGCTCGAAGTCCCGGCCGCCGTAGTGTGGGCTAAATGCGTGCCGGCGCCAATCGCAGGCGACGAGCTCATAAGCTGAAAATCGCCGCCGTCTGCATTGACAAACTCGGGATTGGCTTGAATGTTGCCGGAAATATAAGCCGCGTAACTTGATTGAACCGAGCTTAGAGTCCAGGTATAGTATTCGCGAGGCGTCGAGTATTGGAACAGATCGTTATTGCCCGGATCATGGCCTACGATGTTATTCAGGACGTAGTTATAGTATGGAAAGAACGGCCAGGGATTGTCGGGCGAATGGAACGTTTCCGCAAATAAGTAGACTGTGGTGGCCGGCGAGTTGAATATGGCGCCCTGCGTTTCATCTTGATATAAGATATTGTTAACAATCTTATTCCGCATGACATAGTTGTAGACCGTTCCATTTCCGTCATCGGTTTCGCGCTGGGATAATAAGATGGGCAGATAGCCGATATCGTAAAACACATTATTGTAAATGCGATTGTTCTCCGCGCTCGAGTTGATCTCGTTATATTGGCCGGTTAGCAGCAGTCCATTGTCCTCATACCAGCCGGCTTCGTTCGAGAGAATATTGTTGCGCACTATGTTGTCGCTCGCATTCAATAGCAAATTGGTCTTGATGTAAGGCACGCCCTCGCCCACGTGAGAAATGCGGTTGTTTTCTATCAACATGTTCAGTGAGCCCTGGCCGGTTTCGCCAATGCCTCCACCCCAGTGCTGCTCGATTGTGTTGTCGCGCAAAATAATATTCTTGCTCGGCCCCCACGCCGGGTTGTAGATAGCATCCGCGAAGTAATGCCCGTTTCGAGTGCCGTAGTTATTCTGAATTAAGATATTGCTCGCGCCTAACATCACGATAGCGTCGTTCTCGCCGTCCGTATCGATGTAGCCGTTACTGTCGAATACATTGTTTTGGACCGTGACGTTGCTGGTGCCGTTGATGCGGACGAATTGTCCTCCTGTTTCCTTGAAAGTGCAGTTTTGCACTGTCACGTGGGAGGACCAGATATCGACTACATCGCTTACGTCCGGCCGCAGGAAAGTGAGCCCATCCACCAACGTGGGCGAATAAATCGTGATTACCGTATTGAACGGCGCGCCCCCCGTCAGCATCGGAACTTCGCCCGGATAAGCAGTCACCGTAATCGGCTGCTGCTCCGTCGCCACGCCAGAAGGAACAATCAGGTAATCGTTCGGGTAAAGCCCGCCTCGCAGAACGATCGTCTCTCCCGCTTGCAACAAGAAGGAGGCGTGATGGAGCGTCGCCCAGGGCGCCTGAACCGATCCGGAGTTGCTGTCGTTTCCCCAGGGAGCCACATAAACAGTCGGCCCGACAGACGGCGTAGCAGCCGCTAATGTGGCCTCGCCAACAGTGGTGAGCGAAGTCAAAACGAGTCCACATACAAAAATACCTATAGTGCTATTAGCCAAAGCCGCACCTATCCTTTTTTTGGACCAGTGTACAGCAATCCGTTTATAGAAGCTAGTACAAAGGTGTCAGTTTGGACTTGGCGGTATTTTTCTCAGATGGTGGAGCGGATTATTCTTGCTGTGAACCCGAGTAGCAGCACGCCGCCTACGAGCATCCAAGTAGCCGGTTCAGGCGTCGAGATCGGGTCGACCATGCGCAGTTGAAAATCGAGATTGTTCGAACTGTCCGCCGCCTGGACGACATCCGACACGTCGATGAAAACCGAGAAAGGCGTGCCGGGAGTGTGTGAAACGGTGAATGACGAAGGCGAGCCGCCCAGGATCCATCCATTTCCATCGGTGGTAAAAATTTCGATCGGCCCAATCCCACCACCCTGATCGTCGGTCGCATCGTAACTGGTTCCGTAGAAGGTCCAGTTGCCTGAATCTGAAGGAAGATCGAGAGATGCGGTGAGCGTGACCCCGGCCTGACCGCTGAGTCCAATTCCCTGGCCCATAGACCAGTCGCCCTCAAGGGAGTAGTCGAGCGGGCCTACCGCTGGGGGTCCCAGAGAAAGAGTAGCCAAATCGGTCGATCCGAACTCAATACTCCCTCCCGCAGACACCGGGGAATAGAACTGTCCTGCGGCCACAGACATGCTGGAACTCACGCTGCATGAAGCAGATGAAGCCGCGGTCTGAGAACAGCTCTGCGCGCCGGCGGTGGCGCTGACCGAAAGAAGCGCGTCCGCGAACACAGGTCCGCCGAGCGTCGGCACAAGAAGACAGAGGATTCCCCACCGCATGGCGATCATTGGATGCTTCCCGGAGCAATCCGAGCACGCAAACCAAGGTACTGGATGTAAGGGTAATGCCTGGGGGTATACGTCATTTGCAAGGATGAATGCCGATCTCGGGTTTGCTTAACTTGGGTTTGGTGAATATCGACTTCGAAAATTGGACTTCTTGTACTGTGGCCGACAATCCGATTCGCCTCCTGAGCGATTGTTTCGAGCCGGGCGCCACGGTGTCCCTGGCTTCGGTACCTGGACGCGTAAATCTTATCGGCGAGCACATCGACTATCACGACCTTCCGGTGCTCCCCATGGCGATTCAGCGCCGCATCCGAATCGCGTTCTGCCCACGTGCGGACGCCAGGGTGCGCGCCATGAGCTCAAGCGGGTACGGCGAGCGCGAATTCGATCTTTCGAAAAACCTGGAGCCTGGCCCGACTGGCGACTGGGTCAACTACATCAAAGCGGCTGCGAAGAGCGCCACCAGCCGATGGCCGCTCAAGCTTGGCATCGACGCAGTGGTGTTCTCAGATTTGCCGCCCGCCGCAGGGCTCGCGTCTTCGTCCGCTTTGCTGGTCGGCTTCACGCTCGCGCTTCTGCAGGCGAATTGCATTCGGCCCGACGTCGGCGAGCTCATGGAGATCCTGCCCGATGGCGAGCAGTTTGTAGGTACACGCGGCGGCGGCATGGATCACGCGGCCGTCCTGGCCTCGCGTGCCGGTTGCGCATTACTGGCCAAGTTTGCGCCGCTCGAATTAACTACCATCCCGGTGCCGCCGAACTGGCGCTTCCTTGTCGCACATAGCTTGACCATGGCGGAAAAATCAGGCGCAGTGCGCGCCGAATACAACGCCAGGCGTACTGCGGGCACGCGCGCGCTCGCAATTCTCGGGCTGCCCTCTTACCAATCCGCGCTCGAACAGTATTCGCATTCCCAGCTTCGAGCCATGATGGTGCGCGCCCGGTTTGAGCACCGCATCGCGGAGGATGAATTCCGCGCCTTCGTCCATGTAACCGGGGAAGCGCGCCGCGTCGACGAAGCAGTGAGTGCGATGCGCCAAGGCGACGCGCACGCCTTCGGGCAGGTGCTTTCGCGATCGCACGCCAGCCTACGGGATAATCTCCGCGTTAGCTCGCCCGCACTGGACGAATTGGTTTCGAGCGCGATGGCTGCGGGTGCCCTCGGTGCGCGGCTCACTGGCGCCGGCTTCGGCGGCTGCACCATTATCCTTTGCGGGTCCGCCGATTGCGATCGGATTCGAAACGAGCTCGTTGACGAATATTACGCGCAGCGCCCCGGCTTCAATCCCGACAATCACCTGATCGTCGCCGAGCCTTCCGCCGGAGCCCTATACGATACTTCCATCGCGGCCTCGCAGCCGGTGAGCGGAGCAAAGTTATGAACGGCGGCCCGTTCATTCGCCGGGCGGTGATCCTGGCAGCGGGGAAGGGAACGCGCATGGGCGCTATCGCGCACGAGACGCCCAAGCCCATGCTCCCGATCCTCGGTAAGCCCATGCTCGAGCACATTCTCGAACGGCTCGCGGCAGCCGGTTTCGATCGCTTCCTGATCGTAGTCGGCTATCGCCACGAAGCGATCGAGCAGCATTTTCAGAATTGGCCGCTGCCGCTTGAGTTCCGCGTGCAAGATCCGGTGAACGGCACGGGTTCGGCCACGCGCCTCGCAAAAGATTTCGCAGATAACGAGCCGTTTCTACTGACCTACGCCGACATTCTGTGCGATGCCGCCGAATACACGCGCTGCTCGCGCATCTTGCAGGAGCAGGACGCCGCAGCCGCCGTGCTTGCGGTGAAGGCGGTCGACGATCCTTGGCAAGGCGCAGCCGTGTACGAAGAGAACGGTCGCATTCGCGAAATTATCGAGAAGCCGCCCAAAGGCGCCTCCACAACGCGCTGGAACAGCGCCGGATTTTATGCCTTCCGGCCTGTGTTGTTTGAGTATCTCGATCGCATCCGGCCCTCGGCGCGAAATGAATATGAGCTGACTTCGGCGCTCGACCTTATGCTCGAAGATGGACTCGATCTTCGCATCTCGCCGATCGCCGGTGACTGGCGCGATGTGGGCCGCCCGGAGGATCTCGCCGCGATGAACACCGCGCAATCACCCTTATGACACGCTTCTCGATTCGTCCCGCAGCCTCAGGCGATGTGGCTGAGCTCGCTCGCTTGTTCGACGATTACCGCATCTTTTACAAACAGCCTTCCAATTTTGCCGGCGCCGAAGCCTTCGTCGCGGAGCAGCTCGAAAAGGGCGTCACGCGCTTCTTCATCGCGAGAGACACAACCGGCGCCGCCGCTCTGGGCTTCGTGCATCTGATTCCGTCGCTCGGCACCCTCGCCATGCGGCCCATTTGGTACCTCGAGGATCTGTTCGTCGTTCCCTCTGCGCGCCGTCAGGGTGTGGCGCGTGCTCTCATGTTGCGCGCTGAGCAATTTGCTCGCGAAAACCGAGCCGAGCGTCTCACGTTATCCACCGCTCATGACAATCACGCCGCCCAGGCGCTCTATCGCAGCCTCGGCTATATTCGCGACGAGCATTTCTGGCAATTCCATCGCCTGCTCTCCTGAAGCGCTCGCTAGCTGGGCACTACCTCGGGGAGCGCATAACTCGCGGCCGAACAAAAATGTTTTCGGCTAGATCCTTCGCGATGCGAACCTGCCTCCGATGCCCCTGAATGTGAGCCGTCATAGACGTATTCGCGTTCCTGCGCTCCACTACAATCGGAACCCCTAAGCGAATTCCCAGGCGCTCAATCTGGCGAAGCGCAGCGGCATCACGATCGTACACGCTGCTGATCGTCGCGGGCGTTTTGAGAGGCAATTCATTCAGCGGCACGTCGCTCTGAAAGGACCCGGTCCCGTTCTTCTGTGGGATCGCGTGACCGTGCGGGTCTATCTCAGGATCGCCCAGGATCGCCGCCACCCGGTCTTCGAATCGCTCCGAGATGAAATGTTCCAGTCGCTCCGCTTCCTCGTGTACCTCATCCCAGGAATACTTCAGAACATCGTGAAGAAATAGCTCGAGAAGCCGATGATGGCGAACCAGCTCCCACGCTCGCCGCTTCCCTGTGACGGTCAGCCGAACGCCATGATGACGCTCATAGAGAACCAGCGCGGGACGCTGCGCTGCTAGCTTCTGCAGCATTCCCGTAACGGACGCGGCACGCACGTTGAGCCGTTCTGCCAGCGCGTTGCTGCTGACTCTTTCTTCTTCGGATCCTCCTAATTCTAGAATGGCCTTCAGGTAATCGTCGACCGACTCGGATGTAGAGGGAGCAGATTGTTTAGGCTTCACTAATGTTCATATTCTAACGAATCGCCATAGGATCGCCTGCTGGCCCGATAAAGTCTCGATGCAGTGTTATATGTTTTAGGTATGCCTAAAAATGGCGTTGGCTTGCTCCTGATGTTGTTGGCATGTTCGTCTCTCATATACGCACAAGGCGAAACCACCAGCGCTATCGTCGGGCGCGTTTCCGATCCCACCGGCGCGGCCGTGCCTGGAGCAGCCATTACCATTACGAGCACTGATACCGGCGCCAAGCGTGTCGCTCAAACCGACAGCGCAGGCCGCTTCGATTTTCCCCAGCTCAAGCCCGGTTATTACTCGGTACGGGTGGAGTCCAAAGGATTTGAGCCCCAGCAACGCTCCGTGTTCTCTAACCTCGGTCAGAAGCAATCCGTCGACATCATGCTGCAAGTAGCGGCAGCTAAGCAAACTATAACCGTGACCGAGACGCCGCCGCTCATCAACCCGGAAAATCCGAACACTGCCGCAACCATGAATGCCAGGACTTTGGAAAGTCTGCCGAACCCCGGCGGCGATCTAACCTATCCAGTGCAGTTCGCGGCCGGTGCATTGATCAACACAGCCGGTAGCGGAAATGATTTCGTCGGCAGCCAGAACGGTTACGGGAACGTTGAGTTCAACGGCCTGCCAGCGCTTTCGAACGGCTATATCGTCGATGGCCTGGAGACAAACGACCCGCTAACAAATCTGAACAGCGGATTGTCCACGAATCTTGTACTGGGTCTGAACTCGATCGCTGAGGTCACCGTGAATACTCTCTCCTATGCTGTGGACCAGGGCCGCTACGGAGCATCACAGATCAACTACGTCACGAAATCAGGCAGCAATCAGTTTCACGGCAATCTCTACGAAATCTGGAATGGCTCCTTATTCAATGCCGCTGATTTCTTTACGAACGCCACGCCCGGCAATCACAAGCCTCGCTCCACCGTGAACCACTTCGGGGGCAGTTTAGGAGGCCCGATCATCCGCGATAAACTGTTCTTCTTTTTCGATAGTGAATGGGTGCGCATCGCCTTACCTATCGTCACGGAGACCACGGTGCCCACACCGGCCTTCCAGAATTACATCCTGCAGCAGCTTCCCAAGGGCGGCGTAGATTCCATCACGGGCTCGGTGTATCCGGCTAACCCACAGCTTGTTCCCTTTTACAAGCAAATGTTTTCGCTATACCGGAACACGGCAGGAACTCCGCTGCCCATACTCGGCTGCCCGTTCAACAGCGATGAAAGCGGTTCGCGAGGCTCGCCTCCCAACGGAAACGGCTGTGCGAATCGCCAGAGCGTATCGCAATCGAGCGACGATCACGAACAGGTACAGACCGCCCGCGTAGATTACAACATCTCGGAAAAGAACACCTCCTGGTACCGCTTTCAATACGATGGAGGCCTGCAGGCGGCCTACACCGATCCAATCAATCCGCTGTTCGATTCCATTTCGCCGCAGCCCTTGTATTCATTCGCTTCCGGGTACACGCACGTGTTCTCGCAGCATCTGGTGAACTACTTCAATCCCGCGTTTTCCTGGTACGAGAGCCTTTTCGGCCCCGCCGATTTTCAGAAAACACTAGCGGCCTTTCCCATCGTTCTCCAGGGCGTTGGCGCGAACGCGCCATTCACCACGTTGGGAGGACTCGACAATACATGGATTCAAGGTCGCCGCGCTAGCCGTTTCTTCTTTAACGACAATCTGGCTTGGGATGTTGCATCTCACGAATTTCGCTTCGGAACGAACACGCGCATCTTTCGCCTGAACGACTACGACTTTGGCGAAGGAACGGTTCCCACCGTTACCTACACCGATCTTCCGGAGCTGATTTATGGTGTTGCTTCCACCGCTTCCGAGACATTTCCCCTGGCTGATTCGCAGCCCTACAACTTTCTGAACGTGGACCTGTATGCGCAGGATACGTGGAAGCTGACACGCAAGCTGACGTGGACCTTCGGCCTTCGCAACACGTATAATTCCAATCCTCTGAATCCGCATGATGCCGTCGCGCGGCTCTCCGGTTCGTTCAATTCGATCGACCATGATGTGAATCAACCTTTGAGCGAAAGCATCCGGACGGGCTTGGGCAACATATTTCAATCCACTCCGCTGGCGCTCTTGCAACCCAGAACCGCCCTCGCATGGCAGATCCGGCCCAACACAGTCTTGCGCGCGGGATTCGGTCTTTTCAGCGATCTGTTACCGGGCAGCGTCGCGGATCTGATCGGCACGAACCCACCGTACTCCAAAACATTTCAGGGCGGATTGTTGGGCACTGCCGGAGGAACCGCAATTGCCCCCGGTGTGCCGGGGAGTGCGATAGATGCGACTCGCGCCGCAAATCAGACCTTCGATACAGGCTTTGCACAAGGCCAGCTTTCGTGCGCATCGCCGCTTGCGAACGTTGCCAATTGCCTGCAGCCGGTGGCCATTACGGCTGTGCCGGATGGCAAACTGCACGCGCCCTACTTCATGCAGTGGAGCTTCGCGCTGGAGCACCAGATGGGAAACGCAAATCTTCGTGCTCAATACGTAGGAACGCGTGCGGTCAATCAGCCCTACCTAACTCAAGTAAATGGTTACCAAACTGTATGTGCCGGTTGCTTTGCGCCGTTTCCTTATGACCAGCCAGCCGATCCGAGGTTTGGCGCCGTAACGCAACTCAGCACAGGAGCAAACAGCCACTACAACGGTCTTCAGCTAACCGCCGAAAAGCGCATGGCCCATGGACTTCAGGTGCAGGCAAACTATACCTGGAGTGACTGCATGGATGAAGTCTCGAATGGTGGGTTTCTGCAGTTCTCATCGGCAGGCATTTTGTCGCCGCTACCGGGCGATCTTCGACGAGATTATGGCCCGTGCGACTACGATATCCGGCATAACGTTACCGCAAACTACAGCTACCGGTTGCCCGTCAAGCTGCACAACCATATCCTCGGTTACGCGCTGAATGGCTGGCAGATTTCCGGGACGTTTTTCTGGCATAGCGGTCTGCCTTTCTCGGTCTTGAGCACACCGTACTCGGCAAACGGAAATGGAATCATCCAGGGCAGCGGTCCTCAATTTGCGAGCTTGGTTCAGGGCGTTCCGGTTTACGACCACACTGCAATTACCGGTGTGACGCAGCCTGGGACCATCCAATGGCTGAACCCGAACGCCTTCCTGTCGGCGGTTGACCCAAGCACTGGGGCGTGCACTGGCGGCGATTCGCCTCAAACCTGTCAATTCGGCGATCTCGGCCGCAATGCTCTCCGAGGCCCCGCATTCTTTTGGAGCGATCTCTACCTGACGAAAACGTTCCATCTGAGCGAGCGCGTGAACCTCAAGATCGAAGGGCAATTCTTCAATGTCTTCAATCATCCGAATTTCGCGCTGCCCAGCACGGTGTACGCCGGAATTCCAGGTAATCCGGCCACACAGACCGGCTTCGGAGCGCTCACCGCAACCACGTCACCGCCTACCGGACTGTTGGGCGTCGGGCTCGGCGGCGATAATTCGCCGCGCATGATCGCCTTCCAAGCGCGGCTTGAATTCTAGCGGCCTTTGCACCCTGACAGGCACACTGCGAGCACGGCAATTTCCCACGCCAATCTCAGGTGCCGACCGCCCGACAGGGTAGCTTGAAAGAAGAAACTCATGAATTCGAAGGTCGCGATCGTTCTGGTCGGAATATCGTTGCTGCTCGCCAGTTGCACCGTTGGTCCTAAATACTCAAAGCCTTCTGTGCCTGCCGCCCCGGCCTACAGCGAGCAGCCGCCTGCCAGCTTCCAGGAGACCGGCGGATGGAAGCAGGCGCAGCCGAGCGATGCCGTCATCCGCGGCAACTGGTGGGAGCTGTTCAATGATCCGCAGTTGAACGCCCTCGAACAACAGGTGGGCCCCGCTAACCAAAGCCTCAAAGTCGCCGAGGCGAATTTCAGCCAGGCGCGCGCCGTGATTGCCTTGAACCGCGCCGGATTATTTCCAACCATCGGTGCTGCCCCGCAAATTACCTATAATCGCGTCTCCGGCAACAGCCCCACCGGCCTCAACGGCTACCAATACGGCAACTTCGTCCTTCCCATTTCCGTGTCCTACGACGCCGATTTCTGGGGCCGCATTCGCCGCGGCATCGCCACTGCGCGCGCCCAATTTCAAGGTTCCGCAGCCGATCTCGCCAACGCCAAACTGGAGCTCGAAAGCGATCTCGCCGTAGACTATTTCGAAGCCCGCAGCGCCGACCTGCAAAAGCGCATTCTTGACGACACCGTCATCGCCTACCAGAAAGCCTTGCAGCTCACCCGGAATCGTTATGAAGGCGGCGTCGCCTCAAAAGCCGAAGTGGCACAAGCCCAAACTCAACTCGACACCACTCAAGCTCAGGACATTGATGTTGCCGTCGCGCGCGCCCAGTTCGAGCACGCGATCGCCGTCCTGATGGGCAAGCCTCCGGAAGGCTTTAAGCTGCCCATCGATCCGCTCGCGGAAAATCCGCCCGGCATCCCCGTCGGTCTTCCCTCGCAGTTACTCGAACGCCGCCCCGATATCGCCTCGGCGGAGCGGCAGATCGCCGCCGCCAACGAACAAATCGGAATCGCCAAAGCCGCCTTCTTCCCGGATCTAGTGATCACCGCCGAGGGCGGCCTCCAAAGCGGCAGCATCGTAAATTGGTTCACTTGGCCCAGCCGCTTCTGGTCCGTCGGCCCTCAACTCGCTCAAACGGTCTTCGATTTCGGCCGGCGCCGCGCGCAAGTCGAAATCACCGAAGCCGCCTACAACGCTCAGGTCGCAAATTACCGGCAAACCGCGCTCACCGCGTTTCAGGAAGTCGAGGACAACCTATCCACCCTCCGCATCCTGGAGCAGGAATCCGCCAAGCAGCAAGAGGCAACCGCCGCCGCTGAAAACTCCCTGCAGCTTTCCCTCAATCGCTACAAAGGCGGTCTCGTAACCTATCTTGAGGTCATCACCGCCCAGAGCATCGCACTCAGCAATGAGCGTACCGAAGCCGACATCCTGCGCCGGCGCATGGACGCAAGCGTCTCTTTGATCAAAGCCTTGGGCGGCGGGTGGGACGTCGCCAAACTGCCGCAGGGATAATCACGCTCACGTAGGCCGCGCGTATTCAGTTGCAGCGCTTGCTTTGCTGCGCCTTGCGAGCTAGCGCCTGCGTCACTTGGAGCAATACTTGAGGATGGAACGGCTCCTCGCGACCCCGCGGCATCTCGCCCCGCTCCACCGCGTCTTTCGAAAGAAACAGCACAATCAATCCTGGCCGGATCCGGGCAGCCGTCTGAGCCAGATCCCAGCCCGACGGACTGGCTTGCTCGACATCGGCGACCAGCAAATGAATCGCCCCTTCGTAGTTGCGGCAAAGCTCCATCGCCTCGTCGCTCGAATTGGCAGATAGCACGTGATAATCGGCGCCGGAAAGGAAATTCTTCATTGCCTCGCGCTCCTGCCTCCGGAAATGCACAATGAGTGCCGTATCTTGCACTTTAGTTCGCTGCCAGTGAGAGATATTCATTTGTTCCACTCTTTTGCACACCTATTCGCGCATTTGCGGTGCGGTGACCGCTTGCGTCTCCGAAACAGGTGTCTTAAAAATTATTCATTAATTGATAGTAGTGCAACTAGTAAATTTCCACAAGCCCCTACTCGCCATTCAATTCGCGGATCGCCGACATGCCATCCACCCACTCTTCCAAAACCTGCATCCGCTCCACAGGCGTGAGCGAAAGCATCCACCGAATGAGCGTGAGATCCACGCCGTCTTCGCTGTAGTCCGGAGGCGGAGCTGACTCTTCGATTCCGCTGTCCGAATCCGCCATCATGTAAGCATACCCGCGAAGAGGCCCAAACATTCTGGAACCTTCTGCCCCCCGCGCGCCAATACTCTATGAAGGCAGCCCGGTCGATTGGAGCATTCACCAGCAAAAAACCAATTGGACGACGCTAACCTTCTGCAGCTTTCCGCGCGTGGCGATGAAGAGGCTTTCGTGATTCTTTACAGGCGGCATCAAGGCCCGGTGTTCCGATTTGCTCTGCACATGTCCGGCAATCGCGAGACCGCCGAAGAGGTCACCCAGGATGTCTTCCTGGCCTTGTTGAACGGCCTGCGAAGCTACGCCCGGCAGCGCGGTCCGCTGCAACCATATTTAATCGGCATGGCTCGCAACTATGTTCGCCGTTATCTCACGCAGGCGCCCACACCCGGCGAAAGGGTGCACGACGAGCAGCAACAGCTACTCGATGAGATCACCGCCGGCCAGGAATTGGCAGCCCTCCGCGCAGCTATTCTGAAGCTCCCGCCCAACTATCGCGAGGTCGTCGTACTCTGCGATTTGGAAGGCCTCGAATATGCCCAAGCTGCTTCGCAGTTAGGCTGCGCTGTGGGCACCGTGCGCTCCCGGCTGCATCGCGCTCGCGCTATCCTCGAATGCAGGCTTCGCAGCCGCGAAAGGTGCTCCGTATGAACAATTCACTTGATCTGCAGCGCGCGCTTCGCCATCTCGCGGAAACGCTGCCGCGCGATGCGGTGCCTGCGACCGAACAGCATGTACTCGACGCCTTTCGCGCCCGAAAGACTCTGCGCCTCCGCACCATAAGATACCTGGCAGCCAGCGCCGCTTGCCTGGTGCTCGCGTCCGCATTTTTTCTGCTCCAGTATTCACGTCATCGCTCTCATCCAAGTGCAACTGACCTGACTGCCAGGGCTACCAGTTCCTTCATCGCGTTGCCCTATGGCCAGAGCGATGTGCCTCTCGAGCAAGCCGTCATTGTGCGCGTCAAGCTTCAACCCTCCGAATGGGCGGCGTTCGGCGCTCCCGGTGCGCCCCCGCGGGCAAATGCCATAAGTGCGGACCTGCTGATTGGTCAGGATGGCGTAGCTCGTGCCGTCCGTCTCGTCAGTGTTCAGTAAGAATTCGTAAGTCGGTAAGGAGAAATTATGTATAAGACAATCGGAATTGCAATCGTAACTGCCGCCGGTTTGCTGGCTCAAACCCCAGTCGCTCCAAAGGATGCTGGTCCGCAGGTGCAAACCGCCATTCGCATTGGAGATGCGGCCGAGTTTGGCCCCATCGGGATCACAACCGCCATGGCCGGCCCGATGGCAACCGTTGCTGGCGCGCCCTACTCTGCGCAAGCGGTCACTGAGCGAGTCCAAACCTTGGCCGACGGCAACCGCATCGAACAGAGCACCTCCGGCACCGTCGCGCGCGACAGCCAAGGCCGCGTCCGCCGCGACGAAGGTTTGCCAGGACTGAGTTCTGCCAACGGAGAAGCCCCCCATCTGGTCATGATCGACGATCCCGTAGCCGGCGTGCATTGGACCCTCGATGCCCAGAATAAGATCGCCATCAAAATGCAGTCCGCGCAAATGAAAGGAGCTGCTTTCGGTCCGTTCATGCCGCCCCCGGTAGGCGCTGATAAAACTTGGTTTTTCTCCGCCGGCCCCGCTCCGGGCCCGAACGTGCAGGTTATCGCCAAGAATCAATCTTCTTCGAACTCGACTGTCAGCAAGGTCGATCTCGGCACTCAGACGATAGAAGGCGTTCCCGCCCAAGGAACCCGCACTACCCGCACCATCCCCGCCGGTGCCGTCGGAAACGAGCAGCCCCTCGTCATCACCACCGAGACTTGGTACTCGCCTGATCTCAAGGTACTTGTCCTGAGTAAGACCAGCGATCCGCGCATGGGCGAAACGACTTACAAGCTGACTAACATCGAGCGATCCGAACCTCCCGCCAACTTATTTCAGGTCCCCGACGATTACACTGTCAAGGACCAACCGGGCAATACTTTCTTCTTCCGGGAAACCAAGAAGAACCAGTAACTCGTCGCCCCATCTCAAGCCTCGATAAAATTGTCCGGCTCCATACCGGCTTGCCTGAGAATGGCGCGAAGGGTGGCTTCAGGCAGCCTATGAAGCTACCCGTCTACGCCGCAATAACAATCGTGAAAATCTTGCATTCCGCAGTGGTTGGCAACGATGGCATTCCGTCCCTCTCTCTGCGAGCCTCCAGAAGCTTTCGCGCGACATCGCGTGCGATTTCCAGCGTTTCTGCCACCGTCCGGCCTTGCGCCACCAACCCGGGCAACTCGTCGGAACTAGCCAGGTAAACTCCCTCTTGTAATTGCTCAACATGTATTCCGATTGCCAACTCCACGGTTCCAATCCTAGCAACTGTCAATCCTGCAGGGTGCATCAAAACCGGCTCGGTGATGCTTCTTGAATCACTCCTGCATCGCTTCATGGTCCACATGATGCTGCGATGTCAAGATGCAATCGCATCACATCCCGTCAGCGGACCAGTCACAAAGTTGTGCTTCTCGATTTCTCCTCTTTCCTTCAACTTACGAACCATCGTCCGGCAGCCGCCACGGCGCCCGGCGTAGAAATGAACTGAGCCGCGCGTCAGCACGCGGTTCATCGATCCCTCTCATAGGAGCACCACATGGCCACCGAAGCTCAAATTCTCGCCAATCAACAGAACGCGCACCACTCCACCGGCCCCAAAACCGAATCCGGCAAAGCATCATCCTGCAAAAACAATTTCAAATACGGCCTCACGGGCAGTTCATTTACCGTCCTGGATTTCGAGGATCAGGACGAATTCAATCACGTCCTGTCCGGCCTCCGCCACGAGCACCAGCCCTCGACCATGACTGAATCCATCCTCATCGAGCAGATGGCCCAGTCCCACTGGCTCCGCAAGCGTGCCCTCTATCTGCAAGATCAGTGCTGCACGGACCGAGCGCACAGGGCGTCTGGTGCCCGTTGTGCGCAGTCAAACGAAGAGTTAAGCCTCGACGAACAGCAGCGCCAGCTCGCTCTCTTCCTCCGCTACCAAACGACTCACGACCGTGCCTTCCATCGCGCCCTCAACGATCTCCTAAAACTCAGAGCCGACAAACGGAAACAGGAAATTGGGTTCGAATCGCAAAGGCTTAGGGCCGCCGCAGAATCCCGCCGCGAATCAGCCGAAAAGCGGAAGCAAGACCGCCATAAATTAGAAATTTTGCTGGCGGAAGCCAAGGTCAACCACCAGGAGCTGCTCAATTGTGAGCTTTCATTCGAAGTTACAGGCGCTCCCCTCGCTCCGGCACGCCTCAAGGAAGGCCTAAAAGCCGCCTGATTCGCCCTAACTCTCCGACACTCGCGCTCTAATTGCGCTCACGGCTTGTGACAAACGGCCCCAGCCCGCCCCGCGGCCGGAACGAACAAACCCGTTCACTCGTATCCTTAAAGTACATGCCAGCCGACTACGCGATTGAGACCGCGGGTCTCGAAAAGATCTACCGGTCGCGGTTCCGCGGCAGGGAAGTAACCGCCGTTTCGAATCTCACCCTTCGCGTACCCATCGGCGTCAAATTCGGTTTGCTCGGTCCGAACGGGGCAGGGAAGACCACCTTCGTCAAGATGCTGCTCTCAGCGGTCAATCCCACCGCCGGCACGGCCGCAATTTTCGGCCAGGACGCCCGCCAGCCTGAGGCTCGCCGCCCCGTCGGCTATTTACCGGAAAATCATCGCTTCCCCACTTACTTGACCGGAACGGGCCTGCTGGATTTCTATGCGGCGCTTTCGGGCATGGAGGAGCCGCAGCGCCGCAAGCGTGCCGCCGAGCTGCTCGAGTTAGTCGGCCTGAAAGACTGGGGCGATATGCGCATCAAGAAGTACTCGAAAGGTATGCTGCAGCGCCTCGGCCTGGCCCAGGCGCTAATGCATGAGCCCAGGCTGCTCGTCCTAGATGAACCTACCGACGGCGTTGATCCAGTCGGCAGGCGCGACATCCGCGACATCTTGAACAGCCTCACGGGCACCGGCGTCACCGTCTTTATCAACTCGCACTTGCTCAGCGAAGTGGAATCCTTCTGCGAGTACGTGGCCATCTTGAATAAGGGCCGCCTGGCGCTCGAAGGCAAAATCAGCTCGCTTGTGGCCGGGCGCGGCTACCGAATTGCCGCCTCCAGTGTGCCCCCCGAAGCTCTCGATAAGATTCGTCAGATCGGCGCCTCCATTCTGCCTTCCCCGGGCGCAATGGAGTTTCAAGTGAGTTCGCGCGAAGAAGCCAACCAAGTCATTGACCAGATCCGCGCGGCTGGAGGATTCATCGAGAGTCTCGCCGCATCCAGCAGCAGCCTCGAAGACGTGTTCATCAAGACCACCCGCAGCGAGAAAGCCGCATGAGCATTCACCTGAACCGCTCTCGCTCGCAAGTGCTCGCTGCCCTCATCTCCGATACCTTCCAGGAGGCTCGAGCGCGCTGGTTATTCTGGGGCTTATTCGGCCTCTCAACGCTGCTCGTCGCCATTTTCCTGTTCGTTTTGAGAATCGATATCGTGCAAGGCGCGGTGTCTTTCATGGGTATCGAAGCCACCGCTCGCCCCATCTACAACATTCGCAAGTTTGTGAATGTGTCCTACTCCTGGGTTTCCATCGTTCTCTATATCTGGGGAACTTTTCTGGCTGTGTTTGCCTCCGCCGGGCTCACTCCAAGCGTGCTCGAAGCGGGACGCATCTCGCTTCTGCTCTCCAAGCCGCTCACTCGCACCACGCTGCTCATGGGCCGCTACGCCGGCAACTTGGCTGTAGTAGCGTTGAACCACATTTACCTGATCTCCAGCATCTGGATCATCATTGGCCTCAAAACCAACATCTGGGAACCGCGCTTCCTGGTCGCAATTCCCATCAGTCTGTTCATCTTCGCGGTGTTGCTCTGCGTGGTCGTGCTGATCGGCGTCGTCTCTGAAAGTGCGGCGCTGTCGGTCATGGTGGCCGTCGCGTTGATGCTGATCAGCACCATCCTCTCGCAGCGCGGCATCGTCGTGAAGCTGCTGGATTCCCAATGGTCGCGCGATCTGTGGCTCGCGTTTTATTGGATTGTGCCGAAAATCTACGACTTCGGAGTCGCCATGAAAGACATCATTCTTTATGACCACTCGGCGGATTGGTTCACGCCCGCCTGGACCTCGGCCGCATTTGGAATTGCCGTTCTTTCCGGCGCCATTTATATTTTTAAGCGTAGAGATTTCTAAGTGCGATATTTTTTGGCTGTTCTTCTAATTACCGCCGCCCTGCTGGCGAGTTGCGCCAAGCGGGGAGCAACGGGCGTCTCCGTGAACTCCGCTTTTCGCCGGCTCGTCCCGCCTGACACAAAAGCTTTAGCCGCCGTCGACGTCGACAAACTCAAAGCCTCTCCCTTTTACCAGCGCCATCAGAAGGAGCTCAATTTCCCGATGCTGGACGCGATGTCCGAGCGCGTCGGAATGGATCCGCGGCGCGACATCTCTGACCTTCTGGTCGCTTGGAACGGAAGCCGGGCAGTGGTGTTGGCGCGCGGCCGATTGAACCGAGAAACATTGGAATCGAAGTTGCGTTCCTTGGGTACGCAGCCCACGCGGTACAAGAACTACACGCTCTTTGGAGAGGATCGCGAAACCCTGACATTCTCGAAACATGGTGTCGCAATCGCCGGCCCTGCCGAGGCCGTACGTTCTGAAATTGATCTCGAGAACAACGGCGGTGGTGGAGTGCCCGACGAAATCCAGGCGCGGCTCGCAACGGTACCCAAAGGCGACCAGGTGTGGGCTGTCAGCCGCGGAGGTCTCGCTTTCACGGAGATCCCTATGCGTTCCGATATCGATTCGGCACTCTCAAACATCATCAGCTACGTGAACGCTACCAGTCTCGGCATTGGCTTCGATACCGGGACGCATCTTCAGGCCGAGATCGTCTGCGTATCGAATGAAGGAGCGCAACGCGTGCGAGACGCTCTTCGCGGCGGCATCGGCCTGGCCCGCCTCACCACCCGCGACGACGAATCCGGTCTGCTAAAACTCTACGACGCCATTCAAGTCACGCAGGATCAGCAAACGATTCATGTAAAGGCCGATCTTTCCGGTGAACTGACCGACAGGCTGCTGGCGTATCTTCCGCAGATTCGCAACCGTGCGGATCAACTGCTACAGCGTTGACCCGCCGCCTTCGCTGATGTAGTTTCGGTTCCAGGCCGGGATCTCAACTTTCACGTCGCCCGTCACCACGGCTTGGCACCCGAGCCGCGATCGAAGCGTCAAACCGGCAGCCATGTCGAGCCGGTCCAGTTCGTCGTCCTCCGCCTCTGACAAATTTTTTTCGCCTTCCGCCACAATGACATGGCACGTCGTGCAGGCGCAGCTTCCACCGCAGGCGTGTTCTAAATGGATATCGAAGTTGAGTGCTACGTCGAGTATCGAGCCGCGCTTTCCGTGGTCGCGGTAAGGCATTGTCTTCGGATCGAATTCGACAGTCTTGTCCTCCGGTAGAAAAGTTACTTTCGGCACAACCCAATTGTACGATCCGGCGCGTCCGCCATACTGAGAAGAATGTTTCAACAGATCGAAGCGAATCTAATAACGGCGGTGAAACACGCCCTCCAAACCCTCGGAGCAGATCTTAAAGTAACGCTTGAACAACCCAAGCAGAGTTCGTTCGGCGAGTTGGCCATCCCGATCGCCTTCCAACTTGCTCGCCAGTTGAAACGGCCCCCCAGGAGCATCGCCGAAGATATCCTCAGCCGCCTTCCTCCAGTCGAGGGCGTAGCTCGCTATGAGATCGCAGGCAACGGCTATATCAATGTCCATCTTGACCGCGGCGCCTACGCGGCCGCGTTGGTAAAGCAACCTGGTGCCCGGCCATCCTCCAGCGGTGAAAAGGTCATCGTCGAGCACACCGCGATCAATCCGAACAAGGCCGCTCACATCGGCCATCTGCGAAATGCGATCCTCGGCGATACCTTCGCGCGCATGCTGCAGAATCGCGGGCAGTGTGTGGAAATCCAGAACTATATCGACAACACTGGCGTCCAGGTCGCCGACGTAGTGGTCGGCTTCTATTTCTTGGAGAAGAAGACGGTTGCCGATGTGCAAGCGCTCATCGATAATCCGGCGGTTCGTTTCGACTACTTGTGCTGGGACCTGTATGCGCAAATTTCTGCGTATTACAGAAAAGACCCGCAAGCGCTTCAGTGGCGCAGCGAGACCTTGCACGCCATCGAGGCAGGCCAGGGCGATTTCGCCGCAATGGGCCATTTAGTGGCCGACGCGATTGTCCATGCTCACCTCCGGACCATGTATCGCTTATCGATTAAGTATCAACTACTTGCCCGAGAAAGTGAAATCCTGCATCTGCACTTTTGGGCTGCAGCCTTTGAATTGTTAAAGCAGCGAAATGCAATTTACCTCGAAACCCAAGGCAGAAACAAGGGTTGTTGGGTTATGCCTTCGACCGCATTTCGGGATTCCACCGCGCACGGCGAAGAGGACAGTAAAGTGATCGTCCGCTCGAATGGCACCGTGACCTACGTCGGCAAGGACATCGCTTACCAACTCTGGAAATTTGGTCTGCTGGGCAAGGATTTCTATTACCGGCCCTGGTCCACATACCCTGACGGCAGCCAGGTATGGGTCACTACGGATCAACCTACCGGCGCGCCAACTCCACATTTCGGCGCAGCTTCGAAGGTGTTCACCGTCATCGATTCCAAACAATCTTATTTGCAGGACGTGGTAGTCGCCGGCTTTCGTGCTCTCGGGTTTGAGAAGCAAGCCGATTCCTTGATTCATTTCTCGTACGAAGTAGTGGCGCTATCTCCACGCACCTCCGTCGAACTGGGAATGGAATTGTCGGAGGCGGACAAGCGGCGGCCCTACATTGAAGTTTCCGGACGCAAAGGGCTCGGGGTCAAAGCAGACGATCTGATCGATAAGCTCGTCGAAACCGCGCTAGCCGAAGTGGAAAGCCGGCATCCCGAGGCGGATCCGGACCAGCGGCAGCGCGTTGCCGAGCAGATCGCAACCGGCGCGCTTCGCTATTTCATGTTGAAGTTCACGTGCAATTCGCTCATCGCCTTCGATTTCCATGAGGCGCTCAGTTTTGAAGGCGAGACTGGTCCCTATGTCCAGTACGCGGCGGTTCGCGCGGCCAACATCCTTCGCAAATTCGCCGAGCGCGGCGACGAACTCCCGGCTTTCGAAACCACCCTGACCACGGATTTACTGCGGCGGTGCTTTGAAACCGAAGGACCGTGGCAGCTCCTGATGCTCGCATCCAAATCCGGCAACGCAATTGACCGCGCCATTGCGTCGCTCGAGCCTGCGCATGTCGCCAAATATGCCTTTCAGCTCGCTCAAGCCTTCAACATCTTCTATCACGAGCATTCCGTCATCGCCGAACCGGATGTTGAGCGGCGCAATGTGCTGCTTTGGCTGACACAATACGTCCGCAATGAGTTAGTTGCCACTCTTCAAGTGCTCGGAATTGAGCAGCCGGAGTACATGTAGCGTCTACACTGAAATCAAATGGCCAGCAAGAATTCCTACGGCGCAAGCGCTACGTTGCGCGTCAACAACTCCGACTATCGAATCTTCCGCCTGGATGCGCTGGAAAAAAACGGTTTCAAGATCTCGCGCCTGCCGTACTCCACCAAGATTCTGCTGGAAAACCTGCTGCGCTTCGAAGATGAGCGGACCGTCAAAGCTGCCGACATCGAGTATGTCGCCAACTGGGATTCGAAAAAAGCGCCTCAGGAAATTCAATTTCGGCCCGCGCGCATTTTGCTGCAAGATTTTACCGGCGTGCCCTGCGTGGTCGACCTGGCCGCCATGCGCGACGCACTGAAGAAACTCGGCGCCAATCCCGAGTTGGCGAATCCGTTAATTCCCGCCGACCTGGTGATCGACCATTCGGTCCAAGTAGACGCCTTTGGTACAAACAACGCGTTTCAGCAGAACGCAATTCTGGAATTTGCCCGCAATCAGGAACGCTATGCGTTTCTGCGCTGGGGCCAGAAAGCTTTCGGCAACTTTCGCGTGGTGCCGCCGGACACCGGCATCGTTCATCAGGTGAATCTCGAATATCTGGCGAGCGTTGTCTTTTCCGACACCAAAGATGGCGTTTTGCAGGCCTATCCGGATACTTTGATGGGCACCGACTCGCACACCACAATGATCAACGGCGTCGGCGTAGTTGGTTGGGGCGTCGGCGGAATCGAAGCAGAAGCTTGCATGCTCGGTCAGCCCATTTCTATGTTGCTGCCTCAGGTGGTCGGATTCAAGCTGAGCGGCAAATTGCCGGAAGGCGCAACCGCCACCGACCTGGTCCTCACAGTAACGCAAATGTTGCGCAAGAAGGGCGTGGTCGGCAAGTTTGTCGAATTCCACGGCCCGGGAGTCAGTGCTCTCGCGGTGGCTGACCGCGCAACCATCAGTAACATGGCGCCGGAATACGGAGCCACTATTGGATTTTTCCCGATCGATGCCGTCACTCTGGAATATCTCAGGCTGACAAACCGCTCGCCGGAACAGGTCCACCTGGTCGAAGCTTACGCCAAGGAACAAGATCTCTTCCTTACCGCCGACTCGTCTGACCCCGTTTATTCGGACACGTTGTCGCTCGATTTGTCGAAGGTTGTGCCGTCTATGGCCGGCCCAAAGAGGCCGCAAGACCGCATCGATCTGCCGGACGTGAAAGAGAACTTCCTGTCATCGCTAAGCGGTTCCCCGAAGTCTGCCGATCTGCAGGTCAATAGCCACAAGGAAAAGATTCACGACGGCGCGGTGGTGATTGCCGCCATCACCAGTTGCACGAATACTTCGAACCCGTCGGTGATGGTCGCCGCCGGACTGCTCGCCAAGAAGGCCGTAGAAAAAGGACTAACCGCCAAACCTTGGGTCAAGACCTCGCTCGCTCCTGGTTCGAAAGTGGTGTTCGATTACTTAACTGATGCCGGACTGATGCCCTATCTGGAAAAACTCAATTTCCATTTGGTCGGCTACGGCTGCACCACTTGCATCGGCAACAGTGGCCCATTGCCCGACAACGTGGCGGCGGCGGTTACCGAAGGCAAGCTCAACGTCGCCGCGGTCCTGAGCGGGAACAGAAATTTCGAAGGACGCGTGAACTCGCTGGTGCGCTCGAACTACCTGGCCTCTCCGCCGCTGGTGGTTGCCTACGCGCTTGCGGGACGGGTAGACGTCGATATCACGAAAGAGCCACTGGGCAAGGACGAACACGGAAAAAAGGTCTATCTTCGCGACATTTGGCCATCGCCCGTAGAAGTGGAAGCTGTAGTGAAGCACTCGGCCAGAACGGAGTTTTTCCGCAAAGAGTACTCGGAAGTCTTTGGGGGAGACAAAAACTGGAACTCGCTCAAGATACCGACTGGCAGTATCTACGAATGGAGCACGGATTCAACATATATCAAGCAGGCGCCTTACTTCGAAACCCTGGTTGATCCCAGTACCTTCGTGCAGGATATGACTGGCTTGCGAGTGCTGGCGGTCTTGGGAGATTCAGTCACAACCGATCACATTTCTCCTGCCGGCTCGATAGCGGTAGACAGTCCCGCCGGCAAGTATCTCATCTCTCTGGGAGTGAAACCGGCCGATTTCAACAGCTACGGCGCCCGGCGCGGAAACCATGAAGTGATGGTGCGCGGAACCTTTGGCAACATTCGTTTGAGGAATCAGATGGTGCCCGGCGTCGAAGGCAGTTGGACGCGGCACATGCCGGATGGCGAGAAGATGTTTATCTATGATGCCGCGATGAAATACAAGGCCGAAGGAGTTGGCTTACTGGTCATCGCCGGAAAAGAGTACGGCTCCGGTTCATCCCGCGACTGGGCGGCAAAAGGGACGCTGCTGCTGGGCGTCCGTGCTGTCATTGCCGAGACCTTCGAAAGGATTCACCGCTCCAATCTGGTGCAGATGGGCGTTCTTCCGTTGCAGTTCACCGGCAGCGATACCCGCGAATCGCTCTGCCTCACGGGCGAAGAGCTCTACGACTTGACGGGCATCCCTTCCGCCGTCGCGTCCCCGTCGAACTGCGTACGAGTGATCGCCACCCACCCAGACGGCAAGAAGGTTGAGTTTGAGGTGAAAGTCCGCATCGACACGCCCCAGGAAGCCGAATACTACAGGAACGGCGGTATCCTGCCATATGTGCTGCGTCAGTTGATCTCCAGTAACAGCGCGGCCGCCTAAGAGCGCCGTAAACAATGATTAGGAACCGCGCGCCCTTGCTGGTCTCAGCCGGCATCATTCACCGCAATGGCAAGGTCTTGGTGGGGCAGCGGCGAAAGAGCGACCGGCATGCTTTGAAATGGGAGTTTCCCGGCGGCAAGGTGGAGTATGGCGAATCGCCGCAGCAGGCGCTGGTGCGCGAGCTTCGCGAAGAGCTACAGATTGAAGCCAGGGTCGGAAGCGAGCTCGCCCGCTACGAACACGATTACCCCAGCGGCAGCCGCGTCCACTTATTGTTTTTCGCGGTGCGCGATTTCGAAGGTGAACCGCGCGCTCGAGTCTTCGAGCAGATCACCTGGATTGAATTGAATTCTCTGCCGTCGCTGGATTTTCTCGATGGCGACCTGGATTTCGTCCGCCGTTTAGCACGCGGAGACTACGAGCGGGTGTTGACCGCCTAGCGTCGCTGGTCAATCCAAGTCGAACGGCCGCTTGGGAGGCGCTCCAGACTTGTCTTGTTTTGCCTGCTTGAGTAGTTCTTCGAATTTTTTCTCGCGGATCTTCTCGCCGCTGAGGTGCGAAGCGAAGCTTTTCTCGAAGACTTCATTGCGCCGGTCAGCCTCGCCCTTGAGCTGCTGGACGGCGGCATGCAGATCCTCGATCAGCGGCTTCTTTTCGGGCTCGTGATATTGGATGATAGCTTCTGTTTCGGGATCGATCTGAAGGGTCGATTGGCAACAGGGGCACTTCACATCGAACAACCGGCTGGCCATATCGGAATGGTAGCGCAAACTGATGCGTTGTAGCTCCTGTTATGCTCTGAGTTCCGCGGGGCCGCATTAATCAGAAAATGGAATCGCTGCTGGGCTGGTTATCGCATTATGGCTACGCCGGCCTGTTCGGATTGCTGGTGTTGGGGATTGTCGGGCTTCCGGTTCCGGATGAGACATTGCTGGTCTTCTCCGGATACCTGATCTCGACCGGGCGGTTGAATCCGCTGCTGACGTTCTTCGCCGGCTTTGCCGGCAGCGTCTGCGGCATATCGCTGAGCTACACGATTGGAAGAACTCTGGGGCATCGTTTCGTGCTGCGGTACGGGCGATATGTTCATGTCACCGAAGCCCGTATCGAGCGCGTTCATCGCTGGTTTCACAGGGTGGGCGAATGGCTGCTGACGATTGGCTATTTCATTCCAGGCATCCGCCATTTCACGGCGCTGGTGGCCGGGATGTCCGAGCTGGAATATCCGACCTTCGCGCGTTTTGCCTATGCGGGTGCGGCGGTTTGGGTCGCGACATTCCTGTTGGTCGGATACTTCGTGGGCGAGCATTGGAGAGAAGCCATCGCGCTGGTTCACCGCTACACGTTGGCGTTCGCTGCCGTGGTTGCCGCCGCTGCGTTGCTGGTCTGGTGGATTCGCAGCCGGCGGCGTTAAATATACTCTGGTACTTATTAGGACGTATGCAACAACAACTCTTTGCGCGCGTGGGCATGGGCCTGCTTCTCTTTTCGGCTGTGGCGCTGTCACAAAGCAAGGCCCCGAGCGGGGTGGATTTAGGCGCTATGGATCGGACGGTGAACCCGTGCCAAGACTTTTACCAGTTCGCTTGCGGCAATTGGATGAAAGAGAATCCGATCCCCGCGCAATATGCGGTTTGGGGCCGCTTCCAGCAATTGGCCGACCGCAACCAGGAAATCTTGCACCAGATCCTGGAGGACTCGGCAAAACACCAGGACCGCTCTCCCATCGATGAAAAGATCGGCGGATTCTACGCCTCCTGCATGGACGAAGCGGCGGCGGACAAGAAAGGCGACGAACCGGTGATGCCTGACATCGATCGCATCCGGGCCATCAAAGACAAGTCGGATTTGGCGGCCGAGGTGGCCCAATTGCATCATCAGGGCGTTACTGTCTTCTTTATTTTTGGAGCGGCCCCGGATGCGGATAAATCAACAATTGAAGTTGCAAATGCGGACCAAGGCGGGTTAGGGCTGCCCGACAGAAGCTATTACCTGGAAGCCAAAGACGAACAGACGCGAAAGAAATATGTCGAGCATGTCTCGAAGATGTTTCAGTTGCTCGGCGAATCGCCCGCCCAGGCAGATGCAAGAGCGCAAGCCGTTCTGACGCTCGAGACGGCGCTGGCGAAGGCATCGCTTGATCGGGTCTCGCGCCGCAATCCACATTTGACGCACCACAAGATGTCCCTTGCCGATTTCGAAACGCTCATCCCGAATTTCAACTTCAAGGCGTATCTGGCGGACCGCCATGCCCCTGAATTTTCTTCGATGAACGTTGCGGTCCCCGATTTCTTCAAGGCGCTAAATGCGGCGATCGAAGCCACCAGCCTGGACGATCTGAAAAGTTATCTCATCTGGCATGATGTCTCGAATTATGCGCCGCTGCTGAGCAAGCAATTCGTAGATTTGAATTTCGATTTCTACGGTCAGTATCTGACAGGCGCCAAGGAGCTGCAGCCGCGCTGGAAGCGTTGCGTACAATTGACAGACCGGAGCCTGGGCGAGGCGCTGGGACAGAAGTACGTAGAGAAGGCGTTTGCCGGGCAATCGAAAGAAAAGACGCAGCAGTTAGTGAAAATCATTGAGACGGAAATGGAGACAGACATCCGATCGCTCACCTGGATGAGCGATGCCACGAAGCAGCAAGCACTGGCGAAGCTGCATGGGGTCACGAACAAGATCGGATATCCGGGCAAATGGCGCGACTATTCGAGTGTGAAGATCGTGGACGGCGACCTGGTGGGTGACGCCGAGCGGGCGCGCGAATTCGAAGTGCATAGGAACCTGAATAAGATCGGACAGCCTGTGGATCGGTCGGAATTCGGCATGACTCCGCCGACCGTGAATGCGTATTACAGTCCACCCGAAAACAACATTAATTTCCCGGCGGGAATTCTGCAGCCCCCGTTCTATACAAGCACTGCCGACATGGCAGTCAACTTCGGCGGAATCGGCGCCGTGATCGGGCACGAACTGACGCATGGATTCGACGATCAGGGACGGCAATACGACGCGGACGGCAACCTGCGCGATTGGTGGACCTCCCAGGATGGCGCAGAGTTCAAGAAGCGCGCCGACTGCATAGCGAACGAATATTCCAATTTCAGTCCCGTGGAAGGCGAGAACATCAACGGCCGGCTCACACTGGGCGAGAACGGCGCGGACAATGCAGGCATCCGGCTCGCTTACATGGCGCTGCTAGGCGGAATCCAGAATGGAACGGTAGATAAAGACGCTCTCGATGGTTTTACCCCGCAGCAACGGTTCTTCCTCGGATATGCGCAGATCTGGTGCCAGAACCAGCGGCCCGAATCGCTGCGCACGTCCCTCCGCACGAATCCGCACTCGCCGGGCGAGTTTCGGGTGATTGGCGTGGTGGAGAACATGCCTGAGTTCGCGAAGGCGTTCGGCTGCTCAGCGGGACAGCCCATGGTGGCCGCGAATGGCTGCCGGGTTTGGTAAGCGTGCTGTTGATGGAGCGCGCAGGCAATTTGGTTGCCGTTGCGCGCGGATGGGGGATGTGAATTCAGTCTGGTGATTACACTGAAAGCGATGGGTAAATGCAACCTCGTGGTTTGCGCGATCGCATGCGCGCTTATGGTACATCCTGCCTTTGCGCAGTCCGGGGCAAACCAGCCGGCGCACAGCGGGCTCGATTTAAAGGCGATCGATAAATCCGCTGATCCTTGCAACGACTTCTATCAATACGCCTGCGGGAATTGGCTCAAAAACAATCCGATTCCTGCTGACCAAAGCGTGTGGGGCCGTTTCGACGAGCTGTTCCAACGCAATCAGCAGATTCTTCGCGGGATTCTTGAGGATTCGGAAAAGCATCAAGACCGCTCTTCGATCGATCAGAAGATCGGAGGCTTCTACGGCTCTTGCATTGACGAAGCGGAAATCGAGCATCGAGGCACCGCTCAACTCCAGCCCGAACTGGAACGTATTGCGCACATCAATAACGTCCGGGAGCTGTTGGACGAAGTAGCACGGCTGCATGCAAGGCAAGTGACCGTGTTCTTTGATTTCGGTTCTCAACCCGATCCCAACGACGCAAAGATGACGATCGCAGGACTTGATCAGGGCGGCCTGGGATTGCCGGAGAAAGATTTCTATTTCCGGACCGATGCGAAATCGCAAGAGATCCAGCAGAAATATGTCACGCATATCGCGAAGATGTTCGAACTGGATGGAGTTCCGGCCGCGGACGCGGCGAAGAAGGCACAAACCGTGATGAGGATCGAGACCGATCTGGCAAAGGCATCGCTCGATGTGACAACGCGGCGCAATCCTCAGCTACTGGTTCATGAGATGCCCAAGAGCGAGCTTGCCCAGCTTGTTCCGGACTTCAATTTCAACGAATTCTTCACGGAGCTGCACACGCCTGAGTTTTCGAAGCTCAACGTTGCCGTCCCTGACTTTCTAAAAGAGTTCAATACGCTCCTCAGCAAGGAGAGCATGGCGGATTTGAAAGATTACCTGACATGGCATTACTTGAGCGCGAGCGCGACGCTGCTGACAAAGGCGTTCGTGGATGAAAATTTCGATTTCTACGGGCACACGCTCTCGGGTACAACCCAGTTGAAGCCGCGTTGGAGGCGCTGCGTATCGGCCACCGACGACGAGTTAGGCGAGGCGCTGGGCCGTAAGTTCGTGGAGAAGACATTCGGAGAACAGGGCAAGCAACGCACGCTCGAAATGGTGCATGAGATCGAGCATGAGATGGGCAAAGACATCGAATCGCTTACCTGGATGAGCCCGGAAACAAAGCAGCAGGCGATGATCAAACTCCATGCTGTGACCAACAAGATTGGCTATCCGAATAAATGGCGTGATTACTCTTCGGTGGACATTGTCGATAACGACTACTTCGGTAATTGGTATCGGGCGAACGAATTTGAGAGCAAGCGTGAGCTCGACAAAATCGGCAAGCCGGTGGATCGCAATGAGTGGGGCATGACTCCGCCCACCGTGAACGCCTATTACGATCCGACCGAAAACAACATCAATTTCCCGGCGGGTATTTTGCAGCCGCCGTTCTATTCAAACAACGCAGACGACGCTGTGAATTATGGCGCGGTAGGAGTCGTGATCGGGCATGAGCTCACGCATGGCTTCGACGATCAGGGACGGCAGTTCGACGCCGACGGAAATCTGCGGGACTGGTGGCAGAAAAGCGACGCGGAACAGTTCGAAAAACTGGCGCAGTGTTTCGTGGACGAATACAGCCGCTTCACCGCCGCGCCCGGAGTGAACGTGAATGGCAAGCTGACGCTCGGCGAGAACACGGCTGATAATGGTGGAATCCACTTGGCCTATTACGCGCTTATGGACGATCTGGCCAAGAAGAGCATCCCAATTAGTACCGAACAGGACGGATACACGCAGGCGCAGCAGTTTTTTCTCGGGTATGCCCAAATTTGGTGCCAGAACATGAGGCCAGAAGAGGCGCGCTTGCTTGCTCAAACCGATCCCCATTCTCCCGGGCGCGCGCGCACCGACGCGGTGGTATCCAACACGCTGCAATTCAGCCACGCTTTTGGATGCAAACCGGGCGATAAGATGTACCCGGCCAATGGCAAAGGATGCCGGGTATGGTGAGGGAGCCGGCTGCTCTTCTACTTGATTAATGACAGAAACACTAACAGATAATCCGCTTTTAACCGAGCGATTTCCGATCCAATTTGATGCAATCAAGACGGCTGATATTGAGCCCGCGATTCACCTGCTGCTGGAGCAGATGAAACAGAGGCTGGCCGATTTAGGCGGTTCCGATATTCCGCGCACCTACGAAAATATTCTGCTCGCCCTGGACGCGATGACCGAGCCTTTGGACTTCGCGATGGGCTTGCTTCAGCACCTGGAATCGGTGGTGACCACACCGGAGCTGCGTGCGGCTTACAACGCAGTACAGGAACCGGTCAGCATGTTTTATACGTCGATTCCTCTGGACGCGAAGTTGTGGTCTGCCGTCAAGGCAGTCGATCATAGCGCTGAAGCACGAGACCTTGCGCCGGTACACAAGCGTTTTCTGGATAAGACGGTCAGCCGATTCCGCCGCTCCGGGGCCGACTTGGATGCTGCGGGTAAGCAGAAGCTCGAGGCGATGGAAGTCGAGCTGACCAAGGCGACGACCAAATTCGCGGAGAACGTTCTGGACGCGACCAACTCTTTCGAGATTGTCATAACCGATGAGAGTAAGTTGGCCGGCTTGCCGGAATCCGCGAGGATGGCGGCGAGGGAGAGCGCGAAAACTAAGGGCAAAGAAGGCTGGCGCCTGACACTGCATGCTCCCAGTTACGTCGCCGCTATGACTTACCTGGACGACCGCCCGATACGGCAGCAGTTGTGGGAAGCTTACAACACGCGCGCCGCATCGGGCGCGTACGACAATCGCGCTCTGCTGGTCGAGATCCTGCGGTTGCGGCGCGAGAAGGCGCAGTTGCTGGGTTACCGGGATTTCGCCGATCTGGTGCTCGAAGACCGGATGGCCCATTTAGGCGAGCAGGCCCAGGCGTTCATCGAAGATCTGCAGAGAAAGACTCAACCTTTCTTCGAGCGCGAAAACCGTAGTCTGGCGGAGATGGGCCAATCTCTCGGCTACCAGCAGATTCAACCCTGGGATGTCTCTTACGTCGCCGAAAAGCAGCGCAAGGCACTCTACGACTTCGATGAAGAAGAATTGCGGCCGTATTTCCAGCTCGACCGGGTGGTGGCTGGGATGTTCGACATCTTCAGCCGCGTGCTGGGCATCAAGGTGATCGAAGAGCCGGACATCCCGGGATGGGAGCCGGCGGTCAAATACTATCGAGTAGAGGATGCGCTGACGGGCGAGCTGCTCGGCGGCTTCTACACGGACTGGTTCCCACGCGAGAATAAACGCGGCGGAGCCTGGATGAATTCGCTCGTTACGGGCGATCCGGACAAAGGACGCCCGCACCTGGGTGTGATTTGCGGTAACCTCACACCACCCGTGGAAGACACGCCGTCCTTGTTGACGCATCGTGAAGTGGAGACCATATTTCACGAGTTCGGCCACCTGCTGCATCACACGCTTAGCCGGGTACCGGTGCGGACGCTTGCCGGCACAAACGTGCCTTGGGATTTTGTGGAACTGCCATCTCAGATTATGGAGAACTGGTGCATGGAGCAGGAGGCGCTGAATCTCTTTGCCCGTCACTACAAGACCGGAGAGGCGATGCCGGAAGAACTCTTCGAAAAGATGAAGCGTGCACGCACTTTCCGCAGCGCGAACATGCAGATGCGTCAACTCGGCTTCGCAATGGTGGATCTCATGCTACATCGCGAATACGATGCCGAGCGGGACGGCGACGTAATTACCTACTCGCGCAACATTCTCGACCGGTTCTCGCCGGCGCCTTTGCCGCCGGATTATGCAATGATCACGGGCTTCACGCATCTGTTTTCGAGCCCCGTAGCTTACGGCGCGGGTTACTACTCGTACAAATGGGCGGAAGTTCTGGACGCCGACGCATTCAGCCGGTTCCGCCAGGAAGGCATCTTCAGCACTGCAACCGGGCAGGAGTATCGGCGGCACATTCTCGAGCGCGGCGACAGCGAAGATCCAGCCCAACTCTACCGCTGTTTTATGGGCCGGGATCCGGATGCGAACGCACTTCTCGAAAGGCTCGGCTTGTTGCAAGTTGCCTAGGACAAGAACCTCGCTTAACTGCGTGTAGCATAGCTTCATGCCAACAGAGGCACAGTTAGCTGAGGCGTTGCGCGAAAACGCTGAGCTAAGAAAGGCGCTGGAAGATTGCTCAGGCGCGCGGCACGCGGCCCAAGCAGCGGCGGAACGAGCCGTCAAGGAATTGCAGGACTTTGTTTACGCCACCAGCCACGATTTACAAGAGCCACTGCGCGCGGTCTCCGCATACGCCCAGTTGCTGCAGCGTAAGTACGCTCAGGATGCGGAGACCAGCGAACTAACAGCCTTCATCATCCATGGCGCCAAGCAGGTGACAAACCTGCTGCAGGCCCTGCTGGCGTACTCGCGGGCGGGAAATTCGCCGCGCCGAAGCATGGTCAAAGTGAGCGCAATCATAGAATCGGCGCTGTTCAAGCTTAATGATCGGATCCGGGAATCGGGAGCGAATGTCCAGTGCGGAGAGTTGCCGGACGTGCCGGTGGATCAGACGCAACTCACCCAAGTGTTCGAGCAACTGATCGCAAACGCGATCACTTATCGTTCCGGCGAGCAGCCCATCATTGAGATAACAGCGGAAGAGGCCGACGCAGAGTACACGATTTCCATCCGTGACAACGGGAAAGGAATTGAGCCTCGTTTTCACGAGCAGATTTTCTTGCCTTTTAAACGGCTGCACGGGAAGGAAGTGCCGGGGGCTGGATTGGGGCTGGCCGTTTGCCGGAAGATTATCGCCGCGCATGGCGGCAAGATATGGGTGGAAAGCGACGGGGAGCGGGGATCGAAGTTCAAGTTCACTATTCCGTTCTAAGCGCTTGTAGGCGCCCCACTTGCCCGGAAAATATACAGGTGCGGGAATAGGGCGCCCGTCCATCTAGGTAGAGAAATGCGTATGAGCATCAAAACCTGGATTCCCCTCCTAAAACAAACGGCAACCAAGTGGAGCGCGCATCAAGCGCCCAGGCTTGGTGCTTCCGTTGCCTTTTATAGTCTGCTCTCGTTTGCTCCGTTATTGGTGTTAGTTGCCGCCATGGCTGCCCTGGTTTTCGATCGCAATACAACGCAGAGCGCGTTGGCGGATCAAGCTCGGCAGATGATCGGCGATCGTGGCGCAGAAACAGTCAAGTCGCTGCTGGTTAATGCTCAGAAGCCGTCGTCGGGAATCTTTGCCAGTGTGATCGCATTCATAACTCTGCTGTTCGGCGCGTCCGGCGTTTTCAGCGAGCTTCGCGATGCCCTCAATACTATCTGGGATGCCGAGCCGAAAGAGGAATCCGGCTGGCGCGGCATGCTCAAACAGAAGCTCTTCTCATTCGGCATGGTGTTATCGTTGGGATTTCTGCTGCTCGTTTCGCTGATTCTAAGCGCGGGTCTCGCAGTTATGGGCAAGTTTTTCGGACAGTTGGTCCCTATACCAGTGGCGGTCCTCGAGGCCATCAACTTCCTTGTTTCTCTGGTGGTGATTACATTGCTGTTCGCGCTGCTATTCAAATTTGTCCCGGCCCGGGCTATCTCGTGGCGGGACGTGCGCGTTGGCGCAATTCTTACAGCGCTTCTCTTCACTATTGGAAAGTTTCTCTTGGGATTGTATCTCGGTAAGGCAGGCGTAGGATCGGCATATGGCGCAGCGGGGTCATTAGTTGCGGTGATCGTGTGGGTTTATTACTCGGCTCAAATCTTTTTCTTTGGGGCTGAATTTACCCGCGTATACGCCGATACCGATAGCGGTGAAGCTCAGCAACCCAAGCCGGCCACGCTCGAAGCTCCTCAGCCAATTAACGAACCTTCCGTTGCACCTAGCTTTTCTGGCGTCCCGGCGGTAGCGGAGCGCCACCACCAAATGATATCCATCCCGGCGCCGCGTTCGTGGAGACCTGCTCCTAAGGCCGCCCGCTCAGTGTTACTCGCCCTGTGTATCGGTTTTCTGTTCGGACGCGCGTCGCGGCAACTCATATCCACCACCACGCCCAGAGACTAACTGGCGCCTTGGTTTAGTTCATGAACAACAGCCGCGCTACTTCCATCGCATCTGCCGCAAATCTGTAAATGCGTAGTAGGCGCCAAGGAAGGCAGCGGCGTTGATCATCGAAAAGTAATACGGCAGCATCAGGAACTTCGGACGCAGCCGAACCAGCGAGCCGGCAATCGCAAGCAGGTAAAAAACTATCTGAAGGGCGAAGATCGTTCGATAAAGGGGGCGGTCGAGTAGAAACAGATTTACTATAAACGCCGCGATCATCGCAAAAGGAACCACTAATCGCAGTCCTTTATGGCATAGGAAGAAGAATATTGGCAAGGGACGAACGGGTTTCAGCAATGGTCTGATCTCGCGGAGCTGTTGCACGTTACCGGCCATGATCCTGATCCGGCGCCGGAACCCGGTCATCTCGTGGGCTTCTTCGCGGATCACCGCCTCCGGCTCATACACAGCGCGCCAACCCTTTGCAATCACCGAAGCATGGATGATGTAGTCATCGTTAATCGTGCCGGGCGGAGGGAACGGATACAATTCAGCCCGAATTGCGTGCAGATGGCCATGTCCCCCCAAGGCGGACGATAACTCGGCCTCCTGAGTCTTCAGGAACGTCTCATACTTCCAGTAGAAGTCTTCAGAAGCTCCAATATTCACCTCGTTCGGCTTGATAACCGTGTACTTTCCACTAACCGCGCCGACTCGACGGTCCGCGAAGTTCCGGATGAGCTTCCGAAGCGCATCCGGGTTCAGGATCGCGGAGGCATCGGAAAAGACAATAATCTCGCCTCGCAGCTCTCTTACTGCGGCGTTCAAGGTAACGATCTTCCCCCGATTTACAGGGAAATCGAGTACCCGAACCCGTCCCCCGGTCTCCTCCGAACGAGCGAGAGCCGTTGCAAGCTTGGGAGTATTGTCCTTTGAGCCGTCGCAGGCCACGACAACTTCCAGCAGGTCCGCCGGATAATCAAGAGCCAGCGAGTTCCGGATCTTGCGCTCGATATTAGATTCCTCGTTATAGGCAGGCACCAACAGAGACACGCGCGGCGTAATTTCGCGTTTTTCTACCGTGCGGTGGATGATGAGGCGCAATATCAGGAGGGTCGCTGGATACCCGAAATAGGCATAAACCGGTATCGCGACGACAAGCCAAAAGAGGATTTGTAGTATCAAACGTGATTGTCAGGCTCGGCGGCGAGTGTTCTCAAACGCGCTCCTAAGCGCACCTTGATCTTACAAGACTCGGCCCGCTTACCTGGCGAGTGTATCGTCCAAATGACGGTAAATCGTGTTCAATGGTCATATGCGCGCATTATTGCAGCGAGTCTCCGAGGCAAAAGTCACTGTGGAAGGGGAGGTAACCGGCCAAATAGGTGTTGGTCTGGTGGTGTTTCTCGGCATAGGGCGCGCCGATACCAAGGCTCAGGCTGAGCGAGTAGCCCAAAAGGTGATCCAACTTCGGGTCTTCCCCGACGGCGCAGGGAAGATGAATCTCAGCTTAGGCGACGTCTCTGGAGAGTTACTCATTGTATCTCAATTTACATTGTACGCCGATGTGAGGAAGGGTAATCGGCCGTCGTATTCGGAAGCCGCAAAGCCAGAAGTGGCACAAGAGCTATACGAATACTTCGTCGGACTGTGCCGCGAGAGGGGGTTTCGGGTACAGACCGGCACATTTCAAGCCCAAATGCAAGTACAATTATTAAACGATGGTCCTGTAACCATCATGTACGATTCGGAGTCGTAAGTGAGTTGGATTGGTCAAATCAACCGAGGTGTGTTACTAACTAGGATATATGGCAAAAACATCCGCGGCACCAAACGCTGAAATTTTAGAGGCCGCTCTACAGGGCCTGGAAACGCAAAAACAGAAGATTGACGAGCAAATAGCTCAAGTGCGGTCGCTTATGGGACGGCGCGTGGGCAGGCCTCCCAAGCAAAGCGGTGGAGGCGGAGCAACTAAGGCATCTTCCGGCGGTTCCGGAGGTACACGCAAGAAACGCGTTCTCAGTCCCGAGGCGCGTAAACGGATCGCGGCGGCGCAAAAGAAGCGTTGGGCGGCGTTCCGAAAGAGTCAAGAGTAGGGATTCCAGCCGAATTCCTCGATAATTTTTTCGATCTCCCCATCCGCAAGCAGCCGCCCATTTTGTAGGAAGATGGCTCTTCTACTGAGCGCTGCAGCGAAATGCACGTCGTGTGTCGCAATGATCTTCGGTTGGGGAAGAGCGCGAAGTAACTCTAACAAGGCGCGTTGCCCGGGCGGATCGAGCGAAGTCGTAGGCTCATCGAGGAGCAATAACTGCGGCTCCATGGCCAGCACACCGGCAATGGCGACGCGCCGTTTCTCGCCTGCGCTCAGATGAAAGGGCGGCCGTTTATGAAGATCCGGTCCGATGCCGACGCTGGTCAGTAGTTCGCAGGCCCGCTGTTCCGCATCCTGGAAGCGCCATCCCAGGTTCAAGGGGCCGAACATGACGTCTTCGAGCACAGTGGGCATGAATAACTGCTCATCCGCGTCCTGAAAAACTAGACCGACCCGTTGCCGGATTTCAGGCAGGTTGCGCGGAGAAACTTCAAGGCTGGCAACCCGAACCAGCCCATGTCCGTTTAGAATTCCGCTTAAATGCAACAGTAAGGTCGTCTTCCCGGAGCCATTCGGGCCAAGTACGGCCAAGCTCTCGCCCTCGGTGATCTGCAAGGAGATGCTATCCAGCGCCTTGGCGCCGCCTGGATGGAGATAAGTCAGGTTTCGAACTTCGACGAGTGCGCTCATTTGCTAAATGAAGTGCAGTGCGGCCGTAAATACTAATCCGCCCAGCAGAATGAGCGTTTCCGTTACGGTAACCGAGCGGAACTCGGCAGTCCGCAGGCGCCCTGAAAAGCCGCGCGCCGACATAGCATTATGAATGACTCCCGCCTTCTCATAGGAGCGGCTGAAGAGCACTGCAATCATTCCGGACGAAGCTGTAAGAGCCCTGCGGCCGGGGCGACCGCTACGCGCGAGAAAGGCCGTTCGCATCGCCTGTGCTTCGCCAGATAATACGAAGATGTAGCGATAAATCAACTGCGTCACTTCCACTAGCAGCGCCGGCAGCCGAAAGTAGCGCGCGGCCAGAAGCAACTGCGGAAGCGGTGTGGAGGAGACTGTGACAAGAACAGCGAGGGCGGAAAGATAGCTCTTCACCAGAATGAGCGAGGCGCGCCGTGTATCGCCACTTACATACACGATGAGTGAGAATAAACCGACGAAAGGAAGTACGAACAATGATGCCCGCAGCAATCGCCAGATCGGAAGCCCGGCCGCCCAAGCGGCCATCAGCAACGCTAGTCCGCAAGCTCCTAACTGCGGTGCAGAGAGAGCCCGCAGCAACGCCACCGAGATGACAAATGCGATCAGCAGCAGCAGTTTGAGACGCGCGTCGAAGCGATGAACGGGACTTGCTTGATTACTCCACCGCGCGAATGTCGCTTGACGCAATCAGGTCCCGTCCGCCGCGATCAGGAATAAGATCGCCGGGCGCGAGCCAGTAAGTGTCCGCCCAACGTGCAAACAGCATAAATCAGCAAGAGGCCCGCAAGACCGGCACTCGCGCGGCTCAGCCAGTTCTTTCCCAGCGCGTGTATCTGGTAATCGGCAAGTTGCGAGTGAAAAAAGGCGCGTCCGAACGGCATCCCCAACTTACGGGCGAGATGTTCCAGGCCGTCGGGAAGCGTTGATGCAAATAAAACTCCAATCGCGGCTAGTGTTACTGAAGCGCACGCCACAACAGCCAGAACCTGGCGCCAAATCGCTTTCCCAGTTACCGCGGTGGGTGCTCCGCCAAGGCTGGCCAGCGTCAGTCCCGGGTTCAGCCGTTCAATGGCGCCCAGCACTGAAACGGTGATTGCGCCTTCAACGAGACCATTTACCGTAAACAGGCCGAGTGACACCTCAATTAAGGCGGCGGGCATGCGAATTCCCGAAAGGAGCAATTCGGCAAGCGCAAGCACTCCACTTAACAAGACCGAACAAGCGCCTCCCACGAATACGCCGTAGGATTTCCATTTGGTTCGGAACAACCAGCGCGCGGGTAAGTAGCCCGCCAGCACGCCCGCGAGCGCCATGTTGATCACGTTCGCGCCGAGCGCAAGCACTCCTCCATCCTGAAAGATCAGTGCCTGCACCATCAGGATTGCGGTCAGCACGAGTGCCGCCGGCCACGGACCGAGCAAGCACGCGAGAAGTGTCCCACCTACCAGGTGACCGCTGGTACCAATGCCGACGGGGAAGTTGATCATCTGCGCCGCGAACACAAACGCGCCCATGACGCCCAATAGCGGTAGCCGGTTGTTGTCGGTGGTTTTTTGGGCCTCTCGCGATACAACCACGACCGTCGGCAGAGCGAGAGCATCCAGCGTAGCCCAAACCGGAGTTGACAGGAAGTTATCCGGGATGTGCATGGACGCCCTTATTCTCTCATCTATACGTAGCTGGCGTGGATGATGGATGTATGATCGTCGGCATCGGCACGGACCTGGCAGAGGTAGCGCGTATCCGGGGGAGCATCGCTCGCTGGGGTGATCGATTCTTGAATCGCGTTTATACCGAGCGCGAGTTCGCGTATGCCTCGAGCAAAGCCAACTCAGCCGAGCGCTTTGCGGCTCGCTTCGCCGCCAAGGAAGCGGGTATGAAAGCTATTGGAACCGGTTGGAATCTGGGGGTGACGTGGAAGGATTTCGAGGTAGTAAATGAAGCTTCCGGACGCCCTACGCTGAGGCTTACTGGGGTGGCGCGCCAGGTCGCCCAGCACTTAGGAGTCCAACAGATATCCATCTCGCTGACGCACACCGCGGATATGGCATTCGCCATTGTGGTTCTAGAAACAGCTAAATAGTTCTGGTACTCGAAGCCGCTACCGCTCTGGAACGCAACTGGGCGTCTTCCAGCCGCTTGGCTTCCTGGTAAGTGAATATCATGCGATGAATGACAGTCAGATTTCCCAGTACTGCAATTACCCATAGAACCGGAGCCATGCGATCAAACAACGCGCCCAAAATCAGCAGCACCACTCTCTCGGGCCGCTCCAGAAATCCAACTTTGCATGTAGGGACGATGTTTTCCGCCCGCGACCGCGTGTAACTGATCATCACCGATGCCGCCATCACGATTGCGGTCAGCACAACGTAGGACGAGCGGTTAATGGTGCCGTAGTAAACCAGCAGTCCCACCAACAGCGCTATGTCCGAGTAACGGTCTAAAACCGAATCGAAGAAGCCGCCAAAACGCGTGACCTGGTTTGTAGCGCGCGCCACGCGTCCGTCCACCATGTCAAACAGACCCGCGAAGATAATGACGAATCCGGCGGTTCGAAAATGCCCGAAAGCGAGAAAGGCGGCCGCCACCATGTTGATGACCAGCCCCAGAAAGGTGAGCACGTTGGGGTTGATCTTGGATAAGGCCAAGCCCCGTACAATCACCCGAATGATCTTGTTGGATCCTATGCCGATGGCGCGAGTGTACGTCATCATCGTTACCGTCCTAGGTACCCGCCGCCTCGTGGATGGTGGTCAACCGCAGGATTTCCATTTCCCTGGTACCGCCAGGAATCTGAATTTTCACGGTATCTCCAACGCGCTTGCCTAACAAACCCTTGCCGATCGGCGAACTGGTGGAGATCTTGCCATTTGCCACGTCGGCCTCTTCTGTGGTCACAAGGTTGTAAGTGCACTCTTCGTCTTTATTGACATCGAAGACGACCACCTGGGACCCGAGCCCGACGCGATCGCGCGGGATCTTCGAAAAATCAATCATGGAGTACTCGCGCAAGCGCATTTGCAATTGGCCGAGCTTTGCGTTTACAAACGCCTGGCGCTCTTTCGCGGCGTGGTATTCGGCATTTTCACTGAGGTCGCCGTGGGCGCGCGCTTTGAGGATTTCCTTTGGCAACTCATTCCGCAATTCGTATTCGAGGGCGGAAATCTCGTCCTGCAGCTTCTTCTTCAAATCCTCCATGCGTCGCTTACTCCATTATATGGAACCAGTTGCATCCCAGACTCCGCGGGGTTATACGAGTTGTTCCAGCAGCAACTCGACAAGCGCTAAGTCGAATTGTTACAATCATGTATAGAGGAAACCCTTCCGCCATGGCCAGCAAACCGGCATTTGCACAAGGTGCCCAAGTCGAGCACGGAAAGTTTGGGCTCGGGTCGGTGATGTCCTGCACCGAAGACTACATCGTAATCAAATTCGACGATCATGGCGAGAAGAAATTCGTCACTTCAATCGTCTTGCCGTCCTTGAAGAAAAGCGATCGCCAGCCACCGGTGGAAAAACGGCGGGCCAGCCGCAAAAAGGCAGCGCCCGCGGCGAGTGGTGCCTAAACCGTACTAATGCGATGAAGGTCGGCATCGTCGTTTTCCCGGGTAGCAATTGCGACCATGACGCCTGGTATGCAATCTCGGCGAATCTGCATCAACGCGCCGAATTCATCTGGCATGAATCCGCTTCACTCGGCGATGTGGATGCGGTAATTCTGCCCGGCGGTTTTTCGTACGGCGATTATCTGCGCTGCGGAGCGATCGCTAAATTTTCTCCCGTGATGCGCGCGGTAAAGAATTTCGCGCACGATGGCGGGTTGGTGCTGGGCATCTGCAATGGGTTTCAGGTGCTTACGGAAGCCGGTCTGCTGCCAGGCGCACTGGTGCGCAACGCCAACCTGAAGTTTGTGTGCCGCAGCGTTCCGCTGCAAATCGCGACTGTAGATTCGCCGTTCACGCATCGGGCCGCGCCCGGCGAGCGCATCCATCTGCCGATAGCGCATGGCGAGGGCTGCTACATCGCAGACGAAAACACTCTCGATCGATTGGAAGCTGAAGATCGGGTGGTGCTTCGATATCTCGATAACCCGAATGGCTCCCTGCGAGACATTGCCGGTATCCTGAGCGCCGAGCGCAACGTGATGGGCATGATGCCTCATCCGGAACGCGCCGCGGATCCGCTGGTCGGCAGTACCGATGGCTTGGCGATTTTGTCTTCATTTCTTGACGTGCCGGTGAAAGCGCAAGCTCTTGCCTCATGAGCGCGATCACGCCTGAGGTGATTGCGGCGCATCAGCTAACTGCTCCTGAATACGAAAAGATTGTGAGCCTGCTAGGCCGCGAACCGACCATGACGGAGCTCGGCATCTTCAGCGTCATGTGGAGCGAGCACTGCTCGTACAAGAGCTCGCGCGTGCACTTAAAGAAGCTGCCCACCGAAAGCAAGCGAGTGCTGCAAGGCCCCGGCGAGAACGCGGGCATCATCGACATCGGAGATGGGATTGCGATCGCGTTCAAGATCGAATCGCACAATCATCCCAGCTTTATTGAGCCGTTTCAGGGCGCCGCAACAGGAGTTGGGGGCATCCTGCGCGACATCTTCACCATGGGCGCGCGTCCGATCGCGGTGATGGATTCCATTCGTTTCGGCAAACTCGACGACGAGAAGACCGGGCCACGCAACCGGCGCATTCTGGAAGGCGTGGTCTCAGGCATTGCGCACTACGGCAACTGCTTTGGCGTGCCGACGGTGGGCGGCGAGTGCGTCTTCGAAGAAAGCTACGACGGCAATCCGCTGGTGAACGTCTTCGCGCTCGGCGTGGCGCGCCACGACGAAATTTTTTATGGCAAGGCGAGCGGCATCGGGAATCCGGTGATTTATGTGGGCGCCAAGACCGGCCGCGACGGCATTCACGGCGCCTCCATGGCGTCGGCCGAGTTCACCGAAGAATCGAAACAGAAGCGGCCGAACGTGCAGGTGGGTGATCCGTTTCTGGAGAAGCTGCTGCTGGAGGCGTGCCTCGAGGCCATGCAGACGGGAGCCATTGTCGGGATTCAGGATATGGGCGCCGCCGGACTTACTTCCTCGACATGCGAGATGGGCAGCCGCGCAGGCACGGGAGTCGAAATCGATTTGCAGTACGTCCCGCAGCGCGAGACGGGTATGACTCCTTACGAGATGATGCTTTCCGAATCCCAGGAACGTATGTTGCTGGTGGCGCAGAGCGGGCGTGAGCACGAGGTCTTTGCGGTCTTCAAGAAATGGGGACTCGACGCCGTGCAGATCGGCGTGGTAACGGGCGATGGAATGCTGCGCGTGAAGGACCACGGCGAAGTTTTTGCCGAGATCCCGAATCGCGCGCTGGCGGACGAAGCGCCGCGCTATCATCGCCCATACACGAAGCCGCTGCGCCTCGCCCCGCTGCAAGCGCCGCGGGTTGCCAGCAAGAATTTAACGGCGGATTTGAAGGCATTGCTGTCCTCCGGCGATATCTGTTCGAAGCAGTGGGTTTGGCAGCAATACGATTACCAGGTCCGCACTAACACGCTTGCGGGCCCCGGTTCGGACGCCGCCATCGTGCGCATCAAGGGAACGAATATTTCGATCGCGATGGCGCTCGATGGCAATGGGCGCTACTGCGCGCTCGATCCCCGCGAAGGCACGAAACTGATTGTCGCTGAGTGTTGCCGCAATCTGTCGACCATGGGTGCGCTTCCTATCGCGACCACAAACAACCTGAACTTTGGCAATCCGGAGCGGCCGGAGATCATGGCGCAGATCGTCGAATCCATCGAGGGGCTCGCGGAAGCCTGCCGCTTTTTCGACGTGCCGGTGACAGGCGGGAACGTCAGCCTGTACAACGAAACGTTGGGGTCGCCAATTTTTCCAACTCCCGTGGTCGGAATTGTCGGCACGCTGGAAACCGCGCCGCCCATCGCAAACGTGTTCGGACAAGCGGGTCTGCCGGTCATTCTGCTTGGCGGCCTAGGCGATGCGGATTGGAAACAGCTTGGCGGCACGCAATATGCAAAGGTGGTCCTCAACTCGCTTTGGGGAACGCCGCCGAAGCTCGACATGGATTACGAGAAGCGGGTGCAGGCAACGGTTCGCGAGCTGGTGCGCGATCGCGCTGTCGAATCGGCTCACGATATCGGCGATGGCGGCCTGGCGGTAGCGCTCGCTGAATCCTGCTTTGGTCCAGCCGGGGTTGGAGCCGACATTACGCTTGATGCCGAGCTCGCGCCCGAGCTGCTGTTGTTCCATGAAGGCCCCTCGCGGATTCTACTTTCGACGTCGAGTTCGGAGAGGGTTTTCGCGGCCGCCGGGAAAAACAACGTACAAGCGCTTCAAATTGGCGTTACACTCGAAGCGAGAGTGGCGATTCGCAACCGGAATGAAATCCTGATCGACAGCCGCGTCGCCGAGCTGAAGGATCTTTGGACTAACGCTCTTGAACACCTCCTCCGGAACCTCGTGCTGGTCTAAACAGAATGTTTGATTCGGAAGCGGAAACGCAGTTCGATAAGCGCACAGGCCGTTTGGGGGCCGTTGTGCGCGATGGAAGTGACAAGCTCCACGAAGAGTGCGGCGTCTTCGCCCTTTACGGGCACGCGGAAGCAGCCAACCTGGTGTATCTGGGCCTGTACGCGCTACAGCACCGCGGGCAAGAGAGCGCTGGCATGGCTTCGAGCGATGGACGCAAGATTCATAGCGTTCGCAAGATGGGCCATGTGGCGGATATCTTCACGCCGGAAGTTTTAAATGAACTGCCGGGCGAGCTGGCCATCGGGCACACACGATATTCCACCGCGGGCGATACGGTGCTGGCTAACGCACAGCCGCTATCGGTTGCGTGCAGCAAAGGTCAGGTTGCGGTAGCGCACAACGGAAACCTGACGAATGCAATTGAGCTGCGGCGGTTGCTGGAAGAAGAAGGCTCCATATTTCAATCAACCAGCGATACCGAAGTTATTTTGCACCTGGTTGCCCGCTCGCGCGAGCGCACGCTTTCGGGCGCGCTTCGCGATGCGCTGTTGCAGATTGAGGGCGCGTTTTCGTTAGTGTTCCTGGCGCAGGATCGGATTATTGTCGCGCGCGATCCGCACGGTTTTCGTCCTCTCGCCATGGGACATTTGGCAGCGCCCGGCCGGCGGCCGGCGACGGTATTTGCTTCGGAAACGTGCGCGTTCGATCTCATCGGAGCCACTTATATAGGCGATGTCGAGCCAGGCGAGATGGTAATCGCCGGGCCGGAAGGTGTGACTCGGGAGCGCTACACGCCTCGCGCAGTGGCGGCGCACTGCTCGTTCGAGCACGTCTATTTTTCGCGTCCCGATTCGATCGTCTTCGGCAAATCGGTGGCCGAATCACGCGAGCGGATGGGCCGCCTCCTGGCGCGCGAGCATCCGGTGGACGCTGACGCCGTGGTGCCCGTGCCGGATTCGGGCGTTGCGGCTGCCGTAGGTTACGCGGCTGAATCGGGCATCCCGTACAGTCAGGCGCTGATCCGTAATCACTATGTCGGCCGGACATTCATCGAGCCGTCCCAGGCCATTCGCGATTTCGGCGTGAAGTTAAAGCTGAATCCGGTGCGGCACATGCTCGAAGGAAAGCGCGTCATTCTGGTTGACGATTCCATTGTGCGCGGCACTACCAGCCGGAAGATCGTGCGCATGGTGCGGAGCGCAGGCGCGCGTGAAGTGCATTTGCGCATTTCGTGTCCGCCTACCGTCTCGCCTTGTTACTACGGCGTGGATACGCCCTCGCGGCGCGAGCTGATCGCCGCCACTCACTCCATCAAAGAAATCGAAGAGTTCGTGGAAGCAGATTCGCTCGCGTATCTGTCTCTGGAATCGCTGCGGGCGTCCGTCAAGGATTCCGACCATCAGTTCTGCTATGCCTGCTACACGGGCAAGTATCCAACGCTCGTGCAGATTGAAGAGATCGCGCTGGCGAAAACAGGTTGTTGCTAGCCCGGGCTCACCGCATGCGGCGCCAACTCCTGTAGGATCAGGCTGCGAGCGCGATCGGTCAGGACGCCTCGATCCTTCAAATCGAGTCCACTGGTTTCAATCGGCTTCAGAATGCGTAGCGTCACTCTTCCGGCTTCCACTACGCCGCCTCCATAAGGCAGCACCTCGCGGCTTCCGATGATTGCCATGGGGACGACTGAAACACCCGCCCGGATCGCGATGTAAGCGCCGCCTTCTTTGAACGGCCGCAACACTCCGTCTTGAGAGCGCCCGCCTTCGGGGAAAATCAACAACGAGATTTTCTTCTGTTTGATTTTCTCGGCTGCGATCTGCATCGTCTTCACCGCGGCGCGAGGATCCTCGCGCGGGACCGGGATGTGTCCGGCTCGGCTGAGATGCTGGCCCAGGAACGGAATTTGAAACAGCCCACGTTTTGCGAGAAAACGGAACTGCACCGGAATGTTTGCAAGCGCGACCGGCGTGTCCATGTAGCTCAGATGGTTTGAAATGAAGACGTAGCTGCCATTTGGATCGATATGATGAAGTCCTTCGACATGCACCTGGACTCCGCTGACTGCAAGCAGCGTTCTCGCCCAGGCGCGAGCCACCCGGATCTGCACAGCCCCGGTTGCGTCGAAGAACGAAACAATCAGGCTGATGGTTCCGAAAAAGATGGTGGCTAGAATGATCGCGGGATCGGCGATCAGCATGCCGCGCAGCCGTTTCATGCACGCCCATTTTACGCGAGCAGCAGCCTTCGAGCTTCTCCTACGAGAAACAATGACCCGGTGAAGAACACAATTGCCTCGCGCGGAGCGGTTCGTGCGACCGCAATCGCTTCGGCGATCGAATGCGTCAACGTTGCGTCCGGGCGATGCGCCAGCTCGAGGATGGCTTCCGGCCGCAGCGCGCGCGGAAAATCGGGCGCAGTCGCAATCACCCTGTCGGCCAGCGGAAACAGTTGTGCTGTCACTTCTTCGATCGCCTTGTCTCGCATGGCGCCATAAACCATCCACACCGGCTTGCCCCGGCAAAACGCCTGAATGTACTCCGCCAGCGCCTCTGCCGCCGCTGGATTATGCGCGCCGTCCAGCACGAAATCGGGATTTGAGGAGACGATCTCTAACCTTCCTGGCCACTTCACATACCTCAGCCCACGCTGAATCGCCTCGATCCCGATACCTAACTCGCGGCAGGCAAGAATCGCGGCTGTAGCATTCTCGATCTGATGCTTGCCGGCCAAACCGCACTCAAATGCATCCTGACCAATCATGAACGTCGAGCCTCGAGGAAATAGTTCAATGTTTCTCACCCGTGCCTCTTGGGTGCGAATTATGCGCGAGCCGAGTTCCCGCGCACGCTCGGTGATAACAGCGTCAGCGGCCGGAAGTTGCCGGGCCATCACCACCGGAACGCCCGGCTTGATAATCCCCGCCTTCTCCGCCGCGATCGATTGCAATGTGTTGCCGAGATACGCCTCGTGATCGTAGGCGATGGGCGTGATGACGCATAACTCCGGCTCGATGACGTTCGTCGCATCCAGTCTTCCGCCGAGTCCAACTTCTACGACACTGATGTCGCACCGTTCGCGAAAGGTGAGGAACGCCATGGCCGTCACGGTCTCAAAATACGAAGGAGGCGTATCTACTTTTTCCGCAGCCACATGCACCGCCTCGAATGCTCGAACGAATTCTTCCGGCGTGACCGGCTCGTTGTTGATCTGTATCCGCTCGGTGGGCTCAATCAGATGCGGCGATGTATACAAGCCGGTTCGATAACCGGAGGCTTGAAGGATGCTTGCGACGATCGCGCAGGTTGAACCTTTGCCGTTGGTGCCCGCTACATGTATGAAGCGCTGGCCTTGCTCCGGATTGCCCAGGGCCGCAAGCAGCATCTGCATGCGCTCGAGCCCCCACTTCGCACCGGCCTTCAATTCATTGCCGAGCGAGTAAAGATACCGGACCGAATCGGGATAACTCACGTTCCCTTTGCTCTGTACTTCACGTCCGACATGGTATCGCGGACGCTCGCTTAACCATTGCCTTGATTTAATACATCTCTACCGCTCCGAGAACATCCGAATTAACGAACTAGCACGTATATCTAGACGAAGCTCAAGAAAATGAGCGAGAGGAGAAACGAATTAATGAAACGTAAAATGGCAATCGGTTTCGGAGCGGCAGCTCTTCTGTGCCTTGGCATGGCGGCTCAAAGCGACATGCAAAATGTGCCCAGGGTGGGCGGCGCGGCAATGTATCCAAGCAAGAACATTGTGGAAAACGCCATGAATTCGAAGGACCATACAACCCTGGTAGCGGCGGTAAAGGCTGCCGGTCTGGTGGACACGCTGGAAGGTCCCGGGCCATTCACGGTTTTCGCACCTACTAACGCGGCGTTCGATAAGTTGCCGGCGGGAACTGTCGATACCTTACTGCAGCCCGAGAATCTGGATCAGCTCAAGAAGATTCTCACTTATCACGTAGTTCCTGGCAGAATCACTTCGCATAAGTTGGAAGCCATGATCAAGAAGGGCGGCGGCCAGGCAGACCTGAAGACTGTCGAGGGCGGCACTCTGACTGCCACCATGAGTGGCGACAAGATCATGCTCAAGGACGAAAAAGGCGATACAGCCACGATCACCCAGGCGGATGTGATGCAAAAGAATGGAGTCATTGACGTGATTGACACCGTTCTGATGCCCAGCTAACTTCTTCGTTTAGGGTGGCGAAGTTTTTCCCTACAGCCGGGATGGTGTAAACCCATTCCGGCTATTTTTTCGCTTTCGCTGAAAGTAAGAAAGGCTGTATAAGCGTGAACACGTCCTGCGCCACGATCTTGTTGCCGGCCCCGCTCGGATGGATGCCATCGGGCTGCATCATGCCCGGAATGTTATAGACGTGCAGCAGCAGAAATGGCATGTACTTCAGGTGATACTGGCGGGCGAGTTCGGGATACATAGCGCTAAACGATTTGACGTAGTCTGCGCCATAATTCGGCGGCAACGTGATACCAAGCAGCACAATCGGGACTTTTGCCTGTTTCAGGCGCTCAATCATCTCCTGTAAATTCTTGCGCGTGGCGTCTACCGGTGTGCCGCGCAACCCGTCATTGCCGCCGAACTCGAGAATCACCAGTGCGGGGTGGTCCACGATGACATTGTCGATGCGGGCGAGACCGTCCGTGCTGGTATCGCCGCTCACGCCCTGATTGTCGACGCGATATCGAAGCCCGTGTTGATCGAGCAGGTCCTGCAAATCGTCCGGGTAAGTTCTGCCCGCCACACCCGCGGTCAAGCTGTCGCCAAACGTCACAATCACGGACCGGTGATCTTGGGGAGTGGCTTGCGGGGGCGCTGCGGCGGCTGTGGAACTTGCCGCAGCTTCCGTGCGTTCTTCTTTAGTAGGAGGCGCGGCGTTGTTATCAGGAGCTTTGCGCCCGCACGCGAACAAGAAGCCGCAGAACACGCAAGCTGCAACAATGAGAACAGACCGCCTTCTCTCCACCTACCCAGATTGACATGCAAGCAAGCACACCGGTGATCGAGGTACGCCAACTCTGGAAAGTAATTGAAAACCCGCCCCGGCGAGTTGAAATTTTGCGCGACGTATCGTTCGCCGTGCCGCGCGGACAGTTCCTTGCCGTCATGGGCGCGTCAGGGGGCGGCAAGAGCACGTTGCTGGGATTGATGGCGGGTCTTGATACCGTCACATCGGGAAACATCATCCTCGATGGCATCGATATCACCAATCTTCGCGAAGATGCGCTGGCACGCGTGCGCGGCCGCACTATTGGGTTCGTCTTTCAGTCGTATCAACTGGTGCCGACGCTTACCGCGGAAGAAAACATACTATTGCCCGCCGAATTGAGCGGCATGAATGGACAGCCGCGTCGTCGCGCCGCGGAGCTTCTCGAAAGAGTGGGCCTCACGCAACGCGCGCAGCATTATCCGGTGCAATTGTCAGGAGGCGAGCAGCAGCGCGTCGCTCTCGCCCGCGCATTCATTACTCAGCCGCCCATCTTGATGGCCGACGAGCCCACCGGCAATCTCGACAGCGTCAACGGGCAGCATGTATTGGATCTACTGGTGCAGCTTAATCGTGAGGAAAAGACGACTCTGATTCTGGTCACACATGACCGCAACCTGGCCGAGTATGCGGATCGTGTCATCACGCTGCGTGACGGACGCGTATTGACTGACGAGCTGGCCGCGCGCGTTGTCGAAGTCTAAGATGTCTGCCTCCGCCATTGCCGAAAACGCCGTCGCCTCTCCAGGCGAGCGCATAAAACCCTTCGCCTTCGGGACGGCCTCGAAGATTGCCTGGCGCGAATTACGCGCCGCTCCGGCGAAGTTTCTGTTTGTAGTGCTCGCGGTGGCGGTCGGAGTAGCTGCGCTGAGCGGCGTCAAAGGCTTCGGGTATGCGTTCAGGGGCATGCTGCTGCGCAATGCGAAGCAGTTGATTGCGGCCGACCTGCAAGCCCAAACCTGGAATGATCCCACGCCCGATCGCGTTGCCAAGCTGCAAGCCATAGCTGACCGCTACGGCGCCATGACACGAGTTACTGAGACCATTTCCATGGCCGGGTCGCGCAACGAGCCAGTGCCGCAAATGGTTTCCGTCAAGGGGATTGATCCGGCGGTGTATCCGTATTACGGCACGCTCACGCTGGACCCGCCGCGACCGCTCGCGCAGTTGTTGAAGGACGATTCTTCCGCAGTGGTCACTCCGGAGCTGTTGATGCGGCTTAAGATCAAGCCCGGAGACAAGCTCCGTCTGGGCGGAACGGATTTTCGAATCACGGGAACACTCATCGGTGAACCGGACCGCCTCGCCTCCGGCTTTGGTCCCGGCATGCGGGTGCTGGTCAGCCGCAAGGGTCTCGATCGGACCGGACTTATCCAGTTCGGCAGCCGTGCCGCGCAACGATTTCTCTTCAAGCTGAAACCGAACGTAAACCTGGACGCCATCAAAGATCAAATAAAAGAGGCACTGCCACGTGTGTTCCTGAGCGACTATCGGGAGGGCAGCCCGATTGTCGGCCGAGCCATCGACAGTACGACCACATTTTTGAGTCTCGTTTCTCTGATTGCGCTGATTGTCGGCGCGCTCGGCGTCGCGATGGCGATGTATTCGCACTTACAGCAGCGGATGGACACGATTGCCGTGATGAAAGCGGTGGGCGCGCGTTCGATGCAAGTGATGCAGATCTACCTGATTCAGACGCTGTGGCTTGGCATCGCAGGTGGCGTCATCGGCGTGGCCGTGGGTGCGCTGGTGCAGAAGTCATTTCCGTGGCTGATCCATCGTGTGTTCGCGCTGTTGCCGGAGGTGCCGTGGGATTGGTCATTCAGCTTGCAAGGCATGAGCCTGGGCGTCCTGGCGACGCTGCTGTTTACGGTGCCGCCGCTGCTCAGCATTCGAAACGTGCGGCCGGCGCTGGTATTCCGGCGCGACATGGCGGACGCCGGCCTGGAAAACCGCAGACGCTGGCGCGAGCGCATCCCAAGCGTCGCTGGCGCGTTGCTGATTCTCTGCGGCTTCAGCGCAATCGCGGTCTGGTTGAGCGGCTCCTGGAAAATGGGCGCATACTTCATCGGCGGGCTCACGGCCAGTATTCTGCTGCTGGCGGGAGTGGCTGCGCTGCTGCTCACTGTGATGCGCTGGGCCGTGAAAGTTTGGAACAAGCGCCTGCCACCGTCGTTTCGGCATGGCTTCGCAAATCTGTACAGGCCGGGAAATCAGGCACGCTCGGTTCTGGTCGCGTTGGGCATCGGCGTGATGTTCACGCTGACCACTTATCTGCTGCAGCGAACGGTCCTCCGTCAGGTTACGAGCGAAGGTCCGGGGCGGGAAGGCAATCTGTTCCTGCTGGATATTCGCAACTCATCGGAGGTGACGCGCTTTATCGAAGCGCAGCCAGGCGCTATGGGCAAAGTCGAGACTGTAGGATATATCGTCTCCAAAGTACTCGACAAAAATGGCGTGCCAGTTGAAAACCTGAGCTTGGCGAAGGTACGTAAGGAGGATCTTCAGGTCATTCGAATCCTGACCGCGGAGGCGATGCCGGCCAGCCTCGAATTGAAAAAGGGTCGCTGGTGGAGCGCCACTGCGCGCGAACCACAGTTGGCCGTCTCGGAAGAGATACGGCGCGAATTCGACCTGCACCTGGGCGACAATTTGCGATTTCAGATTGCGGGGCGCGTTCTCATGGTGCCGTTGGTAGCGGTATTCGAACAGAAGGAGCGGAGCAACGTTCGATACAACCTGGTGTTTCCGCGCGACTCGTTGCGCGGTTTTCCGGTGGTGTACTACGGTGCGGCACACGTGGACCCGGCAAAGATCCCACAAGTGGAAGAAGCCATCTTCGAGCGCTTTCCAACAGTCACGGTGATGAACCTGTCGGACATTCTAAAGCGCATTCAGGAGGCAGTGGATCAGGTAGCGCTGGTAGTGCGATTTCTCGCGCTGTTCGCGATTGCGGCCGGAGTCATCATTCTCTGCTCGAGCGTGGCCGGTACTCGCTATCGCCGCGTCCGTGAAGTAGCCATCCTCAAAGCGCTGGGTGGAACCAAGCGCCGCATCGCGAGCATTTTTTCGATCGAGTTTTCGATCCTGGGCGCAGTATCGGGGCTGGTGGGCGGAGTGCTCGCCAATGTGTTCACGCGGGTCATCTCCGACAAATTTCTGGAGACGGCCTTCAGCTTCGATTGGCTATCGCTGCTTGTCGTGATCATCGGCACGGCGCTGCTGGCGAATGCGGCCGGTTGGCTCGCAAGTGCGCGCATTCTGGATCAGCGACCGCTTGAGGTACTGCGGGGCGAGTAATTATGTCTTCTCCCCGAGCTTCTTCTTGGCCTCGTGAGCGGCCTTCGAATCCGGCGAAACTTGAATCACGCGCTGGAAGGCCGCTTTGGCCGCGTCCTTGTTCTTCAACTTCTCCTCGGCTTCACCCACTTTGAAGAACGCGTCCGGCGAACTCGGGTTGTACTTCGTAGCGCGCTCATAACGCTGCAACGCTGCCCGATAGTTTCCTTTGTGCCAATAGTAATTGCCGACTTTGATGTTGCGATCGGATTCGAGCGGGTCGAGAGGAAATGTCTCCGGGGCGGCGGATTCGTCCTCTTCAGGAGGCATCTGCTCGTCTTCGGCGGGCGGTTGTTGCTGCTGCTTTTGCGGGGAGCCGCTACTTTTTGCCTGTCCAAAAATCGGTGACGCAGAGGCCAGCCCGCACAGACAAACAAGAAACTGCTTGCGTGTCACAATTGGATTATAGCTGCCGATGGAACTTCGTGAGAAAGTAGCGCAGCTTCCCACCCAGCCGGGCGTTTACCTCTACACAGACGGAGCAGGAACGGTTCTTTACGTCGGGAAAGCGAACAACCTTCGCAGCCGCGTGAGGAGCTACTTCAGCGAAGAGCGCTTGGCTGATTCGAAGACGGGAAGCCTGATTGCGGAAGCGCGCGACATTCAATTCGTCCAGGTTGACAACAACAAAGAGGCGCTTGCGCTTGAGAACAACCTCATCAAGCAATATAAGCCGCGTTTCAATATACTGTTGCGCGACGATAAAACCTACCCGTATGTGAAGCTCACGAACGAAAAATATCCGCGCGTGTATGTCACGCGCCGCATCTTGAAAGATGGAGCAGGTTACTATGGCCCGTTTTTCCCAGGCAACTTAGCTCATCGGCTGGTGCATTTCATTCATCGGCACTTCAAGGTTCCATCTTGCAAGATCGACCTTGGCAGGAAGCACACACATCCGTGCCTGCAATACCACATTCATCGTTGTCTGGGGCCGTGCACGCCGGGGCTCACCACCGACGAAGACTACGGCGCGGCGGTGCGCGACGTGCGGCTGTTCCTCGAAGGGCGGCATCGCGATCTGGCCGATGAGCTGGAACGCCGCATGAATACCGCTTCTGAAGAAATGCGTTTCGAGGAAGCAGCGAGTCTTCGCAATCTGGCGACAACAGTCCGCGAGATGGAGCAGCGCCAGAAAATGGCGGCTGTTGAAGGCGAGGACATCGATATCTTCGCCTACCATGCAGAGCCGCCGTTAGTGGCAGTCAATCTTTTTCACTTACGGCATGGAAAGATCGTCGACCGGCGCGAATTTTTTTGGGAGGATCAGATGCATTTCAATCCTTCCGAATTTTTCGAAGCGCTACTCAAGCAGGTCTATCTCAACAATCAACATATTCCCGGACGAATCCATGTGCCGGCCGATTTTGAACAGCGGGAAGAGCTCGAGGAATTCCTCTCCGATCTTCGCGGCCGGCGAGTAGAAATCACGACGCCTCAACGGGGCACCAAGAAGGCGCTGCTTGACCTGGTTGAGACCAACGCCAAGCACAGCTTCGACCAGCGGTTTCGAGTGATGAAGCCATCCTCAAAAGCCATAGGCGCAGCGCTACAAGAAGCGCTAAATCTGCCGGAGGCGCCGCGGCGCATCGAATGCTTTGACATCTCGCACATTCAAGGCACCGACAAGGTTGCGAGCATGGTGGTGTGGGAAGACGGCAAGATGAAGAAATCCGATTACCGGAAATTCATCATCAGGACCGTGGTAGGCAACGACGATTTCGCCTCTATGCGCGAGGTGATCACTCGGCGGTACGCGAAGCTGCAGGAAGAGAAACGTCCGTTCCCCGGGCTGGTGCTGGTGGATGGCGGGCTTGGGCAATTGCACGCCGCGGCGGAGGCGCTGGAAGCGCTAGGCAACACGTACCAGCCGCTGGCCTCAATCGCCAAGCGCGAAGAATGGATCTATGTATACGGGCAGGAGGACGAGCCGATTGTTCTCGACAAGTTCTCACCGATTCTGCATCTTGTGCAGACTATTCGCGACGAGGCGCACCGTTTCGCCGTCACATTTCACCGGACCCGTCGAAATGCCAAGCGCCTGACGTCTGAGCTCCATGAGGTCGCCGGGATTGGCCCGAAGACGGTGGAGAAGCTGCTTCGCACGTTCGGCAGCTTGGAGCGGGTGCGGCAAGCCTCCGGCGATGAGCTCGCGCGTGTGATCGGAAAGGCATGCGCCGCGCGCCTGCAGACGTTCTTCGACAAAACGAGCGCGCATTCGCCGCTGGTACAAATCGCGTCGGAGGATGCGTTGCCGACCGGCCGATTGCCATAAACGAAAGGCGCTCGGCCGGCTCTGTGGCTGGCTGCCATTTCGTTTGGCAAAACATGCACGTCCAATCACTTAGCTACCATCGCGCTGCTAAAATGGGAGTTTAAGTTCTATTCCTGGAGGTTCCTTCGTTCATGGCTGCATCCTCGCGCCGGCAATCGGTCGCTGTCAATATTGGCGGCATCCAGGTCGGCGGTTCGCACCCCGTCGTCGTGCAGTCGATGACCAACACCGATACCGCGGATTCGGCCTCCACCGTAAATCAGGTGATGCAGCTCGCGCGCGCCGGGTCCGAACTCGTCCGGGTCACCGTCAATACCGAAGAAGCTGCTCAGGCCGTTCCTACCATCGTCAACACCCTTCGCGACTTCGGTGTTACAGCGCCGATTATCGGGGACTTCCACTACAACGGCCACATTCTGCTGAAGAAGTACCCCGGGTGTGCGCGTGCTTTATCGAAATACCGCATCAATCCGGGTAACGTGAACATTGGCCGGAAGCAGGACGACAATTTCCGGGTGATGATCGAAGCCGCCATTGAATACGACCGGCCCGTCCGCATCGGAGTCAACTGGGGCTCGCTCGATTCGGTCCTGCTGACGCAGATGATGGACGAGAACTCGCGCTCTTCCGATCCGCTCGACGCCATGGAAGTCACAAAACGCGCCATCGTTGAGAGCGCGCTTCGCAGCGCCGAAAACGCCGAGCACTATGGGCTCGCACACGACAAGATCATCCTCAGCGCGAAGGTTTCGAACGTTCAGGATTTGATCGATGTTTATCGAATGATGGCCGCGCGTTGTGATTATCCGCTGCATCTCGGTCTTACGGAAGCTGGTCTCGGCTCGAAGGGCATCGTCGCCACCACCGCTGCCTTGTCTGTTCTGCTGCAGGCCGGCATTGGCGATACTATTCGCGCTTCTCTTACGCCGCTCCCCAATGGTGATCGCACGGAAGAGGTGGTCGTTTGCCAGCAGATCCTGCAGGCTCTAAATCTCCGAAGCTTTACGCCGCAGGTTGCCGCCTGCCCCGGTTGCGGCCGAACCACCAGCACGTTCTTCCAGGACATGGCCGATCAGATCCAGACCTATCTGCGCGATCAGATGCCAGTCTGGCGGGAGAAGTACTCGGGCGTCGAAGAGATGAAAGTTGCGGTGATGGGCTGCGTTGTCAATGGACCCGGCGAATCCAAGCACGCAAATATTGGTATTTCGCTCCCCGGCACCTTCGAACAACCGGTCGCCCCAGTTTATGTGGACGGCAAGCTCGTGAAGACTCTTCGCGGCGACCGCATTGTGGCCGAATTCCGCGATATGTTAGACGCCTACGTCGCGCGAACATATGGCGTCGCCGAACCAGTTGCGGCTAGCGTGGCGTAATCCTCAGACTTTGAGCATTTCGCCCGGAACGCGAGCTTCCGTTCTCGGATGCGACGGCACCTACTTCTGCAGGTGTTCGTCCACGATCTTGGCGCCGAGCTTGCCGGCGTCCACCTGGTACGTTCCCTCGAGATATTGCTGTCGCAGCTCGGCGATTCTCGCCTCCGGCGCGTGCAATGAATTGCTCGCAGCAACTGCCACGGACCCCAGGCTGACGTGGTCCTCGACCGAGCCCGGCGCGGCGGCGTGCTCAGTCTGCTTCGCATCCGGGCTAGCCGCAGGCTGGACGGCCGCGGCAGTCTCCGGAGAAGAAGCATCGGATATTCTCAATGATTACCTCGTTTCAGCAGGCCTCGCTCTTTGAGATGCCAGATGAGCGGAGCTGTTTGACAACCCTGCTGAAATCATCTTAGCTAAACCAAGCCCTCCACCGGTAGCGAGCGCCTGTGAGATCTGCTGTTCGGAAACCTCCATCAGTGTAGATCCGGCTTCGTCCTCATCGGTACCCATCCACCCGGAGCCGTCCGCGTCCCGGGCCGATTTCAGAACCTCTCCAATGAGAAGCGCTTCAAATTGAGTCGCTGCTTTGGCTACCGCTTCAGGAGTATCGCGGTTCGTTTTTTGGTCAGATGACGAATCGGGCAGGGAAGCGAGATCAGCAGGAGAAATGAGAGATCCAGGGATGGTATCAAGCATGGTGTTCAGAGCACCTCGATTTCGGCGTCAAGCGCTCCCGCAGCCTTGAGGCTTTGTAGGATGGCGATGATGTCCCGCGGAGTAGAGCCGATGGCAACCAGCGCCCGCACCAGTTCATCGACAGTAGCGCCGTTCTTGAGCACAACGTCCTTGGCCTTATCCTCCTTCACGCCGACATCCACTTTCGGAACGACTTGGGTCTGGCCCGAGCTCAAGGCATTTGGCTGCGAGACCTCGTAGGTTGTCTGGATCTGCACGCTGAGATTTCCCTGCAGAATTGCAACCGGAGCTATCCTCATATCTCCGCCGAACACGATTGTGCCTGTCCTCTCGTTGATCGAGATCTTCGAGCTTCGATCGGCATCCACCTGCAGCTCGTCCAGGGCGGCAATGAACTCGACACTGCGGCCGTGATAAGCCGTTGGAATTTGGACGCTGATAAGACCGGAATTGAGAGCGCGCGCAGTGCCCGCCTGAAACTGTTGGTTGATGGCAGAGGAAATACGAGAAGCGGTCGAGAAGTCTGGCCGGCGAAGCTGCAGATGCATCGAATCGACCGGCGTAACACTCGGCGGGCTTTGCTCAACAATTGCACCATCCACAACGCGTCCAACGGTCGGATGATTTACTGTTTGCGAGTTACCACCGCGCCCCGCCACGAAACCTCCCGTAACGACAGAACCCTGCGCCATCGCAAAAACCTGGCCGTTGCTCGCACGCAATGGGGTCAAAACCAGCAATCCGCCCTGTAAGTTCGCGGCGTCACCTATGGCGGCTACATCAACATCAATTTTGGCGCCTGGTTGCGCAAAAGGAGGGAGGGTCGCGGTTACCAGCACGGCGGCCGTGTTGTGTACGATGATCGCGGCAGGCGGAACTGTCACTCCCATGCGTTGCAATACATTCGTAAGAGACTGGACGGAAAAGACCGTCTGCTGCCGGTCTCCGGTTCCGTTAAGGCCGACAACGATCCCATATCCAACAAGTTGATTGTCGCGAACACCTTCGACCGAAACCAGATCTCTAATGCGCGCCGCGGCCAACGCGTTCGCAGCGACGAATAAAGAAAGGATCAGTAGAAGGAGAAGTGGATGGGTGCGGCGCATGGCTCAGAAAGGTAAGATCCCCAGAAAGAGGCGATACAAGAAGTTCGGCCTGCGGATTGCATCGTTCACTACACCCCGGCCATTGATCCGAAGCTCCAGGTCTTCCACCTGATTCGAACCCACGCTATTGCCGGGTCCGAGGTCCACGGGGCGCACAATGCCGCGCAAAGCGACGGTCTGGTATTCCGAATTGATCGAAATCAGTTTCGTGCCTTCCACGATCAAATCGCCATTGGGCAGTACGCGAATAACTCTTGCCGAGACGGTTGTCGAGACGGTGGTTTGCCGGCTCGTGGTGCCTTGCCCGTTCAGTTGTTGTTGGCCATTGAGATTCGCCAGATTGTTAAGAGCGTTATGTGGGCTTTTCGCACCGAATAACGAACTGATACTCGCGCTGGCAGAAGACGTTCGTTGCTGCGTCGTTACGCCTTGGGACGTGGCGGAGGCTTGATCGAGCACGACAATGGTGACAAGATCGCCAGCATTCCGCGCATGGACGTCGGAAGCCAGATCGAGCAGGGGCGACGTAGCAGAAAAGGTAGAACCGGGCGATGAGGCGCCGCTGGCTACAGGTGGCGGCGTCGCTGCTAGCAATCGATCAATCGGCGAAGGCTCTTTTGCTGGTTGATCTTTACGCGATTTCTTCTGAGCGCCAAAACTCATCGAGAGGATCAGCATCGGGAGCAGCAATCCCGTGACAATTCTCCGGATTCGCAACCCCTGTCTACACATTTCTAGAAGCTCCTGCCCGAAACAATGTCGCCAGGTTGGGGTTCTTGCACGGTGCTTGCCGCCGCGAGCCGCTCTGGGGACAGCGAGATTTCAGCGCGCTCCGGACCCGTTACACTGGCATGAAAGCGCGCAGCTCCGGTGGGGTTTATCAGTGTGATTACATCTCCTTTGTTGCCGGCGGTGTCGGCGCGAGCTGCCAGGACAAGCCGCGCTCCGCCGTTCACGACCTCCACCGTCACGATCGATCCACGTTCTACATCGGCTGGAGGATGCACAAGCCCGGGCTCCAGAATGGTCTCCCGCGGCACTGAAATATTGATAATTTTGCCTTCATAAGCTGCTAGCGTCTCTGCTTGGCGAAAACGTAACGGCGAGCCGGAGATCTTGGCTTCTTCGATATCTTCGCGACGCAGAATCTGGTGAGCCCGTAGATTTGTGGAGGCACGAACAACAGTCAGGGATGCAACGATTCGCGCTCGGACCCAGACAGGATACGGATGGTCATCTGCCGTGACTAGGCGTCCCCGCCAGAGCACGGGCATTTCGGGATAGCCGATTGGGGGCAGGGAAGCCCCACTAAGAGGAAACTCCAGCCGGCCTGCCGGTACCTGGCAGCTACAGACATCGATGATATCTATGCGGAGATCGTCGGCGGCTCCGATGGCGGTCTTCAATGCCCGCAGAATGTCATCTGGTGCAAGCTGGTGGCTGGCCTTTTCGAAACACGCGGAAGAAACAGAAATTCTTCCCAGTCCTTGATGCAAGGCCCAGTTCTCCATTTCAGTGGCCGGAATGAGCCGCTGACTGCCGATGACAGGTGCAAAAGAGAAGACGAGGGAAGGGTCGAGTCTTGCAAACTCGCTCGAAACTTTGGCGAGATCGCCCGCCGTAATTTGGGCTCCGTCTACTGCGATGCAACGCGCCTCCCCGGAGGCGATAAACACGGCCGCAATCAATAGTGCTCTCAGCATATGCACCGGTAGGCCGCTAGCTGACAACTTGATTTACCTGCTGATACATTTCGTCCGCCGCTTTCACAACCTTGGAGTTCGCCTCATAAGCGCGTTGACTAACGATCAGATTGATGAATTCCTCGACAACGCTCACATTCGAGCTTTCGAGATAACCTTGCTGAAGCGTCCCGACGCCGTCCTGCCCACCGGGAGCGCCCACCGTGGGATCGCCAGAAGCATCGGTCGGCAGAAACAAATTTTGACCGATGCTATTTAGACCCGCTGGATTCGCGAAATTTGCAAGCTGAATCTGGCCCGCTGTCTGCGCCGCAGTCTGTCCTGGCAAGTTGTAACTCACCGTGCCATCGGTAGCGATTGTGATCGATTGGGCTTGCGGCGGAATCGTGATCTGCGGCTCCAACATGTTGCCATTCTGGGTCACCATATTTCCATTTCGATCGAGCTGGAATGCGCCGGACCGTGTATAAGCCAGTTGCCCATTCGCTTGGTGAATCTGAAAGAAGCCCGAGCCTTGAATGACGAGGTCCAAAGGATTGTCGGTCTCCTGAAAGTCGCCTTGCGTAAAGATCACTTCGTTCGCCGCCGGACGCGCTCCCAACCCGAGTTGCAGGCCAGCCGCGACCGTAGTTTGCGAACCCGCGGCAGCTCCCGGTTGCACGACATTTTGGTACAAAAGATCCTGGAATTCCGTTCGGCGCATTTTGAACCCGGAGGTATTGGCGTTCGCGAGATTGTTCGCAATGTTGTCAACATTCATCTGCTGGGCTGTCATGCCGCTTCCAGCGCTATACAAAGCTCGAATCATAAGATTGGTTCCTAAATCTTCCCTTCGGAATTTAAGTAGCGATACTTTATGGAACTTACGAACTAACCTTCGCCACCTGCTCTACGGATTGCTTCCCCATATCGCCCGCGATTCTTACGGCGCGCTGCATCATCTCGAATTGGCGCAAGACACCGACCAGCTTGATCGCGGCGTTGCTTGACTCCACATTTGAGCTCTCCACCTTTCCTTGCAATACCTGCGGATCTTGCGCGGCGACAGTTTTCGCGGATGCCGAGACCTTGAAGTAAGTACCGCCCTGCTTGGTAAGCGCATCGACGCGGTCGACGGTCACGATCTGCAACGAAGCTACGGCAGATCCATCTTGCGAGACAATTCCAGATTCAGAGACGTCAAAGGGCTTGCCGGCGTCCAGGCGAATGGGCTGGCCACCAGCTCCAAGCACTGGATATCCCTCTCGCGTCTCCAAGATCCCTTTTTTAGAAACTCGAAAATGACCACCTCTGGTGTAAAGAGGCCCACTCGAGGTCTGCGCTACAAAAAACCCCGGGCTTGCAAGCGCGATGTCGTTCTGGCTACCCGTATCGAGTAGCGTTCCCTGGGACAAATCCGACCAATTGCGCTCGACGATTGGCATCTCCGCCGTGTCTGGCCGGTTCTCCGAGTAACCTTCCCAAGCGCTATCGCCGAAGTATAAGTTATAGGATTCACCATCGGCTTTATAACCAACTGTCGACGTATTCGCCAGGTTATTAGCAACTAACTCCAAGCTCTCCGTTCGGGAGCGCATCCCGCTCGCGGCGATTGCAGTCAGAGGATCCATAAGCGCACTACTTCTCAAGCAACTGAAGTGCCGAAGTCGCGGATGCATGTAAACCGCTTGAATTCTCACGCGTACTTGAATGAATGTGTCATTCCCGCGCCAATAAGTTGTCTTCTGGCAGAATTTGGACGAAGTTCCGTTTGATCCGGCTGTCGCAACTTCTTGATTTCAGAAGATTGCAAGACTTGGCACAAAACGTGTAAAGGAATTTGCGTGGTCTCGCCCTCTTCTGCCGCAGCGATCTTGCCAAGTCACTCGGCCCTCGTGCCGCAATCGCTGATTAGTGCGACGCGGCAAGGGATGCAGCGGGCTGCTGTTTCGAAACAAGACACACAAAGTGTTCCAAAGCTGCACGGCGATTCGTTTCAGACTTTCGGCGACGCGTTAGATTCCGCATTGTGGCAGCCCGATGGCTCTGGCTTGGAGGGGCGAATCGCCCAAGAGATTCAATTCGGCGCATCAGCAAGCGAGAACCCGCCAGGACCGCCGTCGCAAACTCCCGTAACTGAGATCGACGATTCTGAGGGACCTGAGCAAGGGTTCTCTTTGTCGGGCGCGCCGGCCAATGCGCAGCGCGCAGGAACGGTGATGCCTCGAGAGCAGGATGCGAATGTTCGATCGGATCAGAATGAAGCAGCCGATAAGATCGCCTCTTCAGAAACAAGAAAAACGCAAGACTTAAAGCCCAGCCTGACGGCTCAACCGGCGGTTCCAGTCCGAAGCGCTCCCGAACCAATTTCGCAAGTGCCAACCGAAACACTCGGGAACGGAGTTACCGGCCCTTATGAAGGCGGTAAAGCGCCCGAAATAGTAAGTGCCGCTCCGGTTAATCAGTCTCAAACAGGCAGACTGACCGGCGCAGGCGCAGCTCAAACCGCGCCTCAGGGAAGGGCTAATGCACAGCCGAACCCAGTCGCGTTTAACACGGATGCCGAGGCATTCCAGATCAATTTGTACGCAGATGACGAGCCCCTTCAGGCAACTGAACCCGGGAGCGTTCCAGTTCGAGCAGTACAGCGCGCGACCGAGCCTGTCTCGCCCGGCGGGAGTTCGGACCAGAAACAGATACAGAATGCGCCCGCAGACATGGCATCAGCGAAAATTCTTGCGGGGAAGACTCCTGTCAATAATCAAGCTCCGGCTACTCCTCCAGATGGCGTAACGAAAGCCGTGGCGGCAACGCAAGGACCACAGAATGCAAGGCGGCCAGTAGTTCCCAGCGGCTCCGAGGAGGACAAACGAAGCGATAAAGGCGCCATGGACGATGGCCCGGAAGCCGGCATGCTGAAGGACGCGATGACTCCGCCTGCAACATCGATTCGCCCCCCCGAACGCATCGCGAATGAAGGCAGCGCTCCGCTGCGAAGCACGCGGCCAGGTGAAATGGTTGACGTGGCCCAGTCGTCCGCTGCGAGCCCGGCGAAAGAAATGGTTGTCCGGATTCAAGGAGATGGGGGTGAAGTCGTGAACGTCCGGGTGCTGGATCAAGGCGGGCAGGTGCGAGTCGCGGTCCGCAGCAGTGATCCAGTCACGGCGGCCCAGCTTAGGCAAGACCTGAGTTCCCTTACAAGCAATCTGGACCGAATTGGATGGAAAGCTGATACGGCTGCGGCGCCGGCAGCGCAAGCGCCCGGTCTCCACGATGCCTCGCGCCCGGACAGCGAGTCACAGAGCGGCCATAAGGAGTCTACATCAGGCTGGGATGAAGGTCCAGCGAGGAAAAAATATTCGACATCTGAACTTTGGGACGAGGTATTGGCCCGTCAGAACGGATGAGGACAATTCAGGAACCCAAGCATTCTTGTGAACACAGTTAGTGAGGTAAAGACATGGTAATCTCCGGCACCACGCCTACATCATCAACGGATTCGAGTAACGCGGTTTCGAGCCAGGCGAATGCGACTTCAACTACAAGTTCGACGGATCCCAACGACCTGGCTTCCGAAGACACTTTTCTGAAGCTCTTCGTGGCTCAATTGCAGAATCAGGATCCGTTGAACCCGAACGAGCAAGACCCGACGCAAATGGTATCGGAGCTAGCTCAGTTCAGCGAGCTCGAACAGCTCGTGAATATCGGACAGAACGTACAATCGATCGATCAGGTAATTGCGCCTACGAGCACGTCGCCAAGTTCTTCGCAAACAGCTTCAGGCACTGATGGCGTGAGCGGAAGCACCAATTCGAGCCAGGGCACTTAGCGAGAGATCGAAAATAAGCACGAACATAAGCAAAGGAATCAAAACATGTTAACAGCTTTCTCAACGGCCCTATCCGCGCTTAGCGCAGACTCAACGGCCATCAGCGTGGTGGGCAATAACCTCGCCAATCTCAACACGACCGGTTTCAAAGCTAGCACGATCAACTTTCAAGATCTGCTCTATGAAACTCTGGGTGGCGGTTCAAGTCAAGTGGGAATGGGCGTTCAGCAGCCTACCACCGACAGAGTGTTCTCTCAGGGGGCCACGCAGTCGAGTTCGAACGCGTTGGATGTGGCGATTTCCGGGCAGGGATTCCTGATCGTCAAGACCTCGGCAGGTGCAACAGAATATACCCGTGATGGAAATTTGACGACCGATGCTCAAGGCGACCTCGAGACCTCGAACGGGGATTACGTGCAGGGCTGGAGCAGTTTGACCGGCAACGTGAATGCAACCGGTCCCACGGGGAACATAACCGTTCCGAGCGGAAGTTTACGCCAGGCCACTCCAACCGCGAATATGTCGGTGACCATGAACCTGGACGCGACTGCTGCCAACACGACCCCCAGCACAGGTGGGGTAGCGAATCCGCCGACGTTCAGCACGCCGATCGAAGTGTACGACTCGCTCGGGAATTCACACGTAGTGACCTTGGACTTCTGGAAGACCGCGTCGGCAAGCGGCGGCACTCCCGCGCAATGGACTTGGGCAGCTTCGGTGCCCTCGACAGATGGAACTACTACCAGCACCGGCACGTTACAGTTCGATCAAAACGGGAATCTGGTTTCTCCCAGCGCTACGGCCGCCGCACCCACGGTCACGATAACCGGTCTAACGGATGGAGCGAGCGACCTGACCATTAACTGGAATCTATACACCAACGGGAGCTCGACTCTCACGCAGTATGCGCAGAGCTCGTCGATGTCCAACAATTCACAGGACGGCAGCGCGCCGGCACAGATGACCGACATCAGCATCGGTAATGGAGGCGTGGTCCTTGCGCAATTGTCCAACGGCCAACAGATGGAGGTTGGGCAGCTCGCAATGGCCAATTTCGTCAATCCGGATTCCCTCCTCGATGTCGGAAATAACAACTATCAAGTAAGTGGAGCAACTTCCAATGCGGCAGTCGGCACGCCGGATTCAGGCGGGCGTGGCGAAATATTAGGGAGCTCACTCGAATCTTCAACGGTCGATATCTCGACCGAGTTCACCAATTTGATGACTTATCAAAACAGTTACGAAGCTGCCTCGAGAGTCATAACGACTGCGGACACGATCATGCAGCAGACGCTCAATATTATGAGCCCGAATGGCTGATACCAACGGCAATGACCCGAATGAGAAAGTAAAAGCGCCCGTCGAATCGCATGACCTCTCCTGAAATTCTACAGTCGCAGGCGGATGTTTGGATCGATGTCGAAGTTGAGATCGACCGAACCGCTTTGACATTGCGACAGATATTGGAGCTGAGCCCCAATAGCCTTATCAGACTCTCGCGTTTGGCGGGTGAAAACGCCGATGTCTTCATTGGTGGCGCGCACGTCGGCCAGGGAGAAATCCTTGTGTCCGACGAGGCGGTCACAGTCCGCATCGCCGAACTGCGAGAGGAAGAATGATTCGCCCGCACTATCTGCCTAGCGATGGACTTTCTGCGCGTTGCCGTTGCTTTGATCACGGTGTTCGGCTTGCTAGGTCTACTGTATTTCGTCTCTAATCGATCGAAAGCCAGAGCAACCCTGCGGTCGCGGTGCGCGCAGCTAATATGGCCGCAGAAACTTCGCATAGCTGTCAATGGGGCCGACGCCGATTCGCTACGTGTGTTGCGCCGCGTCAACCTGACGGGCACCCACCAGGTACACCTGATTCGCGGAGGCGAAGAGATGTTCCTGGTCTGCACCCACCCTCAAGGATGTTCCCTCCTGCGAGCCAGCGATGCACTTTCAGCCTCCAGGCAGACCGCTGCCGCGCAAGAAGAAATCGAGCGGTATGCCAGTTAGGGTTCTGCTACTCGCCGCCTTACTTTTGGTCTTGACACACGGAAAGGCATTCGCAGCAGACAATTCATTGCTCGGCATCTCGTTCCCAACGGGCCCTGGCGCAAAATCGGCCAGTGTGCCGATGCAAATCGTACTCCTGCTGACCGGATTGACGCTTCTGCCGGCCATCATCATGTGCGTCACTCCGTTTCTTCGAATCACGCTCGTGCTGCATTTCCTTCGGCAAGCGCTGGCCACCCAAACTGTACCTTCTAATCAGATCCTGGTCGGCCTGTCGCTTTTTCTAACTCTCGTCATCATGAACCCGGTGCTGCGGGAGATCTATACCACCGCCTGGCAGCCAATGGAAGCTGGAAAGCTAAGCTTTGAACAAGCCGCCGATCAGGGCTCAAAGCCGCTGAAACGGTTTTTGCTGCGTTTCGCCCGGGATAAGGACATTCAGCTCTTCATTGAGCTTTCTCATTCCCCGCGCCCCGCCAATGCTAACGACGTTTCGCTTACCGTTCTAGTGCCCGCCTACATAATTTCTGAGCTGCGAACCGGGTTCCAAATTGGAACCGTCCTTTACTTGCCATTTCTGGTCGTCGACCTCGTCGTGGCTTCGATTACACTCTCCATCGGCATGATGCAGCTCCCGCCGGTAATGATCTCGGCGCCTTTTAAGATCCTGCTGTTTGTTCTGGTCGATGGCTGGAACCTGGTCGTCGGCTCTCTCATCCGGAGTTTCGGCTAATGTCCCAACAACTGGCCGTCGAAATCGTCCGGCAGGCGCTGCTTACCACGCTCTGGGTCTCTCTGCCGCTACTTGCCGTAATGTTTTTTGTCGGCATACTGGTCAGCTTGATCCAGATTCTTACTTCCATTCAGGATCCCACTTTTTCCGCCATTCCACGTCTGGCCGCGTTTTTCTTTACGCTCCTGTTCGTACTGCCTTGGATCCTGATGAGAATGGTCACCTACTGCGGCCAGCTTTTCGGGAATCTGGCTAAATATGCCCATTAGGGTTCACTTTGCCCCTGAGGCGCTATATGGATTTCTGCTGACGCTCACCCGGACAGGCAGCGCGTTGCTCTTGCTCCCGTTGCCGGCCTTGAAGGATGTGGCACTGAGCGCGCGCATCGTACTCACAGTCGGCATCACATTCGCGCTGATGCCGGTCTGGCCAGCTGTGCACTTCGATTCGCTGTCGGGGGGCCAATTCTTTTTAGCGGTCATCTCGGAGACCGCTTTCGGCCTGCTCCTGGGCCTCGCAATTTCGTTTCTCAACGGCACCTTTCAAGTGGCCGCTCAGGTCATCTCCATGCAGGCGGGCTTCAGTTTCGCCTCCACCTTCGACCCCACCAGCCAGGCGGATACGACGGTCTTTCAAATGCTCACGCAATTGATTTCCGGCCTGCTGTTCTTCAGCCTCGGCATTCACCGGCAGCTTCTGCGGCTGTTAGCTCATTCCTTCGATGTTTTCTCGCCCAGCACAAATGTGCTGAGCGAAGCCTCGGTTCGCACCCTTTTGGGCCTCGGCGCCATGATGTTCGCCACAGGACTGCGCTTGGGATTGCCCGTCGTCGCGTTGTTGCTCCTGGCCGAACTCGCTTTGGCCGTCTTAGGCCGGCTACACGCCCAACTTCACCTCATAACCCTTACATTCCCGATCAAAACCGCGCTCTCATTCGCATTCCTGGCCGCAATTATTATCCGCTGGCCCACGCTTTACGAGCAAACGGCGCGCCGTGTGTTCCAGGCGCTGGCGCAAGGCCTTCCCTAGAGAACCCTCTCGGCCAGCATGCCGGATTCGGGTCAAAAGAGTGAAAAACCGACACAAAGCCGTCTGCGGAAGGCGCGCCAGGAGGGCCGGTTCGCTTCGAGCAGAGACCTGATCGCCTCCATACATTTTGTGGTCGCGGTTGCAATGGCGGTCGCAATTGGCGTGGAGCTCGTGTCGGCCGTCGAGAAAATGGCGCTCGCGCTGTTGCGCCGTGCGTTTGCGCCGGACCCGCTGACCGCAGGCAATTTAATCGAGATTTTTCATTCGATTCTGCTGAATCCGCTGCTCCTGCTGCTCCAGCAGGGCGCGCTGCTGCTGCTCATCACGCTGCTAGTCCAACTGGTAACCACGGGTTTTGGGTTCTCCCTTAAGCAGCTCGTTCCCAGTTTCGAAAAGTTCAACATGGCAAACCGTCTCCGCCAACTGCCCTGGCAAAATATGTTTGCGACGGGTAAGGCGCTCCTGCTGCTGCCGGTGATCGGGTTGGTTTTATATGCCGAGATCTATCATCGCCTCCCCGAGCTGGCGAATCTGGCTACCGCTCCGCTCACGGCCGGCCTCACGCAGTCAACGGCCATGATTCGGAGCCTCTTCTGGCGCCTCGGACTGGCTTTGCTGGTGCTTGGTCTTGTCGATTTCGCTCGCCAGCGCCAGCGTTTTCAATCCGATCTCCGCATGACCAAGCAGGAAGTGCGCGACGAGGTGCGGGACAGCGAAGGCAATCCGCAGATGAAGTTGCGGATACGGCGGCTTCAACGCGAGGCGGCGCGACGCAGCATGTTGAAAGCGGTTCCCAAGGCAACGGCTGTCATCGTAAATCCGACCCACTATGCCATCGCGCTGCATTATGAAATGAATTCGAAGGCCGTTCCGAGCGTGGTCGCAAAGGGTAAGAATTATCTGGCCCAGCTTATACGGCAAAAAGCCGCCGCGCACGATATACCCATTGTGGAGAACCAGCCGCTCGCACAGGCCCTATACCAGGCTGTCGAAGTGGGGCAGGAGATTCCCCCACATTTATATCGTGCCGTAGCTGAAGTTTTGGCCTATATCTACCGAACTCTAAGTAGGCGCTAATTGGCGCCCACAGATGGGTACAGCAAAGGTCAATCCGCTTCCCGCCGGCTGGCAGATCGCCCTGCGATCCTTGAACTGGGGCGAACTCGCCGTTCCCCTGGCAGTGCTCAGCATCGTACTGGCGATGATCACGCCCTTGCCGGCGGCGTTGCTGGACGTATTGATCTCGGCCAACATCACAATGTCCGTCGTGGTGCTTCTTGCGGCGGTCTATGTTACGCGGGCGACCGACTTCAGCGTGTTCCCGACCATGCTGCTGTTGATGACGCTCTTCCGCCTGGCCTTAAACATATCTTCCTCTCGTCTGATACTGCTGCAGGGCAATACCGGAACACGCGCCGCTGGCGAAGTGATCGAAGCGTTCGGAAACTTCGTCGTCGGTGGCAACTATGTGATTGGCGTGGTGATCTTCTTGGTTTTGATAGCCATTCAATACGTGGTTATCAACCATGGCGCCGTTCGCATTTCCGAAGTCACGGCGCGCTTTACGCTGGACGCAATGCCGGGCAAGCAGATGTCCATCGATTCCGATCTGAACGCCGGTCTGATCGATGACAAGGAGGCGCGCAGCCGCCGTAAAGCACTGGCGGCTGAAGCAGAATTTTATGGCGCGATGGATGGCGCCTCCCGGTTCACGCAGCGGGATGCAATCGCCAGTATCATCATTACCGCCATCAATATCGTTGCCGGATTCCTGATCGGCGTATTTCAACATGGAATCGAATTTCAGCGCGCGCTGCAGACCTACACGGTTCTTACGATCGGCGACGGTCTGGTGACGGTCATTCCAGCCCTGATGATCTCGGTTTCAGGAGGCCTGATTATCACCCGCACCGGCTCGGATTCGCGTCTTGGAGCCGAAATACAGAAGCAGATTTTCACGAACTATCAACCTTTGTTGTTGGCTTCCGGCGTGCTGATCGCCATGGCGGCCTTTCCCGGGTTGCCGAAGGTTCCCTTCCTGCTATTGGGCGGCGGCGCGGGTCTGGCCGGGTGGAGGTTGCGGACTGCGGCGCAGAACAGGAAGCAGACAAGCGCGCCCGGAGCCATTGCCAAATCTAAAGATGACATTGAAAGCCTTCTCAAGGTAGAGCCGCTGGCGATCGAGGTCGGCCTCGGCTTGGTCCGTTTTGTCGAGGGCGGTGCAAATTCGGTTCTGCTGAAACGCATCGGCGTAATCCGGAGGCAATTTGCCGCCGAGCTCGGTTATCTTCTTCCCCCGGTTCGCGTGACCGATAACCTCCAGTTGAAGGCCCGTGAATACGTAATCCTCGTAAAGGGCACGATAGTGGCTCGCTACGAGCTGCAAGCCGGCTCGGAGCTTGCAATTCCGCCCGCGCAGAATGCAGTGTCGGTGCCGGGTACACCCACACATGAGCCGGCCTTCAATCTTCCAGCGGCGTGGGTGACTCCCCATCAGATCGATCAGGCGAGAGCGCTCGGATGCACCATTGTGGATCCGGTAAGCGTTTTGGGCACGCATCTGACGGAGGTCGTTCGCAAGTACGCCTTTGAACTGTTTTCGCGCCAGGATGCCAAGCGGGTCCTGGATCGCATAGGGCAGGATCAGCCGAAATTGGTCGAGGACCTGGTTCCAAAGCAGCTTGGGCTGGCGACAGTCCAGAAGGTCCTGCAGAACCTGCTGCGCGAGCGCGTTCCCATCCGCGACGCGGGCACCATCTTAGAGGCCATGGGCGACGGCGCTGCGATCACACGCAATACGGCTCTGCTGACAGAGTACGTTCGGCAGGCCATCCGCCGCTCCATCGTCAAACCCTATCTGAACCCGGCATCCGATCTGCCCGCATATTTTGTCGACTCTGAAATCGAACGGAGTATCGAGTCCGCGGCGGAACACGGGGAGCACGGAAGCCATATCAGTCTGTCTCCGCAACAGATCAAATCCATCGTAGACCGCTTTAGCCGGACACTGCCGACGGCGGATTCGGCGCTGGTGGTGATCACTAGTTCGGGCGCACGCCTGTTTTTGAAGCAGATCACCGAAAATGCTTTACCGGCCCTGGCCGTGATCGGGCACAACGAAGTCCCCTCCGGCGTAAGGGTAATTTGCTTGGGAACTATTAAGTAAAGAGGCTGCATGACCGCTCGTGAAGAAGTCCAGATTTGTGAGAAACCGGCACTTACCCCGGAGCTGCGGGAGCAATTGATACTCGAACATCTCCCGCAGGTGAAGCTGATCGCCAGGCGCATCCACGAGAGACTGCCCGTGTCGGTGAGCCTGGATGACCTGATCTCCACTGGCGTGGTGGGTTTGATCGCGGCTATCGATCGCTATGATGCGAGCCATGATGTCAAGCTCAAGACCTATGCCGAATACAAAATTCGTGGCGCAATCCTGGACAGTTTGAGAGGTTTGGACTGGGCGCCTCGTCAGCAACGCAAACGCGCCAAGCTGATCGAAGCGGCCATTGCCTCGCTCGAACAGCAGCATCACCGCATGCCTGCGGAGGAAGAAATAGCTGCCTTCCTCGGCCTGTCAATCGCCGAATATCAGGATTGGCTGTCCGAGGCTCGCGGACTCACACTCGGCAGTCTGGAGAATGCAGGCACGGAAGAAGAAGGATGCGACCTCCTGCGCTATCTGGCGGATTCCGACCAGGACTGGCCATCGCAGATTGTCGAACGTTCGGAACTCGAGCGTCTCCTGGCCGAAGCGATTGAGAAGATGCCAAACCTGGAGAGAACGGTGTTGAGCTTGTACTACTACGAAGAGATGACGCTTCGCGAGATTGCAAGAATCGTCGATTTGCACGAGTCGCGAATCTCGCAGCTCAAGTCTCAAGCAATCTTGCGGCTTCGTTCCTATATGCAGAAACGGTGGCCACAGAATCGCTCCTGATTAGATTACTCGGAGGATACGCTATGTCACTCATCTCCGCTAGGGCAGAAACGGAAGACGCTCTCAGCTATTTAGAGAAAGAAGCAGGTGCCTGCTGGCAAGCGGCGCTCGACGCGGCATTTGGATCGGCGGGATTTACGCTCCCGGTCCAGGGCCCGCCCGCGTCGCCGGATGAGTGCATATGGTTTGGATGCGATCTCATACCCGCGCAGTTCGGTCGCTTGGAATTCGGGCTTGACCGGATCACCGCGGTCGGGCTCGGCCACGTGCTTCTATCCGCAAGAGGCCGGCCCAGTGACCATGATCATCACGCGCTGCACGCGACGAGTCATCTGATAGGACAGCTTGCCGCGTCGCTCGCGCGCAATTTGACGGGTCGTCTGAATACCTCGCTCGAAGTGGCGGATTGCTCCCGCGCCGAAAAGGCGCCGGACTCGCCTAATAGCTTCACACTTCCGTTCGGCGCCGCACAAGGCAAAGGCCATTTGCTAAGGGTCTGCCTACCGCCCGCGTTACTATCCGCGGTCGCGAACCCGTCCTCCTCCGCGGCCAGTACGGCCGTGGTGCCTGGTTCTCGCGGCACACCGCGCAACCTCGATTTACTGCTCGATCTCGAGATGCCCGTCAGCGTGTCGTTCGGGAGCACTCGCCTGGCGCTGAAGGACGTCGCAAAATTAACCACGGGTTCCATTGTCGAGCTGAATCGCGCGCTTTCAGAACCGGTCGATATTATCGTCAACAACTGTGCCATCGCGCGAGGAGAAGTGATGGTGGTCGACGGCAACTTCGCAGTCCGAATCCGCGAAGTGATGAGTAAACAGGATCGCCTGCGTTCCCTCAGCTAGGCGCCCGGTTGACGCCCAACTCGCGACGCTGCCGTTCTATTCCTGATTGTCGGAATCCGGCACCACGCTCAAGCTCAGCTCTTTGTGCTCGCGCACCAATGTCACCGCGATGGGCTTGCCTGTCCGGCGTTGTGTCCGCACGCAAGACACCACGTCATGGGTACTCGCTACCGGCCGGTCGTTGACCGCCGTTAGCACATCTCCGGCTCTCAAACCGGCCTTCTCTCCTGCCGACCCTTTTTCGACCGACCGCACCAGGACGCCGCGTTTGACGCCGAAGTATTCCGCCAGTTGCGAATCCAGTGGCTCGCATTCTATACCCAGTGCGGAGCTCTTCCATACCACCATTGGGCTCGGAATATCTGGCACCATGAAACGAACTTGCGGGATTTGGATGTCGAGGTTTGCTGGAAACGCTTCGTGCGCGGGCGATTCAGCCACTACCGCCGTGGTGGTTTGCATCTTTCCATCGCGCCAGAATTGAATTTTCACTTTTCTGCCTTTGGGCGTCTCGGAAACCAGCCGTCCGAGCTGCTGAGCGCCTAAAATGTTCTCGCCGTTATAGGTCAGCAGCACATCGCCAGGCTTCAGACCGGCCCTCTCCGCGGGGCTCTGGGGCTCTACCTTCACTACCTCAACCCCGCGCTCCTCTTCTAAATGCAGTGCTCTCGCACGATCTGCGTCGATATCGGCCAGCCCCACGCCCAAATAAGGGCCGGAGCGCCATTGCGCCGCCAAGCGCAGATTATTTTCCAGGTTCGACAGGTCGGCTTGCACCTGCGCCAGATCCGGTTGAGACCACAATGAATGAGATTGAGCTGCCGCCGGAGCCGCCGTCAAAATGGTCGCGGTGGCCAAAGCCGTTATCGAAGTCAAAAAACGCATACGCAATCCTCACGGCGCTTATTTGCCGGCCAAGCATCGCCCACCGGCAAACGCCTCGAAGCTATTGACGAGAGAAGCTCAAAGTAGATTGGCCCGAGCGCTGCTTTTTTTGGGCCCGGCTCAATAGCGGCCGAAGGAATCGCCACGTTCAACCGGCAGCCTAATACACCGTGATCCGCGAGTCCACTTGCTGCAGCAGTTCAACGCACCGCATGCGGACATAATCGTCCGGTTGTCCGGAACGCATCACCGTTTCCAGCGCGTCCGCGATGTCGGGACTGATTTTCACGGTTTCCCGAGCCGGCGCCAGCACGTCAATCGCTTTAGATCGCACGCCTGCATTCTCATCGTGCTGCAGCACGTACACAAGTCCCTCTTGGGTCGCCTCATCGTCGCGGAAACGCCGCAGTCCTTCCACAGCCTCCAGCCGCACGGCCGCATTCGCATCGTGCTCCGCGCTATTCAGTAATGCGTCCCTTACGTCGCGCCCAGCTTGACCGTTCAACATCTGAACGGAGTCTGCCCGTATTCCCGGGTCGTTCGCATCCTTCGTGGCGGCAACCAACCATGCCCGTATTTCATCGTTATCGGCCGGTCCCGTGATCGCCCGCGGCTGGTCGAAAGTAATCCGAACGCGATTATCCTCTCCCGGCTCGATGTCGCGGATCTGCGCTGTCGCCGGATCGGCAACCCCCATGTTGTCTGTTGTAACCGCCAGATCGCCGCCCGGCAGCCCGTTGCGGTCGATGAACCGCGCCGCGCTAAAACCGACAAACACCAAAAAGGACGCCGCTGCCAAGCGCATCGACCACTGTGGGGATGAGAAGCCAAGCACCTCCGCCCAACGCCACCAGTGCGGCCGCGATGAATGTCTCATCTTTGGGGACCTCAGCGCGCTGTTGAGTTCTCGCCGGCACTCTGCCAGCAGCTCGAGCGGCACGTCGCTGGGCTCTGCCTTTAGCGCGCTGTGCCACGCCTTCTCGTTTGCTAATGCACGCTCGCAAAGAGCACACTCACTCACGTGCTGTTCCAGCGCTTCCTCTTCGGCAAAATCGAGCTCGCCGTACAAGTACAGCGAGAGCTTTGTCTGCGCATCGTGGCACGTCATACAAAGTCTCCCAAAGCCGCTCGCATCTTCTGCGTCGCTCGGAATAGGCAATTTTTAGCGGCTTCTTCAGTGACGCCAAGCGCCTCGCCGATGGACCGCAACCGCATGCCTTCAAAATGCCGCATCTCGAACACCAACCGTTCCCGTGCCGTAAGCCTGCCCAAAATCTCCTGGACGCGCGAATTCACTTCAGTGCTCATCAACTGCCGCTGCGGATCGACGTCCGCCCGAGTCTCCGCCACGAATTGAAACCGATCCACGTCGCCGGCTGCAGTCGCCACGGCAGAAGCTTCTTCCTTGCGCACCTTCCGTTTTCGGATCTGATCCAGGCAGAGATTGGCAACAATCCGGTATAGCCAGGTACTGAAGCTACAATCGAAACGAAATTTCGGCAGGTTCCGATAAACCCGAAGAAAAGCCTCCTGATATATGTCCCGGGCGTCCTCGGGTGAACGCAACAGGTTAAGCGCCATGCGTAGCACCTGCTGATCGTAGGTCCTTACCAACTGCTCAAAGGCTTCATCATCACCGCCTTGGGCCGCGCGGATGAGAGCCTCTTCGCTTGACCGCTCCGTCGTGCCCCGCACGCCTACATTCTCGATGAGCCCAGCCCGAGTATGCACCGTAATGATAGACGGACGAAACCGGATTTTGTCACGACACGCGCTCCCGCCGGGTAGTCTCCCGCAAGCCAGTCTGGGGAATGCCTTTCAGCTAGCTAACTCCAGCTCAATCATATGCTTTGCGGCATCGAGATTCGAAATTCGGAAGCTCCTCACTTGCCCTGCCTGCGCCGTCTCCTTCGCCTGCCCGCCACCGCCGCCCTGCTTCCATTTCGCGGCCAGCATCGCGCCGAGCGACGATACATCTGCGCTTCGCGCCTGCTCAACCGGCGCGGAGGAATTCGCGGCCGGCTTCAACCGGCAGGTCACAATCACCCCTTCTCCCAGCTCGACTTTCGCTTTGTCGCCCTGCACTTCCACCAGCCGCCCGCTCACGGTATCTCCCGGCCGATGCTCGGAAATGTAATGATCCAGCGTGGTCGGCTCCAGTTGCTTCATCCCTAGACGCAATCTTTTTCGGTCCTGGTCCACCTCCAGCACCACCACGCGTACGCTCTGCCCCTTGCTCAGGCGCTCTCTCGGATGATCCAGCCGCTTCTCGTTGGTGATGTCGGAAATGTGCACCATGCCTTCAATGCCGTCGACCAACTCCACAAACGCGCCGAACTGGGTCAGGTTTGTCACGGGGCCTTCAGCAACCGTTCCAACCGGGAAGCGCTGCACAACCGTTTCCCAGGGGTCGCCCAGCGCCTGCTTGTAACCCAAGGCGATTCGCCGCTCTTCCGGGTTGATTTGTAAAACCACCGCTTCGACACGCTCTCCCGTTTTCAGCAGGTCGCCCGGTTTGCGGACGCGCCGGTTCCAGGACAGCTCCGACAAATGGATCAGCCCGTCCACTCCGGGCAGCAGTTCCACGAATGCGCCGAAGTCGGTCAACCGGGAGACCGTTCCGCTCACGCGGTCCCCCACGTGGAACGTCCGGGCCGCGATTGTCCAGGGGTCATCCTGCAACTGCTTCAATCCGAGCGACACCTTCCGGTTGGCCGGATCGATTTTCAGGATCTTTACTTCGAGCTCGTCGCCCGGTTTCACCACATCGCTCGCCTTCGCAATGCGGGCATACGACATGTCCGCCACATGGAGCAGCCCGTCCGTACCGCCCACATCCACAAATGCACCGAAGTCCATGACCGAGCGCACGCGGCCGCGGATCACCGCGCCTTCGTGAAGCTCCGCAAAGGCCTCCTGCCGCCGGCGCGCCTGTTCCTCTTCGAGCACCACTCGCCGGTCCACCACCACGTCTTCCTTCTCGACGTCCAGCTTCGTGATGCGGCATTGGATCTCTTGGCCCACCAGGCCCGGCATCTCGGCCATTTCGCGTACGCCGCTGCGCGAGGCCGGCATAAACGCCCGCACCCCGACGTCTACGCGAAAACCGCCCTTGACCTGCTCCGCCACATTCCCCGCGATCGTGCGTTTCTCGGCAAAAGCGGCTTGAAGACCACTCCAATCCTTGGGCCGCGACACCTTGACCGTCGAGAGCTCGTAATAACCCTCTTCGTTCCTCGGCCCAACGGACACCACGATCGAGTCGCCTGCCTTAGGCTCGGCTTTCTCAATCGCTTGCCATTTCGCCAGGGCCAAAGAGCCTTCTATCTTCCGCCCGATATCGATCAAAATGCTCTCTGGCTGGACCGATACGACAGTTCCGGTAACAGTTTCGCTGCCGCGTTCGTCAGCATGTTGTTGCTCGAAGCTCGACAGGATTTCGGCGAAGGTGGCATCCTCCCGCGAAACGGTGTCATCCGCGGGCACAAGGGGTTGAAGGTTCACGTTACTCATGACTACTGAGGGGTTGCCCTTATTCTGTCATAGAGTGCTTAAAATGGCCGCCGCAGACAACTCACAGACGGTACCCCGTGCCCGGCACGGGAGCTTCTTCCAGGCTCAGGATTTCGCCTGGCTGCTTTTCATTACTGTTCTGGTGGCGACCACTCCTGAGACTAATTACGACGCCACCATCCTGCTCATCCTCATCGGCGCTTTCCAGATCATAGAGCCGCGCCTCAAACTATTTTCATCGCGGCGCGGACAAATCATCTCCATCATCCTGAAACTCATCTTGAGCTACTTACTCGTCGGTTACACCCACGGAATCGACACTTATTACTATGCAATTTTTCTCATTCCCGTGGTCTCTACTGCGACTACTTTCGAGCTTCCGGCCGTTATCCTGGTTACTGCCATCTCTGCCGCCGCCTACTTTTCCTTTCTGTTGCCCATCTTCATCGATTGGAATCAGCTCCCGCCTGGACTGCTCAGCGTCATGTGCCTGCGGGCATCCTTCTATGCCATCATCGGTTTTCTCGTCTTTCAGCAGGCCAAGGCCAAACGCGAACAGATGAAGCACACCGAAGAAGCCGCCGAGCGTCTCGCGGAATCGAATCGGACCCTGCGCCTGACCCAAGCCTCCTTGCGCCGCACCGAGCGTCTGGCCGCTCTCGGCCAGCTCACGGCCGGTCTCGCTCACGAGCTTCGCAATCCGCTAGGAACCATTAAAGCCTCGGCCGAAATGCTCACTAAAGATTCCACGAGGCAGCGCCCTGAAGTCATGTCCGAAATGGCTGGCTACATTGGCAGCGAGGTCGATCGAATGAACGGGCTGATCTCGAGTTTTCTCGATTTCGCGCGTCCCCTGCAAATCCGTCCGGCTAAAGCAGCGCTACGGAGCGTCGTCGACGATGTCATCCGGCAGCAGGCGGATCTGGCGCGGAGCCGCAACGTGGAAGTGCTGGCGCATTTATCGGATGATGCGCTTGAATTCACGTTCGATCCCGATATGCTCAAGCTGGCAATTTCCAACCTGGTGCAGAATGCGATTCAGGCGAGCTCCTCGGGCCAAACTGTGGAAATTCGCGCACAGGCAGCCGGCCAGGAAATCATGATATTCGTTGCCGATCACGGGAAGGGAATCGAGCCGCAGCATCTCGAAAACATCTTCAATCCATTCTTCACTACCAAGCCCCAGGGCGTCGGCCTCGGCCTGGCGATTGTCTCTAAAATCGTCGATGAGCATCAGGGCCGCATTAACGTGTTCAGCGAGCTTGGCGTTGGTACTACATTTGAGATTGCGCTGCCCATAGCGGAGCGTTCTTAAGCGGAGCGTTCTTGGAATGAGGCAGCGCTCCTGAATATGTCCGCCGCACGCATTCTCCTGGTCGAAGACGAAGAAAAGCTCCGCCGCGTCATCCAGATTCAACTGGAATCGGCCGGTTTCGAAGTAGATGGCGCGCCTACCGCCGAGCAGGCTCTCCCGCTCGCGACCCTAGCCGACCTCGTCATTACAGATCTGCGCTTGCCCGGCATGAATGGCGTCGAGCTCATGCAGCAACTGCAGGCGCGCGGCATACCCGCCGCTGTGATTGTGATCACGGCCCACGGCTCAGTTGAAACCGCCGTCGAAGCCATGAAGCTGGGTGCGGCAGACTTTCTTCAGAAGCCGTTTTCGCTAGACCATCTGACCACTATCGTCCAAAAGGTTATGGCGGTGCAGATGCTTCGCGACGAAAATCGCCGGATGCGCGAAGAGCTCGACCAGCGCTATCAATTCGACAACATCATTGGCCGAAGCGCCGCCATGCGCGAAATCTTTCATACCGTGGAGCGTGTTGCGCCAACGCGCGCCACCGTTCTTCTCGCTGGACAGAGCGGGGTGGGCAAAGACATGATTGCCCGCGCCATTCATCAGCACTCGCCGCGCAAGAATCATCCCTTCATTAAAATCAACTGCACGGCGCTTCCCGAAAACCTGATGGAAAGCGAACTGTTCGGGTACGACAAGGGCGCCTTCACGGGGGCAAATTCGAGCAAGCCCGGCAAGTTCGAGCAGGCCGATCAGGGCACCGTATTCCTCGACGAGATCGGCGATGTACCCGGCAACGTCCAGGTAAAACTGCTGCGCATTCTGCAAGAACGCCAATTTGAGCGGCTCGGTTCCAATCTCACGCGCAGCGTCGATGTGCGCGTGATCGCCGCAACCAACGTGGACCTGCGCGCCGCGCTTGAACAGGGCCGCTTTCGCGAGGACCTGTATTATCGCCTCAATGTCGTGCCCATCAACATTCCGCCGCTGCGGGAACGCACGGAAGACATTCCGTTTCTCGCCCGCCACTTCGTCCATAAGCTAGCTGGGGAACTCGGCTCAATGGCCAAAGACATAAGCGCCGCGGCAATCGATCGTTTACTCACTCATGCTTGGCCTGGCAACGTTCGTGAGCTCGAGAACACCCTGGAGCGGAGCCTGGTTCTCGCGCCGGGCGAAATCCTGCAGCCATCCGACCTGCGAATCGAAGCTCCGCGAACCGCTAATGCTGTTGCATCCCAACAAACGCCTCTGCTTCCCGAAGGCGAAACTCTGGAGCATTGGGAACAGATGATGATTCGTGAAGCTTTACGCCGGGCCAATGGCAACAAGAGCCAAGCCGCGCGAATGCTTGGCCTCACACGCAATGCACTTCGCTACCGACTATCGCAAATGGGTCTCGAAAGCGGCCCTGAAGACGGCGAAACGGCGCCGGCTGTCAACTGATGCGCGTTACAAGCGGACGATCTTATCGGAAGTGAACTTTTTCAAAGCGTTTCGCGTGTCGACGATCAACTTACTCCGCTGGATGACCTTCCCATAGTCGATGCCGCTATGATCGGTCACAATGACAACGCAATCCGCTGCCGACACGTTTGCGAACGTTTCCTGCGCCTCGAGCGTTGCGCCGTCGCTATTGATACGACTTACATGCGGATCCGAGTAAGTGACGCGAGCGCCGCGCCGCTGTAACAGCAATATGATATCGAGCGCGGGCGATTCCCGGACGTCATCGATATCCCGCTTATACGCCACCCCGAGCACGTGAATGTGCGACCCACGCACGGGCTTGGATGCATCGTTCAGCGCGTTTTGAATTTTCTCGACAACGAATTCCGGCATGCGCCCGTTGATATAGCCGGCCAGCTCGATGAATCGCGCCTCTATGCCGGATTCTTTGCTCTTCCAGGACAAGTAGAACGGATCGATCGGGATGCAGTGGCCGCCTAGACCAGGGCCGGGATAGAAAGGCATGAACCCGAACGGCTTAGTGGCGGCCGCATCGATCACTTCCCATACATTGATATTCATGCGGTCGCACATGAGCGCCAGCTCGTTCACCAATCCGATATTGATCATCCGAAAAGTGTTCTCGAGTAGCTTCACCATCTCGGCAACCCGGGTTGAACTGACGGGCACTACGTTTTCTAGGGCTTGTTCATAAAACAGCGCACCCATTTCCGTGCAGACCGGCGTGATTCCGCCAACCACCTTAGGGATGTTGCGGGTATGGAACTTAGGATTCCCTGGATCGACGCGCTCCGGTGAAAAGCAGAGAAAGAAATCCTGCCCGACTTTCAGGCCGCGGGCTTGGAGCATCGGCAGAACGAGCTCATCCGTGGTGCCGGGATATGTTGTCGATTCCAACATCACCAGCAAACCCGGATGTAAGTGCTCCGCAATCGCGTCCCGCGCCGCCACGACATAACTCATATCGGGATCTTTCGTCTTGCGCAGCGGCGTAGGAACACAGATATCAATCGTGTCCAGGTCGCGGATCACCGAATAATCGGTTGTGGCGCGCAACTTGCCGCTCTCGACCAGCGGTCTAAAAACGTCGTCCTTTACATCCTTTATGTAGGAATGCCCGCGGTTGAATTGATCTACCTTACTCTGCTGTACGTCGATGCCGGTTACTTCGAATCCGGCATGCGCGAACTCGACTGCCAACGGCAGTCCAACATATCCGAGGCCCAACACGCCAACTCGCGCGGTCCTCTTCGTAATACGCTCTCTCAGATCCGCGGCAGCAGATGGCTGCTCGGTCGTGCGCTCAATTTGCTCAGAGATCAAGGAAGAATCTGCCCTCGCCTATAATTTCCGCCGGTCCCGTCAAATATACGCTGTCATCCCAGCGCAGCACCATACTCCCGGCGGGCGTACGTATCTCAACCGGGCTCTCGGCTATACCCCTGAGAATAGCAGCGCACGCGGCTCCAGTGGACCCCGTTCCCGAGCTCCTGGTCTCTCCCGCGCCGCGCTCAAAAAAAACTCCGTCGATCGTATGCCGGTCTACAACTCGCACGAACGAAACATTAGTGCGATTCGGGAACCGATGATCTCGCTCGCACTGCTGGGCTGCATCGCGCCAATCCTCCGGCAGCACGTCAACAAAGATCGCGCACTGGGGATTGCCGACGTTCAACACCGTCGCATCGAAATCGCGGCCTGCAAGCTGGATCACGGTGCGCAGCTTCTCTGTGTACGGAACGCCCATATTCATCTCAAACAGGAACTGGTTTCCACTTTGCGAAATCAGATGCAGTTGCCTTTTGCCAGCCGCGGTAGCGATCACGATTTCGGGCGCCGACACTGCGCCCTTCGCAATGCCAAATGCCGCGGCGCAGCGTGTGCCGTTGCCCGAGATCTCCGGCTCGCTTCCATCGGAATTGAACAAGCGCGTCCGAAGCCCGCCATTTTCGCGCGAGACAAGCATCCATCCATCCGCCCCTATGCCGGTTGTGCGGGCGCAGATCCGTTGCGCCACATCCGGCAGCTCGGCGCTGGGCGCTTCCTCTTCCCACGTCAGCAGAAAATCGTTTTCAGCGCCGTGCAGCTTCATAAACGGGATTTCCATCATTTCTCCGCTCCCGCGTCTGTTCGCTCGTAGATCTCAAGCGCTGGCGCACCCTGTACCTGAATCTTTTCCCTCACGCTGTAGCTAGATCGTCCCCTCGCGTCGAGTGCTTTCGCCACCGGATCGCCCTCCTGCGCGACCGCCCAAAGCGCCTGATGCAGCAAATCGGGCCGGATCGTGTTCGCCCACCACCCTGCGTCGTTTGTCAGGTAAATAGCCTCC
>DATJUG010000061.1:0-9923 GCA_035502635.1 Bryobacteraceae bacterium
GTCTGCCGGAGGCCAGTGTAAATGACTTCCATACCTGCGTCGCGCAGGGCGCGTGCGATGATTTTCGCGCCGCGATCGTGTCCATCGAGGCCCGGTTTGGCGACGAGCACACGAATCGGAATGTCCATACCTACACTGTCCGCATTATAGAACGGGCGGAATACGACGGGACCCGCTAGTACTCTCCGTCTTGACAGCAGAAACTTCAGCGATATATACTCGCCGTACTCCTTAGTTTTCATATTGAGCGATGCTTTGAGTGAGTCGTACGCACTCTAAGTGCGCCCATACAGTCACGGCGCGGCGTCCGGCATTCGGAATCGCAAAAGGATTTATTTACGATGCATAAGATCAACTCCATTTGCCTGCTCACGGCGTTTCCGGTCCTGATGACCGCCGCCTCCCCCGATGTCATCTCCGCTTATGCCGGTGGCGGACCGAATAATCTTCCGGCTACTACTGCCAACATACAGTGGCCCTTGGGGATAGCGGTCGATAACGTGGGAAATGATTATTTCACTAGTCTCAACATCGTTTTCAAAGTAAGTCCGGCGGGCGTCTTAACGATTTTTGCAGGGGTTGCGAACTCCGGATACTCGGGTGATGGCGGTCCTGCGACTCAGGCTACTCTGCTCGATCCATATGGCGTCGCAACCGACAGTTCGGGAGGCGTATACATAGCGGATACGGGCAATTGCATCATACGCAAAGTGACTGCGAAAACGGGCGTTATCGAAACAGTCGCGGGAACACCCGAGAAGTGCGGCTTCAGCGGGGATGGCGCATCGGCTACCAGTGCGGAACTGTCTTCTCCGACAGGCGTGGCGGTAGACGGTTCAGGCAATATTTGCATCGCCGATCAGAAGAATCAGCGCATTCGCAAAGTCACCGCCAGCACCGGGAAAATCAGCACGCTTGCGGGCACCGGGAAAGTCGGCTTTTCCGGCGATGGAGGCCCAGCTATTAGTGCAGAACTCGACGATCCGTACACCGTAGCAGTGGACAGTTTCGGGAATGTGTATATCGCCGATCAGAACAATTATTTGATCCGCAAGGTAACGGCCGGCACAGGGTTAATCAGTACTTATGCCGGAGATCGTAGCAAAGGATTTTCCGGCGACGGTGGGTATGCAACGGTAGCGGAGATTGGTTCTGTTTATGGAATCGCGCTCGATGCGGCAGGTAATCTGTTCATCGCAGATGAGACATATGATGTCGTACGCGAGGTGAACACTAGCGGAATAATTTCGACCGTGGCAGGCACACCTCGATCTTGCGAATTTGAGGGCGATGGAGGCCCTGCAACCAGCGCCAGAATGTGCTCTCCTTATGGCTTGGCCGTAAGCACATCAGGCAACACAGATCAGCTCTACATAGTGGATTACGGAGACCTGCGCATACGAAAGGCGATCCTGGGCGGCAATATCAACACGGTGGCCGGAAACGGGCTTCTTACCTACGCGCCGGGCGTAACTGCAACCGGTGCATCCCTTTACTATCCCTATGGTGAAAGCTTCGATGCTTCCGGCGACACCTATATTGCCGATACGAAAAACTGCATCGTCCGCAAAGCAACCAAGAGCTCCGGGGATATCAGCACGATAGCCGGAACGCCTCCGTACTGGAACATTGACGATTTCAGCACCTGCGGCTACTCCGGCGATGGCGGCGCTGCAACGAGCGCGATGTTGAACAATCCGCAAAAGGCCATCGCCGATTCGTACGGCAATGTTTATATTGCCGACACGCAGAACTGCGTCATCCGCAAGGTGACCGCGAGCAGTGGGGATATCAGCACTTTCGCGGGAACGCCTAATTCCTGTAGTTTTGGCGGAGACGGCGGGTCTGCGATCAGTGCTCACCTGAACCTGCCCACTGGCCTCGCCTTCGATTCATCCGGGAACTTATATATTGCAGATCAGGCGAACAATGTCATCCGCGAGGTGTTTGCGGCCACTGAGAAGATTGAAACTGTCGCGGGCAACAATGCGAAGGGCCGCGGATTCTCGGGCGATGGAGGACCCGCAACCAGCGCGCAACTGAATAGCCCGCACGACATCGGGTTTGACGCCTCGGGTGATCTGTTGATCGCAGATACAACTAACAATCGCGTGCGTGTCGTAAGCACCAGCGGCATTATCAACACGATCGCAGGTAATGGGCCGCCGGCTTACACCGGCGATGGTGTTCCCGCAACTCAGACCGGTCTATACAGCCCACAGGCCGTTGCCGTAGATGCCGCTGGCGACGTGCTTATTGCCGATTACGGGAACAATCGTATCCGCTGGATAAATGGGCACGGCACTATCTACACAGTCGCCGGAGATGGGAACTTTGGCTATGCCACGCCTGGCGTCCCCGCCCGCAGCACCAATCTGGCTGGTCCCGCGGACGTCATTCTGGATGCATCCGGGAACATCTACGTCGACGACACGGGTAGCGGCCGTATTCTTGAAGTCTCCGCTATCCCGAATGTAAATCCGTCGGCGTACAGTCTGAGTTTTTCAGGGCAGCAGGTAGGCAGCACGAGCCCACCGAAATCGATCACGCTGAAGGGAGTGGGACCGCTAACGATCGACAGCGTCAGCACCACAGGTCCATTCACCGAATCGAACGATTGCCCCAGCGACTTGAGTTCTGGAGAGAGCTGCAGTGTGGAGGTTAGCTTCACACCGTCGGCTGTTGGGCCGGCGACCGGTACGCTGGTGGTTCCCTCCAACGCTTTCTTCAATCCCGGCCTCACGATTAGCCTAAGAGGCACGGGCGTTGCCGCCGCTTCTTCGAGCGGTGCGACTTCGAAATAGAAGCACCTCGCACTCGGCGAACTGGATCAGGTTCGCTCTCGTCGCTCAGGGCATCAGTCCTACACTCAATAGGGACACGCACGTGAGCGAAGACACTTTCAATGAACCTCGCATAGCGCTTAACCGGATCTACACGCGCATGGGCGATGCGGGTGAGACGCGCCTGGTGGGCGGACAGCGAATTGCCAAGGACGATCTGCGGATCGAGTGCTATGGCACGGTGGACGAGCTGAACTCGTTTGTAGGTGCGGCGCGGGCGACCGCCGAGCAACTGGGCGCACGGGAAGAGCGCCTGCCCCGATTTGCCATTACGTTGAAGCGCGTGCAGCATGAGCTGTTCAATCTCGGGTCCATCCTGGCGACTTTGCCGGAGGACGTGCATCCGAAGCAGCCGCGCGTCACAGCGGCGGACGTGACGCAACTCGAGCGAGACATCGACGAAGCGAACGCCGAGTTAGAGCCCTTGCGGTCCTTTGTGCTGCCGGGCGGCAGCAGGCTGGATGCGGAGCTGCACATCTGCCGTACGGTTTGCAGGCGAGCGGAGCGGCTGCTGGTTTCGCTCGGCAAACGACAGAGCGTTGAGCCTGAAGGCTTGCGGTATCTGAACCGCCTGAGCGACGCGCTGTTCGTCTGGAGCCGCTGGGTGAATGGCGTGCTTGGCGCGCCCGAGACGTTGTGGCAGCCGAACGCAGCCGCCAGCGGCAGCGTAGATAAATCGTAGATGCGGCCGGATGCGGAACTGAAGACCGCAACCAGCGGTCATTGGGCAGCGCTGACGGCGAGCTTTCTCGGCTGGACGCTCGATGCATTCGATTTCTTTCTAGTCGCGTTTTGCCTGACTGCGATCGGCAAAGAGTTTCATCAGCCGGATAAGGCAGTCGCGCTTTCAATCACATTGACCTTGGCGTTTCGGCCGGTGGGTGCGTTTCTATTCGGCGCGTTGGCGGACCGCTATGGGCGAAGACTGCCGCTGATGATCGATCTGATCTTCTATTCGGTGGTTGAGATCGCAACGGGATTCTCACCGAATTTCGCGACGTTCCTGGTGCTGCGAGCGCTGTTTGGGATCGGCATGGGCGGCGAGTGGGGCGTGGGCGCGTCGCTGGCAATGGAAAAAGTTCCGGCGAAGTGGAGGGGGCTGCTGTCAGGTTTTTTGCAGCAGGGCTACGCGCTGGGGAACTTGCTAGCGGCGCTCTGCTACCTCTTTCTGTTCGATCGCTGGGGTTGGAGGCCATTGTTCTTCCTGGGCGGCCTGCCGGCGCTGTTAGCGCTCTTCGTGCGGTTTCGGGTGAAGGAATCGGAGGTCTGGCAGAAGTCGAAACACGAGAGCTGGAGTCAGCTCGGCATTGCAGTGGCGGAGCATTGGAAGCTGTTTCTGTATCTCGTGCTGCTGATGACGGGGATGAATCTCGCCTCGCACGGCACGCAAGATATGTACCCGACGTTTCTGCAGCGGTTTTGGAAATTCGGGACAGTAGAGCGGTCGGCCATCTCGGCCATATCGATGGTAGGTGCGCTGGTGGGCGGGGTAGTGATCGGGTTGCTGTCAGACCGGATCGGGCGGCGGCGGGCGATGGTCTTGTCATTGGTTGCGGCGATGTTGACGATTCCGCTATGGGCGTATGCGCCACGAGTGGGACTGCTGATTACGGGCGCGTTCCTGATGCAGTTTTTCGTGCAGGGCGCTTGGGGCGTGATTCCCGCGCACCTGAGTGAGCTTTCGCCCAATTCGATTCGGGGTTTTCTGCCCGGTTTCGCCTACCAGTGTGGCGTGTTGCTGGCGGGATCGGTTGGGACATTGGAAGCAATTTTCGCCGAGCATATGAGCTACGCAACCGCGATGGCGGTGACGGCCGGGACGGTGTTCGCAGTTACGGCTGTGATTGCCGGGGCGGGTCGCGAGAAGAAGGGCTTGGAATTCCACCGCTGAGAATTCAGCAACTACTGTTAACATTTGGCCTTCGAAATCCGTAATACAGGGCGAAGGAGAAATGAAGATGGACGCGACGCCAGTTTTTATAGTTGGTACGTTGTCGACTTTGGTGGGATGGATTGTTTGGGTGATTTCGACGAACGTCCGGCGCAGGTCGGCGACCGAGAAAGTGGCGGCCTTACATGGGAAACTGCTGGAGCAATGCGCCAACAGCAACGAGTTGTTGCGGTATTTGGAGAGTGAGCAAGGGCGGAGATTTCTGGAATCGGCGACGATTGAGACGTCGAATCCCGCCGCGCGAATTATGGGCGCAATTCAGGCGGGCCTGATTTTTTCTTTGGCAGGCGCAGCTGGGCTGCTAGTTCGGCCAAGTTTTAGCGACTATGACGGACGGGAAGGCCTGTTGCTGTTTGCCTCGATAATACTGGCCATCGGAATCGGATTCCTGATCTCCGCACTGGCGGCGTATGTGCTCTCGAGATCCTGGGGGCTCTTGAGACCGGGAAGCAGCCGAGCCATTTAGGACGGCTGCATGCGTCCTCTTGCAGCCGCGATTGCGCAGCAGGAGTTTGCCGCTGCGGAAACATCCGCAATGGACGAGGAGAGCTTTCGGCTGTTTTATAACCGTACTGCCCGGCCGTTGCGCGCATATATCCGTGCGACGCTACATGACCCCTCGTTCGCCGATGACATTCTGCAAGAGAGCTTCTTGCGATTCCTGCAGGCCGCGTTACCCGAGCAGGACGAGCATCGCAAGAACTATTTGTTTCGCATCGCGACGAATTTAATGCGGGATCACTTCAGGCGCGCGGAGGCTGTGCCGCTGAGCGAGGCGGCTTCGGGTGAGAACGTGGCTGAGGACGTCGCACGAAGAGAAGACATGCGGCGGATAATGGAGGAGTTGAACCCGCGGCAGCGCGAGTTGTTGTGGCTGGCGTATGTCGAACGGTTCAGCCACGGCGAGATTGCAGGCATGGTGGGCGCAAAAACTGAAAGTATCCGGCCGATGCTGGCACGGGCACGTGAGAGTTTGGCCGAATTGCTGCGCAAGCGCACGGGAGCGTCGAGATGAAGCTCAATGAATGTGAAAAAGAATCAAATGTGCTCTCGGGACTGCGAAGCGGCTCAATGCCGGTTGAGTTGGAAGCGCACTTGAACTCCTGCCCCGTGTGCCAGGATGCGAAGTTGGTGTGGAGCTATCTCGAGGGCTGCGCGGCCGCCGAGACGGAAACGGAGATTGCACCCGCGGGAACGGTTTGGTGGAGAGCGCAACTGGCCAAGAAACGCGCCGCCGCACAGCAGTCTGTTGCCTGGATCAACACGATGCAGAAGATCGCGATTGCGGTAAGCGTAATTACAGCCATCGCGATAGGCGCCTGGCAGGGGCCGAAGATGATTGAGATTCCGCCGATGCTGCTGGCCGGTTCGGCTGCGGCACTGATTTTGTTGCTGGCGAGCGTCGCCGTGGTGCTGAGATTGGAGCGGGATTCCACATTGCGCCGTGATATCTGAGATTCATGTACATTCATGTATTTGCCTTCCGCTGGAGGCCAGGCGTCACGGAAGACCAGAAGCAGCGCGTCATTTCAGAGATTCGGCAGTTGCAAGGCCAGATTCCGGGGCTTTTGGAGACGTACGTGGGCAAGAACATTTCGCCGCGCGGGCAAGGCTATGAGCTAGGCGGCGTGATGAAGTTCGCCGATAGAGAGTCGCTGGATGCCTATGGACCACATCCTGTGCATCAGGCGCTGGTGAGTTGGTTGATGCCTCTGGTCGAGCCGCTGGAAGTAGATTTTGCGGTTTAGGGGGCAACTTCGCTCGGGCGTCACATTTCCGCCGCAACCTGTCTACCTAATAAGCGTCTGCAGGTACAAGGCGTTCTATGCGGTCAGGTGCGTTGAGCACAACGTATAGGTAGCCGTCCGGCCCGTTCACAATATCGCGCACACGTCCAATGCCTTTGAAAAGAACTTCCTGGTGAATTACTTTGCCGCCCTCAACCACTAAACGCAGCAGCTCTTGGGCTGCCAGGGCGCCAAGGAACAGATTGTTCTTCCATTGTGGAATTCGATTTCCGGTATAAAAAGTAAGTGGGCTGGTGGCGATGGAAGGAACCCAATAAGTGACCGGTTGGTCCATGCCGTCACGGACCAAATGGTCCGTGATCGGCGTGCCATCATAGTTCATGCCATAAGTAATAACGGGCCAGCCATAGTTATGGCCAGCGTGAAGAATGTTCAGTTCATCACCGCCGCGCGGGCCATGCTCGGACTCCCATAATTCTCCTGTAACCGGGCTGAACGTGAGGCCTTGCGGATTACGATTGCCATAAGTCCAGATGCTGGCTATAGCTCCAGCTTTGTTGACAAACGGGTTGTCTTTGGGGATACTGCCGTCGTCATTCACGCGATGCACTTTACCATTCGGTTGCGAGAGATCTTGCTCGTCCCCAGGACAGGCGCGGTCACCCACCGAGAAGAGAAGATGTCCATGGCTATCAAATAACAGGCGCGACCCGAAGCGCTGCCCGCCGGGCCGATACAGCGAGTCGTCAGCCTTGAAGATCTGTTGCTGATCCACCAAGGCGCCATCGCGCAAGTGGCCTCGAATAACCGCTGTCATGGCCAAGCCGCCTGGGCTTTTGTCGCCGTAGGAAAGATAAATCCAATCATTGCCCGGGCGAGAGTAATCGGGATGAAGCGCGACATCCAGTAATCCACCCTCGCCTCCATAAACCGCGGGAGTGCCGCGCACAGATTCCGGCAACAACTTCCCTTTCTCAAGAATGCGCAAGCGCCCAGGTCGTTCGGTTACTAACATACGGCCGTCTGGCAAGAAGGCAATCGCCCAAGGCACTTCCAATCCGCTTTCGATGACCGGCTGCAGCTTGAACGATGCGTTCTCGCTCGGCACGATCGCGCCGGGGACCGGAGCATTGTATTTCGTATGAGCCGTCTTGAAGCTCGCTTCCCGTTCACGGATATAGATGACAAGCCCGCGGATCTCGGGAGCATCGAAGTCATTCGCCATGGCTGGCATACCCGCCTCGGAGTGACCATTGCGGATGCTGTCGGCAACACTCGCGTCATCGCCGCCATAGCGCCAAATGCCATCCACGAGGCTCGAAGCGGAGCCGCCCGCCATATCCACTCCGTGACAACTGGCACAGTATTGGACATAGAGTTTGGTGACGTCGCGGCCCCTGCTGGGAGGGTTTTCTTGCCCAAAAGAAGCTAGGCCCGCGAGACTCAGGCACATTGCGATCCACTTAGTGGGCCGCGCGATCGCGATCAACCGGCCCTGAAATCTAGGAGCATCCGAAAGTGAGGCGTTGACTAAAACCGCTCGCATGTTACCTTGTATAACTACTTCGACGCAGTTTGTTCCGCCTTAGCTTCAATCTTCGGAATGCGGTTTAGATACTCCTTATAGATTACGATAAGGACATAAGTAATTAGTTGCACCACCAAGCTCAAGTCGCGCATCCCTTAACAAGCCATGGTGGCACCTACCTGGGCGAAATCTTCGCCGGCTCCCCGATACCTTCTGGAAGACAGCTAACGGTCAACACAGAGAGACTGTTGATGAATAGGCGAAGAGAGAACGGAGACTCGCTATGCTGAAACAATCCATCGTTCTGTTGATATACGCGAGTGCGGTCAGCCAAGTGCTCGCTCAAGAGATACCGCCCCACGATAAGGCCATTGTGCTGTTTGATGGATCGAGTCTCGACAGGTTCGATAGTTTTTTGCGAAGCAAGGGCTTGAACTGCGATCCAGATCACGTGTTTCAGGTAGAAAACGGAGTAATTCATATCTCAGGGAAAGAGTTTGGTTACCTGATCACAAAAGAGTCCTACCACGATTTTTATTTGCGAGCTGAATTCAAATGGGGCGAAGGCACCTACGGAGAACGCGCGGGTAAAGCACGCGACAGCGGAATTCTGTATAATGTCCAGGGCGAACAGAAGGTCTGGCCTCGATCGATTGAGTTTCAGATCGTGGAAGGCGGTACGGGGGATTTCTGGATGACCGACGGCGCAGCGCTCACCGGTAAAGATGGGAAACGCGTGGTCGGCCCTCCGGGCAAGGCTTCGCTGATCGACCATTTCGGAAAAGGCCCCTGGCAGAACGTCGCCGGTTTCCGCGATGCAGGCGGCGATCTGGAAAAGCCTCATGGGGAATGGAACCTGCTTGAACTCGTAACTCAGGGAAATGACATAAAGCAGTATGTCAATGGCAAATTAGCGAACGAAGGAACCGATCCCTTTCCGGCGGAGGGCAAGATTCTGGTCCAATCTGAGGGGGCCGAGGTTTTCTTCCGGAAGATTGAAGTCTACCCACTGAAATAGCGACAACGGAGCCGAAGCGTTCACCCAAGATCGGAGCGGTGTGCAATAGCAAACTTCATTAAGGCGTGCACGTTCGCTCAATTGCCCGAATGTCGGCCTAGGGGTCTCCGTCTAAATCAAAACTAGGCCCGAAATCCGCTTCCCGGGATCCGGAACCGAGTTGCCTAATTAACTGCGCTCTTCTGGCGCCCGTTGGATAGTCGTGGTGATCTTCGCTCAAATATTAATCCCGGCCTGCCACAGAAAATATCCGACTGCTTGCCGGAAATAGAGCCACCGGAGCTGGGCCTTGCTGAGATGCCCGGCGGGCGGACGCGGGGAGCCGTAGACCTTGATCTGTTGTGCTTCGAGCAGCCGCTTGACGCGGTAAATGTGATAGCCGTCGCTCACGACGATGCACGAGTGCAGGTTGGCGCGATGCATGATCTCGGCGGCGGCATCAACGCTTTGACCGGTCGTCGCGCCTTCCGGTTCCACGAGGATTGCTTCGGACGGGACGCCGTGCTCGGTGAGGTAAGCGCGGCCCACCTCGCCTTCCGTGTAGACGGGGTCGCCGCCCGCGCCGCCGGTGGTGAGAACATAGGGCGCGAGACCGCGATCATACAAGGTGAGAGCATGATCGAGCCGCGCTTTGAGCACAGGGGAAGGCGTACCGCGATACTCGGCCGCGCCGAGCACCAGGATCACGTCGGCAGATTGCGCCTGGTCGATGCTCGACTGCCGCTCGATTTGCTGTGCTAGATAAAACAGGTAGCCTAGGAGCAGAATCGAAAGCAGGGCAAATGTGCCCGCAACGGCGCGCCTCATTTCTTGGATCTTTGGCTGGCTGAAAAAA
>DATJUG010000062.1:0-33637 GCA_035502635.1 Bryobacteraceae bacterium
CTGGGTTTGGCGGTGTAGATACTCGGCACGAAGCGCTGCGGGTTCCGATCGATGACAGGGAACCACGTCGATTGCACCTGCACCATGATGCGATGCCCTTTCAAGAACACGTGATCGCGATCGCGCAGCGGAATCTTGAACTCCGTTGGCTTATCGGCCACCAGCGGTTCAGGATGCTCGAAGCTTTGGTTGTAGCGCCCGCGCCGCACCTCCATCGCGATCGGCAATTCGTAGCCGTTTAGGGACTTCGCATATTCGCCGGGGCCGGGGCCGTCGTCGGCCTTCCACGCGTCTTGGACTGCATGCTCCGGGTACACGTCGATCAGCTTGACGACGAAATCGCTGTCCGTCCCCGAAGTAGACGCGAACAGTTCCGCGCTAACGGGCCCGGTGATCGTCACGTTGCGATCGAGCGGCGCGCCGATAAAGGTGAGAACGTCCGGGCGATGATCCACGAACCGCTGGTCCGCCACTTCCCACCTCCGCCAGTCGCCTCCGGGATAGGTCGGCGAAATGGGCCGCGCCCGGTAAGGCACCGGATCGGAGGGGTCTGAGATGTACTGGACAAACTCCGGCTCCGCCTCGGAAGCACCCGGCGCCTGAACGACAGAGTGCCGTCAGCGTGCAGATAGAGATTGGACGGCTTCGATTCAGACGGCGGCCAGACAGTGTATATGTGCCAGGTATTCGAGCCCGTCTGAAACGTGCTCGCTTTCCAGGAGAACTTGGCTCCTGCTCCGTGAAGATAGAAGCGAAAGAACGGAGCTTCAATCTTCTCGCGAAATTCTTGCGCGGTGGCGTGGCCGCCGAAACCTATTTGGCCTATAGAGTCCGCCTTCGAAGTCTGCCATTCGCCGTGAAACCAAGGACCGGCCACCATGAAGTTGTGTTGTTCGGGATCGTTCTCCTCCGAGTTTCGAAAGATTTTCCAGGGACCCCAGGGATCCTCCTGATCCCAGAATCCGGCGACGTTCAAATTCGGAACAGGGCTGCTGTGAAGCTGATTCACCCAGGCTTCGCGCTTCCAGAAGGCATCATGATCCGGGTGCTCGACGATGTCGTTCCAGAACGGCACCGAGCCATGCAGATACTCTGAGTTGACGTTCGAGACAGGCCCGAGCTTGCGGTACCAGTCATAGGTGTCGTAGGTATCGAAATCGAAATAAGTGTTCTTGTTCTTGTCGGCCTGCTCCATCACGGAGTATTCGAGCGCGTAACTCAGCCGTAACGCACCGAAGCGATGCATGTCGTCATTCATCCATTGATCGACCGGCGCAGCCTGTTCGGAGATGGCCTTGAGCGCCGGGTGCGGGTTCAGCAGAGTCATTCCGGCCGTGAGCCCCAGGTAGGAGACGCCGAAGATACCGGCCCGGCCATTGTTGTTGGGCACATTCTTGACCAGCCAGTCGATGGTGTCGTAGGCGTCGGTGGTTTCGTTGGTCGCTTTGGGATCACTCAGATCTACCCAGGAGGAAAGCTGGAACGTGCCTTCGGATTTAAAGCGGCCACGGAGGTTTTGGAAAACGAAGATGTAGCCGTCCTGCGCGAGCTCCTTCCAGTTGTTGGGAATGGATGAGGGCGCCTTATCGGGTACGCCGTAAGGCGTGCGTTGCAGCAGAATGGGCAGCGGTTCGGTTTTGCCTATCGGTCTGAGGATGACGGTTTGCAAGCGAATTCCGTCTCGCATCGGAACCATGAGTTGCTGAAAGCTGAAGGCCGGCTTCGGGGCAGTGGCCGCGCCGCGGGTGAGCTTTTGCGCAACACCGAACAGGAAGAATACACATATAAGCAGCGCTCCAGTCAGCAGTCTTCTCATAAAGGCGGGTCGGGATTGTTGAAATCATAGCAGTGTATGGCCGTGCTTCTATAAGCTTGTTGCATCCTGCTTGCCTACCACGCAAGATGCCTGTGGAAAACCGTCCGGGGAAGCCTCTGCCCAGTAAAGAAGCAGGAACATTTCCGCTCGATTTGTTGTACTCTGTAGTCTTAAAAAAATCTTTTACAAGTTGTTGCGCCCTCCCTGTACTTGGGCTGCGTTTATTGAATCAGGACAGGTGTGAGGTGGTGGTGCAACGCAACCGGTGGAACTGTCACTAGGTGAGAGGAGCTTAAGCGGTTTTCATGAGCGACTTAACCGGTAAGAGAGCGGTCGTGACAGGCGCGTCGAAAGGCATCGGCCTGGAGATCGCGAGGGCGCTGCTGTCCGAAGGCACTAGCGTGGTCCTCTGCGCGCGGGACCGGGATCGACTCGCGGCGGCTGTGGAAAAGCTTCGGACCGGCGCCGGGAGCGCCAAGGTTGCCGGACACGCTGCCGACGTGAGCAACGCCGGGGAAGTAGCCGAATTGTTCCGCTTTGCAGACCGGGAACTGGGCGGCCTGGACATTCTGGTGAACAATGCGGGGATGGGGGTGTTCCGGGCAACCGCCGAGCTGAGCGTTGAGGAGTGGGACAAGGTCATCGGCACCAATCTCTCTGGCGCTTTTTATTGCAGCCGCGAAGCCCTTCCGCGATTTGAAAAGACCGGCGGCGGATGGGTGATCAACATCAGCAGTCTGGCGGGGAAGAACCCGTTTGCCGGTGGAGCGGCCTACAACGCTTCCAAGTTCGGGCTGAACGGCTTTTCGGAAGCCATGATGCTCGACCATCGCAATGACAATGTGCGCGTGAGTTATGTCATGCCGGGCAGCGTCGACACCGCGTTCGGCGGAGGCGAGAGCGGCGAGCGCGGGTCCGATTGGAAGATCGCACCGGAAGATATCGCGGAAATCGTTCTGAATATCCTGCGCATGCCCGCGCGGACCTTAATAAGTAGAGTCGAGGTGAGACCTTCGCGGCCCCGAAAGAACTAATCAGAAAAGCCCGATGCAGAAACAGTACTTTCGGCTTGTGATTCTCGGAGGCGCCTCAGCCGAAGAGAAGTGCAGGAAGCAACGTGGTGGTCTTTGGCACACGGTTTGCTCCATGTCGAGTAGAAAGAGGGATCAAGACATATGAGCCGGCTGAGAAAGGTGCTCGATCCTACCAGAACTGGTAAGGACGCCGAGTCATTAGAAAAAACGCTGCTGAAGCTTGTGGTTGGGCAGGACGAAGCAGTGGAGCAAATCGTCAACATTTATCAGATGCACATCACCGGTTTGTCAGCGCCGGGCCGTCCGGTGGGCAACTTCCTCTTTCTTGGACCCACCGGCTCGGGAAAGACGCGAACGGTGGAGGCGACTGCCGAAGCACTGGTACACAACCCTCGGGCGGTCATTAAGATCGACTGCGCGGAGTTTCAGCACAGCCATGAGATCGCGAAATTGATCGGCTCACCTCCCGGATATTTGGGCCATCGGGAGACTCACCCGCTGCTCAGCCAGGAAGTCATCAACCAACACCATACCGAGACCGTGAAGCTGAGCTTCATCCTGTTCGATGAGATCGAGAAGGCCAGCGACGCGCTGTGGAACCTGCTGCTGGGGATCTTGGACAAAGCCACTTTGACGCTTGGGGACAATCGCAAAGTCGATTTCTCGCGAGCCATGATCTTCATGACCAGCAATCTGGGGTCGAGCGAAATGAGCGCGCTGGTGTCTCCGAAGCTGGGCTTTCAAAGAGCGACGATTGCCGCGGAACCCCCGGCGGTCGATGAGCAGCTCAATAAGAAGATGTCGCGGAGCGGTGTGGAAGCGGCACGCCGGAAGTTCACTCCGGAGTTCATGAATAGGATCGACAAGGTCGTAGTCTTCAAGCCTCTCGGCGAGCCGGAACTGCGGCGCATCCTGGATCTGGAACTGGGGCAGGTGCAGCAGCGCATCTTCCTGTCGCCAACTGAGAAATCGTTTGTCCTTACCGTTTCGGATGCCGGCAAGAATTTTCTGTTGACTGAAGGCACCGACGTCAAATACGGCGCCCGTCACCTGAAGCGCGCCATCGAGCGTTTGCTTGTCCATCCGCTGTCGAACCTAATGGCGACCAGTCAAGTGAACGGCGGCGATTGGATCAAAGCTGATTTCGATTGCGAGCGTAGCTGCCTCCTCTTCACGAAGGAGGACGAAAATCTCGAGGTTCACGCAATGGCGAACTTGATTGGCGACAATGTGCGATTGCCAGCCGTCGCGGCCGCAGTTTCCGTTCAGCCGGAGCTTGCCAAGACAGCCAGGTCGTCAAAGAAGTAGCCTGAGCCCGTTTAGGCGTCGTGGTATTGATAATCCGCGCGGCATCGTTTACGCTTTATAATCAAGTAGAAGCCTAAGCTAAGCTCCTACTACAGGTTGCGCTCAACCAGGCTCGATCAGTGCGTCCGGTAAACAGATGAACCATTTCGGAACGCTTACTCCGCGTCATTTCGACATTCTGCACGCGCTCGTTCAAAACTATATTGAGACCGGCGAGCCGGTACCTTCGCGCACCATCGCGCGCAAGTATCCGATGAGCCCTGCCTCCATCCGCAACATGATGGCCGATCTGCTGGAGCAAGGCTATTTGTCCCAGCCGCATACCTCGGCTGGCCGCGTGCCAACTGAGCGCGCCTATCAAAGCTACGTCCAGACCCTGTTGGGCAGCCGTATCGTGCAAACGGAGCTCGACCGGCTGCATGTCGAGATCCAAAGAGTGTCTACCGTAGAGGGGCGCATCGAGCGGTCCTCGAAGCTGCTGACCGAGATTACGCGCAACTTCGGGATCGCGGCTGCCATTCCGAATAGCACGCAAACGCTGGACCAGGTGGAGTTGCTCGCTTTGCCGGACCGGCGCGTCTTGATGGTGGTCATCACGCGCGACCGTATGGCGCGCAACAAGGTAATTACCATTGAGGACCACATTACGCAAGACGAATTGTCCTCCATCCGCAACTACATCAACTACAATTTCAGCGGCTGGGCGCTTCCAAACATCCATCGCGAGCTCAAGCGCCGGTTCGATTTGGAAAGCGCGGCCTATGATGCCATTTTGAAACGCGTGAGTTTGCTTTACAGCAAAGGCCTGCTCGATCTGGGACTGATGCCCGAAGTGCACTTCGAAGGCGCCGAAAACCTGATCGGTCTGGACCTGCATCTCACGCGTGAGCGTATGCGCGAGCTGTTCCGCGCCCTGGAAGAAAAGAAACGTGTGCTGCAACTGCTGGAGCATTTCCTCGAACAACGCGATGGCGAACTCGCCATTCAGGTCGGCCTTTCGGACGTTCATCCGAGTATGAGCGAGCTGTCGCTCATTGGGGTGCGATTCAGCCTTCCGAACGGCCTCGAAGCTCACGTCGCTGTGCTCGGTCCGATGCGCATGAATTACAGCCGCGCCGTTTCCGCCGTGCTGCACGTAGGCCAGGCTTTCAAGAGCGCGACCCTGTAGCTGCCCGGCTTTCGCTGCTCACCTCGGGCGTCGGTATACTTCTTCCATGCCTACCGTTGACCGCCATGCCCCCGGTGCGTTCTGCTGGTTCGAGCTCGCTACCACCGACCAAGCTGCCGCCAAGCAGTTCTACATCTCGTTGTTCGGATGGACGGTGAACGATTTTCCGATGGGAGCAACAGGCTCCTACTCGCTATTCGATCTGGAGGGACAAAGCGTCGCCGCGGCATACACCATGGTCCCCGAACAGCGCGCAAAGGGCATTCCGTCCTACTGGATCATTTACGTCGCCACCAATAGTGCGGACAAGACGGCCAGCCGTGCCGCGGAATTGGGCGCCAAGGTCCTTGTTGCTCCGAACGACGTGTATGGGTTTGGCCGAATGGCTGTGATCTCGGATCCTACCCATGCTCCCTTTTCAATCTGGGAGCCGCAACAACATATTGGCGTTGGAATTACCGGCGTGGATGGGACGGTCTGCTGGGCCGATCTCATGACGCCCGACGCCGATACCGCGAAGAAGTTTTATAGCAGCCTTTTCGGCTGGGACATTTCCAGCAGCGAGCACGACCCTTCGGGCTACCTGCACATCAAGAATGGCGACACGTTCATCGGTGGCATCCCACCGCATCCAAATCCGCAATTGCCGCCGCACTGGATGATTTATTTTCTGGCCTCCGATTGTGACGCTTCTACTGCGAAGGCCCAGCAATTAGGAGCGCAAACGGTACTGGCGCCGCAGACGATCGAACACGTAGGCCGCATGGCGATCGTCAAGGATCCTCAAGGCGCGCTGTTCGCGCTATTCCAGCCGGAAAAACGCTAGCCGCTCCGCCACCCGCTTCGATCAACCGCCGCTATTTCACCTCGTCGAACCGCACTGCCACTTCCGATCCGTAGCGGTGGTAATCGGAGAAGCTCAGTAAGTTCCATTCCCGCCGGCCGGACTCCTCGTACTGCACTTCGTACTCACCGCTCTTCGGCAAAAGCCACGTACGGCCGTTCAAGTCTACCGGCGCCAGACTCACGCTCCAGCGCATCTCCGAGATGTGCGTTTCAGGCGCCACGTCCGTCGATACGCGCTCGATCTCTATAATCTGACCGGAATCCGCCGCGACCGATACCTGAGTGCGAAATGGCACGCGATAATGCTCGCCGCCTACGTCCAAATCCCACGGGCTGTCCTGCTCGGAGACCTCGAACGCATAAACCTCCGCCCGCGTGCTGTCCAGGTTGGACCCTCTCACGAACGTCACGGGCCGCGTCATGAGAAGCATTTGCGTTTGACGCAATAGCGTTCCGAACTCGCCCTCCGACCATGCACCCGCAACCCCGGCGATGCTTCGCCGCGGCTGCTTATTCTGCCGGATATTGGTGTAACGTTCCGTGCCGTTTTCAAACGAAACCCGCGCTGTCAGCGTGTCAATCTGATGCGCTTTGTCACCGCTCAGCGAGCCCTTGTACCGCGTCATCTGTTCGTTGCATACGAACGACTCCAGATCGTTATACAACTGCTCATTGGCTGCGCGAATACGATCCAAGAGATCACCCGCATTCGCATTCGCACCGGCAAGCGCCGGGTTCACAGGCACGGGCACATCAACAATAGCGGCCACAGTGCGCGAGTCGCTTCCGGAATCGGACTTTTCCGCAGGTCGGGTATTCGCCGCCGAGACAACGGCGCAGAGAACTAATGCGGAAAAACCTGCCCGAAATACCATTGCGATCTCCACAATGGTTATCGGCAGAATTAGGGCTTTTAATTAGGTTTTGCTGCGCGTGGGTTGCTACTGCGCGGTCTTGCGATAGTCGAGGACGGCTTTCTCATGCTCCGTCAGAGTGGCGGAGAAATGGTGCGATCCGGAACCGTCCGGCTTAGCCACGAAGTAGAGGTAATCGGTCGTCGCCGGGTGTAGCGCGGCTGCAAGCGAAGCGGTCCCGGGATTCGAGATCGGCCCGGGCGGGAGTCCGGGATGCGCGTACGTGTTATACGGATTCGCGCTCGCCAGATCCGACTTATGAATAACTCCTCGATACCGGTTCTCGAGAAGCGCCGCATACACAGTCGTCGGGTCGCACTGCAACGGCATCCCCAAGCGCAAGCGGTTCGCAAAGACTGCTGCGATAAGCGGCCGCTCCACCGGGATCGCACTCTCTTTTTCGACCAGCGAGGCCAGGGTTACGACGTCGTGCACCGAGCGGGCTGATCGTTCCCCGCCCAACGCAATCCATTGCTTGCGGAACTCGTTGGTCATCGTGCGGCAGAGCTGGCGCCCGGTGGTCTGATGCGTCACCCGATAGGTGGAAGGAAACAGATAACCTTCAAGGTCCGGTGCCTGCGAATCCAAGTCCCGAATCAACTCCGGATTGGCGGCCGCCTGCAGGAAATCCTTCGGCCGCACGCTGTCCAGCCCCTCGAGCAGCGCTGCGATGTCGAACATGTTGCTGCCCTCCGGCACCGTAAAATCTTCGTAGAAAACCTCGCCCCGGCGAATCGTTTCGAACACCTGCCACGGGGTCTGATCCGCTCCGAACCGGTATTCGCCGGCTTGCAGCGTCGCACGAGGATGCAGCATCCGCACGGCCAAAAAGGCCCAGCGCGACCGGACTACTCCGTGAGCGGCCAACTCGCGCGCGATCTCCCTCGACGACATGCCGCGGTCGATCTCCACAAACGTCTCCGTTGCGTAACCCCGGTAGGGTCCCAAGTACCAGTAGCCGGCGATGGCCGCTCCGGCCAACGCAAACACCCCAACCAGGATCAACAACGTGAGCAACGCCCGCGCCGCGCGGCTCCTAGGCAAAACTCCTCCCGCTTGCGGAATCGCGCTCGATGTTCCGATGTTCGAGATAACTTTCGAGCAGCAGAACAGCAGCCAGCCGGTCCACCGCCTGCTTACGCTCTTCGAGCTTCGCGCCTGCCTCCCGCAACAGCCGCTCCGCTTCGACCGACGTCAGGCGCTCATCCCAGAACACAATCGGAAGGCCGAGATATTCGCCCAGGCGCGCAGCAAACTCCCTGGTATATTCGCTCTGGCGGCTTTCCGAGCCGGTCATGTGCAGCGGCTTGCCGACCAGCACGGTGCGCACATTCCAGCGCTCCGCAAGCTCTTTGAGCCTGGCGAGATCTTCACGAATGCGCGTACGCTCCAGCGTTTCGATTCCCTGGGCCGTAATCCCCATCGCATCGCTGACCGCCAACCCGATGCGTTTCTTGCCCACATCGAGCGCCAGCACGCGGCCGCCTTCTTGCCTGTCGAGAACATCCGCCAAATCGGATTATAAGGTGTTGCAGTCATGCTAGAGTGGCGATAAGCGAGGTAGGGTCTTTGCTTTACTGAACGCGCACAACCGGCGCTACTGCGCCAGAGCGATGCGCGCTAAAGCGGGGACGCCCGGTGCGCTCCGGCATGCCACTTCTCAGTCCTTCGCGACCCTCCCAACGGACCATTGGCGCTCCCACCTCCCTGATCGCAATCGCGGCGCTGGTTGCACTCCTCTATTACGGGCGCGATTTCTTCGTCACCTTGATCGTTTCCGTGCTGTTTGCTTTTATCCTCGATCCGGTGGTGGTCCTGGTCATGAAGCTGCGCCTGCCTAGAGCTGCAGCCACGGGCATCGTCATCGTGGTCGCGCTGGCTGGAGCTTACGTCATCGCGGCTGCCACCTGGACGGAGCTTTCCACGCTTGCCGACGATCTGCCGTCCTACACCGCGCGACTGGGCGAGCTTTGGGATAAAGCCAATGACCGCCTAGATCAGTTCGAACAGCACAGCATCGACGTGCTGGTTCCGAAGCGGTTGCGTCCGCCGCAGGATCAGGCCCAACAGAAACCGCCGGAGAACCGGACGCGGCGCCGCCATGGCGTCCTGATTACGCCTCCGGTGCAGCCTACGCCGCCCGCGATTCAGGAAGTAAGGATTCATACCGACCCGAAGCCCTTTCTGACCACCGTCTACGGTTACGTCTCGGGCTACTTCCACGTGCTCGTGATGGCGTCGTTTGTACCGTTCCTCGTGTATTTCATGCTGAGCTGGCGCGACCACATCGGTAGGAGCGTGCTTCGCCTGTTCGAGGGCGATCAACGCTATGTCGTGGGTAAGGCATGGTCGGGAATCGGCGACTCCACGCGCGCCTACGTGCTGGGCAACTTCTTTCTTTGGATGTTCCTGAGCAGCCTGAGCGCCATTACGTTCTTTGTGCTGGGAGTGCCGTATTGGCCGCTGATTGGTCCCCTCAGCGCCTTTTTCAGCCTGGTTCCCTATGTCGGATTGGCGCTCTCACTGGCGCCGCCGGTATTGGCTTTGCTGACCATGCCCATCAATCTCAGGGCCCTGCTGACGGTGGTGATCATCACCGCCGCGCTGCATGTCATCGCAATGAACTTTTTGTATGCCAAGGTGATCGGCAGCCGGGTGCGCCTGAATCCTCTAGTGGTCACCATCGCGCTGATGTTCTGGGGAGTCATTTGGGGCGCCGTAGGACTGATTCTTGCAGTGCCTATTACCGCGGCCATCAAAGCAGTCTGCGACAACATCGAATCGCTCGCGCCATACGGCGATCTGCTCGGCGACTAACTAAGGTCGTTCGAGTTATAAGATCCGGGCCTTTTGCGGCGGGTCGGTGTCAGGCACCAAGAGCCCCGGCTTTGCTTCCGCCGCTTCGGTTCGCACATAAGCCAGGGCCGCGACTTCCCCTAGCGCGGGCGAGTAAACGGCCGAGGTGATCTCGGCAACCGCTTTGCCTTCGGCGGTCAGCTTGGTTCCCGGCGCGGGCGCCTCGCGGCCTTCGATGCGGATGGGCACGAGCACGCGATGAACTTGCCCTCGCGAGCGCACTCTTTCCACGATCTCCTGCCCTAGATAACAGCCCTTGTTCGTGTGCACGGCGTGCATCGCGCTTGTCTCCTGAACCAGGTACCGCTCGCTGATATCTTCGCCGTATCGCGGCACGCCGTTTTCCAGGCGCACAATGCGCGCCTCCTCCGCGCTCGCTTTGGGAATCTGCGCCGCTTGAAGCCGTGCCATGAATTCGTCTTTCTTCTCGAGCGGCAGGAACACGCGAAGACCCTCTCCTGTGCTTGAAACCCGGGCCACAAAGCCGCTCTCCCACTCTCTGACTCCATACCGCTCGGCCGGCACGGGCAAGCCGAGTTGTTCCGCACATGCAATTGCCTCCGGCCCCGCCAGATCGATCGCCGCCCATCCCTGGGTTTCGTCGTTCAACTCCGCATCGTCGGCGATGATGTACCGGTCCAGGTGATCCCGCAGCTTTTCCGCGGTTTCAGGCTCGGTATCGAGCAGCAGCGAATCGCCTGAATTGTAGATATACGCGTCACCCAGAATCCGCCCTTTGTCATTCAAGAAAAAGGCATACAGGCCGGCGCCGGGAGCGAGATTTTTCACATCGTTGGTGCTCATGGCGTGCAGCAGGCGCGCGCGATCCTCGCCCGTCACCCGAATCTTGCCGCGCGTGGACACATCCATCCATGCTGCGCGCGTACGCAGCGCTTCATAACCCGTCATAAATACCTGCTAGTTGGATGCTCTCAGAGCCCTCGTTGCGTCAACGAGCGCAGATACGCCGAAATAAGCACCACGAGCAAACCGGAGATCGCGATGCTTACCAGCCGCCGTTTGCTCCTGCCGTCCACTGTCACATCTCCGTAGGGAGACGTCGCCCACAGGATCGCCGACGCGACGATGTGCGCCACCAGCAGCATCTTCACACCGAACCAGATCTGATAAGTTTGGCCGTGTTTCGGGCCGGTAAAGAAGTTGTACAAGCCGGAACCGACGATCAGAATCAGGAGCACAAAGAGCGTGGTGCGGTAACGTTCTTGCGCATCTCTTGCGGCACGCTTGCGAATGTCCTCGGGCAGCGCATTCAGCGTGGGTACCAGCACCCACCGCGCGTAAACCACTCCGCCGAGCAGGAGAATCACCGACGCAATATGAATGAAACGGAATAGCAGATGCACGAAGACGTCCGGAGCCACGTCTCCGAGTATAGAGCGAGACCCGAAGGGCGCGCTTGAAGAACGGATTAGCCGCGGACGGAAACCAACTCAGCCGAGCACACTGCCGAAGGCAGATATCCCGCGTCGAGTTGTTTCAACTTCAATAAGGAAGCGAAGGCCCGCTCCGCATGCGCGTGTTGCACGCGCGCCAGCATGAGCGCCCAGTTGGTAAGCTCGCGCGCCTGGTCGAGGAGTTCGCAAGCTTCCCGGTCTTCGATGTCCAGCTTCCTGAAAAGGAACCGTTGTTCTTCGAGCAACCGCTGCGCTTCCGTGTAGCGCCGATCCTGCACGGCACGCCGCGTATCTTCGAAGTTCCGCTCGATGGCGTTGGCAAGTTCCGGCGAAAGCATGGCGTTATCCATTGCTTGGGTTGCTGATGTTGTTCTCGATCTGGAACAGGCCCTGGAAGAAGGTCACCTGGCTTTGCAATGTCGCGATCATGGCGTCGCTTTGCGAGAGCTGGCTCACCAGGTTCTGCTGAAACTGATTGATGCTGCTCTCTTCATTGGAGATGTTCGTATTCAGGGTGGTCAAATCTTGCGTAATCGATGCCTCTTCGGCTTTTACGGCTCCCACGGTAGGGTCCTCCAGGTTGTTGAGCGCGGACGTCGCAACTCCCAAAAATCCCGAAGTAGCGTCTCCGAGAAATTGCGACAATCCCGAGAAGTTACTGCCGGCATTTTGCTCAAATTCGGTGGCGTTGAACGTCAAATTGCCCGACGTATCCAAGTCCAGCCCGAGATCGCTGAGGTTCGTGACGCTTCCGCTAAAGTTGGAATAATCGGCGATACTTGCCAGCGCCTGTTGCGCGACCTGCAGCACGCTATCTCCGGAAAGTGCTCCGGCATTTTGGCCGTGCTGCGCGGCCAATTGAGAGACCACGGCGTTATAAGCGGTGGCAAACGTCTGCAGCGCCGTCTGAGCGCTGGTTGTGGATTCACCCACCGAAATGGTGATCGGATTATTCGCCCCCGTCGTGCCTAGCAGATTGACCGTGACGCCCTGCGCGAGCGTGATGGAATCCGAGTCGCTCGATATCGTGTTGCTCAAGCCATCGACTTTGTAAGTCGCTTCCGAGCCGGTCGAGATGGTATTGAGCAGGTTATTAGTACCATCGCTTAACCCAATGCTGACGTTCCCTAACGTCGACGACTGCACCGCCAGCCGGTAATCCGGCGATCCGGACGAACCCACGTTCACGATGGAGGCGGTGACTCCCAGCGACGAATCAGCATTCAACGCGCTGACCAGCCCGTCGAGCGTGTCGGTTGCCGGGGTGATGATGGTCGGAGTGCCGTTCACCGTAAGGGTGAACGAAGACGCACTGCTGATGTTTTGGGACGAAGGATCGGTGACCGTCTGCGGAACTCCCGTGCTCACGGTCTGAGTGGCCGACCCGAGACTGTCTACTTCCAATTGGTACACACCGGTAGTCGCGTTGCTGGCGAGCGAGACCGAGGCCACTGAAGTGTTGCTCACCGTTGCGCTCAGCGCCTGCGATCCGACCGCCGTTTGCAGCCCCGCCACCGCCGATTGCAAAGTGGTGAGCGCCTGGTCGAGCGATTCGAGCGCGGTCTGCCGGCTTTGATCGCTGCTGGCCTGGTCTGCCATTCCATCGAGCGGTATCTCTTGAATCTGGACCGCCTTGTCGATCACCTGCTGGAACTGGGCGGAGTAAGTACTCTGCCCGGTAAACGTCAGCGGAGTAATCAATCCCGACGCCGAAGGTGTACTGGATGTGGAGCCCATATTAAATTAATTGCGGGGCGCTCTTCGACGCCCCACATAAGTTATCGACTGCTCTTCACTTACTTATCGGGAAAGTAAAGCTAGCTTTGTAGGAGCTTAAGTACGGCCTGCGGTATTTGATTGGCCTGGGCCAAGGCCGCCATAGCCGATTGCATGAGGACCTGTTGTTGAGATAAGTTGGTTGCCGCTTGTGCCATGTTCGCGTCGCGTATCGTCGATTGCGCCGCCGAATCGTTGGTGATCTGCGACTGCGCCAGGTTGATGGCGAAGTTCAACTGGTTGACGCCGGCTCCGACTGCGCCCTGCACTTGACCGAGCGAGGTGACCGCCGCGGCAATCGCCGAGATGGCGGCTGAGAAATTGGCCGAGTTCGTCAGGTTGCTAACCGCAGTGTACGCGCTAAGGCCCAATCCAGCCGCATCCACCGCCATAGAGGTTCCGGACAGGTTGATCGTCTCGACCGCCACACCGATGGAGGCGCCGTTGCTGTTCCCAAGTCCGCCGCCGACGTAAACCGAAAGCGCCGCGTTGAAATCGCCGCCTGTGTTCATGCCGACGTTCTGAGCCTGCCGCGAAATTTCCGTCACGTCGTTGGCGAATTCCGTGGCTAGTGTCGTGAAGTTGCCGGTGAAGGTGCTCGAAGAGCCTTCGGTCGCCAGCGTCTGCAAGCGGTCGAGAATCTGCGAAATGTTGTTCAGGCCGCCATCGATAATCTGCAACTGCCCGACCGCGTTATTGCCGTTCGACACACCCTGCGTCAAAACCGTGCCGGCGTTACGCAACTGATTGGCCATCGCAACGCCAGCCGGATCGTCTGCCGCGCTGTTGATACGGTAACCCGAGGTCATCTGCTCGATGGTGTTCTGCTCGTTCATCTGGTTCGTGTTCAGGTTCTGCAAACCGTAGAGCGCAGCAACGTTCGTTTGAATCGAAATCATGTCTTTTTTCTTCTCCTGGTTTTCAGCAGTTTCGCCGAGTTTTTGTCGGCCCCGGTTCCCTACTTACCAGGTAACCTGCTGTCAAATAACGTATCGGCAGGAATTTACCGGCTTGAGAAAATTTTGCCGGTGTCAAAATCTTGTCGCTCACATCCCGTCGTTTCCTGACACCACCGCTCGAACGCTCGGGCATAAGCCTCTTCTAAATCCTTCACGAACGCCTTTTGGTCATAAACAGGTGTGGCTGGCAAAATCTCTCTGGCCTCCTCACGGAACTTTGTCAACCGGTCCGGATCGGCGGCTAACCCTACCGCTTTCTCTATGTATTCCTTCGGAGTTTCGGCCACTAAGTCGCCCATTCCGGTGTTACTCAGCAGCGAGGCGCCTACGCGCGCCACAAACCGGTCGCCTCGCAACGTGACCACCGGCACGCCCATCCACAAAGCCTCGCAAGTGGTGGTGGTGCCGTTATAAGGGAAGCTATCCAGCGCGATATCCACATCGTTATAGGCGCTCAAGAAATTATGGCCACCGGTTTTCATATCGATGCGCTCCGGCGGTATCCCGGCGTTCCGGAGAACACGCGACAAACGCTCGTCCACCAGCGGGTCTCCTAACAGGTGATAACGCATCACCAATCTTGAGTACTTCACCGATTTAAGTATCTCGGCCCACCAGCTCAGCACATACTTATTGATCTTTGATGGATTATTCATGCAGCCGAACGTGATGTACCCATTGCGCTCGAACGGAAGCGGCCCGATATCCGGACATTGGCGCGGATTGAAGCACACATAGGAATGCGGCAACCGCAGCGGCTCTTCGACAAAGAAGGTGCGCTCGCCCGGCGGCGCAACGATGTCGTCTACGACGATGTAATCTATGGTGTCGACTCCCGTGGTCCCCGAATAACCGCACCACGTCATCTGTACCGGGGCCACACGTCGACCCAACAAGGGAAGTTTTTGAACGCTGGAGTTGCCCATCAGATCGACAATGATGTCTAATTCTTCGCTGCGTAGAAACTCCGCGGCCTCGGCATCCTCCATCGTCGAGATATCCAGCCAGTGATCCACTTTCTTGCGCATGCGCTCGGTGGTGTCGTCTTCCCGCGCATAAGGCGTGATGCAAGATACGTCGAAGCGCTCTTGGTCGTGAGAAGTAATCACGTCTTCGACAAACTTCATCACGACGTGGCCGCGGAAATCGGCTGAAAGGTAGCCGATCTTCAGCTTTCTATTGAGATTGCGCGAGTTGCCGAATTCATGCCGGCCTTTGGGCGGCCCTACATGCGCGCGCACCTGGCGGCCGAACTCCAGATGTTCCTCCAGCACCTTCTCGTTCGGTATGGTCGGGTCATACTGCATCGCGAATAGCATCCCTGAGCGCAACTGCCACGATTCGGGTTCCATTTCGAGCACCTTTCGGTACAGCGGAATGCAGACATCCGTATCGCCTAGCGCGACGTAGGTGCTCGCCAGCCCCTTGCGCGCATCGATATTATCCGGATCGAGCGAGAGCACCAGCAGAAACGACTGCACGGCTTGCCCGTACTCCTGAATTTTTTCCTGGACGAAGCCGAGATTCAGCCGCGCCCGCGCATCCTTTGGTTCGATTTCGAGCGCGCGCCTGCAGCAGCGTTCGCTGTCCTTCCATTTCTCCTGCATCCGGTACACAGCGCCGAGGTTGATGTGGGCCTCGAGCAGGTTCGGATCCAGCCGGCGCCCGCGCAGCAGATACGTTTCGGCCGATTCGAGCTTGCCCTGCATCAAGAGGACGTAACCCAGCGCGACGCAGGAGTTGGCCGTGGTGAGATGCAATTGTTCGGCCTTGGCTAGGATTTCACGGTAGATCTTCTCCGCCGCAGCGTATTTCTTATCCCGCTCAAGAGCTTTCCCCTCCTGAAAACGGTTCTCGAGGGTCTTCAGTATCCGCGGCTCAATCGCCGCAGTCTTCAGATGCTTCGGGCTTTTCCATGCAACCGGTATGGTTCTGCTCATATCTCTCAACGAAGGCGGCGTCCAGGCCGCCTACCCACTCAGGGGCTCTACAGCTTATCTATCGGATGTGGGGCGGAATATCTGTATGGTTGCCTCTCCTTTGCGCTTGCTCCTGTAATCGCGCACAACGGGCCTCCACCGCCCTGTGCGCTCGCTGCGATTTTTCGCGGCCCTCGCCGACTAACTCTGTAGCCCTGGAGGGCGCGAAATGCAGACTGCGGCACTAAATGAAGACCTTTTCAAGCTGCTCGAGGAACGCGAGAAAAAAAATTCGCAAGCCCATTATTTCTATATCGCCGAGCCGGTAAAGGTCAAAGCGTACACGTTCTGGGGCGGCACCATGAGCGTCATGCTGCCGGAACTGGTGTCCGCCCAGATTGTTTCCGAGTCTTACTACGAAAAGCATGAAACGCTAGTGCTCCTCGAACGGCTGCGACCCGGCATGGTTTTCTTCGACGTCGGCGCGCACGTCGGCTATTTCACCCTGCTTGCCTCTCACCTGGTGGGCGAAACAGGACAGGTCCATTCCTTCGAGCCCACGCCGCGCACCTTCCGCCTGCTCGCCGATAACGCCAAGCACCACCCCAACATCACCGTTAACAATCTCGCCGTCTACTCCCATTCCGACGAGTTGATCCTTAACGACTTCGGCGCCCTTAACTTTGCATTCAACTCGTTTTTTCCGGCGCGCGTTGCGGACGGCCGCGCCGTTCCCGAAGTGAAACACCGCATTCAGACCGTTTCGCTCGATGAATACGTCGAACGAACCGGCGTCAAACCGGACGTTATTAAGGTGGATGCCGAAAGCGCGGAATACCAGATTATCGACGGCATGAAAAACACGCTGAAGGCCTGCCGCCCGTTTTTCATGATCGAGGTGGGCGATCTAGACCTGGACGGGGTTCGGCCCTGCTCGGAGATCGTCGAGTTTGCCTGTAGCCATGGCTATAAGCCGCTTATGTACCAGGACGGCGAACTGAAGCCCCATAAGGTTGCGGACCGCTATCAGGGCTGGGGCACGGTTTTTTTCGAGCCCCTCGACTGAGCTGGCCTCTAACCCAGAAACTGCTTCACGCTGGTCTCCATGCCGGGAGCGCAGGCATAGGCATTCCCGCCGTAAATGGTGCTTTCGCCGTCGAAACTGGCGAACCGTCCCCCGGCTTCTTCGATCAGGATTTTGAACGGCGCCAGATCCCAGGCGGCGCCGTTTGGCTCAATCCAGATGTCCGCCTTGCCTTGCGCCACCAACATGGCGTCGACGGCGCCGCCCAGGCTGCGAACCGCCCAAAACTGCTGCACCCACGGCACGATGCGATTTGCCAGGTGACGGACGCCTTCCTTATGGAAGCCGTTAAACGCGAGAACCGCGTCGCCAGGTTCGGATTTGTTCGAAACATGGATGCGTGAGCCGTCCGCCCAAGCGCCTTCGCCTTTCGCGGCCCACAGCAGGAGTCCCTGGCGCGGGCAGTGCGCCACCCCCGCAACCACTTCGCCATCTTGTTCCAAGCCGATCAGCACAGCCCATAGCGGGATGGCGCGCAAAAAATCGCGCGTGCCATCGATGGGGTCAATGATCCACTGCCGTCCGCTACGACTCTGCCGCCTGCCGCCCTCTTCTCCCAGGACGCCATCCTCGGGAAATTCCAGGGTGATGCGATCGACGATGAGCTTTTCACAAGCCCGGTCGGCCGCGGTCACCGGCGACTCATCGGCCTTGATCTCCGCCTCCACGCCGCGCCGCTGATAATCGATCGCCAGCGCCCCGGCCTCCTGCGCCAGCAGCTTGGCCAACTCTATCTCGCGTTCAAACGCCATGCTTGATTATGGCGGAGGCCTGTGGCGGGTTACGCCTCAAGCATCGCGCGGGAAGCCCTTCCACATCTCGCGCCGTACTTCGTCGATGTCCTCTGCTGAGACGGAGACGCCGAGATCCGCCCACAATCCCCGTACATTCTTGAAGGGCTTTGTTGAATGGCTCTCCGCGCCAAGACGTCGCGCGCGATCGAGCAATTCCTGCTGTTTGTCCGGGGGGAGGGATCGGACCGCTTTCATAATGGATTGTTCCAGAGTCATTGTGGCCCACCCTCATTATGCACTCGGAAGCGGTCGTATGGCCTTTTCTGATCCGTTCTCGCTGTCGGTATAACCCCTGTTATACTGAAGCAGTGAAGACGGCGATCTCGCTTCCGGATGACCTTTTTCATCGCGCGGAGGCAACGGCAAAGCAGCGGCGCATATCCCGCAGTGCGCTTTACGCGGAAGCAGTCGCGGAATTTCTGGCGCGTAGCGATTCCGAATCCGTTACGGAACGACTGAACGCAGTGTATTCGCAGACGGCCGCCGAGATCGATCCTCTGTTGATGCGGACTCAACTTCGCTCATTGAAGAACGTCGAGTGGTAAGCGACGGGCTCGACGTCCGCCGCGGCGAAATTTGGTGGGCCGATCTGCCCCAAGCTCGCGGTTCGGAGCCAGCTTTTAGACGGCCAGTACTGGTGATACAGGCAGACGCTTTCAACCGAAGCAGCATTCGAACCATTATCGTCGCGGTGATCACAAGCAACCTGCAACTTGCGAAGGCTCCTGGAAACGTGCTCCTTCCAGCTCGCGCTTCGCGCTTGGCAAAGGACTCGGTCGTGAACGTATCGCAATTAGTAACTCTCGACCGAGCCTTTTTGACAGAACACGTCAGCACTCTTCCGGCTCGCTGGCTGGCATCCGTCGAAGCGGGATTGCGGCTGGTGTTGGAGCTGTAACGGCTCCCGCGCCATGCTACCCTAAACTCGTTACCTTGCCCCGAGTTGTTTCCCCCAACCTAACCGCCCGGCAAGCGCCCCAGCGGTTCTCATTGGTCCTCATCAAACCGTCGCACTATGATGATGAAGGCTACGTCATCCAGTGGCTGCGCTCCGCTATTCCTTCGAACACGCTCGCAGTGCTCAACGGCTTGGCGCTGGAGTCCCAAAGCCGCCGTGTGCTCGGCGACGACGTCGAGCTCGTCATCAGTGCCTTCGATGAATCGAACACGCGCGTCCGGCCGGAACGCATCGCCCGCCAGCTTCGCGGCCAGCCTTGCTTAGTCGCACTCGTCGGTGTTCAATCCAATCAGTTTCCGCGCGCCATGGACATCGCCAAGCCGCTGCGCGCCGCGGGCATTCAGGTGTGTCTCGGCGGGTTCCACGTCTCGGGCTGCCTATCGATGCTGCCCGGCATCACGCCTGAACTGCAAGAAGCCATGGACCTCAGCATCTCGCTCTTCGCGGGCGAAGCTGAAGACCACTTCGACGAACTTCTTCGCGACGCCTGGCACGGCGCGCTCAAGCCGCTCTACAACTACATGGCGCACCTACCTGCGCTCGAAGGCGCGCCCATCCCGATTCTTCCGCCTACGCGCATCAAGCGCACCGCCGGCAAGCTGACCAGCTTCGACGCCGGCCGCGGCTGCCCGTTTCAATGCTCCTTCTGCACCATCATCAACGTACAGGGCCGCAAATCGCGCCGCCGTTCCGCCGATGATGTCGAACACATCGTCCGCACCAATCTTGCGCAAGGCATCAATCGCTTCTTCATCACCGACGACAACTTTGCGCGTAACCGCGATTGGGAAAGCATCTTCGACCGCCTGATCGCCATGCGCGAAAAGGAGAAGCTCAACATCAAATTCGTCATCCAGGTGGATACCATGTGCCACCGCCTGCCGCACTTCATCTCGAAAGCCGGCCGCGCGGGCGTGGCGCGCGTGTTCATCGGGCTCGAAAGCATTAACCCCGATAGCCTGGTCGGCGCGCGCAAGAAACAGAACAAGGTCGCCGAGTACCGCAAGATGCTTCTTGAATGGAAGCGCGCGGGCGCGACCATTTTCGCCGGCTACATCGTGGGCTTTCCCGGCGACACACCTGAATCCGTCATTCGCGACATCGCAATCATTCAGCGGGAGCTGCCGATCGATCTTCTTGAACCGCACTGCCTGACGCCGCTTCCTGGTTCAGAGGATCACCAGAAGTTGCACAAAGCGGGCGCCTATCTCGATCCGGACCTGAACAAGTACGACCTGGAACACGTGACCATGAGTCATCCCACCATGTCGACTCCGGAATGGGAGCAGCTATATAAGGATGCGTGGAAGAGCTACTATTCGCTGGAACACTTGGAAACGGTGATGCGCCGCGCGACCGCCACCAGAAGCAATCCCGGCAACATGTTGCTGCTGCTGCTGTGGTTTTATGCCTGCATCCGGCTGGAAAACGTCGATCCGTTGCAGGGCGGATACCTGCGGCGCAAGTATCGGAAGGATCGCCGCCCGAGCCTGCCTCGCGAAAACCCGTTCGTTTTTTACCCCCGCTACCTCGCCAATTTGATTTACAAACACATCTGGTTGGGTGCGCTGATCGTGCGCTACGGATGGTTGCGGGCGCGGCTCAAGCGCGACCCGAAGGCGCACAGCTATACCGATCTCGCACTCACCCCGGTAGACGAGCCAATTCCGCCGGCCGCCGGCGTGTCAGCCAAAGCCACCAGTGAGACACCCGATCGCCTGCAGCATTCGGCTCCCTCGTCCCAATCGCAATCGAATACTGATGGATTCACGATATTAGTGAGCGCTAACAAGAACAATTGAGATGCGATATTATGACGCAAGGTGTCTAAAGCGATCCGAAAACTGCAGCGGTTCCTCGGATGCCTGCTTTGTGTCTTCACGCTGATCGCTGCCATTGATCGAGTACCCGACCCCCCAGTTGTTAAGCCGCACCGGGACAAGGCCGCCGCCTTTTCTCTGAGCGCCTCGCACCCAACCGCGGCCCAGAATTGCAAGCTGCATCAAGTCCCGTTTGATCACTCCTGCCGGACTTGCTCTATTGACAGAAACTGGCTGTTCCAAAGCAAGCCGGCCCTCCCTTTAGCACCTGATCTTACTCGAGCTTCCGATTCCTCGCCTCCAGCTTTCCTCTAATCGCTAACGGTCCAGCAGTTGTGTCTTTAACCCGAAGATATCGGGCTAAAGCACGGAACTGAGCGCAAGCCTGTGTAAGTTGCCGCGGCGCCTGCTTGCACTATTGCAGCGTGCCCGTGGAGTGAACAAAGGGAGGAACAAGCCTTGAAAAGTAGTGCAGCCTTTAAACCGGAAGCCGGTCAATCCGAAATAGATGAGCTCCTGGAGCTGTCCGGCGGTATTGGCCGTGATCCGCTCCTGGCGCAAGCAAGCAGCGGTAGCGTTTCGTTAAAGCTGGATGGAACTCTTTGGGTGAAGGCATCGGGTAAGTGGCTCGCAAATGCCGATCGGGACGAAATACTGGTTCCCCTAAATCTGGCTGAATGCCTCCAGAATTTCCGGCGCGGCGACCCTATACCAGCGCTCCATGGAAGCGCGCGGGCAGCGTGCTTGCGCCCTTCGAGCGACACCTTCCTCCATGCAGCCCTACCGCAACGAGTCGTTGTCCACGTTCACTCAGTGAATACACTGGCCTGGGCCGTGCGGTCCGATGCGCATCTGCAATTAACCATAAAGCTCTTTGGCCTGAACTGGTGCTGGATTCCCTACGTGGGCGCGGGATTTGCTCTCGCGCGGGAGGCCCATCTGCATTCGCGCCGGAATCCGCGCTCCACTGTATTTGTGCTCGGCAATTGTGGATTGGTGATCTGTGGTGATGATTGCGGCAGCGTGAAATCGCTCCTGTTTGAGGTCGAGCAACGTCTTGCCCTGGCGCCGCGCCTGGTTCCGCAAGCGAGCCTGAGCGCCTTGGAAGAAATTCGGCGATTTCCGGGCTGGTGTTTGCCCCGCGAGAGACCGGTTCACGCCCTGGGGACCGATGGAAATTCCCGGCGCATCGCAGAAGGAGGCGTCCTCTACCCATACCAAGCCCTTTTTCTCGGAGGCGCTTCACCTATGCTGTCGCGAAATGCGTCTCCCTCTAGAATGCAACGGCGAATCGCCAGTTTCGGCTCGTCTCCATTCCTCATTGTGGAGAGAAGCGGAGTGCTGGTGAGAGAAAAGGCGAACCCGGCCGAGCTCGCCGTACTTCAAGGTTATGTTGAGGTGGTGCGGCGTATCGACACTGCCGCTCCGATTCGCTATCTGACCAACGCAGAGGTGAAGGACCTCTTGCGTACGGCTCGCGATCGGGATTCGACCCGAGACCACGCAACGCACTCGATTCTTCAGCCCCGAAATCGTGCTTAGGGCGTTGCTTCGCTGCTTTCCTGACCGGTCCTATGACCCTGAGGGCGCTTCGGCCGGTGATTCTTGCGGGGCCGCGCCGGGATGCATGGAATCATCATCCTCGTCCGGCTCGGGAAGAACGCCCGCAGCGCGGTCGGCTTTGCGCTGCATCCGCTTGGCGAACTTCTCCTGCGAGCGCTCCTTGCGCTGCTGTTCCTTTTGGCGTTTCTTGAATGTTTGGGGGCCACGACCTGGCATGATTCCTCCTTAATGACAAGCGCAAAGGGCGTTCAGTGCCCGTTTTGCGCGTTCAATCAACCGCAAAGGGGCATTTGGTGCCCATTTTGCGCGTTTGACAAAGCGCAAAGAGCGTTTGGCGCCCGTTTTGCGCGCGTAACAAAGCCTGCCTCTACTTTGATCTTCTCAAATCAAAGTACAAATCTCCAAACTATTGTTTGGAGATTCGTGCGACCGGAATCGATCGGCTTACCAGCGCGGTCCGCGTCCCCGGCCGCCGCCACCGCCGCCTCGGTTGCCTGAGCCGCGATTGCCACCATAGCCGCCGCCACCGCCGCCCGCCGGCTTGGGCCGCGCTTCATTCACATTCATGGTGCGCCCGTGCAGCTCGGCGCCATTCAGATGCGAAATTGCGGTCTGCGCCGCTTGCGGATCGCTCATCTCGACAAACGCGAACCCGCGCGGCTGGCCCGTGTCACGGTCCGTGATCAGGTTGACGCGTTCCACCGTGCCGTACTGTTCGAACGCTGCCTGAAGGTCCGCCTGGGTGGCTTGATAACTCAGATTTCCCACAAAAATGTTGGTCACAAAATAATCCTCTTCGTTCCTAAATTGTCTTTGTCGGACTGCTCTCGAAACCAACTTTGAAGGAAGGAAAGAAATAGCGGCCGGAAGGCACTCGGGTAATTCACGGATGCGGGCAAAGACACCTTGAGTTTATCAGAAACGGGGGCCAAAGTCGACATGAAGTCCTGGTCTCATGGAAGATGAGCCTGGAAGGAGTTTTGGGTAGGTGCCAGCAAGCTGGACATTAACATCAGGATGCAGGATGGGGAGAAGCTGAGCCTGGAACACAGTTTAAGGGCAAAGAGCGGAGGCAGATTTACGAGTGGGTGACGAGCCTTTTGCGCCAGCACCGGTACGGGCAGCAGGGGCGCGCGGCGAAAGGCTTGCTGCGGCGCTATTTGATGAAGCTGACAGGAATGAGCCGGATCCAGATAACACGCCTGATTGCGCGGCATGGAGAAAAAGGCGAGATCAAAGCCCCCTGCTTACCGGCGGCATCGCTTTGCGAGTAAGTACACGCGTAAGGACGTAGCGTTGCTGGCCAGCGTGGACCAAGCGCACGAAACATTGGATGCTCCGGCCAAGCGCTAGATTCTGAAGCGCGAGTACGCCTATATGAGCAGCTCGAGTATGAGCGGTTAGCCACCTTTCGGTGGCGTGGATTTACCGTTTCCGAAAGCAAGCGCTGTATCGCAGCGGCGTCTGCATTTCAGCAAGACACACCCCCACTCGATTGCCATTGGCGAGCGGCGACCCGAGCCGGAAGGACGTCCTGGTTACTTGCGGGTGGACACCGTGCATCAGGGTGATCGGGAGGGAGTGAGGTTTGCTCCATGTGCTGGACACAACTAGACAGAAATGACACAAGTTTCTCGTTGTGGTGTGACGGCAATTCCGGCCCTTTCCCTTCTTTGCAGTACGTTAGAAGATCGGCTGGTGGATGCTTGCCGCTAAGCACGACGGTTTGTTCAACCGGGCAACCAGAAAGCGCGCACGAAGGGGGACGACACCGAAGGTTTCTTCCCCCTTCGGAATCCCCCATCTTCCTTTTTGTTCTGGACCGGTGGCAGTTTGCTCCCTGAAAGTGGACGAGGAGAAGGGAGAGCGCGGCGCAGACGAGAGTTGAGGTAGCCGGCGCGATTAAGGGACAGCTGGCTTCATGTTGCGAATCGCCGTGATCCGCCACCCCGCAGGTGTTCGCTTCACAATGAAGGTGGTCCACATCTGCCGAACTTGGCCGTTCAAGGAAGTCGTCTGATACCGCCCATCCACGATCGCGACCTCGGCATCCAACATGCGGATGGAGGCGATCTCGATCGAACTCTTGGCCTGCTCCTGATGCGAACTGGAGAGCATCCCGGCGGTCAGCTCGTCTAGACCGTGCCGCCATTCTCCAGTCGAAACCAGTTGGTCCGCATCCTCGGTAAACAGGGTCCGCAGACGAGCGGGCGCTTTCTCATTGCGAGCCTGGAGGTAGTGGGCGATGGTCGTCCGGATCGCATCCGAATCGGGCACGGAGGCGGACCGGATCGTGAAGCCAACCGAGAACACGAGACACAAAACAAAGATCAGTCGCATATTGGTCATCCTATTCTGCCCAAGAATTCGTGGGTCGAACTTGTATTCTCTGCTGGGCCCTGGGATCGCTCTGAGGTAGATAGGGGAACATTGATTGCATGCCCTTTGCTTCTCAGGGAGGAACCTTGTCCGCACTCGGAGAGGGACGAACCGCATGGTTTCTCCCCCCTTCGGAATTCCCCGATCTTCCTGAAGGGTTTCTGCGAGCGTGGGCTGGTGATCAACCGTCAGACGAAAACTTGGCAGATCATTCGAGCGCCACATAACGATGCAGCCACGGGACAAGATGGTCGAAGCTGAATTGGTTTGTTTGATAGAGCCCGAAAACAAAATCATACGTCTGTTGGGCGCCCGATCCTTCGGAGGGTGTCCCCGGTTTAGTTGAAGGTTAGAGGCGGCGGTGGCGGCCGGTTCGTTAGAATCGATTCGCCAAAACCAATCTTCGAAAAGGACACACCACCGCCGTGAAGAAACCCTACCATATCGTGAGCCGGGAGGCGAAGACCGCATCGGCGGCGATGCAGGAGTTCGCGAAGGTCAACGGTCTGCATAGGTAATTCTGATGGCGTCAGGCCTGTCCAGGAGTCCTTTGCCGATTCGTATAAAGGTCTGCGACGTGGGGGTCATCCGCCCGTCAATAACCTGCCAACCGCCGCTAATAGATACGGCGGGCGCATCCATCACCCCAATCATCGGAGTTACATCAAGTGGGGGTTCAAGCCCAATTCCACGCAGATATGTATAGAAGATATCAATTTGTTTTTGTATATACCCGCGTCTTTGCTTTAATAATGGTGAATCTGTGAAGTGTAGATGCACGATTCTAGATAGCGCCGAATTGGTTATAAATATTCCCACCCATACGAATGATACAAGGGAAGCGATCACCGTATATCTTAAGAGCCGTAAGCGAATGACTTTTAAGGCAGATGATAGTGCGATCGATCGAATACACCTGCGGCTATCAGCAGGCACGAGCGAACGGGTGATGGGAAAGTACTCCAAGCGGCTAGATACAATGTGATTGCTGCCCCAAAACAGCCCCAAAAGACGGGTTCTTTGTAAAACGGGAAAGGGCTAGGATGGTCGGAATAGGTGAGAATGCTTGATGCCCACAACCATTGCCGAACAATCCAAAAGCGACTTTGGATTTTCCACCGCAAACCCAGCAGGAATGCACGTCGCGCGACGGATTCAGGATCGTCCAAGCGCAGCACTCTGCAAGTGTAGCAATATCAGGTGAGTCAAGGTATTTGTTGCCATTTATTGCGAAGTAATCCTTATGATTCGTTTGTAGACGGCTTGCAAACAGCGTATGTTGTTGGGCGGGTAATATTGACAACAAGACCTTCGTCCATCTTGTCTTCACAGAAGCTGCAGCCGACTGGCAGCTTTGGGTTGAACCCGGCGATAAACCGTTGCCTCGTGGGATTGTCATCGTTTATAAGACCGAGCCCGGCATACCCCCGGTCACTATGGATTTCTCGAATTGGAACTTAGACGCCCATCCGGACACAGGCATCTTCAACTTCACCAAGCCCGAAGGGGCGCAGGGAATCCAATTTCTTCCAGCGAAAGCGCCCACGCCCAACTTAGATCGTCTCGCTGCTGAAAGAATGCGCTTCGTCAATTACTACGTCCAATCGAGCTGCACCGCAGGCCGGGCGTCTTTCATCACCGGGCGCATACCGATCCGTAGTTCTCTCTCCTCGGTGCGGTGCCGGGCTAGCGCCAGCCTCACCGATCAGCATTACCCGGATTCCCAAACATCGCGGGCTCGCGACCATCAACACTGCGCCGCGACTGACGCAAGCTGAGGATGCAAGCCCGGCTATCTCGCGTCTCTAGTTCGTGTCGCCGGCTCCCAAAACGCTGGTCGCCGAATCCGTACTCTCAGCGCCGTTGGCGCTCGCGCCCCAGACACTTTGCGCGCCCCAGAGGCACTTAAACGCTTCAGTGGAACTCGCACCCCAGACCGATTGTGCTCCCCACAGACATTTGCTGCCGGACACGGTCGAGCTGCTCGCTGAAAAGGCCGCCGCGCCCCAGACCGATTGGGCTCCCCAGAGGCACTTCGTTCCCGCCACGGTGGAACTCGCCGAACTGCCATCGTCGAATTGCCAGATTGAGGACACGTTCGCAACCGAGGACGAACACAAGTCGCTGCCGGCCAGGACCGCGCCAGCCGCGCCGGTGGTCCCGCAGAGCCCGGTATAATTGCCGCTGGCATAGACCAGTCCGGTGTTCGGATCCACATAAGCCACCGGCGAAACTGCAAGGCCAACGGCCGGTGCATTGGTGATATTCGCCAGCGCCGCCTTCAGATCCAGATAGCCTGCGCCAATGGTAAATACATCGTATTGAGTGTCAACGTATTGTGTAGGATCGGTTTGCATTTGCTGGAGTTGAGACTGCATGCTCGCATTAGGCACCTCCAGGGAGGCAACCAAGCTCTTTAGATTCGAGACGCTTTGCTCCGCATTCTGGGCCGCCGCTTGGGCCGCTACTGCCGCCTGTGCCGCTGCTGCCGAATTGGCATTTGCCTGATTCATAGCCTTCAACGCATTTTGTACCTGGTTATTCGCGTTGTTAGCATTGTTCTGCGCCTGGTTGAGCGCGCCTTGGGCCTGGTTCAAAGCGTTCTGGGCATTGTGCGCGGTATTGTTCGCGGCTTGCTGCGCGGTTTGCGCCGCATTTAAGTTGGCTTGAGCCTGATTTACTGCCGCCTGTGCCGCGGCTCTTCCTGGACCAATGCCGGCCGCGATTTGCGCCTGCTGTGCGGATTGTAGGGCTGCTTGAGCCTGCGCAACGGCTTGGTTGGCTGCTGTCAACTGTTGACTTGCACTGCCGTACGCCGCGTTTGCCGCGTTGAAATTCGACTGCGCCGTAGGTAATTGGGTGGTTGCCGCGTTAGCCTGCTGCACGGCAGCGTTGTAATTCTTAGTTGCCGTCTGTGCCTGTGCCGCCTGCTGAGTAGCTTGCTGCTCTGCCTGGGTAGCTTGATTCGCGGCCGGGGCGGCTTGGCTTTGCGCCTGCTGCAATTGCTGCTCTGCCTGCTGTAATTGTGCGTTCTGCGCGTAACTCAAAGCCGCAAGATTGTAATAAGATGCGCTATAAGTTCTAAATTGCTTGCTGGCGGACAGCATCAAAACTGCTTTCACCTGGTCCGGCGTGAGACTTGGGTTAGCGCTCAGAAGGTCAGCCACTGCGCCGCTTACGACTCCCGTCGCCATGCTGGTCCCGTTCAGTATCAAATAACTCTGGCCGCCGCCAATGGTTTGGTATGCCAGCGGATTTACGACGTTCTGAGGATACGTTTTCGGTAAGTAGGCGTTGTTGTCAAGCAGCGAGGAAATATGATTGCCGGGAGCTACGATATCCGGCTTCACAATGTGATCCACCATGGTGGGGCCTTTCGAGGTGTAAGTCGTGATCACGTCGTCGCCTGCAAACGGTGTAAACTTCGCGTTCATTGCGCCGACCGTCAGCACATAAGGATCGTTGCCGGGCGCGTTGATAGTGCCATAACCGCCGTTGGCCACCGAATCATCCCGTCCGTCATTCCCGGCTGCGACCACTACTACAATCCCCGCCTGCCAAGCCTGCTCCGCCGCTTTACACAGAGGGTCTAGCGCAAAGCTTTCATATACCGGCCGGCCAAGGGACAAGTTAATCACGCGGATGTTGTACTTACTCTTCAAATTGATAGCTTCTTCGATCGCCGCTATGACTGTGCTGTCCTGACCTTCGCCATTGGCATCGAGAACCTGCAAATCGATCAGATTCGCAGCGGGGGCTATGCCCTTGTAAGTGGTTGTGGCGGTCGGCCCGCTCGACAGGAAACCGTTTCCTGCGATGATTCCCGCAACGTGCGTGCCGTGCCCATACCCGTCGTTCGTTTGATAGCGCGCGGGGTTGGGGTTGCCATCGGGATTGGTGGCTGCTACGAGGAAGTTCTCTGCATAGATGACACGGCTGTGAAGTGGATCGGTTTGACCGTTGGCATTGCCTAGATCTTGTATCTGCCTATTGATGCCGCTGTCGATCACCGCAACACCGATCCCCGCGCCTGTATAATTCGAACTCCAAGCAACCGCGGCATTGATGGCGGCGGCGCTGAGGTCAAGATGGCTTCGGACCTTGCGGTCGAGAGAGATGTAGACGACATCCGGATCCTGCGCCAGCTCCTGTAGAGAGGCTGCGGGAAGGGTAAATGCAGCGGCAGGAATTCGATTGAACTTCCTCTTGTCTGTGCCACCCATGAAATGCACGCGATTGAAATGTTCGCTCGTAGGCTGAACTTTGTATTGCACGATAACATCCACATTTGCGGTGGGATCCACCGTCGTAAGCTCGTTCGCGAGCTTGAGCCCGCGCTCTGATGGCCGCTCATTCCAAGCTGCTGAACAGCTTAGTACTGCAGCAAACAATAGATAGGTCACACGTTGCATGCGCCGAAAGATCCTCCGTTGATTAGGCCCGGCCGAGTTAAAACAGCGGCTTAAAGGACTCAAAAGCCTTATCGGGAACCGTAACCAAATGGGGAGAATTTTAGGACCCTAAACCGTTGGGGCGCACGGAAAGCTACCAACCTATCGCCAGCCGATATCCGCCTCCCACGTGGACGCCCCGAGGTATAGCATGGGGTATTCATGTCAAGAATCGCGATTGTATTGCTGTTTATTGCCGGTCCTGTCAGTGCTGAGGTGCATCCCCTCACCCTGCAGCAGACGCTTGATCTCGCCGCCCGCCAGAATCCTGATGTCGTCCTCGCCAGGCTCGACGAGCAGCGCGCCGAGGAGGCTATTACCGTCGCGCAAGACCCTTTTCGCCCTAAGGTCTACGGCGGTAGCGGCCTGGCCTACGTCTACGGCTATCCGAATTCCATCGAGGGAAACGCACCTAGCCTCTTTCAAATTAAGACCGACATGAATCTGTACAACAAGCCGAAAAGCTATCAAATTGCGGCCGCCCGGGAGACCGCGCATGCTTCCGAATATGCCGCCGAGGCCAAGGCCGACACCGCCGCGTATGAAGCCGCGGACCTGTTTCTGACCGCCAGCGAGATGGAACGCCAGGATGAAAGCATCTCCACCCAGATTCCCAGCCTTCAAAAAGTCGTTCAATCGATGGCGGCGGCGGTCGAGGAAGGCACTGAACTCCCGGTTGAACTCAAGCGCGCACGTGTCAGCTTAGCCCTATCGCAAGAGCGCGTCGGTGCGGCTCGATTGGACGCCGACTATTACGAAATGATGTTGGCCGTTGCGCTCGGCTATCCTGCCAACGACCGCGTGAAGCCCATCGATGCGGAGCTTCCGGCGAGCATCACGCTGCCCTCCGAAGATCAGGCTTCCGATTCGGCGCTGCACAACAGCCGGGAACTGCGGCAGATGCAGGCCACCGTGCTGGCGAAAGAAATGGACGTACGCTCGTTCAAATCTGCCCGGCGCCCGCAAGTGGACCTGGTCGCGCAATACGCTTTATTCGCGAGATACAACTACCAATACTATTTCCCGAGCAGTAAGTTTCAACACAATAATTTCGAGATTGGCGCCGCCGTCACCATACCGGTGCTTCTGGGGGCGGCCCGCGGCGGACAGCTTGCCCAGACATATACAGATCTGCAAAAGCTCAGGGTCCAAACGGACCAGGTACGCAACCGCATCCTCACTGAGACACGTCGAAGTTACGAGCAATGGCAGAAAGCCGAAAGCATTCGCGATCTTTATCGGATGCAGCTCGATCTCGCGCGCGAAGATTTAACCGTGTTGCTCGCGCAGAATGGCGAAGGCCGGGTTCCTATGAGCCGTGTGGAACGGGCGCGGGTCGAGGAAAGCGACCGTTGGATTGCGTTGTATGATGCCGAGACGCAGGTGACGCGCGCGAAGCTGGCCATTCTGCGGCAGATGGGCACGTTGGTTGCCGCACTTCGAACCCCAGCCGCGGAAGCTCACCCATGACACCACCCCTTCCCGATACGCTGTCGCGGGCGAACGCGCCTCCGTCCCTCGCCATCCCCGCCATTGAGATTCACGATCTGCACAAAATCTACAACGGTTTCCATGCCGTAGATGGATTAACGGTCACCGTTCCCCAGGGTTGTTTCTTCGGATTTCTGGGTCCGAATGGCGCAGGTAAAACCACCACGATTAAGATGCTGATGGGTCTTGCTCAGCCAAACTCCGGCACTATGTCGGTGCTCGGCCTGCCGTTGCCCGAAAAGTCACTTGAAATACGGCAGCAGATCGGATTGGTGCCCGACGACACGCTCTTGTTCGACTATCTGACAGGCGCCGAATACCTGGAATTCGTCGCCCGGCTGTATGGCTTGGCGCGGCCGCTTGCGAAAGAGCGCGGGCGCGAGCTGCTCCAGATGTTCGAGCTGCAGGAAAATCCGCGCAAGCTGATCGGCGAATATTCGAAAGGCATGCGCAAACGGATCGCGATGGCCGCCGCGCTGATCCATCGGCCACGCCTGTTTCTCATGGACGAGCCATTCGAAGGCGTGGATGCGGTGGGTGCGCGCATGATGAAGGACATCCTGCTCGAGCAGGTGCATCGAGGCGCCACGGTCTTTTTGACATCGCACGTGCTTGAGGTCGTCGAACGCCTCTGCGACCGCGTTGCCATTATCAATCGCGGCAAAGTTCTCGTCCAGGGTACGATTGCGGAATTGCGCCAGCAGGCGGCTGAGAGCTCCGCCTCGCTGGAGGACATTTTCGTGCGGCTGGTTGGCGGGGATCGGCACAGCGAAAAATTGGATTGGTTATAGCGGCATGTGGCCGCAGATTCTGGCAATCGCGTGGGCGCAGATGCGCATCTCGCGCAACCATCTCCCGCGCACTGATCTCGGCTCGGTATTGGCTTGGCTCGTTTCGCTGTTGTGGTATGGCCTCTTTGCCACCGGTGCCGTTGGCCTCGCCATTGCCCTTCCTGTGACTCCCGTCTCGGATCTTCGCCAGTATCTCCCTGTTGGACTGCTGGTTGTTTTTTTGTTCTGGCAGCTCGTTCCGCTCTTCACCTTAAGCAGCGGCTGGTCTTTGCAATTGAACAAGCTGCGCATGTATCCCGTGCGCGACCAAGCGCTCTTCGGCATCGAGGTTTTGCTGCGCGTAACCAGCGCTCCCGAAATGATCATCGTGCTCCTGGGCGCGTTCGTGGGATTGCTGCGCAACCCCAATGTCCCGCTCGTATGGCCGCTCTTTCTGCTCCTCTATATACCGTTCAATTTATTTCTCTCATTGGCCATTCGCGAGCTGTTTCTGCAATCGTTTGAGCGCAATCGATTCCGCGAGCTTTTCGCCATATTGCTGATCAGCATCGGCGTGCTGCCGCAAATTCTGCTGCATACCGCGCTCGGGCACATGCTCAAGCCGTATCTGTGGGCGATCGCCCGCGGCGAACCGGCACCTTGGTCTGAAGTCGCCATGCTCAGTTTGGGATCGTTCTCTCTTGAGCGCTTCGTGCTGCTTCTGATCTGGATTTTCGGATCGTATCGGCTGGCCCGCCGTCAATTCGCAAAATCCCTGCTCGAAGAGGATACGTTCAGCCCTGCCGCGCCCGTTCAGCGCGCGACCACAACTCGCCGTGCCGCCCGATGGAACCCGCTCGAAACCCTGCTGCGCCTCCCGAGCCGTCTTTTCCGCGATCCTCTGGCCGCGCTACTTGAGAAAGAGCTCCGATCGCTCCTGCGCATGCCGCGTTTTCGCGTCCTGTTTGGAATGGCGTGTGTCTTCAGCGTGCTGATTCTGATTCCCATCACTCTTGAAAACGGTGGGCACAGCGGATTTATGCGCACCAATCTTCTTCCCATCATCAACCTGTACGGTCTGCTGATCCTCAGCGACTCCTTGTTGCTCAACGTTTTCGGCTTTGATCGTTCAGCCGCGCAGATCTATTTTGCGGCGCCAGTGCGATTCGATTCAGTATTGAAGGCCAAGAATCTCGCCGCCATCACGTTCATTCTGCTCCAGGGTGTGACCGCGCTGATTGTTGCCACCCTCCTGCGCGTCTCCATCAGCCCGCACGCCATTGCCGATGCTGCCGCAGCCACCGCCGTCGTCGGCGTCTTCTTTCTCTCCGTGGGCAATCTGATGTCGACCGCCACGCCCAGGCCCCTCGATCCGCGGCAAACTATCCGCAGGCAAGCCGGCGGCAAAATGCAGCTCTGGTTTCTGCTGTGCAGCCTCGGCATGTTCTTCTTAATGGCGTTTGCGTTCTTGACGCAATGGGCCCTCGACAGCCACTGGGCGCTGCTCGGAGTGCTGGCTCTCGAATTCGCGATCGGATTAATCGTTTACCGGATCGCTCTTGACTCCGCTGTCGAGCGCGGCTTGCGCGATCGCGAGCGAATCATCGACACGCTCTCCAAAGGCGCGTCGCCCATCGGACTAGGCGCCTAACTGCCGACCGATTCCCACGCCGGCGCGTTCGGCGAGCGAAGAGTCCGAATATTCCGCATCGGTGGTTGGCCGAAGAAACGGCTGTATTCGCGGTTGAATTGGCTGGGGCTCTCGTATCCGACTTCGAACGCAGCACTGGCCGCGTCCAGACCATCCATGAGCATGCGCCCTCGCGCCGCCTGCAAGCGAAGCTGTTTCTGGTACTGGAGAGGACTCATAGCCGTCAGCACCCGAAAATGATGATGCAGGGTGGAGACGCCCATGCCCGCCATTTGTGCGAGATCTTCCACGCGCAGCGGCTTCGCGTAATTTACTTTGATCCACGCAATCGCTTTTGCCGTCCGGTGGCTCTGATCTCCAATCGTGGCAATTGCCCGAAGACGGGTCCCCTCGGTTCCCTGGAGAATCCGGTAGATGATCTCGCGTTGAATCAGTCCGCTGAGAAAGGGAATGTCCTTCGGACTATCCAACAGGTCCATGAGCCGGCAGCACGCGCTGAGGAATTCCGCCGTGGTTTCACCGGTCGCCATGGCCGGGCTATCGGACGGCGCCTCAGCCACGTGAATTTCCTCCCGGCTCAGAAGCTCTCGCACCACAGGCATCTCGAGTTTGAGCGACATAGCGAGGCAGGGAACTTCTTCACTGGCCTCGACTATCTGGCTGAC
>DATJUG010000063.1:0-16701 GCA_035502635.1 Bryobacteraceae bacterium
TGAGCGGAATAAGCGCCATTGTCGGAATGCAGAATCAATAACTTGCCTATTGTCAGCACCCCGGCCCGGCCCAACTCCCGCCGCCTCCACCACTCAAAGCGCTTGCATTGACACAGGGCGAGCGTTTGCGGCCCGGCAGGACGGTTGGGCTCTACGCACTTAATGGGGGCAAGCATGCCTCCGACCGATTCTAAGAACACATTACCCTAACGCGCAATCGGTAGTTCTGGAAATTTCTAAATCCGTAAGCCTGGCGAGAGAGCACCTCCATTTTGTTGTGAAAGCCTTCGGTGATGGCGTTGTTGCGGGTGAAGCGCCACATGGTGGCGATCTCTTCCCTCCAGGCATAGAGCGTATGGCCGAGCGCCACCAGGGGCGCGAACCCGCAATAACGAAGCTGGGTCACTTGGCATAGGAAGCGGCTTGCCAGCTTGCGACAACGCGCCTGGTTGCGGCGCTTCTCCAGCAGTAGATACGAAAGCCGCTGCTTGAAGCGGTAGATCTGCTCCAGCGCCGGCCGGAGCCGTAAGTACTCCGTCAGCTTCGTGTACTGCTCCGCCGTCAAGTTACAACGGTGGCGGCGCATCAGCGAGAGCAACCCGCGGTTCTTGGCGCCGACCGGATCGAGGTCCCTCCAACAAACCAGAAAATGATGATTCACGGTGCGGATCACATGAAAGCGGTCGGCCACGATCCGCGCCTGCGGAAAGTGTTTCCGCACCAGCGCCCGATAGGCCGCCGCCAGATCCATGCACACCACCTCCACCAGATGCTTGCCTTCGAGCCGATTTAAATAGCTCTCCAGCGCCGTCTCGCTGCGGCCCAGCACTACGTCGTACACCTTGTGGTTTCGCAGGTCGCAGAAGGTAGTGGCATACCCGCGCCGGCGCGTGAAGAAATGCTCGTCAATGCCCAGAATGCGGGGGCATTCGGGGGCCCGCTCGCCCGACCGTAGCCGCAGGTAAGCCCCGAACCAGCGCTCCACGGTGGCGCTGGAAATGTGCTCGCGCTGGCCTAAGCGGCTCCGGCTGATGCCGTCGAAATGCTTCTGGCAAACCGAGCGCCGGAATGGCTCGGTGGCTCTCTGGCGCGGCAGGATGCCAGGGAAGCGCTGCCAAAAACTGCGGCCGCAGGCCCGGCACACCCATTTGCGTGTCTCCAACTCCAGCACACACTGCCTTACGCCCCAGCTCTCGTGCCGTGGCCGGCGGATGCGCCGGTCCTTGGGCCGCAGCTTCTCTCCTCCGCAGTGCGGACACGCCACACGGCCCACAAACCGCACTGTGATCTGTATCTGTCCCGCTATTTCCTCAATAGCGCTAATCTCGTATTCGGGCAAGCCCAATATCGCTTCTGGTCTGATCAAAACATTCCCTCACAAGCATGTTTTATCAGTCAGAGGCTTGGGCTGCCCCCATTAACGAGCTAGAACCTATTTGCAACGACTTGCGGTACTCTCTGTACCTGTTTTTGTACTTTTCAACAAGATAAACGGCTGATAACCAAACGTTTATTTATTCGACAGAATGCCTGAAGCTGTTTGGGGATAATCGGCGCTTGCAAAATCCCGGCTGTGTGCTTCGATTCAAGAAAGGTCGGAAAACAGAATCCACTCATCCAAAACATGGTTCGTTACAAGCTGCTTTGCTCGTCCAAGGCGAGTGAGCAGTGGGGTATAGGATCGTCACCAATAGCCAAGGTGAAACTCACTGCGGTCATGGGCGACGAAAATAAAACCTGGGCCAAGTACACTCCCTCAGGATTGATGGAATTGACGATGAGAATCCGGACGCCTATGGTTTTTTCGAATTAGGTAAAACATACTTCGTTGACTTTCTCGAAGCCCCCGCTAAAGAAGCAGATGAAAAGAAGGCATAAAAAGGGCCTCCGGCCAAAGCGCGGAGCGGAAAACATTGCCGCTGAGCTAGTATCTGAGATTTGCGATCAAGTAGCCGCTGAGATGGTAGTCGCTCTTTATAAGAAGAAGCAGGAGGTAATCGCTTCTCTTGGTTCGATCCGAAAACGAGCTTAAGCTGTTCGGAAGGCGCACGAGAATCCACCGCGTTATTACGCCGGGTAGGATTTTAGGTTCTCATGGGCCAGCATCTGCCGCTCATCGTCAATCCAGAACGTCAAGCGCCGGTTACGCGTAACGCTCAAACTCCAGATGCCTTTGCGGTCGCCGGTCAACGTATGCGCCTTCCATAATGGAAGGCTTCGTAATTCGTTGGCTTCCTCCATGGCATCCAGAAAATCGAACATCTTACGCAATTTGTCCGCGGTCTCGGGTGGAACACCTTTAGCGTTGTCGTCCTCGTAGAGCTGTTTCAGACCCTTATGGGCGAAGCCGCGAATTTTCATCGACAGACTGTAGCCTGTAGCTTAACACTTATCAAAGGGAATTTGTGGCGCATCGCGCGCACGGGTATGGAGCTTGCATTTCTCGTGAGAAGCTGTGGCTATCGTTCGATCCACACCGTTGCGCCGCCCGGCGGTACGGTGCGGTCTCCAACCAGAATCTGCGCGGCGGGTGAAGCCGGAATCTGTTCCGGCTGGCTCGCGAAGTTCGTCGCGACCCAAAAACCATCGCGCCAATCGACCAGGAAATTGGGATCAAGGTTGGCGGGTGTTGCGCCGATGGATTGATAGAGCGAGTGCAGCAGCGCGCGCTCGAGTTCGCCGTCCAGGGTATCGACGCCAATGTAAGTGACGGTTCCCTTGCCCAGCTTGTGATGTACGGCGGCGGCGCGGCCGCTGTAGAACTGATCGGCGTATTGCGCCAGAATTTCGGTGCCCGGGTCCGGTTGCAAGATGTCGCCCCAGGAGCCCCAGGCGTATTGTTTGCCATTTGCGGTAACACGGCCGTTGACGCCGACTGGCAGCAGATCATAGAACGGAATGCGCGCGCCGATCAGAGGATAAATGGGCGCGGCCCACGGCGCTTCCCACAGATGGCCGCGCATGTCCTTCTGCGCGGTGCGGCAAGTCAAGATGAGATGGCCGCCGTTTTGCACATAATCGGTGAAGCGGCGAATCAGATCTTCGTCGACGAGCTGATAAGCGGGCGCGAGGACGAAGGGATACTTGCTGAAATCGCGATCGGCCGTGATAACGTCCACAGGCGCCATCATGCTCTTGAGCGCGCGGTAATAGCGGAACCAATGCGCGACGGTATCCCAGCGCTTGGTTTGCGGATGGTTCTCTATGTCCCAACGGTTATCGAAGCTGATTAGAAACGCGGTTCGGCGCGCTGCGTAGGAAGCCGGCTCGCGCGCATCCGCGTTGTAGTGCTTACGCAGTTCCATCACATCTCGCATGGCTTGCGAGTATTCCCGGCCCCCGGGCGAGGGCGTAACGCCGTCGGTTTCGGCGAGTCCTTTGTGATAAAGCTCGGAGCCATAGAGCGGCTGGCGGTAACGGTAGGTGCAGACCAGGCGAGCACCGGCTCCGAATGCGCGCAAAATCCACATGTGAATGGCGCCGGGCAACGGCCACGGGTTCACGTCGCCCCAGTTGACCTGGCCGGGCTGCAACTCCATGGGACCCGAGAGGCCATTGAAGGAACGCATGAAGTCATGCATGAAGGACATCTGTTCGGCGCTCCCCAATCGAAAGCCCAGCGCGCCTTCGTTCATCTCGCCATGCACGGGATAGTGGGTCCACGAAAAGACGTCGAGCGTCTTGCTCGACATCACCGGATCAACGTCTCCATGCATGCTCATGAAGTTGGTAGTGATCCACTCGTTTTTCGAATATTGGCGCAGGACGGCCGCCTGCATCTTGATGTAGTCGGCAGCTTCGTGCGCGAACCAGCGGCGGAAATCAAGCACCGCGTGCGGGCTGGGATCCGCAACCAGCGTTTCTTCGTTCGGAATATCGATCTGGCCGAAGTTCTGGTACATGGTGGACCAGAATGCGCCGCCCCAATCTTGATTCAGCTTGTCAATGGTGCCGTACTTCTCCTTCAGCCAGTCGCGGAATTTGGCAGTCGCAGCTTCGGAATAAGAGAAGCGGCGGCCATAATGGCTCAGCTCGTTGTCGATTTGCCATCCCCATACGCGCGGGTCGTTGCCGAAGCGCTTTGCAAGCTGGGTGTCAATCTTGGTGACGTACTCGCGATAAACGGGCGAGCTCCAGTCGGCGTGCTCGCGGCTGCCGTGGTCCATCGTGCGGCCTTGGGCATCGACCATCAGGATTTCCGGATGCGCGCGCGTGAGCCAGATGGGCGGCGTTGCGCTGGGCGTGCAGAGGACGACCTTCAATCCGTTCTGTGCTGCGAGTGCAACGTTCTTTTCAAGCCAGGCGAATTGATAGTTGCCCTCCTCAGGCTCCATGAAGTACCAGGCGAATTCGCCCATGTGCACGAACTCCATGTTGAGCTTGCGAATGTTGGACATGTCGCGCGCCCATTGGGATTCCGGCCAGGCCTCGGGGTAGTAGTAAACACCGACCGTGAGCATGTCCGGCTTGGGAAACCAGTTGGGATTTTGACCCGGGGTCTGAGCGTGAAGAATCGGGATGCACATGAGCAAGGTCAGCAGACGCTTCATGAAGGAACATTAGATCATCCTCGTACAATCGAGTCCATGCATCGAGTCGCCGCATTGCTTCTCATCTCAACCGCTGCTGTCGCCCAGACCGTTCAATTTTCGGAAGCGCGCAAAGTCTGGCTCATCACAACAGCGCACAGCTCCTATGCGATGGGCGTGGATGGGCAGGGCGAGTTGCAGCATCTGTATTGGGGTGGGCCGTTGTGGCGCATCGACGATGTGCCCGCGGCGGTAGAGAAGCGCGAGATCTCGTCGTTCGATCCCCACCAGATGTATGAGAACGAGGAATATCCCGGCTGGGGCGGGCCGCGATACTACGAACCCGCGTTGAAGGTGACGCGCGCGGACGGCGATCGCGACTTGGTGCTGCATTACGTCTCCCACGCAGCGCGTGGTGACGAACTCGACATCACGTTGAAGGACATTCGCGACGATATCGAAGCTGTGCTGCACTACCGTGTCTACCCGGAGACTGGCGTCATCGCGCGATGGTCGACGATTCGCAACGGCACGACGCAGGCGATTACGATCGAGAGCGCGCAATCGGCCACCTGGTATGTGCCGCATGGCGATGGATACCGGCTGTCGTACTTAAGCGGGCGATGGGCAGCGGAGACGCAGTTGAATCGCGAGCCGATTCACGAAGGGATGAAGGTGCTCGAGAGCCGGTTGGGCGAATCTGGGCACAACTTGAACCCGTGGTTTGCAATCGATCCAGGCGACGCGGACGAGCAGCACGGCCGCGTGTGGTTCGGTGCGCTCGCGTGGAGCGGCAATTGGCGCTTCAGCGTGGAGCAGACGCCGTATCAACAGGTGCGGGTGACCGGAGGGTTCAATACGTTTGACTTCGCATATGTGTTGAAGCCGGGCGAGCAGCTCGAAACGCCAGTGTTCTATGGCGGGTTTTCGCCGAACGGGTTCGGAGAAGCGTCGCGCCTGATGGCGGATTTAGAACGTGCCGATATTGCGCCGCATGGTTTGCAAGCGCGCTTGCGGCCGGTGCTCTACAACTCGTGGGAAGCGACAGAATTCAACGTGACGGAGACAGGACAGAAGGAGCTGGCGGCGAAAGCGGCGAAGCTGGGCGTTGAACTGTTCGTGGTGGACGACGGATGGTTCGGCAAAAGGAACAACGATCACGCGGGTCTAGGCGATTGGGTGGTGAATCCCCAAAAGTTTCCGCACGGCTTGAACAGCTTGATTGAGTACGTGAATCAGTTGGGCATGGACTTCGGATTGTGGGTGGAACCGGAGATGGTGAATCCCGATAGCGATTTGTATCGTGCGCATCCGGACTGGGTGATGAACTTTCCGGGACGGCCACGGAGCGAGCTGCGCAATCAGCTTGTTTTGAACCTTGCGCGCGACGAGGTGCGGGACTACATCTTCAGCGCGCTGGACAACTTGGCAAGCAGCTACCATATCAAGTACTTCAAATGGGACATGAACCGCGTCTTTTCAGAACCGGGTTGGCCCGAGGCGGCGAGCGCGGAACAGAAAGAATTATGGGTGAAGTATGTCTGGAACTATTACGACATCCTGCGGCGGCTGCGAGAGAAGTATCCGGGTTTGGAAATCGAATCGTGCTCGGGAGGTGGCGGGCGCGTAGATTTGGGCGTGCTGCGATATGTGGACGAATTCTGGACGTCCGACAACACGGAGGCATTCGACCGTCTGGGAATTCAGGAGGGATTCTCGCAAGCGTATGCGGCGCGCTTCATGTCGGCTTGGGTGACGGATGTTCCAAACATGAATCACCGGAGCACGCCGCTCGAGTACCGGTTTCTTGTCGCGATGCAGGGTGTGCTGGGCGTCGGCGCCAATTTGAACAAGTGGACGCAAGAGGATTTCGATCTCGCGACGAAGATGATCGCGTTGTACAAACAGATTCGAGGAACGGTGCAAAACGGGGATCTGTACCGGCTATTGTCGCCGCGCACGAACGACGTGGCTGCGAACCAGTATGTATCCAAGGACGGACAAAAGGCGGTGCTGTTCGCGTTCCGGCATGCGCAGCAGTACAGCACTCCTGCGCCGGCGATCCGGCTGCGCGGATTGGAGGCGCGAGCGGTATACAGACTGGAATCGACTGACGGGAAGCTGCTAGACAAGCAGGCAGAGATGAGCGGCGCGTATCTGATGCAGAACGGATTGCATTTGCAACTCGAAGACGATTACGACAGCACGGCGGTCGTCCTGCAGCGGCTACCGTAGGGTTATTTTGGCTCGGCAAGCTGAGTCCAATAAGTTAACGCTTGGAATTTCCCACTTGACTGGCTGCCGCGGGACACGCAGCTCCGTTTGCAGCCCACTCTTTTACCTTCGCCAGGAATTGAGGCTGAGGCATGGCGATGGCAGTGCGGCCCTCTCCTGGATGCCATCCCCAGAGCACCAGGGGTGTGGACATGTGCTGCACAATCTGCTCGACCGTACGGTGGCCATTCTGGTTCGGGTCTTTCAGCAACTCACAAAGCTGCCGGTCTGTCAAACCTTCCCAGATCATCGGCATGCCGGGCGGAGGCAGTTGCCAATCGGGTGCTCCAGGGGGCACGTGCAAGCCCACGAGATTATGGTCCTGGTGGCAGGTGCTGCATTTGACCGCATTGACACCGTCACCATGCGGTCCGCGGCGCACATCCATGGTGTGCCTGTGAGAGTCGTCTCCCTGCCGGGGAAAATCTCCGCTGGAGTGGCAATTCATGCAGCGGGGATTCCGCAGCACGGGAACGATCGCTTCGAAAGCAGCGGCCCCATTGCCCGTCTGCGCAGCCGCAGCTCCCAGGAGTAAACAGAAGAGCAGGCCGCATGCCGCACTTCGAATGATCATGTCGCGCCGCCGCTGCGGCCAGCTTCGAGCAACGCCTTCTTCACGCGTTCAGGAGTGAACGGCAGATCCCGCAGCCGCGCGCCACTTGCATCGAAAATCGCATTGCCGATGGCAGCGGGAGTTACAGTGATTGCCGTCTCTCCGGCGCCCGTTGCGCGTACGCCTGGAGGCGTGACGAAGACACTCTCAATGGATGGTATTTCGTAATCCAGATGGAGGCTGTTGTAGGTCTCCCAATCGATCGATGTGATGCGCTTGTTGTCCCACGTGACCTCCTCAACTAAGGCGCGGCTCATGCCCTGCAGGACGCCACCCTCGATCTGGTTCCGCAGTCCATCGGGATTTGAGATGGGACCGCAATCTAAGGCGACAACGAAGCGCGTGGGATGAACTAAGCCCGTTTCGAGATTCACCGTAACTTCGGCAACCAGCGCGGCGTAGCCATTGCCGCCTTCGTACGCCACGCATGCGATTCCCCGGCCGCTGACGCTTCCCGTTCCGAGATGCGCCGGTGTCGGAGACGGCCGTGTCACCCAGTTTGACGCTTTCGCAGCAGCCTGAAGAACAGCAATGAGTCGAGCTTCACGCAGATGCGCCAGCCTGAAAGCCACCGGATCTGCTTTCGCATGCGCGCAGAGCTCGTCCATGAAGCATTCGTTTGCAAATGTATTCTGGATCCGCAGCGGTGAACGTAGTGGTCCGGTGAAAAACGGCGACCGCACGGTATGCGTGAGGACCCGTTCGCTGCGAATGGTCCCTCCGCCTTCACACGAGTTATCGATGCACCCTGCGAAGTAAGCCGGCACGGTGTTGCTCTGATTCCGAAGTTTGCCCGCTGGCGCTTTTGCGGGCCCCGGCTTCAGCGGTTCCGGCTCATAGCCGAGCAACATCCCGGTGATGACATTTCCCGGACGATCATAGCCGGGACGATTGCCTAGCGAAGCGACCCAGTTCTCGCGATCCCAGACGGCAATGCGGCCGTCGGGCCCGATTGCGGCACGATGTTCGATCACGCAAGCTGCGCCAAGGTTCTCCCACATCATCTCGTCTTGACGCGAGAACTGCAGCCGGACGGGTTTGCCCACGGCCTGGGATAACAGAGCTGTGTCGAACGAAACGGCATCAGCCCCGTTCAGTCCGTAGCAGCCCGACCCTCGCACATAAATCACGCGCACGCCGGCAAGCGGCATGTTGAGTATTTTGGCCACGATGCTCCGCGTTGGATAAGCCGATTGCGTGGCAGACCATAGTGTGGCCTGGTCCGGCTTGACATCCGCCACGGCACAGGATGCGCCTAACGAACCGTGCATCTGATATGGATACGTGTACCTGGCGCGTACGACGCCGTTGGCGGCAGCAAGTTGCTTGTCTACCTCTCCAGAATCAACGCTGAGCGCATCATGCGAAGGCTGCCGCTGAAGATGTTCGAAGAACGTCTTTTGGGGCGGTAGCTCCGGCCCGGAGTTCCAGCGAACCACCAGTTGCCGTGCAGCCAATACCGCCTGATATTGCTTTTCTGCAACAACTCCAACAAAGTCTTTCCGAACGACTACTTTGACCAATCCAGGAATGTGCCGGACGGAACTCTCGTCCACATGCGCCAGCGTGGCTCCCATTTCCGGCGGCCTGACAACGCGGCCGTGGAGCATGCCTGGTACGCGGACCGAATGGAGGAACTCGAACTCGCCGGTCATCAGGGCCGCTCTGTCCAGCGAAGGAATGGGTTTGCCCAACACAGTCCACTGCGCGGCACTGCGTCGCTTCGCCGTTGTGCTCAACGGAAGATTGAAATGCTTGTTTCCGACAAGCTCCTGATAAGAGACATGCCGTCCCGCCGCGGACGTGATGATGCCATCCGCTGCGGTGAGCTGGTCAACCGGATCGCCCAAGCTCTCTGCGGCTAACTTCAGGAGAGCTTCGCGCGCGGTTGCCGCTGCCAACGCAAGATTTTCATCATTAAAGTTCGTCGGCGTCGACTGGCTTCCCGATGTGGTTCCTTGGTCGGGAGTAATGGCTGTATCGCATTGGATCAGCTTCACGCGATCCATCGCTACGCACAACTCCTCCGCTACCAACTGCGTTTGGGCAGTGAAGATCCCCTGTCCGAAATCGCACTTTCCCGTGTAGGCGGTAACACCACCATCGGCGCCAACTGCTAACCATGAGTCAAGTTTCTCCGGATCGATATGGGAAGGATGCGTTCCGAATGCTCCCTGGCCTTTCATCGGCTGCGCCGCCACTGAAGCGGCACTGAAACTCACGATCAGAGCTCCTGCGCTCTTCAGAAACTCACGACGCGAGTGCATGATGTTTCTTCGCCTGCGCATACTTCCGAATTGCGCGCAGCATGCGTGTGTGCGTGAAACAGCGGCAGAGAACGCCGCCGAGAGCGTCGCGGATCTCCTGGTCAGATGCGTCCGGTTTTGCGTCTAAAACAGCTTTTGCGGTCAGGATCACGCCGCTCAGGCAAAATCCGCATTGAGCCGCTCCCTCTTCGATAAAGGCCTGCTGAATCGGATGGGGCTGCTCCGGTGTGCCTAAACCTTCGAGAGTTGTGATCTCACGGTCTCCAACCGCGCTCACGGGCTTAACGCAAGATCGCACGACCTGGCCGTCTATAATCACCGTGCAAGCTCCGCACTGCGCCATTCCGCAGCCGAATCGGGGACCCCTTAGCCCAAGCTCATCATTGAGGACGAACAACAGGGGTGTTGCCGGATCGACCGTTACGCTGTGCTGACGGCCGTTCACTCTCAGGGTGATCTGCTTCATCGCACGATTCCATCACTGTAGCGCGCCATCACTGGGCGGTTTTAGACTGCGGAATCTGCTGATGCCTTCTTGAGGCTCGATAAACTTGCTGGTATGAGCACGCTGACGCGAGAAGTTGATCAGGCCGCCAATTTCGCCACCGTCCGTTTCGCACTGAACGTGAACGGGCAAACGAGGACACTGGACCTTGACCCGCGCACGACGCTACTGGATGCACTGCGCGAGCATCTGGCGCTGGGCGGCAGCAAGAAGGGGTGCGACCAAGGGCAGTGCGGCGCGTGCACAGTGCATATCAATGGAAAGCGGCACTTGGCCTGTTTGTCGCTCGCCATTGCCCACCAGCACGATGAGATCACGACCATTGAAGGGCTCGCCGATGGCGAGCAGCTTCATGCGATGCAAGCGGCATTTATTGAATGTGATGGCTTCCAGTGCGGCTACTGTACGCCGGGACAGATTATGTCCGCAGTGGCGATGCTCGAAGAAGCGGCTGAAGGCGTACCGAGTCACGTTACGCCGGACGTATTAAAACCGCCGAGCGTTGACGAACTGTCGCTTGAAGAAATTCGCGAGCGCATGAGCGGAAACATCTGCCGGTGTGGCGCGTATCCGAATATTGTCGATGCGATTGTGCAGGCGCGGGGCCACCGGGGAGGAAAGCGGTAATTATGCATCCGTTTAGCTATGTACAAGCGGAGGATGCCGCAGCGGCGGTGAAAGCGGCGAGCCAGGATAGCCAGGCTGTCTTCTTTGCGGGCGGCACGACGCTCATCGATCTGATGAAGCTGGACGTCATGACGCCCAGAGAACTCATCGACATCCGCCGGTTGCCATTCTCTTCGATTGAGGCGAGCGGCGATGGCGTGATGGTTGGCGCGAATGTTCGCAACAGTGACTTAGCGCATCATCCGGTGATCCGCGAACGGTTCCCGGTTTTGAGCGAGGCTCTTCTTTCCGGAGCTTCGGCTCAGCTTCGCAACATGGCGAGCACAGGCGGCAATCTGCTGCAGCGCACTCGCTGCGCATACTTCCGCGATATCAACTCGGCGTGCAACAAACGAGAGCCGGGATCGGGTTGCGACGCAATTACCGGGTACAATCGCATGCACGCCATTCTGGGTACGAGCGAGCACTGCATCGCGACGCACGCTTCCGATATGTGCGTGGCGATGATTGCGCTCGACGCGGTAGTTCACACCCAGCAACAGAATGGAAAAAAGCGGACCATTCCGCTGACCGAGTTCTACCTACCGCCCGGCAAGACTCCGGAGCGCGAGACTGTGCTCGAAAACGGCGAGCTGATTACTCACGTCTTTGTTCCCGAGGACAAGGCCGCCCGGAACTCGCATTACCTGAAAGTCCGCGACCGGTCGAGCTACGAATTCGCGCTGGCTTCGGCGGCGGTTGGGCTCGAAATCAATGGCGGGAGGATTGCGCGGGCCAGAGTGGCGTTGGGTGGGATTGCGACGGTGCCGTGGCGGTCGCGCGAAGCGGAAAAGGCTTTGGCCGGTGCGCAGGCCAACGGCCAGGCGTTTCGCGCAGCGGCAGAGGCTACATTGGCCGGCGCGAAACCGCAGCAGCACAACGCATACAAGGTGGAGCTGGCGAAGCGCACGCTCACGCTCGCGCTCCATGAATTGATCGGCAGAGTGTAACCGGAGATAGCGGAGGACACGATGGCAACAACTTTGATAGGCACGCCAGTGAACCGCGTCGATGGGCGCAAGAAAGTGACCGGCACTGCGCAGTATGTAGGCGAAGTGGTGCTGGGCGAAATGACGCACGCGGTGCTAGTCAGCAGTTCAAAGCCGGCCGGCAAGCTTCGAAAGATCTCCACTGAAGATGCCGAAAAAGTGCCGGGCGTGCTGCTGGTTTTAACTCACCAGAATATGGATTCGTTTGGCAAATTGCCGAACGATCTGATGGCGGGGGGAACCGTTGCCGAGCCACGAGCGCCGCTCTCCGACAATCGCATTTTGCACAACGGCCAGTACGTAGCGATGGTTGTGGCCGAGCGCATGGAGCAGGCGCGTTACGCGGCTTCGCTGATCAAGATCGAATACACACCGGCAAAGTTCGCGGTGGCGCTCGAAGATGCGGAGGGAACCAGGTACAAGCCCAAAGAGTTCATGGGCAATCCTCTGAATTTCGAACGCGGGAATGTGGCCAAGGCTCTGAAGGCCGCAGACGTCGTGGTCGACCAGACTTACGTCACGCCCACCGAACATCCTTGTGCGTTGGAGCCGCATGCCACGGTGGCTTCGTGGTCGGGCGATCAGCTCACGGTGTACAACTCGACGCAATGGGTGATGGGCGACCGGGTGGTGCTCGCTTCCGCCTTCAAATTGGCGCCTGAAAACGTGCGCATCCTTTGTCCCTTCACCGGCGGGATGTTCGGTTCCAAGGGTTCGACAGGCGCGCATACACTGTTGGCTGCGCTTGCTGCGCGGCGTCTGAAGCGGCCGGTGAAGATTGTATTGAGCCGGCCACAAGTACTTACCGATGTATCCCACCGCTCGGAGACTGTGCAACGTCTTGAAGCGGGAGCTACCGCGGCCGGCGTTATCACGGCGCTACGGCACCACGTCACCTCTCACACCTCGATCGACGATGAGTTCACCGAAGCCGCGACGATCAGCTCGCGGATGCTCTACAAAATAGAAAATTATGAGGCGCAGCACGAACTGATTCGGCTGAATTTGATGCGGCCGTCGTGGATGCGCGCGCCCGGTGAAGCGCCTGGACAATTTGCGCTCGAAAGCGTGCTGGATGAGGTGGCTGAGAAGCTGCATCTCGATCCGGTAGAGTTACGGCGGCGGAACCACGCGAGCATCGATCCGGATAACGGCAAGCCGTTCTCGAGTAAGTTTCTGCTGGAGTGCTACACGCGCGGGGCAGAGCGATTCGGCTGGTCGAAACGCAACCCGCAACCACGCTCCATGCGGGACGGGACCGTTCAGATTGGTTGGGGTATGGCTACCGCGACCTATCCGGGCTACATCATGGGCGCCCAGGTGAAAGTTCGCCTGAAGCGTGACGGCGCAGGCGCTCGGGCCGTGGTGCAAACCGCTGGCTGCGATGTAGGAACCGGCATGTATACCATGCTGGCGATCACGGCCGCTGAGGAGTTGGGCCTGCCGCTTGAGCAAGTCAGTGTTGAACTAGGCGACTCGACTCTGCCGCAGTGCGCTGTTGCGGGAGGATCGAATCTAACGGCTAGCACCGCCCCCGCAACGACGGATGCCTGCGCGGAAATCAAGAGGGAGTTACTCAAGATCGCCGCTAAGACGGCTGACGGTTTCACGGGCGCTCAAGAGCGCGAAGACGAATTTATCTTTCGCAGCGGGCGTATTGCACATCGGTCGCAGCCAACCATCAGCATCGCGTACGAAGACCTGCTCTCGGCGGCGCGGCGCGACTTCGTCGAAGGACAGGGGCAGACTACGCCGATTTTCGGTCACAACGAGCAGTACTCATTCCACTCCTCCGGGGCGCATTTTGTGGAAGTGCGCGTCACGCCGGAGATCGGGCGCGTGAGCGTGTTGCGCGTGGTGAGCGTGTTCGACTGCGGACGAATTTTGAGCGCGAAAACAGCTCGCAGCCAATTTATAGGCGGAATTGTGTTCGGGATAGGAGCGGCGTTACTTGAAGAGCTGAACTACGATCGCCAGCATGGACAACCGGTGAATGCCGATTTAGCCGGCTATCTGCTTCCGGTCCATGCCGATGTGCCGGAGATTGATGTGAGCTGGATTGGCGAGCCCGATTTCAACTTCAATTCGGTGGGATGCCGCGGCATTGGAGAGATCGGAATCACGGGAGTTGCGGCCGCGGTGGCGAATGCGGTGTACCATGCGACGGGAATTCGTGTGCGAGACCTGCCGATTACACCGGACAAACTGCTCAAGAATTGAACGCAGCGTGGCAAGCCAGCGTTAACAACGGAGAGTTGATCGACGCCGGTTCTTACGCGGCGTCGATCAGTAATGAACGGTCTAGTAGCGTGAACCGCGCCCGCGGCCACCGGAATCATTCCGGCGTCCAGCGTAGCCGCCGCTGCCGCCAGCCGGTTTCGGCCTTGCTTCGTTCACGTTCATGGCTCGTCCGTGAAGTTCCGCGCCGTTGAGCTGAGAAATCGCATTCTGCGCGTCCTGCTGTTCTGTCATTTCAACGAAGCCGAAGCCGCGAGGTTGACCCGTATCACGGTCCGTAACGATACTCACGCGCTCTACACCTCCATAGGCTGCAAATGCTGCGTGAAGATCTTCTTGGCTGGTCTGGTAACTGAGGTTTCCGACAAAAATGTTGGTCACAGTGTTTAATCCTTTTGTGTGTTAGTTATCTTTGTCAGACTGCGCTCGAACCAATTGAAAGAAAGGCAGAAGTAGCGGCCGGAAGGCACTCGGGGGTTAATACGGATGCGGGCAAAGACACCTCACTATACCATTAGCTCGGGCCTAAATGCGAATTTATTTTGGCGTCTCAGCTAGATCGAATTGGCCGAGATCCCGGAAAGGCCTGCCGAAGCTTGATCAGAGCTTCTGAGCGTGTATCGCTTGGCGTCTCAGAGATAACCGTAAAACCTGTCTTATGCTTGAGCAATCGCGCGATTCCTACCGGATCTGACTGCCAAACGGCCGGGATTCCGTCCTTTTCTACGATGTAGAACTTTGATGTCATCTTTTCCCCTCGCGAGTATGTTCGTTCAGATAGGCTTCGTCGGCGCAGGGAAGTCCTGATACCCTGCCAGCATTTCTTTCGCGCTCACGTCCCTGTGACCCGGAGCGCTCTTCAAGACGCGCGGCATCAAACTTCGCCGCGTCCAGGCTCTCTTGCTGAGATTGGTGATCAGGCGATTGCTGCCGCGGACTTCTCCCATGTAGTCGCCGTTGCATCCGTACACCTCATCGCCTTCTCCGAAGTAGCCAACCTGCCGGCCGTCATGACTAAACAGATCGTCAGAGACTCGATACCCGATATAGCGGCCGCTCCAGTTCCAAAAAAGATTGAAATCTGCCGGTTCTTCTCCTCGTGTACTCATTTTGGCCTTTTGCTTGTCACGGGCTGAACGCTCGCGAGTTCATGAGTCCGCCGCGATTCGGCAGCGTGGATCATGCTTCCTCCATGAACTATTTTCTAAGAATTGGCGTTCAGAAGATCTGACTTAGTTCAGAGGATCTGAAGAGTGGGCAAGAATGCTCAGGCACTAATAGTATAAGCGGAATTATCCGAAAACTGCAATGTTTGCTTCGCGGGGGTGATGTCAAGCAGCTTGTGTAAAGACGCGGAGGGTGCGGTTGCGCCATTCTAAGTTGAAGCGTTGAAAGATGGAATAGATGATTCGGTCGACGCTGGCGACATTGACGAAACAAACCATAGGCCGCGTGCGGCGCCGAACCTCTACAAAAACGCGCTCGATCAAGTTGGTGGTACGAAGCTTCCTCCAGAGCGGTTTGGGGAAGCGGTAAAAGGCCAGCAGTTCCGGCAGATCGCGCTCGAACCGCCGCAGCATGGCTGGATATTCGGGATACCAGCGTTTACGAAAACGCAGAAAAGCCTGCCGCGCAGCAGATCGCGAGTCGGACAGATAGATGGCTTGGGCATCGGACTTAAGGGCATCGTAATCACGCTTTTTCACCTTCTCGAGAATGTTCCGCATCTTGTGCACCCAGCAGCGTTGATGAAGCACGCGCGGATAGACGACCTGGAGGGCCGCTGCCAGACCGGGGCAGCCGTCGGTCACGATGAGTTGCAAGCGGTGTCCGAGGAGACCGCGCCGATAGAGACTCTGCAACAGCCCTTCCCAGGCCTGCTGGCTTTCGCCGCGGCTGCGTTGAAATGCCAGCAGATGGCGCGTGCCATCCAGCTTCACGCCATAAACCACCAGCATATGCACCGCGTTGCGCCCTCCCGGCCGACGCATGCGCAGGCTCACTCCGTCCAGAAACAGATAAGCCCATTCATCTTGTAAGACCGCTTCGTGAAACTGCTCCACTGCCGCGTCGAGATCTCGAATCAGTCGCGAAACCGTTTGCGCACTCACCGGCTCACCGGTCAGTGTCGCCACGATCCGGCCCACCTGCCGGGTCGAAACGCCGCGCAGAAAAGCTTCTCGAATCAAGATTGCCACGTCCTCCGCTCGGCGCTGAAACTTCTCTAGTCCTTTCGGCAGAAAATTCTGCCCTCGGGTACGCGCGATCCGCAGACGAATGGTTCCCAGCCGGGTCACGAAGTCTCGCTCGTAGAATCCGTTCCGGTAATCCAGTCGGCGACTCGGCTCTACTGGCTCGTACCAGCCGGTTTTCATGTAGCTGTCCCGTTCGCGCATCGATTCTGCCTCCCAGAATCGCTTCCACGCTAGCCGCGTTCGCCCATACAAATCGCCCCAGAAGCTCTCCTTCAGCTCCTCCAGAAAATGCTCGAACTGCTCCGTCACTCGAATCGGTGTTATCTTTGCCATGGGTGTAAGCATCCTTTCCAGGTTTGGTTTCTGCTCGTTAGGCGAAACCAACTTACACCCCCTGCCCTTTACACAATCGAAATTACATCACC
>DATJUG010000064.1:0-184130 GCA_035502635.1 Bryobacteraceae bacterium
CTGTGAACGAGGATTTCGTACCGCACGCTTCGCAACGCATGGTGCAAACAGCGGAATTGTTCGCCAAGTTGATCCATCCCGAACTCCAGTGATGCCGAACGCGTGGTTCGAAGCACAGCATCTCGAGTATGCCTATGGCAACGGACCGCTGGCGGTGCGCGATGTCAGTCTGACTTCAGTCGAAGGTTCCATGACAGCGGTCATCGGTGCAAACGGCTCCGGTAAATCGACGCTGATCCGCATGCTGGCGGGACTGCTGCGGCCACGCACGGGAACTATTGAGCTGGATGGCGTTTCATTGCATAATTGGGAGCCGCGCTTGCGAGCCCGCCAAATCGCATATGTTCCTCAATCGACCGCAACTGCTTTTCCCTTCCAGGTGCTGGATATTGTCCTGAGTGGCCGAGCTCCCCACACGCCAAGATTCCGATTTGAAAGGTCGGCAGACACAGAGAAGGCAATCGAGGCGCTGGAAAGCACTGGAGCCGCACACCTGGCGAATCGGTCATTTACCGGCCTTTCGGCGGGCGAACGCCAAATGGTGATTCTGGCACGGGCATTGGCTCAGGCGCCGCGCCTCCTGTTGCTCGACGAGCCTTCGTCGTCGCTGGATCTGAAGCATCGAGCAAACCTGATCCGCACGCTCGGCCGTCTGCGAACGACAAAGCAGCTCAGCGTGATTATGATCACCCACGACTTGCAGTTGACCGGCTCGTTCGATCAAATTCTGGCGCTGCGCTGCGGAGAAGTAGCTGCGCTAGGAGCACCCGGTGAGGTTCTTCGCGAACATCTGCTCCGCGGCATCTATGACGACCCGAACGTGCGTTCCGAACGGCTTGGAGAGCAAACGTTAGTTTGGGTCGACGTATGAGCGTCCAGTTATTGCCGCCAACGCCCACAACTAAACGCATCTTTCCGGCACTAACCATCCTGTTGCTCGTGCTGATCGCATCCATTCCGCTCGGCTTGATGATGGGCAGCCAGCGGCTGAACTTTGCCGGGATTCTCTCCGATCCGTTTACGCGCACGCTGTTCTTTCGGCTTCGGCTACCTCGCGTATTAATGGCCCTTGTGATCGGTTCTTCGCTTGCAATTACGGGCGGCGCTCTGCAGGCGCTGTTCCGCAATCCCCTGGCGGAGCCTTATACGCTAGGCGTCTCGGGCGGCGGAGCGTTGGGTGCAAGTATCGCCATTGCTCTCGGCTGGAGCGCGCGCGTTGCCGGAGTCCCTCTGGTATTTACAGCCTCCTTCGCCGGGGCGATGCTGGCCATTTTCGTGGTGAGAGTCATAGCACGCACCGGAGCAGTGGTGCTGCCTGGAGCGCTGTTACTCTCGGGCGTGGTGGTAAATCTGATCTCTGCGGCCGGCGTGTTGACGATCCAATACCTCACCGATCCCGCCAGCGCTTTGCGAATTCTACGCTGGTTGATCGGCAGCCTGGACGTAGTTGGCCTTGAACCCATCGGTCAAATGGTTCTGGTCCTGGCGCCTGCATGGATCGCGCTGCTTGCGCTGTCTCGGCAGCTCAATCTCTTGGCGATCGATGAAGACACTGCCGCAACCCTTGGTGTAAATATCCGCCGTTGCGAAAGAATTGTGCATACGCTGTGCGCCCTGATTGTAGGCATCAGCGTTTCAGCGGGCGGCGCTATCGGCTTTGTTGGATTGATCGTTCCTCACGCGGTGCGCCTGATGTTCGGCGAAGACCTGCGCATCGTATTGCCGGGCTCGTTGCTGCTGGGCGCGGCGTTTCTGATTTTGGCCGACGCGTTGGCGCGGACCGCATTACCCTCGGGCGAGCTTCCCGTGGGCGCCATTACCGGATTGCTAGGCGGCCCGGTATTTCTTTGGCTCTTGCACCGGAGGCAACGATTCTCACTTCTCTAGAATCAGTGATGAACATACTCCAGTCTTCAATCGCCCGAGTTGCAGCTTTGTGAGTGCTTCGATGCCGCCGAACCACGATTTCTCTGATGAAGAACGCCGCGGTGTTTATCGCGCCATCCACGAACGCCGCGACGTTCGGGCGCACTTCCTCCAGGAACCTGTCCCCGACGAGATAATTGGCCGCATTCTCGAAGCGGCGCATCATGCGCCCTCGGTCGGCTTCATGCAGCCTTGGGATTTCATTGTGATCCGAGACACAACCATCCGGGAAGCCGTGTATCGGAATTTCGAGTGCGCCAGCCGGCGGGCGTCCGGAAGCTACCAGGGCGAGCAACGGAAGCTTTACGACAGCCTGAAGCTGGCGGGCATTGTCGAGGCGCCGGTCAATATCTGCATCACGTGCGATCGGGAGCGCCCCAAGGGCAATGGCTTGGGCCGCCAGACGCAAGAGATGGTGGACATCTACTCGACGGTTTGCGCGGTTCAAAACCTCTGGCTCGCGGCGCGCGCCGAGTCGCTGGGCGTCGGCTGGGTAAGCATTCTCGACCCGGAGCAGGTGAAGGCGACGCTTGGCATTCCGCAGACGATCACGCTGGTCGCGTATTTGTGTCTCGGCTATGTGTCCGAATTCAGAGCCCATCCGGACCTCGAAGAAAAAGGGTGGGAGACTCGTACCGACCTCGCGAGCGTCACTCATTTCGACCGCTGGGGAATTCATGAGAAAAGCTTGGACAAGAGCTTTCAGGAATGAGCGCACACGCACTCTTAGAAAAAACGATACGGACCATTCAGCCTATAGATCCGAGCTGGATTGACGCCGCTAGCCGGCGCCAATTAGAGCTCACTAAGCCGCCGGGGAGCTTAGGGCGGCTCGAGGAGATCGCGAACCGGTGCGCTGCCATTCGAGAGAGCTTTGAGTTGACCGGTGACCGTCCCAGGATCGTGCTCTTCGCTGCGGATCACGGTGTCTGCGCAGAGGGTGTCAGCGCCTATCCGCAAGCGGTTACCGCACAGATGGTGTCGAATTTTCTGGCTGGCGGCGCCGCCATCAATGCGATCGCCCGCGCCGGAGGAATCGAACTGAAGGTGGTGGATTCCGGCGTGATAACGCCGCTTCCATATTCAAGCGAGCTACTGAGCCGCCGCGCGGCGTCAGGCTCCCGCAATTTCTGTGAGCAGCCTGCCATGACCGAGGCGGAAATGACTGCTGCCATGAGATCCGGTATCGAGCTCGCCTGCGATTCCGCCATGACAGGCTGCGACCTTCTGGGCTTTGGCGAGATGGGCATCGGAAACACGACTTCCGCAAGCGCGATCACGGCTGCTTTGACGCACGAAGCAATCGACGCAGTGATTGGTCCCGGTACCGGCGCGGACGAAGCGTGTATGGCACGGAAGAGAGCGGCGATCCGGCGCGGCCTCTCGCTGCATGCACATTGCCTCGGCGAGCCGCTCGGAATTTTGCGCTGTGTTGGCGGTCTTGAGATCGCGGCGATGTGCGGTTTCTGCCTGGGAGCCGCTGCGCATCGCGTGCCCGTTGTCATGGATGGGTTTATAGCAACGGCCGCGGCCGCCCTGGCCGTTGTGCTCTGTCCGGCCATATCCGGATATCTCTTTGCTTCGCATTGCTCGGCCGAACCTGGGCACACTTGCTTGCTTGCGCTCCTCGAACAGGAGCCGCTGCTTCGCCTCGGGATGCGATTGGGGGAGGGAACTGGCGCGGCACTCGCTATGAAGCTCATGCAAGCGGCTGTTGCTGCATTCACTGGCATGGCGACTTTCGCAAGCGCTGGAGTCTCCAACAAGTGAGATCGTTTCTTGCCGGGATCACATTCTTGACCCGGTTTCCCGTGGGGCGCTTCGTCACCTTCCAAGCTGCGGACGTGGCGCATTCCTCTGCCTGGTTTCCCCTGATCGGCTTCGTGCTTGGGGCGATCTACAGCTTGGCGGTTGCGCTGCTAAAAGGCCATCTGCCGCTGATGATCATTGCGGTTTTGTTGATCGCGCTTGACGCGGTGTTGACGGGGGGCCTGCACTTCGATGGTCTCGCCGATACCGCCGACGGTTTCGGAGGTGGCAAGAGCCGTGACGACGTGCTTCGTATCATGCGCGATCATTCCATCGGAAGTTACGGGGGCTTGGCTTTAGCAATTTTAGTAGCTCTCAAGGTAACTGCTTATACGGCGCTGCTTCAGCGGTCTAACTGGATCACACCGTTCATCCTTATACCTGGCTTAAGCCGCTGGTCGGTTTTGCTTCTAACAGGAACCTTACCTTACGCGAGAGAATCTGAATCCGTCATCCAAGGCATGGACAAACGGTCGTTGCTCTGGGGAAGCGTGATTACCATCTTGGCGATGGTGGCCGCCAGATCCGCTCGCACTTGGATCGCGATGGCTTTAGTGGTCACGGTCACCGCGGCTTTCGGCTTGTACTCCCGCTGGCGGATCGCGGGCATTACAGGAGACACGCTGGGGGCAAACCTTGAGGTATGCGAGAGCGCGGCGCTGCTCCTATTCGTATGGATGCGGTAACTGTAATGATCGAGGGGACGTGCTTAACTTACGGCGTTCTGTGTACTTGCTGCAGTTCCGCGTAGTGCGCGCGATAACGCTTGTGGTCGTCGGCGCCTTCTACAGGGCGGAAAAAGCGAAGATAGCAGTGTTGGCAGCGATATGGCAGCACAAACTTGCTGATGCCGAACTCAATAAAGTTCTTCCGGCGAGACCGTGAGAAATCTCTTGAGCCGCACTTGGGACAGCGGTCTCTATTGTGTGGTAACACAAGCGCGAGCACCTTGTGCCATATATCTTGGAATATTGGGGCGTACTGTTGAACCGCACGCATAGGTTTCCACTTGGGTCGGGAGACACTGGTAACCAAACGAATGCGCATTCAATTCACTAGACGCACAGATTCGTAACTTAGTGACCCGCGAAAATGCGTGCTTCGCCTTTATTTCGCTGGCGCGAAAAGCCCCATGGCGCGCTTGGTCTTTAGTACCGTATCCTCGGCGATAGACAACACGCGCTGCTTGCCCTCCCTGAGCACCGATTCGATGTAGGCCGGATCCGCCGTGATTTCGCGATACTTCTGTTGAATGGGCTCGAGTCGTGCAATGACAGCCTCGGCAACACGCTTTTTAAAATCGCCATATCTCATGCCTGCCACACTTTCCCGAGTGATCGAAGCGTCGCAAGCTTGCCCGATCGCCAAGAGATTTGCGATTCCCGCTCCCATGGCGGCCATGTCAATAGCCGGTTGCGAATCGGTTGTCGCGCGGGCGATCTTCTTTTGAATAACTTTCGGCTCGTCTAGCAGTGTGATCGCATGTCCCGCTCCCGTAGTGGACTTGCTCATCTTCTGAGTCGGGTCATCCAAGCCCATGATGCGCGCGCCCACGGCAGGCAGATGAGTTGCGGGCATCACGAACGTCTCTCCATATAGCGAGTTGAAGCGTTGCGCAAGGTCGCGCGTGAACTCCAAGTGTTGGGCTTGATCCTCGCCTACCGGAACAATGCTCGCTTGGTACAGGAGAATGTCGGAAGCCATCAACACCGGATACTGCAGCAGCCCATCGCCCACGCTGTCCTGCTGTTCGGCCTTTGCTTTGAACTGAGTCATGCGATTCAGCCATCCCAACGGTGTCACGCAGGTTAACAACCATGCCAGCTCGGCGTGTCCTGGAATGCTGGATTGAACGACAATGGACGATTGCTTCGGGTCGATGCCTGCCGCGATGAACAGAGCAGCCGTTTCGCGAATCTTCGCCGAAAGCTCGTCCGGCGGCTGATATACCGTAATCGCGTGCAAGTCGACGATGCAGAAAATGCTTTCATAGCGGCTTTGAATCTCGGCCCAATTTTTCAGCGCTCCGAGATAATTGCCAATGTGAAGTTGACCGCTGGGCTGTACACCCGAAAGAACTCGTGCTTTCATGCGTGGAAACGAATCTCCATGGTAAGGGATGGCGTGACTGTCCGTGAATAGCAAACTCCAACCTGTGGAAGTTCAGATCGAAAAACTCGTCTACGGTGGCGACGGTCTCGCTCGTTTAGATAGCCAGGTCTTGCTCGTACCGTTCGTGCTGCCGGGTGAGCGGGTCATCGTTTCCACCGAGATCGCCAAAGCCGGGCTGCTGCGCGGAACTCTGTTGAATGTGATCGAAGCCGCGCCCGCGAGGATTACGCCTCGCTGCGAGTACTTCGCGAACTGCGGCGGTTGCCATTATCAACATGCAGAGTATGCGCTGCAACTTGAACAGAAAAAATTGATTATGCGCGAGTCTCTGCAGCGCCTGGGCGGCATTACATACGATGATGAAATTCCGGTGCTGAGCGCCGAGCCGTGGCACTACCGCAATCGAATCCAACTTCATTTCAGTGATCGCAAAATGGGCTTTCATCAGGCCGCCTCGCACGCTCTTTGCGCGGTCAACCACTGCGAGATCTCGTCTCCGGCCCTGAATGACGCGGTAGCTAAGCTGCAAGCTGCGATTCGCCAGCCTCAATGGCCGCAGTTCTTGCGCTCGGTGGAACTGTTTACAAATGAGTCTGAGCTTCAAATGACGGTAGTCGATTCCGTGCGGCCGGTCGCGGCGCGGTTCTTCGAATGGTGCGCGAGTTTTCTTGACTCCTTCGCTCCAGGCGCCATCGAGTACTCCGCCGCGGGGCACATGTTTCGCATCAGCCGCGGCTCATTCTTTCAGGTGAACCGTTTCTTGATCGATAAGCTCGTCAGCGAAGTACTAAGCGAAGCTTCAGGAAACTTTGCGGTCGATGTATACGCGGGCGCCGGCCTCTTTTCGCTGCCGCTCTCCCAGCGATTTGCGCGCGTCGATGCGATAGAACGGGGCGGACCCGCTTTCCGGGATCTGGAGTGGAATGCAAGCCGCAACGGCGCAAACATTCGGCCTAAGCGGGCGTCAGCCGAAGAATTTCTGAGAAACGTGAGCGACACGCCCGATCTGATCCTCGCTGATCCGCCCCGTGCCGGGCTGGACGCCGATGTTACTCGTGAGCTACTACGCATTCACGCGCCGAAGTTAGTTATTGTGAGCTGCGACCCGGCGACCCTCGCCCGCGACCTTCGCAAGCTGCTTGCCGCTTATCGAATAGCGCGCCTCACTCTGGTCGATCTATTTCCGCAGACTTATCACCTGGAGACGGTTGCGCACCTGGAACGCAGCTAAGGAGCTGAGAGAAACCGCAGAATCTCGTGCATCACACGCTCCCCTTGGTCTGTCTGAAAGAGGAACTGCGCGTGCGCGGAGCCATCGACCACAATGAGCTGCTTAGGCTCGGGTGCCTTCTTATAGTTCGCGCGAATTTTCGGCAGGCGTGGTCCGTCATCGTTCGCGTCATCGCGAGCGACGATAAACAGTTTGCGCCCCTTCAACTTTTCGGGTGTGTCGACCCAGGCGGCCAGCAGCACCAAACGATCGATTTCCCCGGGCTTTGCTTCAATGGATGCCTCGCCGGCAGCGGTGCCGCCGAAGCTTCCGCCGACTACTGAGACCGTTTTTGCACCAGACTGCCGCAGATATCGAACGGCAGCCAATACGTCGTAACGGTATCCGTCATCGCCGGGCGGGAGCCCCGTGCCCCCGCGCGATTGGCCCTCTCCCCGAAAGTCGATTGCCAAAACACGAAACCCCGCCGCCTCCAACTGTCGCGCCTGCTTCTCCCAACTCTCTTTGGTGAATCGGCCGCCGTGAGCCAGCACAACGCCCCGGTCAGCTTTCCCATACAGATCGGCACAAACGATTCCGCCGTCCTGAGTCGGGAACGGCACATGCTCTTGCGCGGCGCCGACAGCCGCAAGGGCGAAAGCTATAAGAAGCGCACGTGAGGGCATGGTGTCAGCTTACCCTCCGGAACACCTGCATCGACAGCACCTGCATCAACCCGCTCCATTTCCGCGCCACTAATTCGGCGATTGTCAACGCGATCGCCAATCCGAGAAACACCGGCCAGAGCTGCCAGCGCGTATAGATTGACCTTCCGCCAGCATCGAAAACGGACGCGGGCGGCGGATTGAACCGGCCGCCGGTCAGGGCCGAAATCTGTCCGAGGAGTGCTTCATTCGAGCCGTAGTCCCGTCTCTCGTCTTGCTCGCGATAAACGCCAATTTCCGGAAATGCCGGCGTCTCGCTCACCGGCCGAATGCGGAACAGCCCGCGCACGCGGCCGATATGGACACGCCCGCGATATGTTCGCGGCCCGGTCTTACTTACTTCAATCGCCCTTTGAAAGCCGCTCGGCCCTAGAGCAAAAATCGGTGGTATAGCTGCTGGCGCGGACATTCCAGCACTTAGTTGATAGCTCACAATAATATCGTCATCCGCGGAATCGAGTTGAGCGCTCACCTCGCTGTGATCGATCTTGCCGAGAAGATCGCGCGTAACATTGATCCAGAATTTGTCGAACCCGGCCCAGCTCACCCACGCCTCGGCCCAGCGGCTCTTAGCATCGGAGGCGAATACGCCGGCGCGGCCAAAGCCGTATTGCCAACGCACGTACAACGGATCTTTCTTTTCGGGATCGATCTCCAGAATAGTCTCTGCGTCAGGCTTCGCCTCAAATCGTGCATAACCCTTGAGCGGTGGCGCGCTCTCCATTCCAACGCCCTCCAGAATTTCCGCATTGCGTTCGACGATTGGTGTCAGCGACTTCTCCACCGTGCTCGAGCCGCTGTAGTCCTCCACATCCTTCAGCAGAATCTGCTCCAGCCCTTGCGGCTCATTCAAGAAATAGCTGCGGCCGGCCGAAGTCGCCGCTATCTTCTCGAGATAGGACCGGTTCACATCTTGCCCCAGGCCAACTGTCGAAATCGTGATTTGGTGTGCCAGAGCTTCCTTCGCCAGATCAATACTGTCGCCTTCTTCCGAAATGCCATCCGTCAACAGCACGATGTGCTTGTAATTTGCCTTGGACCGCAACACCTTTCGATACGCTTCGGCGAGAGCCGGCGCAATCTGAGTTCCGCCATCGGGTGTTATGCCGGAAATGAGCCGCTTGATCAGCGATGTATCTTGCGCGCGCCGCATTGGAACGGCCCATTGATAGGAATTGTCGAAAATCAAAACGCCTATAGTGTCAGTGGGCCGCAGATGATCTACTACACCAATCGCAGAAAGCCTGGCCAATTCAATCTTTCGGCCCTCCATCGACGATGACTTATCGATGATCAACGCCACGCAGGTCCCTTGCGGCGTCTTCGGCGGCGCGAGCTTGGCTGGTAATGCCCAGTCTAAAGCGTCCATCTGCTGGTCTTGTTTATATACTTGACGTTCGCCGCCAATCAGCAACAAGCCGCCGCCGTTTTTGACGTACTCCTGCAGATGGCTCTTCTGCGCCGCCGTTAACGAACTCAGATTCAGATTGTTCAAAATCACGAGCTGAACCGCATCCAGGCCTCGATCGATCAACGAAGCGTCTCGCGTGAGTTCGAAATCCGCTTCCTTGAATGCCTGCAAAAGGTTCTGCTCCGTTCCCGGAGGATCCTGCGAAAGATACAGTACCCTCGCGCGCTTGAGCTGAATTGCCTGTTCAAATGGCGCTTCGCCGAGCGCGCCCGCGGCCACTTTCCCCGACACAAACGTTGCACCGCTGGATTTCACGCGCGCATGCACACGGACCGTGTTCATGCCCGTTTCGAGATCAAGCGGATTCACGCCGAGACTCTTGCCTTCCGCGAATACTTCGACACTGCCACGGACCGTTTGCGGTGAATAGATAGTCAAATCGATTGGAATCTGCTCGCCCGCATACGCTTCGCGAGGCATCGAGAGGGCTTCCAGCCGTAGTCCTGATTTCGGCCTGCCTGCCAGCGGAATGGTATCTACCGGCACGCGCAACTGCTGCAGCTCAGCAATCGCACGCGTACTGCTTCCTTCATTCTCGTTGCCATCGGTTAGAAGTACGAGCCGCGGAAGGTACCCGGCTGGAACGGCTGCCATTGTGTTGATCAACGCGAGCTCCAGATTAGTCCCATCCGCTGCATCGCCCGAGGTCTGCATCAAATGCAGTCCGCCGGCGGTCTCTGCGCTGGACAACCTTCTGGTTTGGGTCGCAAACGGAACCACGTTCATCCAGTTCCTTCCCTTATGCCGCGCAATACCGTTCACGATCGCCGATGCGCGCGCCAAATCGTCTCGTGTGATGCTGGCCGAGGTATCTACCAGGATCAGCGCGCCCGTCTTCGTCTCCGGCAGCCTGATTGCCGGCTCAGCCAGCGCGAAGAGAATGGCGCCGAAACTTAGAACTTTCAGCATGAGCGTGAGCCGCCGCGCTCCAGCCCGCCAGGAGACCACCATCCACACCAGCAGCACCGGAATCGCGAGCAGCACCCAGCTATGCGCAATCGTCATTTCGCGGCCAACTCTGTTTCTTGCTCCGCAACGGGGCGGCGTGTTAATTCGGGGCTTATGCTCTGCCGTTTGAAGGCACGCTGCCGTCCGAACAACATCCACTCCGCAAGTAGTCCCAGCGCGCCGAGCACCGCCAACCATCTCCAAAGATCCAGCGCGCCATGAGTAAATCGCGATCGAATGGGCAGCCCCGTCGCCGTATTAGCGGTTGGTTTCCATTCGAATGCGGCAACGTCGGGGAGGGTCACGGAGACTACGCGCTCCCGGCCTTCGGAAGCCACGTGCAAAACTTCCGGGCTGCCTGCAAACAACTGCAGATTCTGTTTGGTTGCGACAAACGGGACCCGCATTCCGCGTTGATTGAAAATATGAATTTGGTCGGGCCGCTCGCCGGGATCCAACGGCACGCTGACGGTGCCAACGCGCTCTGCCGCAACTTCTATTGAGCGAAACACGTCGGGCGATATCCACCGTAGAAGATTCGCGAACAGAAGCGGTGTTGTAAGGTCCAGCCTGGCCTCGCTGCCGACGGGATCGAACCCGATCACTGCTGTAGCTCCGCGGCTCTGCGATGGCCCTCGCGCAACCATGACGGGCCCCTCGGCGATGCTGCCAACAACCACGTCGCCATCGAAGGTCTGAAACACCTCCGCGTTCGGAATGCGCGCATCTCTTGCATGTAAACCCTCGCCGAGCGAGGTCTCCGAATGCCAGTTGCGGATTGCAGCGTCACGAACAAGTGTTTTCACCGGAAAGGGAGATCCGTCTCGCGGTGGATCGACCCAGATGCTGGCTACGTTTGCCGGAACCGCACGAGTGGTGCGATCGAGCACCATTATGTCCGCTGCAGCAGTTGGCTCATGCCCTGACGTTGCGAAGAACTGAACTCTCAGGCGGCTTTTTGCGCCAAACAGCGGTCTGAATACTTCGGGCCGATCCGTAAACACGGCCACTCGCAGGAATGGGATTCGCGGTAACTCAAGTGCGGCCCTGGCATCGCCCATCCTGTCGTCCACGCCTTTAAGTTCGGCCACAAGCTGTCCCGCGGTATCCGTCACAAAGTTGTATTCAATTGCCCGCTCCGCGCCGCCCTCGAGCGAAACGGTGCGAGGCGCGAACGCCGTGCCCTCGAAGCCTGTCTGTACGAGCGCCGTGACGCGCTCCGGTCCGTAGTTTTTCACCGTCACCGCAGCCTGCCATGCGTTTTCAACGGCTTCGCTTCGCTGGACGCCCATTCCTCGTATGCCGACATGCTCGCGGGCGCGATCGATTGAGAGCATGCGCAGACTCGGCACGCCTTGCATTGCAACCTCGCTCTCGGATACCATTCCCGGGCCTGCATAAACCACTTCGCCCGGCTCGCCGCCTGACCAGCTCTGCGCCTGCCGGGCAAACGTGAGAGCTTGCTCGACATTGAGCGCAGAGTACCCGGAGGTCATCCCGCGTAACGCACTCGTAAGCTGCGAGCGGTCGGAGGTAAAGGGCGTCACGGGCGCGGCCAGCGCGTCCGCTCGCACCAACATGACTCGATCCTGCGGTCCCAACGCGGCCAGATAGCGTTCCGCCACCTCTTTCTCACGCTCGAGTAGCGTGGCATCGCCGTTGCGCTGTGCGGACCACGCCGATGTATCCAGCAGCATGACGTAATTTCGCCCCCGCCGCGACCGCGAGCCCCATTGCAACTGCGCAATCGCCAGCAGCAGCAACAACAAGCTTGTCAGTTGGAGCACCAGCGACCAGGGATCACGAACACGCTTCCGGCGTTGACTCTCGTGCGCGCTCGCTGCCGGCGTCCAGAACCTCAATGTCGAGACGATTTTCTTTCGCTTGGCGCGGTCGAGCAAGTACAGCGCCGCAATCAGGCCGCTCAATCCGCCCAGAAGAGCCAAGAACTCCGCGGCGGTGAGATTCAGAAAGAACATCGGCTTCTAGCCAAGACCCTGAGCCAGCGTGAGCGGCCCAAATATAGCCTCTTCAATGTTGAAACTGGTGGACAATCCGGCGTACCGGCCGCCATTCCGCAGCGCCAGCTTCTTCAATTCTTCCGCATACCGGTCGAAGGCGTGCACATAAGCATCTCGTGCGCGCTCATCCACGGCCATCCTGGCGTGCTCGCCCGTTTCCGCGTCGATCAATTCCACTTCGCCGTCCTCAGGCGGCTGCCGGTCCTCCTCGCTCCACAACTGGATCAGCAATAGCTCATGTCCGAAGTCAGCCAGATATTGCAAAGGGTGCAGGCAATCGGAGTCGTCCAGGAAATCGGAGATGACGATCGTCAAGCCACGCTGCGGATATGTGCTCAGATATTGGCGCGCAGTGTCGAAGAAATTGGTTTTCGCTTCCGCCCGCAGCTCGCGCAGATAATTCTCGGCCGGCTGGAACCGGTGCCGGCCGCCGCTCGCCAGAAACGGCTCCAGCAGCCGCGCCGAGAAAGGCTGAAGCAGAATGCTGTCCAGACGGACCAGGGCGACGTATACCAATGCGGCCGCAATTTTGCGTGCGTACTCGAACTTGGTTATTTCGCCGGCTGCCGCCCCCGCCGTCATCGATGCGCTGGCATCCAATAACAACCGTACCGGCACCCGCGGCTCAATCTGGAACATCTTCAGGAACAGCTTGTCGAAGCGCATATAGGCGCGCCAATTGACCGCCCGCAGGTCGTCGCCGTGATGGAAGTTCCGATGTTCGAGAAATTCTTGCCCAGCCCCCGCAAAGCGCGATGCGTTATGGCCGCCTACCAGGCCGTTGAACGATTTCTGCCAATGCAGGGTCAGCCGCTCGAGCTTCTCGAGAAAGTGGCGATCGACCAGCGGTTCCGTCGTGCGTCGAGTCACAGCTTTTCTACCGCTCAGGCAGGCGCTTTCACGCCGTTCAGAATCTTCTGCAGAATCGTTTCCGTCGTCTCCCCATCGGCGTGTGCGTCGAAATTCAGAATGATGCGATGCCGCAGCACGGCGGGTGCAACCGTCAGTACGTCGTCGATACTCAGGTGCAGGCGCCCACGCATCAACGCCAGCACGCGGCCGCACTCAATCAGTCCTTGCGCGCCGCGCGGCGAAGCACCGTAGCGGATGTACCGGTTCGTGATGTCGCGAGCGGCGCCACTTCCGGGCTGAGTCGCCATCACCAGCTCGACCGCGTAATCCTGCACATGCGGCGCCACGATGACGTGCCGGCACAGCGCCTTCAATTCTCCAATCTGATCGCGGTCCATCACCTGTGCAAGCGCCACTTCATCTTGCCTCGTCGTGACCTCCACGATGCGGTTCAGATCTTCGCGCGAGGGATACGACACTAGAATCTTCATCAGAAAACGATCGAGCTGCGCCTCCGGAAGCGGGTATGTGCCCTCCATTTCGATCGGATTCTGCGTCGCCATCACCAGAAATGGCGCCTCCAGCGAGAAAGTCGAATTACCGCTGGTTACGGTGCGCTCCTGCATCGCTTCGAGCAGCGCCGATTGCGTTTTCGGCGTAGCACGGTTGATCTCATCCGCAAGCACCAGGTTCGCGAAAATGGGTCCTCCCTGGAATCGCAGAACCTTGTGGCCACGGTCGTCGTTTTCGATCATCATGCTGCCGACGATGTCGCCCGGCATCAGATCCGGCGTAAACTGGATGCGCGAATAGCGCAAGTCCAGCACGCGCGCGAGCGTACGTAAGAGCGTTGTCTTTCCCAGCCCTGGTACGCCCTCCAGCAGCACATGGCCGCCCGCAATCAGGCAAATCAGAACACCATCGACTACATCCTTTTGTCCGACGATGACTTTTCCGATCTCCTCGCGCACACGAGCTAAATCGCCTGTGACGCGCTCCACTACGGCGGCATCGACGGTGAGTGTTTCTGGCATCTTTCGATCGGTCGGCGCGAGAACTAAGGGCAGTCAGGCGTGGCAGGATCCGCTATCTTTGAGACGCAAATACCATCTCGCCTGGTTCCACACCTCGGCGCTCGCAATCAGCTAAATAAAGTCTCCCATAGCTGTCGAGAACGTAGTCCGCGGGCGAAAAACCCAGCTTTGCCGCTGTCGCGTCGATCCATGCCCCAGCCCCTTCGAGCTCTAGAAAATCTCCTATGGGGGTTTCATCGACAGTGACGCTTCCGTCTTCTCCAGCGCGCGTGAACTCAGTGCGGTACTTTTCGTATCGAAACGAAGGCTGGTAGCCCAGATGTCCAAGTATCTCGTGCAGTACCTCAGCCGAACCGATCGTTGTCTCGAGTTCCGGTCTGCTCTTATACGGTCCCGGTTCGTCGGGGCCTTTCCATGTGATCACGGCCTTCTCGCCCACCTGCCGCAGGCGAAGCAGCATGCCGTTCCGGGCGACGCTGCCCTCTTTCGTCTCATAGAGAGTATTTACTTCAAATACCCGCGGCTTGGAAACGGCGAACCCGGCAGCATGCAAGCGCTGAACTATGCCAGATGCGCTGGTCAGCCGTATTTTGACTTCTGTCTCTGTGCCGCCTGTGACCATGTGAGCGCGAGCTGATTGCATTCTCGCACCTCATAATGAAGGAGGGACCCGAGACGGCACGCAATCCCCGATCTTCAACGGGCCCGTATACTGATGTTTCCTGGAGCACCGCTTGTCATCTTCAAGGAACAGTTTCAGCCGCAGAACTTTCGTGGCGTTGAGTGTCTCGGGTTCGCTTGCCGCAACGGCATCGCGCGGCGACGAGTCGCAGTCGATCACGCAGGCGTCCGTTCCGGGCGATCCGGTTGCGCCTAAGGAGCAGCCCGGCACTCAGCCGGCTACGCCACCGTTCGATTCTGGGCTAAGCTTCGCCCGACGAGACCTGAGCCCCAAGGTAGAACCGTTTCCGCTAGCGCAATTGCGTTTGCGAAAGAGCGCGTTTTACGACGCTCAGGAAGCGAATCGCAACTTGCTGCATCGCTACTCGGCAGATCGGCTATTGCATACGTTTCGCCTGAACGCGGGTTTGCCGTCAACCGCGCAGCCTTTGGGCGGTTGGGAGCGGCCGGATTGTGAACTGCGGGGACACTTCACCGGCCATTACCTGTCAGCATGCGCACTCATGTTTGCATCCACAGGAGATGCCGAGATTCGGGACAAAGGCAATTATCTGGTTGCCGAGCTCGCCAAATGCCAACAAAAATTAGGCACAGGATACCTGAGCGCGTTTCCGGTTGAATTGTTCGATCGCCTTGAGCGTCGCGAGAAGGTGTGGGCGCCCTTCTACACGTACCACAAAATCCTAGCCGGCATGATTGACATGCACAAGCTTTGCGCTAATGCGCAAGCGCTCGAGGTTGCAAAGCGCATGGCCGATTGGGTAGACGGGTGGACCTCCCAGCTCTCCGGCGAACGGATGCAGATGGTGCTCGATGAAGAGTTCGGAGGCATGAATGAGGCTCTCTACAATCTTGCGGCGTTGACGAACTCCGAGCGTTACGCGGCGGTGGGCGACCGATTCACAAAACGGCGCTTCTTTAATCCGCTCGCACTGCGTCGTGACCAATTGCGGGGACTGCATACGAATACACACATTCCTCAGGTGATCGGAGCGGCGCGTCGATACGAAATCAGTTCCGATATGCGTTTTCAGGATGTTGCCGATGCCTTCTGGAAGGAGGTGGTCACGACGCGCACATATGCGACTGGGGGCACCAGCAACAACGAAGGCTGGCTCACTGAGCCAAATCATTTGGCTCAAGAGCTAAAAGAAGGAAGCGATACCAACGAATGCTGCTGCGCCTACAACATGATGAAGCTGACGCGGCACCTGTACGAGTGGTCAGGCGACGCGCGATATTTCGATTACTACGAGCAGTTGCTGTACAACCACCGGCTCGGCACGATCGACACGCATAATGGGCACACGCAGTATTACCTCGGCCTTGTTCCTGGGTCCTGGCGAACCTTCGGCACAGAGGAAGATTCTTTTTGGTGTTGCAATGGCACTGGAATCGAAGAGTACTCGAAATTAGCGGACAGCATTTATTTTAAGAACGGCGACGCACTTTTTATCAATCTCTTCATCCCATCGGAGCTGGATTGGAAGGAGCGGAATCTTCGCCTGCAGCAAACCAATCAGTTCCCGGAAGAGCCACGCACGCGTTTAGAACTGAATACTGATTCGCCCCAGCATCTTGCGTTGATGATTCGTGTTCCTTCCTGGGTCAAAGGTTTTCCGGAAGTTTCACTGAATGGTGAGCCGATGGAATTATCTGCCGCCCCAGGCAGTTATCTGGTAATCTCCCGCTTATGGCGGAACGGCGATCGCGTCGAAGTGACCTTCCCGATGTCTGTTTACGCGCGACCTATGCCGGATGACCCGCGTCAACAAGCATTTCTATACGGGCCGCTTTTGCTTGCAGGCCAGGTTGGTGGTCGCAAAGTACCGCAGAATTTGGTGATAGGGCCTATGGGGCCAGAGTTCAAGAAGTTCCCTCCGCCGGCCGTCCCGGACTTGCATCCCACCGGCGCGGACCTTGAGCAGTGGATTCGAAAGGAATCAGAGCCGCTCACATTCAGAGCGACCGATTCTGTGACGCTCGTTCCGTTCAATACTATTGGCGGCGGCCGTCCGTACTCGATCTATTTCACGCTGAGTTAAAGACGTCGGTCGCACGACGCACGAGCTGAATGACTCGAACATCCTGATAAACTTTAAATCAAGACGCGCCCGTAGCTCAGCCGGATAGAGCGATTGACTTCGAATCAATAGGTCGGGAGTTCGAGCCTCTCCGGGCGCGCCAAAGAATCGCTCGCGCAAGCGTCGCGCACTAGAATGTTACGCGGCCGGAAAACTGAAACGAGCGCGCTGGAAGCTGATTCGTAATACCGGCAAGGGGCTGCCCGAAACCGGTTCCGGGAGCGGCGCCATTGCCGTATGTCCCGCTATAGCCAACGAAGTTCGCGTGATTGAAAACGTTGAATGCTTCCGCCCGGATGATTAGATTAACGCGCTCGGTTCCGAGTGCAAATGAGCGCTCCAGGAACGGGCTCGCATCGTAAATCGGCCGGCCGCGGCCAACATTTCGTCCGATCACCACGCCATCGATGACGGGCCGATCCGTTGTGCCGCCCGTATCGCCGCTGTTCGTTGTGCCCGTAACGATGTTATACGGCAGGCCCGAGCCCAACGTCGCCACCCCGCCAAAATTGATCTTGAGCGGCAGCACATAAACACCGCTCAGCACAAATCGCTGTCGCTGATCGAAAATGGCGCTGCCGTTTTCAACGCGTCCAGTGAAATTCGGATCGTTCGGATTCTGGCTGGGAATGTCGGGGTCAACGTTGTCGATCGCGTGCGACCATGTGTAGCTCGCAAGCATAGACAAATGGCGGCTGAACGTATGGCTCAGATTTACATCGAGCGCGTCGTAATATGCATACCCGTCGTTTACGTCGGTTTGAATCAGCGCATAAGGCGGTTGCGGATTCGTCGCGCGCTTCGGATTGCAGGTCATCCCCTCCTGCGCGTACCACCAGATCCAGTAAGGACGCGTGCAATTCGCGGCTTGCGCAGAGCGCGTCTGGCCCGGTGCCGTGCGAACGAATGGCGCGGGCGGATCAACATCAAGCGGCCGGTTGATCTTCAAGGTGTGGGAACCGACGTAATCGACGGCGAGCACCCAGCCAGGCGCAAGGCGCTGCTCGATGCCGAACGTCCACTGCTCGGAATACGGGTTCAGCAAGCGATCGGGATAGCCGATGAGCGTCGAGGCCGGAAAGAATTGGTTGAGATACGCGCTTTCTCCTGGCCTGATATACAAACTTCGAACGGGCGCGACAGCTTCTGCGGGGAAAGCGGGCAGTGGCGCGTCGGAAACGCTCGATGGAAATCCGACTTGGCCGGGGCCGGCCGTGTAGTTGAACACGCCGGTCGGTCCAGTGAGCGCGTAATTAGCCTGCGAGTTGTCGACGACTTGTGAATAATAGATGCCGAATCCGCCGCGAATGACAGTTTTGCCATTCCCCAGCCAGTTGTAGGCGAAGCCCACCCGCGGCGCGAAATCGTTTCGCGAATCTGTGAACGTCTGCTGTTCGTAGCGAAGCCCAAGATTGATCGTTAGATCGCGCCGAATGCGGTAATCGTCTTGAACGAACAAAGCCCACAGCGCGTCGTTCACGGTGTATTGCGCATTTCCGTAGCTTTGGGTGTAACTCTGAACGTTGGCGATATTGTTCAGATAGGCGGCGCTCTCGCACAATGCAAGAGTAAGTGTGCAGGTTTTATACACAAATTGCCCGTCGTAGATGGGACCGCCAAATTCTTTGCTGTTGCCGCCATTGTGGGCAAAGATCACATCCGCGCCGAAGCGAACTTGATGCGCTCCCCAAACGGAAGATAATGTATCGGCAGCCTCGTACTGGCGATTCATGAGCAACGCCGATTGCGATGTACCCGTTGTGAACGTTCCGCCGCTCGAGATTGGCACCGAGAATTGCGTTCCGTAAATCACGGGATCGAATTCGGTGATCGGCGAGGCGAGCTGGAATTGGAGCCGGAGATTGTTGACCAGAGTCGCCGACAGAACTTTCGTGTCGCCCAGCTCTTCCGAATAAGTGCGACGCCGAAAAATGCGGTCGACGGTTGGTAGATTGTTTCCGCCGACAGTGCCGTTTGGGTTGGTGTCGTAGAATCCGTCGACATCGCTGCGCAGGAATAGGCTGTGCGTGTCGCTGAACTGGTGATCGAGCCGGAAGAAGCCGAGCCAATCACGATAATGGCCGACGAAGTTGCCCGGGGCGACGGGAGATATCACAGGGGAAGCGCGGTTCTCCAGGCTATATTCGCCTGCCGCGAAGAACTGCGTATGACCGCCCTGGCCAACTGGACCAGATAGCGATAACGCTACTTGATTGAGCGTGTCGTTGGTGAGATCGTTCCCACTGATTGCATTTCTGGAATTAAAACCGGAAAGCTTTGCCTCCAGATCAGACGGCCGGCCAAGATATAGCCCTTCCCCGTGGAAGTCGTTGCCGCCGCTCTTGGTAATGATATTGACTACGCTTCCGGTGCTGCCGCCGTACTCAGCCGAGAAGGCATTAGTGAGCACATCCATTTCCTGAACGGCAGCGAGCGGGAGATTGCTGAAGATGGTCTGACGCCCCCAGCTATCGTTGCCTGTGCTGCCATCAACCTCAAACCAGGTCTGGCGGCGTCCGGCGCCATTCGTGGTGAACAGGTCTTCATTCATGAACACGTCGCCTTGGTTGATGGCGGGCCGGTTTGCAGCATTAAGCAGGGGCAAATAGGTGATCTTGCGGTTGAGGAGCGGTGTTTCCTCGATCTGACGAGCGCTCAGACTATCGCCGATCTGCGGCTCATCGGCTCGCACCTCACCGGCAACGCCTGTCACTGTGATTTGCGTCTTGCCACCAGCAGGACTCAATTCGAGATTGATCTGAGCGGTTGTGCCGCCCATCAGCGTTACGTTTTCGAGCGATGTGTCTGCGAAGCCGGGCTTTTTTGCAGCAACGGTGTAGGCGCCGGCGATGGGAAGCGCTGGAATGGAATAGTTACCCGACTGGTCTGTCGTTGCCGTGCGCGCGAGACCTGAGAGTGAATTCGTTGCGGTAACCTGCGTGCGGGCAACGGGCGCATGGGTCGTATCGACGACCCGTCCCTCGAGTCTTGCGGTGTCAGGCGTCTGCGCGGTGAGGCAAACGCAGAGGCTAACAAAAAGGATGGATAACCGTGCAGAGTTGGGTGCCATGTCGCTGCGAAAGAGAACAGCGTAGCGCGCGGCCCGATGCTACTACCAGAAGTCGTATTTGGTGCTTCGACCGGTCAGCGAACCAGGTGCTCCAGAACGGTATGCACGATCAACAGTGACGGCGCGCGGGCGAGTATTGCGACCCCACAAGTGAGAAGAAGAACGGCCGAGATAGGTGTAGCCAGGCTGAACTTGGGCTCGCGTTGAACGCAGGGCACGTTCAGGAGCCGCTCGACACGGGCGCTTAGGTCGGAGCCGTCGCCGAAAAGTGAGGTCGTCATCCCGGGCGCGTGTGATGCAAGATTTCCGCGCGAGAGGCGGACTAGAGCCTCGGCCAGAGAGAGGGCGCGCGCAGGATGGCCCAAAACTGCAGCGTCGTCGGCCGCCCATTCGGCGAAACGAGCCCAGGCCTTTTCGAGCCGATCGTAGCCGCGGAAGAAGGGTGCAATTCCAGGTGTGAGGAGCAGCAGGAGGCGTTTCAAATTGTCACGTGCTGCGGCGTGCGCCCGCTCGTGTGCGATAGCGACGCTCAATTCATCCGATGAGAGGACGTCTGCTACTTCTTGCGCAACGATGATTCGTGAGACGAAGATGCCGGCCACATAAGGCGATACTGCGGCTTTGCGCCGGTCGAGGTAGGCGGCCGTCGAGCGCAGAGCGCGAATGGCTCGGACTGCAGATGCGAGGCACGTGAAAACACACAGGCTGCTACATGCGAGGCACAGAACGCCGACCGGCTCAGACAATGCCTTGGGTTCGTAGCGGACATAGTTGGGAACACATACTCCGATTGTGAGGAGGACAGCGAACCCGATCGGCAAGAAGCGGATGGTCAACAGAAGCCGCGCCGTGGTACGAGGTTGGAATGATTGTGCGAGGCGAATGGCCGCGCGAGTAACCCCGAAGACAAACATTCCACAGATGCAATGAACGATGAAGAAAATCGCCAGCATCAGTGCAAAAAGCCGGGAGAGGTAGTCGAGGGTCATGATTTGTCCCTTTTCGACAGCTCGCGTCGCCTGGAAGCGATTTTTAGCTCGAGATCTTGGAGGAGCGATGAGTCGTGGGTCTCCACCGCATCAATGAGGCACGAGACAAGTAGCTCGCGCGACGATTTCGGTCCGGTGAGGAAATCCGCGACCCACTCGCCGGCCAATTTTTGATTCCACTCCTGGTGGTTGAGCAGCGGCGCGTAGACAAAAGCGCGTTCGACCTTACGGCGCTTGAGCATGCCCTTCTTGAAAAGACGGTCGAGCGTAGTCATCACAGTCGTGTAGGCTAGCGGGCGGCCGACCGACCGCGCAACATCGCGGACGTTGCATTCACCTTCCGACCAAAGGATATCCATGATTTGGAGCTCTAAGGATCCGAGGGCACCCGGGCCGGCAAGTTGGGAGGAGCGGCGCTTGAAGAGGGCGGACATGCTTCACAGAACTGGCGATGAATTCATCAGGAGAAATGATAACTCCATCGGGAGTTCGAGCCTCACCGGGCGCGCCTCACAAGTACTGCGCTGCCGGAACCTGATAAGCCTCGCAACTACGGGCTCAGGACCTTTTCGCAGCGGCTGCAGCGCAAGACGGCCCGTTCCCACAAATCGGTGAACCAGCCATACTCATGCCCCGCTATGGAGCACAATATTCCTCGCCCAACTGCCAATAGTGGCCGCGCAAGGTCGAATCCTGCTCTACCCCTACGGGGCGGCCGCGTGTCGTCTCCTGGAAAGTTCGTGAATTTGGGACGAACCACGAACTCGTCGATTCGCATCCCGGCCCGATACACTGCTGAAATCTTGCCGCAATGTCTAATTTCCCCAAACGCGATCCCGCAAACAAAGTGGACCGATACCCTGGTTCCGGCAGACACCGCGGCTGGAAGTTCGAATCCGAGGCCGGATTGAGACATATCGACGATTCTGGCAAATAGGTGATCGCAACCCGGATATCGCAGCACGGCGCTGAGATCGACCGGGATGCGGGGCTCAGACCGAACCGCCCCATGGGGGCCGTACACACGGCGAACCGCCAAGGCGAATTTGCCCTGCTGTTCTTGCTCGCAAGATAGCACCTGCGCTCGAATAGTGCAGCCGTCGATCACCAGTTCTATCTGTGAATCCGTGGGCAGAGCAGCAGAGGTGGACAGTTTGAGAAAACCACGATCTACGCGGGCTAATTGGGCGCTCACCTCGTCCTCTTTAGCGACGAGTCGTATCCGAACCGGCGTGTTCAACGTGGTGTCCGGAATGTCGCACAACGTGCTGTCCAGTTGGATTGCAGTGGCCATGGGGAAATGCCCGCCTGCTGCGGGCTCTGCTTTCGTATTGCGCCTTTGTTTAAACCCTTATCGGCAAGCCTCAGCACGGTATTAGGTGATTTGGGTCGAACCTTGCAAAACAGAAACGCCTCGGAAAGACACGGTAGAATCGGTGAACGATTCCTAAGTAGCGCCGGAAAATCGCGATGCCAAGTAAACTGCTTTTCCTATCCCTCTCAGGTTGCATCGCGCTCTTGGTGTCCGTTTGCACCCATCGGCCGGGCACGCCGGCGCTTTGGGCGCTCGATCGCGCCGGCTTCGTTTATCGATTGAACCCTTCTACCAAGAAACTCGAGAAGATGCCCGGCAGTTTACTGAGAATCGCAGAAGGTGCTGACGGCGACGTCTGGGGTTTAGGAGGCTCTGACGAGATTTTTCATTACGCGCCATCGCAGAAGGACTGGTACCGCGACGCCGGCAGCCTCAGCAGTCTGTCCATCGGCTCTCTCAAGAATGCATGGGGCCTGGATGCCGACGGCAACGTATTCCACTACAAGCCAGACTACGATGTTTGGGTGAGTGTCCCGGGCAAGCTAGCTGAAATCTCAGCATCCGCAGATGGCGCGGTGTGGGGCATCGGCAAATCCAGGCGGCCTTATCGCTTTGAGGCGCGGACGCAGCGTTGGACCGCCCTGCCCAATCGCTTGTCACGAATTGTAGTCGGCTCCGCTACCAGGGTTTGGGGGATTGATTCGTCCCATCAAGTCGTTCGATTCGATACCGCCCGACAGGATTGGGAGATCATTCCCGGAGATCTGACCCAACTCGCCGTCGGCCCAAGTGGCGATGGCTGGGGACTCGATAGTGCCGGCGGGGCTTACCGGTTCGATCCGTCCTCCAAAACGTTTGCAAGTGTCCAAGGTTCATTTACCACAATCGCCGTGGACCCCACCGGCACAGCATGGGCCCTCGATAAAACGACGGGCTTCATCTGTTGGTTTGATTCGACGACTCGAACCTGGAAGGCTCTCAAGTCCGCCGCTGCTCAAATCACGGTAGGTTGACCGGGACGACGTCCCCTTCGAAATTATCAGTGTACTAGAAAGTACCGCGCTTATCCTCAAAGTGGCCAGTATTCGACGGCGGCTTCCCCCGCATTTTCCTAAAGCAGTATCATAAGCGGGCTTCAACCGCGTCACGCTATCTTATTCCTGTTGCCGTTTCAAGAAAGGATGACCCGTTCCTGATGAGAATCTTCGTATTGGGGATTCCGCACACGCAAACCTCGCCCGAATTTTGTAGTTGTGCCTTCACCATGAAGGCCTGGAATCTCTGCCGCATGATGATCGACCGCGGACACCAGGTCACTCATTTCGGCAACGGTGGCTCATGCCCGGTATGCCACGAACAGGTGGATATCATGTCGCGCGAGGAATGGAGCCGCATCTACCGGCATCCTGGAAATGGATTCTATGATATTTCCGTTGATACACCGGAAAGAGTAGCCTTTCATAACCTCTACGCCGAGCGCCTGCGTGCCGAAATTCTCAAACGTCTCGGTCCCGCGATGGACACTCTTATATGTGTCACCTGGGGCGGGGCACAGCGCGAGGCCGTCCTCCCGCTATGGAATCGGGCCTTCCTCGTCGAGAGCGGAATTGGCTATCCCTATGCGTGGGCGAATTACCGAGTCTATGAATCTTACGCCTGGCTGCATTTCATGCTCGGCAAGGAGCAAAGGGTACACGGAGATGACTGGTACTCGGTCGTTATTCCGAACGCGTTCGACCCTGCCATGTTCGACTTCAGAACGGACAAAGAAGATTATTTTCTTTATCTGGGCCGGCTGATTGAGGCCAAAGGGGTGGGACTCGCAATCGACGTCGCTCGCCGGCTCGGGAAACGTATAGTGATCGCCGGGCAGGGCGATCCCAAACCCTATCTTGCGCCCCACGTCGAATACGCCGGACCGGTGGGGATTGAAGAACGCAGGCGCCTCTTGGCCGGCGCGCGCGCCCTGTTCTGCCCGACCTACTACATCGAGCCGTTCGGAGGCGTCAACGTCGAAGCGCAAATGTCTGGGACGCCTGTTATCACGAGCGATCATGGAGCGTTTCCCGAGACTGTTCTCCACGGCGTAACCGGATTCCGTTGCCGGACGTTTGAGCAATTCTTGTTCGCTGCCGAGAACGTCCACAAGTTGCGTCCCGAAGACTGCAGGAAATGGGCCATGAACTACTCGCTGGAGAAAGTCGGCGCAATGTATGAAGAGTATTTCAAGATGGTGCTCGATCTCGCCGGCGAAGGCTTCTACGCCCCGCGGCCGGAGCGAAAGCAGTTGCAGTGGTTGAGCCGCTGCTATCCAGACTCGGATTGCTGATTGCGTCAAGCGTTCGGAAAATAGCGTTGCCGAGTTTTGAAAATATCATGGTGTTTTCCGATTTGATGTAGTAAACTGTTTCCGCTTCTGTTCAGATTCTTGGCAGAAGACCCCACATTTTATTACATGGCTGATAAAAATCGTCCTGATTCTGTAAGCCGTAATCCGAAAAAAAGCGCAAAGGATGCAAAAGAGCCCGCGCGCGGTCCTTCCGGGCCTGCCAGCCCTCCTTCCCTGGATGAGCCGGGGCCCACCGGACCAACCGGACCGACGGGACCTACTGGGCCGACAGGACCGAGTGGCGCAAGCGGCGCGACGGGCCCCACCGGGGTAAGCGGCGTTTCCGGACCCGTGGGAGAGTTGGGGGCAACGGGACCCAGCGGTCCCGAAGGTGCCACTGGACTCACGGGTCCTACCGGTTATCCGGGAGCGACTTGGAGTTTTCTCGTCGCTAACGCATTGACCGGTCCCACAGGTCCGACTGGTCCAGTCGGCCCGACCGGACCGACCGGCGACACGGGCGCGACCGGCCCAACCGGCCCCTCGGGTGTCGGAGAAACCGGCGCTACAGGTCCAACGGGCCCCTCGGGTGTTGGAGAAACGGGCGCCACAGGCCCAACTGGTCCCTCGGGTGTTGGAGAAACGGGCGCCACCGGTCCAACCGGTCCCTCTGGTGTTGGAGAAACCGGTGCGACAGGTCCAACGGGCCCCTCGGGTGTCGGAGAAACGGGTGCGACAGGCCCAACCGGCCCCTCAGGTGTCGGAGAAACCGGTGCTACGGGTCCAACTGGCCCATCGGGTGTTGGAGCTACCGGTCCCACAGGCCCAACCGGCCCTTCGGGTGTCGGAAGTACAGGAGCAACAGGCGCAACCGGCCCCTCGGGTGTCGGAAATCCGGGAGCAACAGGTCCAACCGGTCCCTCCGGTGTCGGAGCCACGGGCGCGACCGGCCCAACCGGTCCCTCGGGCGTCGGAAGTACGGGTCCCACTGGCGTAACCGGTCCTTCCGGAGCTACCGGCCCAACTGGACCGAGTACCGCGATTCCCGCCGGGTTAGTTGTGCTCAGCAGCAGCCAAACACCGCCGGCCGGCTTCAGTGCTCTCAATCAGCGTATCTTCGCAAGCACGACCGACGGCTATCTCGCGAGAAAACAGCCCATGCTCTATACCCGGCAAGGCGCCGGCGCGGCGGTATTCGGAGGCTATATCTACGTGGTCGGCGGCACAGCAAACCCGAACGGCGGCCCGGACTCGCGCTCCAGAATGAGTCTGATTTATAACCCCACAAACAATACCTGGACCGGGTCCCCGTTTCAGATGAACATGGACCGGGTCGTGCCTGGCGTCGTTTCTGCCGCCGGGTATTTGTACGCCGTCGGTGGATCGTATTACTACGGCGCCACGAATACAGCGGAAAGGTTCGGTGGCAGTGGCTGGTCCCCTATCCCTAATATGCGCGTTTACCGCAACGGTCCAGCCGTCGCCGTGCATAATAACGTCATTTTCGCTTGCGGCGGCGCCTCCGAAGTCTCGGCAAAAACTCCTCCGGCTCAGTTCACGGCTACCGCCGAATACTGGCCTATCGGCAGCGGCGGCTGGCTGTTGCTGCCCGATATGCCATACGCCCTTTTCGCCGCCTCCGCAGTTACCATTGGCAATCTCATCTACGTCATCGGCGGCCTGACCCCCGATCCCAATTACCTGTCCTCCAGCTTCGTGTTAGACCTGAACACCGCGCCTTGGAGCTGGAGATCTATTGCTACGCCCGCGCCGGACCTGGTCTGGTGCACGGCGCTGAACATTGATGGGACACTTTATGCTCTCGGCGGCCTCCGCTATTCACGCGGCCAGCCCTCCGGAGCCATCTATGAATACCAGGCGGAAGCCAATACGTGGTGGGAAGTCCCGCAGTTCATGTCGCCGCCGCGTGGCAACATGGCCGGCGCGGTCTTCAACAATCGTGGCTTTATCTTCGGCGGTGGAAATGTCTATGTCGGTAACGCCGTTTACGACACTGCCGAAGAGTTTCTGCCGATTGAGGCGAACTACTATCTCATGAAGAAGAGCTGAGCGCGCCGTGGCCACTCTGACCCGCATCGGCTCCACGCGCGTGTACGCTGGCGCAACCGCGCCCGGTGAGCGCGGATTCCTCGCCTTCCTCGTTTGGACTCTGCCGCCCAGCCCGGAGCAGGAGATCTCCATTCAAACAGCCTGGGAGGATAGCGCGTACACCGGCTGGTTCACCATCTTGCCCGAAGAGCCATCCGGTCTCGCCGCCTTCGCGCAAGCGCTCCAAGACAGCGAACCTCTTCCCACTCCGGCGCACACCAGCTTCGCCTGGATCATCTACACCGGTTCCACGCAGCAGATCGAAGTTGTTAAGGCGCTACCCATGAAGAGCGCCGCGCCGCATGCGACTGTGGCAGCCTCGACCGTGTTCGCGTTCCTGAACTACGGCTTCACGATCCATCAGGACAGCCCGGTGCTGCTGTCAGGTGGTTCGAGATTTGTTTTTGAACATCCGCCACTCACCGGATTCCCGAGCCCGAATGCCGAAAACCTCTCGCTCCCTTTCGAAGGCCTCGATCGCTTCTGCTTTGAATCCCAAGGATTCATCAGCGATTTCTCCGATTCCGCCGAGACCGGCACTGATGTCGCACTGCGCTTCTACTCGGGTGAGCGGCAGATCGATTATTGGCGTTACCAGATTTTCGAAAGCCCCGCCGCCGGCCTGCAGTATCTGTTCCGCATGAATTGGGACCTGCTCGCGCCGCTCGATGAAACCCGGACATTTCTCGCCTTCACGAATATTGCCTTTCAACTCAGTTCCACCGGGGAGCCCGATCCGGTCTGGTCGCTCACGCCGGTTCAAACCGACGGTGCAATGCCATCCGCATTGCGCACGCTCTATGGTGCGGCCGTCAAACTGCGACCTAGGATCACCGGCGCGGCAGCGAATCGGGCCCGGCTGGTCTTCGAATCAGTTCCGGGTGCCGCTGGCAAGCCGGCGCGTTACAACCTGGTGCCTTGTGGCGATTTCGAAGTGGTGCTAAGCCCCGAACGCGGAACCGATCTGCTCTGCGGTTTATCAGGCACCGAATTCATTACCATCGATGCCGCTGCCGGCACCCTGCTCCGCTTCCATCCCAAGCAACCCGCCTATGCGCCTGTCTTTCCGCTGCTCAAACCAGAAGGCGGCGCCACTGCGCAACCGCTTCTGACCGATCGCTTTCGCACTGCCTGGGTGAGCGTGGGAGCCGAATCAGGCAGCCTGCCCGTCTATTATTCGCAACCTTCGGACTCGCCGCTCTTCACCACCCAATCGAGCAGCACATCCGAGGTACTCAAGCTCTACAATCCGGCAGTGGCAGACCTGGTCCTCGGCCGGCCCTTTCCGCTCGCCGCCTATGCTCTTGCCAGCGCCGGAACCCCGCGTGAATTGGGCGATTTCGAAAAACAGATCCTCGCGCCGTTCCGCCACCAGAGCATCGTCACGACGGCGCCGAAACGCGCTATCTCCGCTACGAACGCCGCGCTGACGGTCTCCGCTACTCCGCAAGGCTTCCTGGCGGAGATCGAGGGCTTCGTCTGGAAGCAAGTGCTGCTCGCCCGCACCAACGATCTCGCCGGCGGTTCCACCCAGCTCGCTTTTCGCAATCTGCTCGATCCGCTGCGCGAAGCATTTCAATCGAGCGAGCTCTTCCTGGTCATCTCCCGCAATCAGAATCTGGGCCAATTCGAAAACCGCATCATGATCGCGGACTGGCCCTTCATCGTGAACCTTCCGCCGGAAACGGCCGACTCGTTCGCGAACGTTCTGATCGTCAAGTTTTGCGAAGGATCGCTCGAGGAGCGCGCGCGCGACACCAGCGCCTGGACCAATGCCGAAGCGTTCAATAAGAAGCCTGTTTCCGCTACCGCCGCCGCTATCATCGCCTACATCCGCCAAGCCGAGGCGCAGTCGGCCGAAGTGCCGGCTCTCAATAACTTCGTCTCGATTGTCCGCGACCCAGGCTGGAACGGCGTTTTGGCCCTCCGCGTCGATATCGAGTTGAGCGCCTTTCCCGATGATCTGAAAGGCTTGCTCGGCGGCATGGACCTCACGCGTTTCTACGGCCACCACCTCGGCTTGAGCCTCAATTTCATCCAGCGCGGCCAACAACTCGAGATGCCGCCGGATAGCTCGCTGTTCGCCTTGATCAACTATCGGGATCAGTACGGCGATCCGGGTCGCGGGTCCTCCGGCGCCGCGCAAGACACGCCACCGGCCACAGCACCTCAACTCTCGTCTCCAGCCGATCTCTCGTCTTCATTCGACTACCGCGTCATCTCCATGCTGGTAGAGTTCCGCAACTCGGAGGTCATCAATTTCGAGAGCCGCGTGATTCTCACCATCTCGAAACTGTTCGGCGAGACCGCGGCGCTGGCTTCTTCGAGTAGCCCGCAGTTCCGCAATAGCCTCGTCTTTGACGGCAACCGACAGGTGATCAACCTGAAGCCGTCCTATGCGTTCCACACCCGCGAGCAATACCGCTTCCTGCTCAGCGGCACGGTGGTCAAATACGCGCAAGTTTCCAGCGCGCAGTTCATCACCCTCGCCCAGGACACCAGTTCCATCGCCGGCGATCCAACCGAACGCGTGCGTGCGCGCTTCAACCTGTCCGGCTATCTCAATTTCTATGCAATGCCGGAATTCGATGCGTTCTCATTCGGCGACACTCTGCCGGCTACCGATCTGCCTACCGCTGGACTCCAGTTCGCCAACCTCGGCATCGGCATGGAATTCGATCTGCCCGCCGCAACACCTCTCTATTTCTCGCTCGATCCCACGCTGATGTCTTTCGATACGGGTCTGAGCCAGCCGCGCGACCAGAGCCTGTTCCGCAAGTTTCCGCTCACCATGTCGGCTCTGCTCACCGGTTCCCCTGACAAGGGCGTGAAGGACCTCGGCTATGTTCCAGTGCGAGTCCGTGAATTCTCGAAGCTCGGTAACATCGGCGCGGAGTGGTACGGCCTTGCGTTCATCCTCAATCTGGGAACACTCGGCGCGCTCGCGAACAACGCCGGCTTTGCAGCCACGCTGCTTGTCGCCTGGAGCCCTGGCGGTCCTCCCAACCCGGCTCAGGTTTTGCTCAACCTTCCCGGACTCGGTACCGGCAAGAAAGAAATCGGCCTGCAAAGCGTTCTCAAGCTGACCCTGGGCAGCATCGAGCTTTCGCCGCAGCTCGATTCGGAGAAACAAATTACCGCCTACTTACTCAGCTTGCGTAACATTGCGCTGTCATTCCTTGGCAAAAAGTTACCTACTTCCGGCGTGACTGATCTTGCGCTCTTTAGCGATTTCCGTAAAGAAGGTGGCGGCAGTTCGCTCAGTTGGTACGCCGCCTACTACACAGAACCTCCTGCCGCACGGCTGCCGGACACTGAGGTTACAGGATAACTGTGGATCTCGACTACATCGCCCAGCAGTTGAACAACAACATCGACCCGGCCTCGCGAAGGCTCTCGCTTCCCATCTCCGTCGATTTAGGCGCGCCCATCAAGCAACTATTCGAGCAGTTTCTGCTCGGCGGCCCGCTCATCCTGAACGAAGCGCTCGTCACCATGCAGCAGGGGCAGAATCGTGTCTTGCTGACCGGAACCGGCGCCTCATTCCCGTTCGACACCCTTACTATCCGAGCCTATTTCAGCGTCGCCCCGGCTGGCGATGCCGCGGTGCTGGATCTCATAGGCAATGCAGGCAAGCTCTGGAATTTCGCGGTTGCGTTCCCGGCCTTGGCGCCCACCTTCATGCCGACGCTCTCGTTCGCAAGCGCCGCATTCACCCTCCGTTCGATGGAAGAGCCGGATAAGCCCGCTGGCTTGTCTTTCGCCGGCATTTTGAAACTGGATGGCGCATTATCTTTTCTCCAGCCACTGCTCAATGAAACTCAGCTCGATGTCTCCTCGCCCATCACTCTCGAAGCGAACCTCCCCAAAATCAGGCTGACTGAGAATTACTTCCTGGTTACTCCGGGCATCGGAACCTTCGCTCCGTTTCATGTACGGCTCGTCGCCGCCACGGACCCCACCCCGGATGGCGATATCATTCCTACCTTCGGGATTCAAGGCGTGCTCACTTTTGGCGACGCCCGCGAGCTGAGCATCGGCTACGACTTACTCACAATTATTCCCGGCTATTACCACTTCGTCGCCGATTTTCGCGAAGCCGATCTTACTTTCGGAAATCTGGCGTCGCTGTTGAACGGATCGGATCCAGCACCCGTTTTGCCCGCTGTCTTCTCCGTCCTGAATAACTTCGAATTCAAGACCTGGGAGATCTATATTGCGGCATCCGGCTTCAGCGTGGCCAATGTCGTCATTTCCGTCGGTACGAAGCAGCCCTGGGAGCTGCTGCCCAACCATCTCCTGGATCTGAACCTCGATTATCTGACGCTCAACGTGCAGAACACCGGCAAGCTAGCCGTGTACTGCGACGTGCAGGCCACCTTCACGCTCAAGCAGCAGGAAGTACCGGCTGTAATCATGCTGCGAGCCAGTTACCCCGGCTTTAAGTTCTCCGGCAAGCTGGTCAGCGGCTACCTCGATATTCCCTATCTAATCGGCCGCTATATCAGCGAAGCCGCCGCTGAGTTAGTTCCTACTTCGCTCCGCGTCGACGGCTTATATCTTGCTATCGACCCGCCCACATCGTCTTACGCATTTAGCATCGACACTAAAGCCGAATGGGTGATCAAAATCGCCGACGCCAGCTTCACCGTTCTGGAGATTTCGTTCGACATCAGCCGTGTCGCACAGGCAACCAGCGGCCGTTTCAAAGGCGCCTTCCGTCTCGGCGCCATTGAGCCGCCCATTCTGGTGGATGTTGCTGCGGGCTACACGACGGCGGGCGGCTGGACCTTTGAAGGCGGTCTCACCGAAGGCAGTAAGGTCACTTTCAACGACATTCTCAACAGTTACTTCCCCGACTGGAACCTCGAGAGCATGATCGTTACACTCGAGGCCTTCCGCGTCGAGTATTCCGCGAAAACAGGCGCCTATCGGTTCCAGATCAAGGTCCTGTGGGTCCTCGAATTCCTCGGCTGGACGGCCACTCTGCATGGCGAGTGCGATATCGCCTACACCGAACAGAAAACGTATAAGGGATTCATTCGCGGCACACTGGACATCGAAGGATTTCTGCTTTCGGCCGAAGTTACTTACCCGGATAAGACCGTCACCTTGAAATTGGGTGACCTGAAGGTCGAATTTAAAGGCGACCCGGTAGTAATCACCATCTCCTTCCCCAGCATCACGCTTGGCGAAATTATCACCACCTTAGTAACTGCCGCCATCGGCGAAAACATTACCCTCCCCGCGCCTTGGAATGTCCTGAACCTGATTAGTCTCAAAGATCTTGTGCTCAGGATTACCCCCAGCAAGCAAATCTTCGAGGCGGAATACTCGCCGAATCTCAACCTCGGCTTCGTCTCCATCGAGAAATTCGTCCTGCGCTACACCGGCGGCCAAAACTCCGCCAGCAGCAAGGTCGAGTTCGCAATCACCGCCGGCTCTTTCCTCGGCCAACCCATCGACCCCGCCGACCCGGTCAAGATGAACGTGCTCGAGCCGGCCTCTGCGCCCAAGGTGCCTGGCGCCGGCGACACAGTTTTCACGTTGCATTTCCTCGCCATCGGCCAACGCGTCGCCCTCAAAGATCCGGTCAATGCGAAGACCGTGACCCAAGCCATGGAGATCGTTGAAAAAGCCTTCTACAAACAGCAAGACGAGGAGGGCTCGCCCGTCGCCGGCACCGGCCTCGTTCCCAGTGAGCGCAGCTCCTGGATCTTCGCCATCCGCGCCGAAATTCTCAGTTCCATCACCATCCGCGCTCTGTTCTTCGATCCCGATCTCTACGGCCTCGGCATCAACGTCGGCGGCACGAAGTTCCCCAGCTTCACTGGCCTCAACTTCGAGATCCTCTACAAGAAGATCAACGAGAACGTCGGAGTCTACCAGATCGAGCTGAAACTCCCAGACGTGATGCGGCAGCTCGAATTCGGAAGCGTGTCCATCACGCTGCCGATCATTGCGCTCGAGATCTACACCAACGGCGATTTCCTCATCGACTTCGGCTTCCCGGCTAACGGCGATTTCACGCGCTCCTTCGCGATTCAGGTGCTGCCGTTCACCGGCGCAGGCGGCTTCTATTTCGGAGTGCTCAGCAACGCCACCGCCAAGCGCCTCCCGCCCGGGCCGCTCTGCGGCAGCTTCAGCCCGGTTATCGAAGCCGGCGTCGGCCTGCGCATCGGCTTGGGGAAAGACATCAATAAGGGCGTTTTGAAGGCTGGCCTCAGCCTCACCGTGCAGGGCATCATCGAAGGAACGCTGGCCTTCTATAACGACAACCTGAAACGCCCTGAATACGCCGCCGCCGTCTTCTATTACATCTCCGGACAAGTCTCGATCGTCGGCCAAATCTATGGCGAGATCGATTTCGCAATCATCTCCGCGCGCCTCGACGTGCTCATCCGCATCGGCGTCACGTTCGCGATGCAGGCGCTCGACCCCATCGTGCTCGGCTTCTTCGCCGAAATCACCGTCAGCGTGTCGGTCAAGATCAATCTTGGGATCTTCAAGATCACCATCTCGCTATCCTTCTCGGCCACCTTCCGCGAATCGTTCACCATCGGCAGTGTTTCGCCCAAGCCTTGGTACATCTGCCCCGGCTCCACGCAACCACGGGCCATCCGTGCGCGCCGCACCGCGCTCGATGTCTTCGATCCCGGCTGCGACGACGTTGAGCTCGTTTTCCATCCTGTCACCAGAACAACGCCGCAGGATGTGCAGGTTCTCTTCGTTCCGCAGTTCACCCCGGCGTCGGATGTCAATGGCGGCGTTCAACCGTCCAAAGCCCGCTGCGTGGCCGCCTTCAACGTCGAGACTTCGACCGGTAAGTCATCTGCCGTCGAGACCGCTTTCGACCGGCTCGCGCGCGGAGTTTTCCTGTGGACACTCGCCGCTTATCTGTTCCCGGAACCAAAGAGCACGCCGGAAGAAGATGTGCTCTCGCAAGAGATCACGCTCACGCAACTCGAGAAGCTCTATTGCGCTCTCACCCGTACCTCCGCAAGCCTGCTCTTCGATGAAACCCAGCTCACCGGCTTCTTCGCCGCCTATTTCAAGTTCATCGTCAGCCTGGCCGAGGAGCAAGCGGACGCCCGCATCACCACCATCTTCCCGGCTCTCACGCCATTCATCCTCGTGCCGCCCACCCTGCCGGAAATTCCGTTCGCTTCCTGGCGAATGGTCTCGAGCCAATACCTGGCCGCCATCAAGAAATACTTCGAGCCCATGCAGGTGGATTACCTCTCGCCCAAAGAGAAGGCCGCGAAAGCCGCGCGCGCCGCCGCAGCGCCGGCTGACCCCGGCGACAAGTCGCTTGCCTGCTGGATGATGCTCGATTACTTCACTCTCCTTGTGAAAGACACCACGCAAGCCGCCATCGACACCATGACCGCCATGACCACTACGGTCGGCGAAGGCGCCACCCTCGGGTCCATCCTGGCGCGCTATCCGGGTTCGGGCGCAACGGTCGAAGAGCTGGTCTGGGCAAATGCCACCACGCCGCTTTCTCTCAACGCCGGAGTTCGGCTGGGCGCACCCATGGGTGCTGAATACCGCGTCGACGCGAACGGCCCGAACACGCTATTCGGAATCGCGCGTCATCACCATATCCGGCTGAACGAATTGGCGCGCACGAATCAGGACGTTCCCGGTCTCTTCCCGGCCGGCCGCCGCATCTGGTTTCCACTCATCGATTCCATCAAAGTTTCAGACCTGCTCGCCGCCATGCAAGACCAAAGCGCGTTCCAGCACCTGGCTGGAAGCGCCTCGCGCGTGCTGCTCTCCGGGTTGCGTCCCCCTGCTCCCAACGACGGCCCGCTCACACCGCTGTATGAGCTGAATGGCCAGCAGTTTGATGCATCCACGCTCCAGGTTGGCAGCTCCTTCAGCCTGAAGATCAATGCCGATCTGAAGTGGCTCGTCTTTGCTAAGCCCTCCTCGGACCCGCTCAGTCTCCCCGTCGTCATCAGTGCCGACGAAGCCAACGTTATTGCGGCATTCAACACCGCCAAGCTCGATCCGCAGATTCAATTGCTCCAGCCGTTGGATCTCTACAAAGTGGAACCGAAGTCATTCGGAGTCGGCAACGCGACTCTCTGGCAACTGGCCGAGGACCCGGTCAACCGCTCGATCTGGATGCTCCCCCAGAATCTGCAAACCATGCTCTTCGACAATCCCGATGCACGACCCCAAGTTGAGCTTTGGGAATCCATCCAGAAGAACCCCAACCAGGCTCCGCAACCAATCAAAGTTCCCTCCGCCGACTACACCTGGACATCGCGCATCAATGTCGTGGTGCGCAGAATTCGCACCCGTACTGGCGACCTGGTGCCCAACACCTATGAAATGCGCGGTGCCGGTGTCGCATTTAGCACGGTGCTGCAAAACTTGCTCACTTACGCCACGCCAGATCCGGTAACCGATCTCCATATCCTTTATCTGCCCGACCCGCTCGGCGATTTCCAGGGCTTGCTCTCGCCCGCCGCAACAGCAACCCAAATCTTCCTTCTGCAGACGAATCTCTCGACCGAAGCCAACCCGGAACTGTCCTTTGCGAGCGCGGCAGCCGTCACGAACACGTCGTATATCACCGGCATGACCGCTCTGGACGTCCTCAAATATGTCTGGGAGGGGAGCGTCGTGCGCTCGGGCGGCTACTATCTCTACTACAAGCAAGTCCCCAGCGGCGAGGGCCTGCCCGAATACTTATTCAACGACACCGAAGAGACCACCCTCACTCTGCTCGTCACCTTGAATCCTGCCGCGCCCGGATTGTGGCCGTACATGAACAGCCTCCTTATGACGCGCGAAGTGGATATTCAGAACACCGCGTTCTATCTGAAGGCGATCGGTCCGGAGTTAGTCGAACGCGTTCCAACCATAGGCCCAGGTTTGAACGGTTTCAACGTTCAGCGCACCACGCCCGTAACTCCGGACCTCAACGGCGCCGTTACTGCCCAGGTCGCTACGCCATTTGTAAGCGAACTCTATAATCTCCTTAATTTCCGCATTGCAGACTTTGGCGGATTCGATAGCAGCCCGTTCGCCATGCCGGCCACTCCCGCCGATGTCACCGATCCCGATCCGGATCCCAACGCCAATCGCACTCCGCGCCTCGAAACGGACCATTGGAATTATCAGTCCGTCGCGCCCATTTACCGTTTCTCGAAAGTAATTCCGCCGCCACCGTCGGATTTACCCGCTCCGCTGCCGTCCCCGGAAAAGAATCCCTATCGCGGAATCGGCTCCGATGTACGCTTCGAGATTTCCTGGCTCGATCTGTTCGGCAACCGCATCGAGACCCAGAACACCGGGCTGCAGCCCTCGCTCGATATCCCGGTCAGATACTCCGACAATCTGATTCCGGTGGACAAGTGGCCGGCTGTTTCTACCGATTTCCTCGTGAAAAAAGGCGCTTCGGCTGCGCAGCTCGATGTTACCTTGCGCTTCGACGCCTGCCGTTATCTCCCACCCTCCAGCGGCGGAACAAACGAGGACTACAAGAGCATCGCCCTCGCCGACCGCCCGACTTATGAACTGATTTATTATCAACTTACTCAAACCGGCGTCTCTGCCACTATTTCCTCCACCTTCGATTCTGCCCAGACGCCGTGCATCAAGCCGCTGGTCGAATGTGCCGTATCCATCTATCAGTTCTTGAATGCCATTGTCGAGAATTCATCCTGGACAATTCCAGCCGATAAAGGGATTTCTTTCACGGCAAAAGATACTAATCCTCTGCAGTATTATCAGTTGCTGGTTTCTATTTCCATTGAGCGTCCGGCTGCCCAAATACACGCCCAATTAAAGGACCCGCCGTTTGATCCCGTGCGCCGCGTCAGCAGCTTCGTTCCGGCCCAGTATACGGAAACACCCACGGATGATCCGAAGGAAAAGCCGCTTACTTTGCGCGCTTTCGTGGAACAACTGGAGCTCGCCTTCCCGAACTTGGCTGTGGCGACCGCCAAACCGCGCGCCTCCGCGAATGCCGAAAACACCCTGAAAGAGATTTGGATGGTGCGCTTCGGCGGCACAAACGGCATCGTCTACGATGTCAAACAGCCCGCCTTTTACTTCGCGCCCCTGCCGCTCTCGCGCACTCTCCAGTCCACCGAAGTTTCCCTCTATTCGTACAGCAGCGGAAAACCCATCGATCAGGGCACGCTGCAGTCCTATTCGTTCTCGGGCGTCGATATGGACCTGCTCGCGAAAACGTTCCTGGAAACCGTCGACCTGGTTCTTTCTCCCCAATTTGTAGTGCCCGCGTGGCTGGCGGTGAATGAAGAGGAACCGAATGCGTCGGGCCCGAACGCGATTGAACGAATACTCAGCTACAAGAAGGATCTCGCGGGCGCCATCGCTGGAGGGATCGCGCCCGTGCTGGTCGAAGAGCAAAGCACGGGAAAAAATCTCGAAGCCGCAACCGCGAAACTACGCCAGCAGCTCCTGATCCGGCTCTCCGACCTGTATTCGGTGCATTGCATCGTGCAGTTCAACGTCTCCATCGACTCCAGCTTCACTGATGAAGCAACTGCACCGCGCCTGTTCGGCCATCCGGGACCGAAGCAGGCCATCCCGGCGCCCGGCGCGCAAACTCAGGACTATTCATTCTCCACGGCGGAAATATCGCTATGCAACAAGCCCGGCGCTTCGCTGCTGACATTCCTGTTTGGCACGCGCGATCCTTCGGCCGCCAAGAACGTCACGCTGGAGATGGACTATCAGCGCTCCAACCTGCAGCACGGATTCTCTACCATTCCCGGCATTCCGGACTACGAAGCTTCTTCGTGGCTCGCCTTCTATCAATTGGAGCAAGCCGAACCCGCGGGGGCGTCACAGAGCGGCCGCACCGATCTCGGCCTCGTCACGGTGCCCGTCCCGCTGCGCGCTTATCCGCCGCCGCCTGTGCTTCTGGAGCAAAGAGGATTGCCGCAGGAAGCGGTCGCGCTGCACGCGTCCGGCAATCCCGTGCTCGAACTTACGAAACGCTGGGTTTTTGAATTTAATTGGACTTACGACCTCGCCGAGCAAGACACCCTCTATAGCGATGTTCAGTTCAACGTGCCTGGCGGAAAAGCAGCCTTCCTCAAAGCCGTACCAACCTTGGATCTGCTTGGCGCGCTTCTGCAGTTCTCAACCGTGTATGCTGATGTCCTCCGCGACCTGGAAGATTCGTTGATCGCGACACCCAATTCGGAGCTTGCGACCGTAACCCTGAATTCTTTAGCCTGGCTAGTCCAGTTAGTCTCCGCGGCGTCGTCCGCATGGCCCCAGGCAAAGACCGCGCTGTTTGTGTTGCCCGAAGTGCTGACCGCGAACTTGCGGGTCACGCAAGCGCCCGCTACGGTGTCGGGTGTTGATTACCCGGTATTTTCCGTTACCGTGGAGTGCGAAACCGATGGCCGCCTCTTGGAACCTACCGTAAGCCTGCCCGGTTTCAAGGCCGTACCTTTGCCCAAGCTTGCTGCCAGTAACACGACTAAGACCTATGCGTATCTGGACGCGCAGGCTGAATACTTGCCTTACAGCGCAGGCGCCGCGATTCACACCCGTGGAATTCGTTTCCAGAACATGAATATCCTCGACGAGCAAACCGGTTGGGCCGGTCTTCACATCCGCCGCAACGAAGTCCTGGTCGAAGGCTATGAAACTAACCCAAAGTTCGTCTATGAGACGCCCGACCTACGCTTCGCCTCGGTGCTGACCCCGCTCCTGAATCCGGATGTGCCCATTAACATCGCCGATTCCAGCGCCTCGAAACCGGCATCGGACAAACTCTACCATTATCTGTTTAACTTCCTTTCGGATTTCTTCGGCAGTGCGCCTGACGCTGGCGGCACAATCAAACTGGGCGGAAGTTTTGTCTATGATTTGAACGCCGGGACGGGCCCGGTGCCTCTGCCCGTTTCCTTGCCCGTCTGGATGACTCTTCCAACTCAAGTCACTACCGGCACAGCCATGCCCCCGGAAGTCACCATTCAGGAATTCTCCCGTTCGCTTGCCGATTTTATTGTCCCGTGGTTTGCGGACCGGGGCCTTACAGGCCGCATCGGCCAGCTTGCTGTCCAGCTATCTCTTTATTCCGCTCTCGCCGGTAGTAACCTGCCAGTCCTCGAATTACAACAATTATATTTAGAAACGGAGTTGATATGGTAACTCGACTCGTCTGGCTGGCCATACTATTCGCCGCCATCCAGCCACTCTACGCCCAAATACTTGTCAGCTCCCAGAACACGTTGCATCTCAGCGATAGCACACGAGGAGCAACCAAGCGCAAGACCATCCTGGATCAGAATGACAATTACAATGTCAACCTTCTGCAAGAAGTCATGAAAACTGCGGATCTGGATGATGTAACTCCAGGCAAATACTATTGGAAGGAAAGCGATCTAAAGGGCAAATCAAGCTACAAAGAAACATACGGGATTATATACAGCGACTATCTGACAGCCAATGGAGAAATCGAGGACTACCCGGACGATAACGACGATTTCGCTAGGCCGCCCAGCGGTGTGATGCTCAAGATGAAGTCAGGCGACTACGTCTGGTTTATCGACTTTCATGCTATTTGGGGCAAAAGCGCAAGCCTGCGCGAGGACGAGGCCACAGAAATGGCCGAGGTCTATAAATACTTCAAGAATCTGGAGATCAACAAGATAAAAACCACCAAAATTGTTATCGCGGGCGACTGGAATCTGGATGCGGACAATGACGGCTTCGACGCCTTGAAAGAACTGGATAAGGGGATATTAGAGGTAACTCCTAACATGGAGACCAGCCTCACAAGGTCAGGCGATCCTTCGCAGCCCTATGATCACTTCATCGCGGAAAAAGGCAAGCTGACTGGTTGCGTTCTCACGCCCATACCTGACGATGAAGATTCGGAATGGTGGCGGGACAATGTCTCGGATCATCGTGGAATCAAGTGCACTTACACGTATAAGTAGGGTGTTTATGCGCGGACTATACTTAGGCATCTCTTTCTGCCTTGCGCTGCGCGTTTCAGCCGCGCCACCGGTTGCCACAGGCGTATCGTTCACCGATCGCTTTATAGCAACTCCCAACCGGCATGGCCCCGTGATGGTCTATATTGCCGCTAATTCCTTTCTCATGGGCAGCAGTCCAGAGGAATTCGGTTACACGCCATACGAACTGCGTCATCCCGTGCAGCTCTCAGCTTTCTCAATCGGTAAGTACGAAGTCACAAACGCCGAGTTTTGCCGTTTTCTGAATAACCAAGGGAACCAGATCGACGGCGGAATCCCTTGGATTCTAACCGGTCGATCGCATCGTTGTCGCATTCAGCAGCACGGCGCCGTCTTCACGCCGGTCCCCGGTTTTGCGAACCACCCGGTCGTGACCGTATCCTGGCTCGGCGCGCGCGCTTACTGCCGGTGGCTGTCCCAGCAGACCGGCCGCAATTATCATCTCCCGACCGAAGCCCAGTGGGAATGCGCCGCCCGCGCCGGCGTCCGCACCTTGTGGGATTGGGGGAACGAGTTCGCGCCGGGCCGCCTCAATTGGCGCGGCTATTCGCTCGATCCGGCAACTACTCCGGTCGGCTCCTTCCCCCCGAACGCGTGGGGAATTTGCGATATGCTCGGCAACGTTTGGGAGTGGGTGCTGGATGCTTTCGATCCGGAGTTCTATTTATATTCGCCACTGAAAGATCCGGTCTTTTTCAAGGACGAGTGCTTGACTCCGGGTATCCGCGGCGGAAGCTTCCGCGATAGCCTCGAATTCTGCCGTCCGGGGTACCGGGTCAACATGTGGTGGTGGGGGGATTATGACAGCATCGGTTTCCGCGTTGCTTCTCAGGCTTGAGATTTTGGTTTGCGTCCTCGCTGCCGCGCTTCCCGCCGGGGCCGTTACTCATCTTGTGTATTCCCATTCTGGCCAACCCGCCCAGGGGCTGTCCGTCGTCGAACGTGCGCCGGAACAGCGTGCCCGGCGCCTCGTCACCGACGAGCTAGGACAGGTCCCAACTCTCCAGGCGGGCAGCGAAGTCACCATTCGCGATTCGCGCACACACATCATCTTGATGCGCATCGCTCGCGGCGAATCGATTCCCGATCCCATCAAGGTTCCCGAGCTGATCCGCCTCTCCGGCACTGTTCAGGCCGATCCCGACGCGCGTACCGGCCTGATTGTCCGATACGGCGTTGGCAAGCGCATCACCGCCATGCAGCGATTGCAACGCAATTACGACCGGTACTCCACACTGAAAGCTCCCGAGAACACCTTCTTCGGTCTGGACCTGCCAACGGCTCCCGCTCATTGGTTAAACGCCACGGTCGATGCCGCCGGTCGCTTCACCACCAAATGGTTCCCCGCGGTCGACCATCCCATGATCGTCGCTCACAACGCTGCACGCGCGATCGGCATCAGCGACTTCACCCTCCCGAAAAGCTTCCGCACCGGCGAAACGTTCACGCTCGATCCGCTGTCCCTCACCCCTACCCGAAGTCTCACCATCCGCTATAACGCTCCGCCGAGTCCGATAGCCCTTGATGCCGAGGTTTTTCTCAGGGATGTTCAAGTCGATCCGCAACAGCGGGAGTCCGTGCGCCGCGTCCTCAGTGTCCTCGATGCCATTGACCCGCGCCTGCTCGTCTTTGCAATCGGTTTACGGCCTTATAACATCGAAACGGGCGAAACGGTTATCTCCGGTCTTCCGCAATTTCGCGAAATGCAGGTAAGACTGAAGGGCGCCTTCACTCCCGACACTCTCGATCGCACCGTCCAGTTCCAGGGCAATCAAGCCGATGTAGCCGTCTCCTCCGGCGATCTGTTTCCCCGCGGAGCCTCTACGCTCCTCAAAGGAGTTGTGGTGCTCGAAGATTCTTACGAGCCGGTCAAGGACGCCAAAGTCGTCTATAGCTGCTATCCGGAAAAGGTGGAAACCACCACGAATGAAAACGGCGAATTCAGTATTCCGGGTGCCTGCGCCGATCGCGATGTCACTTTCTTCGTTACCGCTTCGGATTCTCTTCAACCGGCTCGCTTCCCTCCTGTGCAGGTGCGCAAGCGAATTCAACCGAAACGGACCTCGCAGCCACTCGTCATCACGCTCCCGGTTCCGCCGCAGCCGGGCCGCTCGCCTGCGCCGCACGCGGTCGTCTCCATCGGCCCTCAGGAGCGTTTCCAGGCCGAACACGAGCGGCCGCACCTTCAGGCCCTGGAAGGCTCGCCGTTAGCGGGACTTTTTCGCGGCTCCGCTGTTCCCCCCGGAGCCTATTTCCTTCAGGACTCCCAATATGACGAGGGACCCATCGTTTACGTCTACGAGGACAACATGGAGGGCGAAATCCCCGACAACGTTGTCAAGGCCACTTGGGAATACCAGTTCGGTTCCAAGATCAGGCTCACCGTCTCAACGACTGGCACTTGGCATGTGCTTCTCGCCGTCTCTGCGTTCATGGTCTACACCGACGATGCTGTCGATTTGATCGCAAATCAGGAGAAGGAAGTCACTTTGAAGCCGCTGCACTTTGTCAGGTTTGGTAGCTGGTTGAGCGTCGTCTCAGCCTACCTTCCCCGGCCCGCTTCTAATATCCCGGTTTATTTTGCCAGTCCCGCCGTGGATCCCGATCCCACTGAGATTGATACTAATGAACTGGGAGTTGCCAAAATGGGCCTGCTCGATACCGACACCATACACGTATTTGTCAGTGATAAGAGGGCGGGCTATTTCGATTGTGACGTCAAGCTCGATTTTCGCCTTGATGCCAACGTCTTACTCTTGCCCACACCCAGCACGCCCTGCCCGAAATAGTCAGACTCTAAAATCGGCGGTCACAAACGCCAACAAGAAATTTTCACCTCGCTCCGTAGCTGCGCTATCTTGTACAACTGAAAAGGCATAGCCTCGATCTACACTGCCTCTACGTGCCTTCTACGCGACGCCTGCTACGCTCCAATCCGTCTCCGCCCGCGCTACATTTTTGACCGAAAGGGTTTGGAGCTCGAAAGCGCGGAATGCCCCTTCTCTTATGGAGATGAACTCCCGCTTGACAAGCCCCAAGAGAGAGGCGGATGCGAACTTATTCCTTATCCGGGCGCTCGAGACGCCCTGTTCTGCCAGAAGACCCAGATGGATTGGCCGCCAGGCTGAAAGATCTGCTCGTCGGTCAGCCCGAAGCCATCGACACCATCATTCCGTATATCCAGATGCACCAGGCTGGCCTCGCGCCTGAAGGCCGTCCGGTCGGCGTGGTCTTGTTACTTGGCCCCACCGGCACTGGAAAAACGCGTACCGTGGAAGCGCTCGCTGAAGTCCTGCACGGCAGCAGCAAAAACCTGCTCAAGGTGGATTGTGGCGAATTTCAGATGGAGCATGAAGTTGCCAAATTGATCGGCGCGCCTCCCGGATATCTGGGCCATCGCGAAACTCAGCCCATGTTGACGCAGGCCAAAGTCAACAGCGTCGCCACCGAAAGCAGCGATATCTCGCTCGTCCTTTTCGATGAAATCGAAAAAGCCGCGCCTTCCATGACGCGCCTGCTGCTGGGCATTCTCGACAAAGCCACCCTGCGCCTCGGCGACAACACAACCGTCAACTTTGAGCGTACGCTGATCTTTCTCACCAGCAACCTGGGCGCGAAATCCATTCAGCGGCTCAATAAGCCCGATTTCGGCTATGAAGCCATGCTGCCGCCGCCGGCCATGGAAGATATGGTCAAGCTTCAAAGCGTCGGCATGTCGGCCGTGCGTCACAAGTTTTCACCGGAATTTGTAAACCGCATCGATTCGGTCATCACCTACAAGCCTCTCGACCGCGATGCTTGCGAGATCATCCTGGATCAAATCTTCTCCAACTTCTCGCGGCTGATCAATCACCGCCTCGGTCTGCGCGGTTTCCGATTGCAGTGCACCATATCCGGGCGCAACCTGCTCCTCGACATGGGCATCAGCGTCGAGTTTGGCGCGCGCGAGCTAAAACGCACGGTTCAGCGTAGTTTCATTCAGCCCGTGGCGGCGCTGGTCGCGCAGGGCCAGATCCCGCCCGGCAGTACCGTAATGCTCGACGCCAAGAACGGCGAGTTCAACATCCTTCTGCGGCAATAAACATTACGGCGCCCATTTCGTGGATTCAGTCATCGGCGCGGCACCGGCAGTGTTCACCGTCATCGTCACGTCCACCTCCCGGCCCGCGCCATCATATGCAAGGCTTCCCATCTTCAGCTCGTCTGCGCCCAACTTGATTTCTCGCCGGCTCGAGCCGTCCGTTATGGTCACCGTCGCCCTCGACGCCGGGCCCATCTGCCGGGCATCGTGGTTCCACGAAATCTTCAATAAGTGGTCGTTGCTTGTCACCTTGAGATCCAATTGCTTCGAGCCGGTAGCGAGCCAGTCCGGCAAGGCCCCGCTTCCAGCCGCCAGCCAAAGAGCGATCAACACGATCAGCAATCCCGCCAGCGCGGACCCGATGTACCAATTTCTCGGCGAACGCGCCCGCGATGCCGGCTCTTCGCCTTGCGGGGTTGCGGTCTCCGCTTCCACCTCGGGAAGTGCTCTGAATTCAGCCTCGTTGAAGCGAAACTCACGGACCGATGCGTCCTGCGGTAATTCGCCGTTCTCGGCGATGAAGAATGCGGCCGTACGCGGCGCGCTCACTTGGATCAGCAGCAGAGCGTACGCCGCGCTCTTGAACTCTGTGGATAGCAGGCTTCGATCGGCCAACGACGGCTTGAGCGGCCCGGGACGGCAATGGCTGCGAAACATCCCTAATGCCGTCTTGTGCTGCGCCCGTGCCGCCTTCCGGATTTCTTCCCACCGCTTCAAATGATCGGGACCGGGAATGTAGATTGCGCCATTCTCTGCGCCGCGCGGCATGATCTCGATAGCGTCTATCCGCAGCGTCGGTACGCGCCCGCCAAGCACGTTGCCGATCAGCACGCCGCCGATTTCGATGTCCAGTTTCTCTGTCCGGTTGAGCTCTTCAGAGATCTTCGAGACCAGATGCAGCTTCAACTCAATCGCAAACCGGGAGTGTTCCGGGCTCCATCGAATATAAAACGGCGACTCCTCGGCCGCCCGTGGCTCAGACGCCATAATTCAAGTTCAACGATACACTCTGTATGTTACGGTCGCTCTCTACCTCGTCTCAACTCCCATCGGCAACCTCGAGGACATCACGTTCCGCGCCCTTCGCATCCTGCGCGACGAGGTGGCTTTGATCGCTTGCGAGGACACTCGCCAGACTCAAAAGCTGCTTCACCACTATGAGATTCGTAAACCGCTTGTCAGCTATCACGAACATAACGAAGCGACTCGCACGGCCGAAATTCTCGCGGCTCTCGAACGCGGCGAATCCGTCGCTCTTGTCAGCGATGCCGGCACGCCGCTGGTCTCGGATCCCGGCTACCGCGTCGTAGCCGCAGCCATCGAACACGGCTTCCAGGTAATTCCCATACCTGGAGCTTCTGCCGCCCTGGCAGCGCTCGCTGCCTCAGGTCTGCCCCCTGACGAGTTCCGGTTCATTGGCTTTCTTCCATCAAAGACCAACGCTAGAAGAAAAGCCCTCGAACAACTGGCAAACGAGCCCTCTACCGTGATCGCCTACGAAAGTCCGCACCGCATTCTCGAAACATTGAGCGACATGGCGGAAATTCTAGGCGGCCGCCGAGTCGTGTTAGCTCGCGAGCTCACTAAAATCCACGAAGAGTTTCTGCGTGGAACGGCGCAAACCATCCGCGAGGAACTCGAGCGGCGCAGCGCTGTCAAAGGTGAGATGACGCTGCTCATCGCAGGCTCCGAAAGGATAGCCGACATCGCCGATCCGCTCGCCGAGGTCCATCGGCTCGAAGAGGAAGGGCTCGACCGAATGGAAGCCATCAAGACCGTGGCGAAACAAATGGGACTTCCGAAGCGTGAACTCTACCGGCTCGTGACGGGGCAGGGCAGCAGCCTTCCGGACAAACAGCCGCATTAGGCTCTGAGATCAATTGGCGGATCATTTTGACGAACGCGGGGTGTGCGCCAACCGTTGCCGCCCGCACCAACTTCATCCCCAATTCCTTCGCTAGCGCCGCGGCCTCTACATCCAGGTCATAGAGAACTTCCATGTGATCCGAAACGAACCCAAGCGGCGCAACCAGAACGTTCGACACACCTTCGCCGTAGAGCATGCGCAAGTGATCGAGAATATCCGGGCCCAGCCACGGCTGGCTGGGCGGGCCGCTCCGGCTCTGAAAGACCAAATCCCAGCGGTCGATTCGAACGGCTGCGGCGACCAGCCGCGAGGTTTCCCGCAACTGATTTTCGTAATCGCTGGTCTCGGCCATCGACGACGGAATGCTGTGAGCCGAAATTACCAAACGAAATGAATTGGGTTCGTCTCGCAAAAACGGTGGCAAAGCTTCCCGGACCCGGTCTGCGCAACCTTCGATGAACCCCGGATGGTTGTAGAATGCCGGGAGCTTGTCAATCTTCGGCGCGCCTTCGCCTACCTCCGCCTGAGCCGCCGCGATGTTCTCGCGGTACTGGCGGCAACCGGAATACGAGCTGTACGCCGAAGTCACTAACGCCGCGGCATGCTGAACGCCATCGGCTCGCATCTGGCGCAGCGTCTCGGCCAGGAACGGATGCCAATTGCGATTTCCCCAATAGACCGGGAGATCCGGCCCGTTGGCTGCCAGTTCGTTTCGCAAAGCGGCCATCAGGTCCCGGCATTGGTCGTTGATCGGACTCTTGCCGCCGAAGTGGTAGTAATGTTCGGCGACCTCGAGCAAGCGCTCGCGCGGAACGTTTCGGCCACGCGTCACATTCTCGAGGAACAGCAGGACGTCTTCGGCCTTCTCGGGGCCGCCAAACGAAACGATCAGGACGGCATCGTACATCGTCAATTGCGGAGATCGCCGATCCGGTGCAGCTTCAACATATTTGTCGAGCCACGCAGCCCAACGGGCTGCCCCGCCACGAAGACGATGTTGTCGCCGGGGCGAACGCGCCCCGTCTCGATCAGCATCCGTTCCATCTCATGCAGCATCTCATCCGTCGAATGAAAAGCGGGCGAAACGATCGGCTGCACGCCGTAGACAATCGAGAGTTGGCGCGCCACCATCTCACTCGACGTGAACGCATAGATCGGAACCGGTGGACGAGATCGCGCCAGTAATCGCGCTGAGCTTCCGGTGGATGTGCCGACCGCCAACGCCACCACGCCCGCCGATCGCGCGGCATGATAGGCGCCATCGGCAATGATTTCCGGAATCGTCGTATGTTCCCTCGTCCAAACTTCCGGGAATCCTTTTTCCCGCATCGAGCTTTCGGTCTCGCACGCGATCCGCGCCATCATCTTGACGGATTCCACCGGATGCTGGCCGGCCGATGTTTCCGCGGAAAGCATGACCGCGCTTGTGCCGTCATAGATGGCATTCGCCACGTCGCTGACTTCGGCTCGCGTGGGCAAGGAATTCGTAATCATGGATTCGAGCATCTGGGTCGCCGTGATGACGAACTTCCCACATTTTCTCGCCTTCTCGATGATGGCCTTTTGAATCGCCGGCACTCGCTCGATGGCCATTTCGACGCCCAGATCGCCGCGCGCTACCATCACACCTTCGCACTCCTCGAGAATGGCATCGAGATTCTGCCAGCCTTCCGGCTTCTCAATCTTTGCGATGATGGGCTGCTTAGCATCCACTTCCTCGAGCAGATGCCGAAGCCGCAGCACATCGCGCGCCTGGCGCACAAACGAAAGCGCAAAGAAATCCACGTTCTGTTCCACGCCGAAGTGCGCGTCGGCCACATCTTTCCTTGAAAGCGACGGCGTGCTGATGTTCACGCCGGGAAGGTTGATGCCTTTGCGATCGCTGATCGGTCCTCCGCTAATCACCTGGCAGCGAACGGCCGTTCGATCCGTGCTCAACACTCGAAGTTCGATCGATCCATCGGCCAGCAGCACTGGGTCACCCGGCTTGACGTCGTGCGCCAGATTCGTGTAGGTCGTCGATGCGATCTCACACGTTCCTTCGACCGGCTCGGTGGTGATCGTGAACATCGTGCCGTCCTGAAGCACGCACGAGCCGTTTCGAAAAGTTCCCAGCCGGATCTTCGGCCCCTGCAGATCCAGTAATATTCCGGCCTGCGATCCGAACTCCGCCGCAAGTTCGCGGACGGCCTTGATCCGGCGGGCGTGATCTTCCCGCGTGCTGTGCGACGCATTCAACCGGAAAACGTCAACTCCCGCCTCAAACAGCCTTCTCAACACGCTATCTGCATCGGTCGAGGGTCCGAGTGTGGCGACGATTTTTGTGGCTCGCATGAAGAGGATCAGTGAGATAGGTACACTACGATTTCAAGAACTTCACGACGAGGGGAATTTCACTCACCATCATATGCCGCTCTATCAGGCAATTATCCTGGCGATTGTTCAAGGATTGACAGAGTTCTTTCCGGTCAGCAGCAGCGCACATTTGATCGTGATCCCCGAATTTCTGCGTTGGGACGACGGGGGCCTGGTATTCGATGTCGCGCTGCACACAGGCACGCTGGCGGCGATCATTATTTATTTCTTCAAGGATTGGGTGCAAGTGATCGCGAACGGTTTGGGCTTCTCATACAGGGGTTCGCATCCCGACGAAAACAGCCGGTTTCTGTTGTGGTACCTGGTGATCGGCACCATACCCGGAGCATTAGCCGGTTGGAGGTGGGACAAGTATGCAGAGCACGCCTGGCGCAGCCCGTACATCATCGGGACGGCTGCGATTCTGGTAGCAATTTACATGGCCGTGGCCGACCGGAAGATTGGCAGAAAGACCGGCCTGGACCAGATGACATGGTCCGACGCCGCGATTATAGGAGTCGCGCAAGCGTTTGCCATTATTCCAGGCGTTTCGAGGAGCGGAAGCACCATCGCGGCGGCTCGTTTTTGCAGGCTGGATCGCGAAGCGGCGGCGCGTTTCTCATTTCTGCTCTCGGCGCCGCTTATCGCCGGCGCGGCAGCGAAGAAATTTCTCGACGTTCATAAAGAGGGCGGATTGCCTCCGGAGATGCGGCTCCCGTACGCGGTCGGAATACTGGTGAGCGGCATAGTCGGGATTTTGGTGATTGCCTTCTTCTTGAAGTACCTGCGCCACCACAGCCTGGCGGTGTTCGTGTGGTACCGCATATTTTTTGGCATAATAGTAATCGCTCTGGCAGTGTTCTTCCGCATCGGCGGATGACATTACTCTCACCGTCTCGCCACACCCGGCTCAATGAAGCCGTGGGGCTTCTATTGTTATTGCTCGGCCTTGCCGTTGTGCTGAGCCTGGTGTCGTACTCTTCGGCCGATCCCTCCTGGAACACGGCGACTGCCTCGACGCACACGCACAATTTGCTTGGGCTTTTCGGAGCCAAATGGGCTGATTTGCTGTTCCAGGTGTTCGGAATCAGCGTGCTCTTGCTGCCGGTGCATATCTGGGCACTCGGCTGGAAGTGGGTGCGATCCGCGCCCATCGAGAGCACGTGGTTCCGCGTTCTTGGCAGTTTGGCGCTGTGGTTCTGCGTTTCGGCGGGATGCGGACTCATTCCTCGGCCTTGGCTGATTGCGGGAAGCGTCCGGCCCAGCGGCATCGTGGGAATGGTCATCGCAGACTTTCTCCTGGCCCGGTTCGACTTGGCGGGTTCGGCGATCATCACCGTGGCAGCCGGAATCGTGGCGCTGTATTTTGCATCCACGTTTGAAGTCGCTACGCTCATGCGCTGGTTGCGTGGGCCGCTTGCCAAGTGGAAAGCGATGACCGCCAGATGGCGCGCTTCGCGTGAGGCAAGCCGTCAACGAGCGATTGAAAAGGCTAAGGAAAAAGCAGCAGAACGCAAGGCGAGGCGCACTGGACGGCCTCAACGACCGCCGGCACAGGCCGATCCAATTCCAGAGGCTGCTTTTGCGCCGGTCGCTGCGCAGGATGAACCTCCCTTCGATGTGGAACCCGAACCGGAAGAAATTCCGATCCGCACACTCGAGTATCAACCGCTCATTCGTGCGCAAGCCTCTGAAGAACCGGAAGACGAAATGCCGCCGTTCCACGAGCCCGCTGCGATGTCAGCGCCGCCGCCGAGGCGCAAGCGCGCGTACCGTCTGCCGACCAGCGAATTGTTGAATGAAGTGCCGGAAGGGAACGGCTACGACAGCTTCGAACTGAAAGACATCGCCGGCCGAATCAAATCGAAGCTGGAAGAATTCAATGTTCGGGGCTCGGTGGTGCAGATCAATCCGGGACCCGTCGTGACGACGTTCGAATACAAGCCCGAAGCGGGCGTGAAGTATAGCCGCATCACCACCCTGAACGAAGATCTTTGCTTAGGCCTGCAGGCTGAATCGATTCTAATTGAACGTTTGCCAGGAAAGCCGACCGTAGGGATCGAGGTTCCCAACACCCGGCGGGAGGTCATTAGTCTGCGGGCGATCCTGGAATCGGATGAGTTTCGCGATTCACCCTCGAGAATGACGATGGCGCTTGGCAAAGACATCAACGGGCGAATCAAAGTGGCCTCTTTAGAGACGATGCCGCACTTGCTGATTGCCGGTTCGACGGGCTCGGGCAAGAGCGTGATGCTAAACGCCATGATCATGTCGTTCCTCTACAAAGCGACTCCGGATGAAGTAAGAATGATAATGGTGGACCCCAAGCGGGTCGAACTCGGGATTTATGAAGGCATTCCGCATCTGTTGACTCCGGTTATCACAGAGCCGAAGAAAGCTACCAATGCGTTGCGAAACGCGGTGCTCGAGATGGAGCGCAGGCTGAAGTTACTGGCGGCGCAAGGAGTGCGCAATATCGATCAATACAATAGAAAAATCGTCCAGCTTCGGCAAGAGCCGCGTAACTTATTCGAAGAAGACGAAGCCGAAGACGCGAAGCCGCTGCCGTATGTGCTGATTCTCATTGACGAGCTTGCGGATTTGATGATGCTCGAACGCGCCAACGTGGAAGAGTGCATCACCCGGCTGGCGCAGATGGCGCGCGCAGTCGGGATGCACCTGGTGTTGGCGACGCAGCGGCCGAGCGTTGATGTGATCACGGGTTTGATCAAGGCGAATTTCCCTTCACGCATCAGCTTCCGGGTGGCAACGCGCGTAGATTCGCGGACCGTTCTCGATACCATGGGCGCCGAACATCTGCTCGGGAAAGGCGACATGCTGTTCCTGCCGCCCGGTTCTTCACGCTTGACACGCGTACACGGCGCGTTCGTCACGGAAGCGGAGACGATTCGCGTGGTCGATTTCTGGAAGGAACAGGCGACGCCGGAGTACGACGATACCTTCCTAATGGCGCCGCCACCGGAAGACGATGAAGAAAACGCGGAGGTTTTCGAAGGCGAACAGGATCCGATGTACGAGGATGCGGTGCGCGTGGTGGTCGAGATGGGCAAAGCGTCCACTTCCACGCTCCAAAGGCGGCTACGGTTAGGCTACGGGCGAGCGGCTCGCATTTTAGACGTGATGCAGCGCGACGGAATTATTGGACCGCCGGACGGCAGTAAACCGCGTGAGGTGCTGAAGCGCCCGGATTGGTTGAGAGAAGTGGAAGGCCAACTAAGATAGGTAACCGATTACAGAATTCGATAAAACCGGTTCACAAAGCTTCTACTTGCTGTATACTAGCCTTTTCTCCTAGTCTGAGGACCACTCTAAGTCGAACGATATGAACTAAACGATCGCCGAGCGGAGCATTGGCTATTTATGTGCTTGCGCTTCAGGACATCAATATAACTGTGCGCATTTGTCAGGAGGATTATGAATCGCTTTCTGGTACTTATGCTCTCAGTGCTTCTCCCTGTTGCAGCAGCACACGCCCAAACATTCCGAGGCGCAATTAATGGTACGGTGACAGATCCGTCAGGAGCTGTTCTTCCGAACGCGGCGGTGGTCGCAACGGAAAACGCGACCGGCGTGGCGTACAACAGCGTTACCACGAACGACGGTGAGTTCTCGTTTCAAGACCTTCCCATAGGCGTATATACGGTGACGGTGACGTCCGCTGGGTTCGAGAAGGTCACGGTCTCAAAAATCAACGTAACGGCGGGAAACATTTATACGTTGCCGGTGAAGATGACGATGGGGCAGACGTCGACGACGGTGGAAGTTTCCGCCGCCGCAGTGCAGGTAGACACCACGACAGCGACACAGAGTGACACCATTCCGACTACGGCTCTGCAGAACATTCCGCTGAACGGGCGCGATTTCTCGCAGCTTATCGCGGTATCGCCGGGCTACGGCGGATACTCAGTGGGCGGCTACGGGTCGTTGAATGGAACTCGCGCGAACCAGATGAACTGGCAGATCGACGGGACCGATAACAACGATCTTTGGCACAATATTCCAGCCGTGAATCAAGGTGGCGTGTCGGGGATCGCCGGCGTGGTTATGCCGATTGACGCTATCGATGAGTTTTCGGCGCAAACCCAATCGAACGCGGAGAGCGGGCGCAATGCCGGGGGAACGGTAAACCTGACAATCAAAAGCGGCACTAATGAACTACACGGTAGTGCATATTATTACAACCGGAATGAGTTCTATGCCGCCAGTTCGCCATTTTTCGTACCCACTCCGGATTTCCCAAAAGCGCCGGAATTGCGCAATTACAACACCGGATTTACTATTGGCGGACCGATCATCAAGGATAGGACGTTCTACTTCATCGGATTCGAGAGGCAAGATTACGTCTTCGGGCTGACCGGGCTTTCTACCGAGCCCTCGGCTGCCTGGGTATCGCAAGCGACTAGCCTGCTGCATCAATTCGGCGTTCCTGAGAGCTCATTATCGGCGAGGCTATTGGCAACCCTTTGGCCGAGCTCGATTGTAAACTTGCCGGGCACTGTTAACAACTATTTCGCGACGGTTCCGGGAACAGGTTACAGCTATAACGGCGTGGTCAAAGTAGACCATAACTTCAATGACAAAGAGCATCTGTCGCTCCACTGGTTCGCAGGACAAGGAGACCAGACTCAGCCACCGGGCGCGAGCCTGGCGCTTGCCACCGCGAGCTCCAATCTTGGTTACTATTTCGAAGTCGCTCCGCTTCATGTGCAGAACTATTCCGCCGTTTTGAATTCGCTCTTTACGGCGCGACTGACTAACCAATTGCTTTTCGGCATCAGTTACTTTAACCAAGTTTTTCATGATGCCAACAACAGCTTCAACATGGCAGCTCTGGGCCTGGACCTGAGCCCGGATGCGACCAAGAACGGGCAACCCATCATGGGGGCTTCAAACATCGAGATCAGCGGGTTCGATCAAGCGGGAATTACGCCTCCCGAGGGGCGGAACGACGTTACGGGACACTTGACGGATATTGTTTCCTATGTTGCGGGAGCTCACCAACTGCGCTTCGGCGGCGAGGTTCGGCAGGGACGAGTGGACGAGTTCTACTTCCGAAGGTCAACCGGGGAGTTCACGTTCGACGGAACACAGGGACCGTGGGCGGCCTTCTGCACGTCGAATGCTACTGCGTCAGGTTGTAACAGCAATACTCTGGCACTGGCCGATTTCCTTGCTGGCGATGTGAGCACGTCCTCCATTGCGGTAGGTGATGCGGAGCGAAAGGTTGCGGTGAACGCGTTTGATTTCTTCGGACAAGATGACTGGCAGATTACCCCGAGGCTCAATCTGAATTTCGGGCTGCGCTACGAATATTTCGGGCCGTTGCACAGCACGAATGGCGACGATCTCGGTGTCTTCGTGCAAGGAAGCGGCTTAGAGATTCAGGGGAAGGGCATCAACGCGGTCTTCCCGCCGGATAAGAACAACTTTGCTCCGCGCTTTGGATTCGCGTATCAGGCCGATAGCAGCGGCCATCTGGTGGTGCGCGGCGGGTTAGGCGTTTTCTATGACCAAATCAACATGAATCCCTTTCTGGACTTTCGCCCTCCCATCAGCGCGGCGGATGGGTTGGAAGACAATCCCATCGGGCCTCATGCGGTAGACAACTACAGCTTGAATAATTACAATTGGCAAACCGTCCAGGCGGGAGGAGCTTCCATTTTTCCAGGAGTTACAACTTGCTTGGGAAATTTCACCACAGATCCCGGGTGCCTGAGTCCAAGTCAGACGTTCAACGTATTCTCAGTGAGTCAGAACTTTCGGGCGCCGTATTTCTTCAACTTCAACCTGAATGTCGAAAAGAGCCTGGGCAATTCAGCCGTCTGGCAGGTAGGTTACGTAGGCAGCGAAGGACGCAAGCTGTCCATTATGCAGAACATCAACCAGGACGGAGCGTTTGCGGCGCAATATCCCAACTACGGCTCGATCATCCAATTAAATAGCGACGGAACGTCCAACTATAATTCGCTGCAGACTACTTTGAAGATCAGGCAGTGGCACGGATTTAACGCGCAATTCGCCTACACTTATGCTCACGAATTAGACGAGGTAACGGAGTATCGCGGCGCAATCCCGCTGGACAGTTTCAATCTGGCGCAAGAATACGCGAGCGGCGACTTCGATACACGGCATAATTTCACGGCGTTCTTCACGTGGGATATTCCGGGTTCGTCGCATCTCAAGCTGCTTACCAGCGGCTGGCAGGTCAGCAGCGAAATCACGCTTCACAGCGGGCAGCCTTTCAACTTCGATGCCGGAACGCAGCGCCCAGGCTTGAATATTGTGTCGAACCCGTTCGCGGGGGTTAGCCACACGTTCGTGAACGGAGTCGGTGAGCAATGGGTGAATCCGGCCGCTTTCTGTGTGCCGGGATCGGCGGGGTGCCCGGGAACAACGAACCCTGACGGAGATCTTTCGCGCAATGCCTTTTACGGACCGGGATTCGCAGATGTAGACTTGTCGGTGTTCAAGAACATTCCAATCAAGGAACGGCTGAGAATTCAGCTTCGCGCCGAGATGTTCAATTTGTTTAATCGGATCAATCTCGCCTCCGGCGCAGGTTCGGTGGGGTCTAACGGCGTGGTGGCTGATACCATCGGCGATTTCAACGGGGCTCCCGGTCTAGGACCCGGCGAGCCATTCAACATGCAGCTTGCGGCTAAAATCATCTTTTAGGACTTGCATGCGACCACGCGCCGGGAGATCTGGATGAGCTTCAGCCGGCGCGATTGGATTTTGGGCACGCTGGGCTCTACGGCATGGGCTGCCATTGCGGCGGCGCAGGAACACGCGCGGCAGTCGGTGGAACAACCGAACACCACGCATTTCGAGTTCTTCGACGCCTCCACCGCGGCTGACGTCGCGGCCATTGCAGAACAGATACTTCCTTCCGACGATGGCCCAGGCGCGACCGAGGCGGGCGTGGTCTTTTTCATCGATCGCGCCTTGACCACATTCGATGCGGATAAGCAAGATACCTACCGGCGCGGATTGGGCGAATTGAACAAGCGCCGCAAAGAACTCTTTCCCAATTCCCAGACTATTGCGGCCCTCTCGAATGCCCAACAGATCCAGTTACTCCAGGCGATTGACAAATCCGATTTCTTCGAAGTTATCAGAACCCATACGTTACTTGGCTTCCTAGGAAATCCGAGTTATGGCGGAAATCGTGGATCCGTAGGTTGGAAATACATCGGTTTTGAAGATCGCATGGTGTGGACGCCGCCTTTTGGCTATTATGATGCGGAGATGAAGTGACTGCGCAATTCAAACCGGCCGAGACGGTCGATTTCGTAGTGATCGGCGCTGGAGCCGCGGGCGGCGTTGTGGCAAAGGAGCTGTCAACGGCGGGATTTAGCGTGGTGGTGCTTGAGCAAGGGCCTTATCTGCAAGAGAAAGATTACTCGCACGACGAAATCAAGTACACGTTCCAGGCGGGATTTACCAACGATCCCAAATTGCAGCCCCTCATGTTCCGCAAGAACGAGAACGAGCCGGCGATAGCCAAGCAGACCATCATGTACGGCAGGCAAGTGGGCGGCGGGTCGGTACACTTTACGGCCAATTACTGGCGCTTTCACGAGAGCGACTTTCACGAGCGAAGCCTTTTTGGAGATGTACCGGGAACTTCGTTCGCTGACTGGCCGATCAGTTACAACGATCTGGAACCGTTCTACACGAAGGCCGAATACGACCTGGGGATTTCCGGTTTGGCCGGCGCCAACCCGTTTGAGGCGCCGCGATCGAAACCGTATCCCTTACCACCCATGCCGGTCAAGTCCTCCGGAGTGCTGTTTGAGCAGGCAACTAAGAAACTCGGGCTGCATCCGTTTCCGGCGCCGGTAGCCATTCTTTCGCAACCCTATCGGGGTCGAGGCGCATGCGTCCACTGCGGCTTCTGCGAAGCGTTCGGATGCGAGATTCGCGCGAAATCCAGCACGAAAGTCACCGTTATTCCAGTGGCCGAGAAAACCGGGCGTTGCGAGATCCGGCCGGATTCCTATGTACGGAAGGTTGAAACGGATGCGCGCGGCCGCGCAACCGGCGCGATCTACTTCGACTCGCAGCGGCGTGAGGTGTTTCAGCGTGCGCGTGCTGTGGTGGTCTGTGCGAACGGAGTAGAATCGCCCAGGTTGCTGCTTAATTCTAGGTCCAACTTATTCCCCCAGGGCCTCGCGAACTCCAGCGGCTTAGTCGGCAAGAATCTCATGTGGGATCTCGGCGTACTGGCGAGCGCCGTCTTTGAACACCCCCTGAACGAATTCAAGAGCATTCAGGTAACCCGGCTGATTCACGATTACTACCGCGCCGATCCAAAGCGTGGATTTTATGGAGGCGGCGGAATTGACGCGCGGTTCCAGTATTATCCGGCGGGATTCGCATTGTTCGGCTTGCCAGAAAATGCGCCGCGGTGGGGCTTGGAGTACAAGAAAACGGTAGGTGAGTACTTCACGCGTACGATGTCGCTGCTGGGACATGCAACGTCGCTGCCGATGGAGAAAAACTCTGTGAGTCTTGATCCCGGCGTGAAAGACGCGTGGGGGCTGCCCGCGGTGCGAATTACTTACGAACGCCACCCGGACGATATGGCTAACCTGAAGTGGCTGCTGGAGAGGGAATACGAGATTTTTGAAGCCATGAAACCGAAAAAGTATTGGGCCGCCCCTGACGCATTTGACCTTCCTGTGTCGGTACATCTGATGGGTACTTGCCGGATGGGAGCGGATCCGAAAAAGTCTGTTGTGAATCGCTATAGCCAGACGCACGACGTGCCGAACCTGTTTGTAGTGGACGGAAGCAATTTCGTAACATCGGCGCGGCAGCAGCCGACTGCCACGATTCAGGCGCTCGCCTATCATGCGGCCGACCACATGATTCGCGCGGCGAAGAGCGGCGAAATCAGCTAACTTCGAAATGATGATGGAAAGACTGCTCCTTCTGCTAAGCTGCGCTGCGTTTCTGGCGACCGCTCAGCCTCCGGCTCCGCGAACGGTTGTCCTGCACGCCGCGCGCCTGCTCGAAATCGAAAGCGGGCGCGTGTTGACTCCGGGTGAGGTGCTGGTTACAGGCGAACGCATCACCGCGGCCGGCGCATCGGTGCCGCATCCCGCGGGCGCGGAACTCGTCGATCTCGGGGACGCGACTCTAATGCCGGGCTTGATCGATGCGCATGTCCACCTGTTCCTTCATCCAGGCGCCGAAGATTTGCAGACGGTAGAGGAATCTGTGCCGCAGCGCACCATCACCGCTGTGCTGGCGGCGCGGGCGGACTTGATGGGCGGCTTCACAGCCGAACGTGACATGGGAACGGAAGGCGCAGGCTCGGCCGACACTGCTGTTCGCAATGCGATCGATCAGGGGCTGGTTCCCGGTCCACGCCTGCGCGTGAGCGGTAACGCGATCGACATTCTGGGGGGCCATGAGGACGCTATCGGATTCAATCCGGCGCAGCACGTGCTTTCGAACGCGACTTATGCGAATAACGCTGACGAGATTGTAGAGGCTATCCGCGAGCAGTTGAAAGAAGGTGCGGATTTCATCAAGATGTACGAAACCGGCCGAGATACATTGCGCGATGGCGAACTTCATACGCCGTATCAATTCACGGAGGCGCAACTGAGTGCCGCCGTACAGGAGACCGCGCGCGTAGGAAAGCGTGTGGGCGTGCATGCGACCGGCGAGCCCGGAACACTCTACGCCGCACAAGCGGGCGTTGCGTCCATCGACCATGCGTTGCAGCTCAGTGCGGAGACTATGCACCTGATGCGCGAAAAGCATATTCCGGCGGTTCCTACGTTCACCATCTTCGAATATTTCGCAAATCATGCCGCTAATGCCGCGCAAGGCGAGCGTGAGCGGGCTTTGTTTGAATATCATGCGCGCGAGTTTCGTAACCAGCTTGCGGCCGGAGTGCCGATGGCGGTGGGGTCCGATGTGGGCCCATTTCCCCATGGCACCCAGGCGCGAGAGCTGGTTCTGATGGTCAAATACGGAATGTCTCCCACCGCCGCGCTGCAGGCCGATTTGCTGAATGGCGCGAAATTGCTGGGGTGGGAAGGCCAGATCGGGGCGCTCAAGCCGGGCTACTGGGCGGATATCATCGCCGTTCCGGGCAACCCGCTCGAAGACATCGGGGTAGTCGAAAAAGTCTCGTTTGTGATGAAGGGCGGAGTCATTTACCGCCGCTGACTTATCGCTTTCCGCCGAGCGTGACGGCGCCCAGTTGAGGTTTCGTGAAGAATTCCGGCTTCAAACCAACATTCTGATCGATACTCGAGATCCTTATCTCTTTGTCCTTCATTCCCGGTTCGGTGGTGGAATGCACAATGCGAAATGGGAACTCTATGCCGTCCACGCTTTTGTAATCAAGAAACTCGGTCACCTGCTTATAATAGGCGGATGTTACGCCGAATTCTTCCATCCTCACTAAGAGATGGCTGGACGCATCGAAATAGAACTTAGTGGACCCGATATTGTTTGGCGCGACTATCACATCCATCGGCCGGGCATCGAGGCTTTCAGGCGGGGCGGCTTCGAGCTCGGAATATAAGTCATGCAAGTAGGCGTATCGTAGCGGATTGGCGTTGGTCTCAAGCTCCTGCTGCTCGGGCTTCGGCAATTTGGTGAGCTTCTTCTTGCGCGACAACATCCAGCCGCTGCTTCCATCGAAGCCGACCTTCTCGCCGTGGGCGACCCGCACTACCTTGTTCGGCTTGGCCCAATAGTAAGTTACTTTCCCGGCGCGATGAACCTTCGCCTCAATTTGGCGGTCGTTGATCCGGTTGATTGCCGCCTCGCCGCCAAGGGCCTGCACGTAGGCGTGCAACACGGCGTCGACGGATTTAGGCTGCGTCGCGGCCGTCAAGCCGAGCGCGGCGGTTGTAACCCAAAGGGCGATGGTCCTAAATATCTTCAAAACGCCAGCAACCGCTCGCCTTCGCGAACGATGTCTCCCACCTGCGGGAGAATCTCATCTTCGAGTTGGGGATTATAAGCGATCCAGGTATCGAGCGCACCGACGCGGCCAACCGGCGCATCCAGATCAGTAAACAACTGGTTTGCAATTCTGGCCGCCAGTTCCGCGCCGAAGCCCCAGGAAAGCGTATCCTCATGCGCGATCAGCACGCGGCTGTTCTTTTTTACAGAAGCGCTGATGGCCTCCCAATCGTAGGGCGAGAGCGAGCGCAGATCGATTACTTCCACCGATGCATTTCCCCGCTGCTCTATCTGCAATGCCGCTTGCAACGACTTCTGCACGAGGGCGCCATAAGTAACGATGGTGAGATCCTGCCCGAGCTTGACCACCTTGGCTTTCCCAAACGGCACGGTGTAATCGACTCCAGGGTGAGGCGCGCGGTTGTAAGGCTCGCGATAGAGCTTCTTGTGCTCGAGAAACATCACTGGATCGTCGCTCCGGATCGCGGTGCGCAGCAGCCCGCAGGCATCGAGCGCATTGGAGGGAAAGACCACCCGCAGGCCGGGGATATGGGTGAAGATCACTTCGCCGCACTGGCTGTGATAAATTGCACCGCCGGTCAAGTAACCGCCGATGGGCACGCGAATTACCATGGGGCACGAAAAGCCGCCGTTCGAGCGCCAGCGGAACGTCGCCACCTCATCGCGAAGCTGCATCATAGCGGGCCAGATGTAATCGAAGAATTGAATCTCCGGGACCGGCTTCAGGCCGCGGGCCGCGAGCCCAACCGCGCGGCCGACAATCGAGGCCTCGGCGATGGGCGTATTGAAGCAGCGTTTCGGGCCAAACTCGCGCTGCAGGTTCGCGGTGGCTTTGAAAACGCCGCCCTTGCCTTTCACTTCGGAGAGATACTGCTCACGGCTGCAATCCGCCACGTCCTCGCCGAAGACGACAATGCGCTCGTCGCGCCGCATCTCCTCCGCTAACGTTTGGTTGATGGAATCGATCATGGTGCGCGGCTCGCCCGTGAAGTGCGGCTGCATTTCGAAATTGTGCGAAGTGGGGTCGATCTTCTCGGAATAGAGATGAGCGAATGCGGAATCGCGCGGGGGCCCAGGTTCTTGAAGAACGCGTTGGGTGATCTCCGCCACCTCGAGGTCGATCTCTCGTATCATGCGATCGATTGCCTGCCGCTCCGCGTAGCCTTCGCGCACCAGGAACTCCGGAAACGTGGTGAGCGGATCGCGCGCTGCTTCGCGCTCGCGCTCCGATTTCGGTTTGTAGAGCCGCTCGTCGTCTGAGAGCGAGTGCGAATAGGGACGGATCACCGAGGCGTGCACCAGCGCGGGCCCGTTTCCGCCGCGGCAATAATCGGCGGCGTGTTTCAACGCCCGAAAGGACTCAGTGAAGTTTGTCCCATCCACCTCCAGGCGCAACAGGCCGGGAAAACCTTCTAACAGCTTCGAGACGTTGCCTCCCGCAGTCTGCCGTTCCACGGGAACCGAAATCGCGTACCCGTTGTCTTCGACCAGCACCAGCAGCGGCAAGCGTTGCATGCAGGCGATGTTCATCGACTCCCAGAATTCGCCCTCGCTGGTTGCGCCTTCGCCCGAACACACCAGTGTGATTTCATCCGAATCCGGATTCAAGAAGGCCTTCGCTTCCGCGCAACCAATAGCGTGCAGGAACTGCGTGCCGGTGGGCGAGGAGCCGGTAACGATGTGCAGCGCTGGAGCGGACCAGTGAGATGGCATCTGCCGGCCGCCCGAGCTGGGGTCGCGCGCCGCCCCCACCGCGGCCAGCAGCATCTCTTCGGCCGTCATGCCCAAGGTCAGGGCCAGCGCACGGTCGCGATAATAGGGCAAAATCCAGTCATAGCCGGGGCGCAGCACAAGGCCCGCAGCCACCTGCACCGCTTCGTGCCCGGCACCGCTGATCTGAAAAAAAATCCGGTTCTGCCGCTTCAACATCACCTCGCGGTCGTCCAGGCAGCGCGCCAGGTACATGGTGCGAAAAGCCTGGATGAGCGTTTCGCGGTTGAGCTCCGGCGAACCGTCAAGAGAGGCAGCGGCAGCGGCTAAAGTCGGAAGGGATTGCGCCGGCGTGGTCACCAAACTGCATTATCGCCCGACAGCGGTTCCGATTTGAGGCCTAAATCGCCGCACCGCTAGAAGCGTGAGATCTAACGGGCGTACAGGGTGCTGCGCCGTTGTGCCTGAATAATTCGCACCGGGCGTAAGGCGACCCGCTTGTTACGATGGTTTAAATCTGATGATCACTGAGGTGTTACAGGAAGGACTCACATTCGACGACGTTCTTCTGCAGCCAGCGCACAGCCAAGTTATTCCCGCCGATGCGGACACCACCACGCACCTTACGTCCAAGATTCAGCTCAAGATCCCGATCATTAGCGCCGCCATGGACACCGTGACGGAGTCGCACATGGCGATCGCGCTGGCGCAACAAGGCGGCATTGGCATCATTCATCGCAATATGCCGATCGAGAAGCAGGCTGAGGAAGTGGACCGCGTGAAGCGCAGTGAAAGCGGCATGATCGTAGACCCGGTGACGATCGAGCCGGACCGCAAGATTTCGGAAGCGCTCGAACTGATGAGCCGCTACCGCATCTCCGGGGTGCCGGTCACGCATAAGGGGAGGCTGGTCGGCATTCTCACGAATCGCGATCTTCGTTTCGAGACGCGGTACCATCTGCCGATTTCGGAGGTGATGACGAAGGAAGATCTCATTACTGTTCCGGTGGGCACGACGCTTGAAGAGGCGCAGCAGATTCTGCACAAGCATCGTGTTGAAAAGCTGCTGGTAGTGGATGAGAACTTCGCGCTGAAGGGGCTGATTACGGTCAAGGATATTCAAAAGAAGTTGAAGTATCCGCACGCGGCGAAGGATGCGCAGGGCCGGCTACGCGTGGCTGCGGCAATCGGCGCCACGGGAGATTTTCTGGAACGCGCGCAGGAACTGGTGCGCAGGAAAGTGGATGTCATTGCGATCGATTCCGCGCATGGCCATAGCCAGCGTGTACTGGATGCGCTGGCGGCGGTGAAACAGAAGCTGCCGGAGGTGCAGGTGCTGGCGGGCAATGTCGCTTCTCGCGAAGGCGCGCGCGATTTGATCGCTCGCGGCGCAGACGGTATCAAGGTCGGCATCGGCCCGGGTTCCATCTGCACGACGCGCGTGGTCAGCGGCGCGGGCGTGCCGCAAATCACGGCCATAGCGGAATGTGCGAAAGCAGCTCGCGAGGCGGGGGTGCCGTTGGTGGCCGATGGCGGCGTGAAGTATTCGGGAGATATCACGAAGGCCATTGCGGCGGGCGCCGATTGCGTGATGATCGGCAGTCTGCTGGCCGGAACTGACGAAAGCCCCGGCGAGACTATTCTTTACCAGGGGCGGACGTTCAAGAGTTACCGCGGCATGGGATCGCTGGGGGCGAATCCGTCGGGCGGGTCGGAGCGTTATGCGCAGAGCGCGAGCGGCAAGCTGGTGCCGGAAGGCATCGAAGGGCGCGTTCCCTATAAGGGACCGGTTGCGGAGATGACTTATCAGTTAGTCGGCGGGCTACGCGCCGGGATGGGCTACACCGGCTGTCGCACCATCCCGGAGCTGCAGCAAAAAGGAAGGTTCCTTCGCGTGACCTTCGCCGGCTTGCGTGAGAGTCACGTGCACGACGTGATTATTACTAAGGAAGCACCGAATTACCAGGTGGAGTAGCTTTCGCGAGGACCGCTAGCTTGCTAGAGCCAGCGGTCTCACGTTGATATTCGGAATCACAATCGAAAGCACTTCTTCGACGCGATCCACAAAGTGGAACTGCATTTCTTGCCGGACATGGTCCGGAATTTCGCGCAGATCCTTCTTATTGCCGTAGGGCAGAATCACTTGCTTGATTCCGGCGCGGCGGGCGGCGAGCACTTTCTCTTTGATGCCGCCGATCGGCAACACCAAGCCGGCCAGCGTCACCTCACCCGTCATCGCGATATCGCTGCGCGCGGGCAGGTTCGCGTAGAGCGAAGCCATGGCGCTCGTCATCGTCACACCGGCTGACGGTCCATCCTTGGGAATGGCGCCCGCCGGCACGTGCACGTGAACGCCGCTGTTCTTGATCAGCTCGGGATCGATGCCCAAATCCGCGGCGTGCGCCCAGACGTAACTCTGTGCGATCTTCGCGGATTCCTGCATCACCTCTCCGAGTTGTCCCGTCAGCGTCAAGCCCTTGCCGTTCGGCAGCAGCGTGCTCTCAATATAGAGAACGTCGCCGCCAGTCTCGGTCCAAGCCAACCCCGTTACCACACCCGGCAGCATGTTCTTGCGCATCTCTTCAGGCAGGAACATCTCCGGCCCAAGCAGATCGCTCAACAGGTCCGGCGTAATGAGCGCTTTCTCCTCGTTGCCTTCGGCAAAGCGCAGCGTCACCTTGCGTGTTACGCGGGCGATCGCCCGTTCCAGCTTTCGCAGCCCCGCTTCGCGCGTGTAGCCGCGAATGATGGTCTTGAGTCCCTCATCGGTGAACTCGATCTGCTCATCGGTCAATCCGGTCGCTTTCAACTGCTTCGGAATGAGATACCGCCGCGCGATCTGCTGCTTCTCTTCCTCGCTATAACCCGAGAGCCGCAGAATCTCCATGCGATCCAGCAAAGCTTGCGGAATCGTGTCCAACGAGTTGGCGGTCGTGATGAACAGCACCTTCGACAAATCGAAGGCTAAGTCGAGATAGTTATCGCGGAACGTTTTGTTCTGCTCGGGATCGAGCACCTCGAGCAGCGCCGCCGCGGGATCGCCTCGAAAATCGCGCCCGAGTTTGTCCACTTCGTCCAGCAACAGCACCGGATTCAATGCCCCGGCGCGCCGCATGGCCTGCAGCAATCGCCCAGCCATGGCGCCGATATAGGTCCGGCGATGACCGCGCAGCTCGGCCTCATCATGCATGCCGCCCAGGCTAAAGCGCTCGAACTTGCGTCCTACAGCCCGCGCGATGGATTGCCCGAGCGACGTTTTGCCGACGCCCGGCGCACCCACGAAGCACAAGATCGGAGCCTTCGCTTCCGGATTGCGCTTCAGCACACTCAGGTGCTCCAGGATTCGTTCCTTTACTTCTTTCAATCCGAAGTGGTCTTCGTCCAGCACTTCGCGCGCATGCGCAATCTCGAGATTGTCTTCTGTCGTCTTGTTCCAGGGCAGATCCAACACGAACTCGAGATAAGTTCGCGTGACGTGATAATCGGGCGCACCGGCAGGCAACCGTTCCAGGCGCGCCAGCTCGCGCTCGATTTCTTTCTTCGCTTCTTCGGGAAGATTCGCTTTATCGAAACGCTCCCGGAGCATATCCACTTCGGCCTTGTCGGCGTCTTTATCGCCGAGTTCCTGCTGAATCGCTCGCAACTGCTGCCGCAGCAGATACTCACGCTGCTCCTTCGACATTTCGTCCCGGGCGCTCGAAGCGATCTTCTGGCGTAGCTCGAGCACCTGCAGCTCGTGGGCGAGATAGGAGTGCATTAAGCGCAGCGCGTCGACCCGCGTGTCCGCTTCCAGCAGCCTCTGTTCGCGGGCCAGATCCAGACTGAAGATGCTCGCCAGCAGATAGGCCAGCCGCAGCGGGTCTTCGTTTCCCGCCAACATGCGTGTCAGCTCGGCAGCCGATTGCGGCTGCGACAGAGCGATTGCCTTGGTTGCCAACTCCAGCATCGCGCCCGATAGCGCTTCTACTTCGGAACCGCCATCCTGCGGCAACGGCAAGATGCGAAACTTTGCGCTGAGATAGGGCTCTGTGCTCTCGAGCTTCACAACCACCACGCGCTCGGTCCCTAGCACAAGGATCTCCATCATGCCTTCGTTGGGCCGCGATGACTTACGAATGACCGCCTTGGTGCCGATCGTATACAGATCGTCCTGCTGCGGGGATTCGATTTGTGCATCCCGCTGTGCGATCAGGATGATCTCTTTCCCTTCGGTATTCAGCGCGGCTTGCACGGCGCGCAGCGAGTTGTCCCGACCTACCGAAAGCGGCAACAGCAATCCTGGGAACAGGATGGTGTTCTTTAGCGGCAATGCCGGCAGTACTTGAAAATCAGTATTTCCCATGACGGGTCTCAATCTTTCCTATTCCTTCGATGCGCCTACCCAGCAGAAGGCTGCGATAAGTTGCGCGTCGAACACTCAAGGTTTACCATCGACAAAAAAGCCCGGGGCAGGCACAAGCCAGATCCCCGGGCGTCTCGCTTATCCCTTACTTCTTACTTCGGCTGAACCACGACGAACGTTACCGCTCCACCGCGATTCAGCGTCAACAGCGCCGGCTTGCCGTTCGCTGCCGCCATGAGTCGCTGGAAGTCCTCGACGTTATTCACAGGATGACGGTTCACGCCCATGATCACGTCGCCCCGCGTCAGCGTATCCGCCGCCGGGCTATCCGGATCGACGCTGTCGATCACCACTCCGTGGGTGTTGGCCGGCAGTTGCAACTGCTGGGTCAGGTCGGAAGTCAGCGTCTCCACCGTCAGGCCGTAGGCCGTCTTGCCGGTGTTGCCGGAATTGCCGTTACCCGAGCCGTTTCCATTCTCTTCCTGGTTTCCGGGCTGGCCGAAATCGGCTCCGTTTGGCCGTTGTCCCAAAGTGACGTTGACTTTCATCGGTTGCCCATTGCGGATCACATCCAGCGCCACGCTGCTGCCGGGTGCATGCTCGGTTACTTTCAGCGTCAGGTCGTTAGAGTCATCAATCTTCTGGCCGTCGATGCCCACGATCGCATCGCCCACCTTCAGACCAGCTTTGTCGCCGGGCTTGCCGGGAACTACTTGCGTGATGACGGCAGCATGCGTGTCCTTCAATCCGAATTGTTGCGCCAGCTCAGGACTGACCGATTCCAGAGTCACGCCAATATAGCCGCGGGAAACCTTGCCGCCCTTCATCAGTTGATCCATGACCTGCTTGGTCAAGTTAGAAGGAACCGCGAATCCGATGCCGATGTTCCCGGCCTCGCCGCCAAAGCTAGCTCCGCCCCCGGTGAGGATCATGGTGTTCATCCCGATCATCTCTCCGCGTGCATTGATCAACGCGCCACCCGAATTGCCCGGATTTATGGCGGCATCCGTTTGAATGAAATCCTGAATTTGTCCCAGGCTCTCGCGGAGGTTGCGCCCTTTCGCGCTCACGATGCCCATGGTCACCGTATGGCTCTGGCCGAACGGATCGCCGATCGCAAAGCACAAATCGCCTACCCGGGTGCCATCGGAATTGGCGAACGGCATGGTGGGCAAATTGTTGGCGTTGATCTTCACCACCGCCACATCGGTTTGCGGGTCAGTGCCAACCACCTTCGCCGGGAAATCGCGCCCATCCGATAGGATCACTTTCAAAGTGGTCGCTTTATCAACGACGTGATTGTTGGTGACGATGTAGCCGGTTGGGCTGATGATCACGCCCGACCCGAGACCTTCCTCGCGCTGGTCGCGCGGCCGCATGGACTGCCCGTTGCCGCCGAAAAATTGGCGAAAGAACGGGTCGGAGAGAAACGGGTTGTTCCCTTGTTGTTCCGACGCCTTAATCACGCGCGTCATGGTGATCTCCACCACCGCCGGTGAAGCCTTCTCAATAATGTCGGCAAACGAATTTGACAACTGGCTCACGGCCCGTTGCGAGTTCGTATCCGCGCGCGCGACTACTGCCACCGGCGCATTCGAGTGGTTCATCACGGCGAATGCCGCAATCAGCCCACCACCGATCGAAGCCGCAACCAGCGTTAGAATCGCTGTCGTGCGGCGAAATTGGACCACGTTAGACATGTCCTTGAAAATCCTTTCGTTAATAACGAACTCGCGCAAAACGGTCGCGTTATCAAGCGCGCCGCCCAAAGTTTTGCGAAGCTGCTCACCGTTTTGCGGCGCGCATCCGCGACCTTTGCGCTTTCAGAGCGGCATGGAGCGAATCCGCCGCATTTCCTACCATTGGACGTAATAAATTAGTATTCGATTCACACCCAGAATTCTTCTCATGCAATTGCCGCTTCCGCCGGCCGGCCAGCCTCCACACGGAACGCCAGGCCGCTACCGTTCGGATCTGCATCGATCCAAACGGTTTGGCCTTCTCGAATCTCACCGCCGACAATTTTCTTGGCCAGCGGCGTCTCAATTTCCCGTTGAATAGCCCGCTTCAGTGGCCGTGCGCCGTAGTTCGGATCGTACCCGCTCCGCACCAATCGCGTCCTGGCCGCATCGGAAAGCTGCAACGTGATGTGCCGCTCCTCCAACCGGGCTCGCAAAGTCCCTAGCTGGATTTCGACAATCTGCTTCAAGTGTTCCTCGCTCAAAGCATGGAAGACGATGATTTCATCCAGGCGGTTCAGAAACTCGGGCCGGAAAGCGCGCCTCAACTCTTCCAAAACCGCGTCCTTCATCCGCCGGTACTCCTCGCCTTCGAAAGCCCCGTGGTATTCGAGAATCCGATGGCTGCCCACGTTCGAGGTCATGATGACGATCACGTTCTTGAAATCGACCGTGCGTCCTTGACCGTCGGTGAGCCGCCCGTCATCCAACACCTGTAGCAGGGTATTGAACACATCGTGGTGCGCCTTCTCAATCTCATCGAACAGCACCACTGAGTAGGGCCGGCGCCGCACGGCCTCTGTCAACTGGCCGCCCTCGTCGTAGCCGATGTACCCGGGAGGCGCGCCAATCAGGCGCGATACCGTGTGCTTCTCCTGGTATTCCGACATGTCGATCCGGATCATAGCCCGCTCATCATCGAACAGGAATTCCGCGAGCGCCCGCGCCAGCTCCGTCTTGCCGACGCCCGTCGGGCCCAGGAAGATGAAGCTTCCGATCGGCCGCCTAGGGTCTTTCAGTCCTGAGCGTGCACGAATCACCGCTTCCGCCACCGCCATCACCGCTTCGTCTTGACCGATTACGCGCTTGTGCAACTCGTCTTCGAGCGCCAAGAGCTTCTTCATCTCGCCCTCGAGAAGCTTCGAAACTGGCACTCCCGTCCAGCGGCTCACTACTTCCGCGATGTCTTCTTCATCCACTTCTTCTTTGAGCAGCCGCGTGCCGCCGTGCTTACTCGACACGCGCTCCTGCTCGGCATTCAACTGCCGCTCGAGCTCCGTCAGGCGGCCATACTTCAGCTCCGCAGCCTTGTTCAGGTCATAGGCGCGCTCGGCTTGCGCGATCTGCACCTTGATTTGCTCGATCTGTTCGCGCAAAGCCCTGACACGCTGCACGCCTTCTTTCTCGGTCTGCCACTGCGCTTGCAACGCGGCGGACTGAGTCTTCAACTCCGCCAGTTCTTTTTCAATGCGCGTCAGCCGTTCCTTTGAAACTGCATCGCTTTCTTTCTTCAACGCCTCGCGCTCAATTTCGAGTTGCATCGTGCGGCGCAAAATCTCATCCAGCTCGCTCGGCATGGAATCAATTTCCGTGCGCAGCTTGGCCGCGGCTTCATCCACCAAATCAATTGCTTTATCGGGCAAGAACCGGTCGGTAATATAGCGATTCGACATCACTGCGGCCGCCACCAGCGCTGTGTCCTTTATGCGCACGCCGTGATGTAGTTCGTAACGCTCGCGCAGCCCGCGCAGAATCGAAATCGTGTCTTCGACGGTCGGTTGGTCGACATAGACTGTTTGGAAGCGCCGCTCGAGTGCCGCATCCTTTTCTATATGCTTGCGGTATTCGTCCAGCGTGGTGGCGCCGATGCAGTGCAGCTCGCCTCGCGCCAGCATGGGCTTCAACAGGTTGCCCGCGTCCATTGCGCCTTCCGCCTTGCCCGCGCCCACCACAGTGTGCAATTCATCGATGAACAGGATGATGCGTCCTTCAGAGGACTGCACCTCTTTGAGCACTGCCTTCAGCCGCTCTTCGAATTCGCCGCGGAATTTTGCACCGGCAATCAGTGCGCCCATATCGAGCGCAACCACTTTCTTGTCCTTCAATCCCTCCGGCACATCGCCGCGCACGATCCGCTGCGCCAGCCCTTCGACGATCGCCGTCTTTCCGACGCCGGGTTCGCCGATTAGCACCGGGTTGTTCTTCGTGCGCCGCGAAAGCACTTGGATGACGCGCCGGATCTCTTCGTCGCGTCCGATGACCGGATCCAGCTTTCCTTTCGAAGCCATGTCCGTCAGATCGCGGCCATACTTCTCGAGGGCCTCGTAGGTCGCTTCCGGATTCTGCGTCGTCACCCTCTGGTTGCCGCGCACCTCGACCAGCGCCTTCATCAACCGGTCTCGCGTCAGCCCAAACTCGCGCAGCAGCTTGCCGGCCGCGCCCTGATCCTCCGCCGCACCGAGCAGCAGATGCTCGATCGAGACGTACTCGTCCTTCAACCGCTTAGCCTGTTCCTCGGCAGTACTCAACAGTTGCGAGAGGCGGTTCGTTATATACACCTGGTCAGGCCGCACACCGGCGCCGCTCACCTTCGGGAGTTTTTCGATCTCTTGCAGCAGCCGTTTGTGCAGCGTCTCCAGCGGCACGTCGGCCCGTAACAGGATCGATGGCGCCAGTCCGCCTTCCTGCTCCAACAGGGCTAGCAACAGATGCTCGACGTCTACCTGTTGATTGCCGTGATTGATAGCGGTGGTTTGCGCCTGCCGAATCGCTTCCTGCGATTTCTCGGTCAGCCGATTGAAATCCATGGTTAGAGCCTCACTAAGAAGATACCAGATGAGTGACTTAAGATGCAATAATCTGAGTGTCTAAGACTAAAGATTCTGGTCTCGATTCCCGAGCCGCTCTGAGCTACCCTAGGACTTACGCAGCTTGGCCGCACCTCATGACCCGCCTTGTCGCCCTCCTCCTAACTCTTTGCATCGCTTGCCCTTTTCCGGCTTACCCGTGGTGGGAAACCGGACACCAAGTGGTGGCCCGCATTGCCGCCGCCCACCTCACCCCCGCCGCCCGGACCCGGATTGCCCGTATATTAGATGTTCCCGATAATCCCGAAGGTATCGCCGACGCCTTGGCCAAGGCCTCCACTTGGGCCGATGAAACCAAGAGCGAAACCAAGACCGGCGCCTGGCATTACATCGATCTGACGATTGAGGACCACAAATCCGACATTCCGGAGCGCTGCAAGGATGATAACTGCGCTCCTGCGCGCATTCGCCTGTTTGCCGAGCAGCTCGCCGGCCACCCCGGGCATCTAGGAAATACCCGCTGGAGCCAGCTTGATGCGTTGCGCTATCTCGTGCACTTGGTGGGTGATGTCCATCAGCCGTTGCACACGATTTCGGATGCCGACCTCGGTGGCAACTGCGAGCTGCTGGACCCACCGGTCGGCAAGGCCAAGAACCTGCACGCGCTCTGGGATGGCGGAATTATTGACCAGATCAACACGAGCGATCGGGCGCTTGCCGAGGAGCTGGACGATGCGATCGAGGGACTTGGTCCTCACCGCGAACATGTGCTGGCCGAGGGCAAAGAGGATGACTGGGTTTGGGAATCGCATGAGCTGGCTGTACGCGATATCTACCGCCGGCTGCACATTCCGGTGGAGCCGGTGGAATTTCCCGCCAGTTGCGCCGAAGCGCCTGCCGAAATTACCGGCCTGAGGCTGGATATTCCGGCCTTTTACATCAGTGAGATGAAACCTGTGGTGCGCGAGCAACTCATCAAAGGCGGCCTGCGTTTGGCGCGGCTATTGAATGAGTCGTTGTGAAACAGTCAGTATCGAAAGGCACGCCTATGGACGATTCGCAACCCGCTACGTGGAAAACTCTATTGGTTGATGGGTTCCCTGACCGCCGCTTACATTTCAGAGGTCTGTTACAGAGCTTCGAAAGGTTCGGAGTTGAATACCTGATTGTGGGCGGTTACGCGATTATGAAGTAGACCGAGCGGCGATCTGTCGAAAGTCTGAGCTTATAATTCGCGACGAGACCGGCCCACCCCGCTACACTCAAACAGTGGCTGAGCCCGATGCATCGAAGTGGAAAATCGCTGCGTTCGTCTCCGCGTTCGCATTTCTCGCACTGCTGGCAAGCATCTTCATCGCAGGCCGAGTTCGCGCCCTGTTCGGCCTTCGTTCGCTGAATTCGGCTACCATCATCACGCGCGTCCAATCGCTGAAGCAGCTCGTGACGGTGCGCTACAGCATCGAGCGGGTGGTCGGGCTCCGGGAGCCCAAAGTTCCGCTGGGCGAAGAATCGATTCTGCTCATGGTGGAAGGCGAGGCGCTCGCCGGAGTGGATCTTGAAACCATGCGCGCTCGCGATATCGCGCATTCGGGAAATCGAAAGTTCCTGATTACGCTTCCTTCGGCTCGGCTCTTCGATGTCTTCTTGAATGAGAAGGAGACGAAAGTATGGGATCGCCAGGTCACCTGGTGGACGCCGTGGGTGCCTCCCGATCCGGACCTCGAGCACAAGGCGCGGCTGCAGGGCCTGGACGATGTTCGGAACGCGGCGCTCAAAATGGGTATCCTTGACGAGGCTCAGAAGAACGCACAGACTGCCATTCGAGACTTGCTTGCCGGCTTCGGAGCGCAGGCCGATTTCAAGACGCGACCGCTCGATTGACTTGCGACGGCTGATAGGCAGCATATGCCTGGTCGAGCACCTCAATCACATGCGCAACGCGTTGCCCCGCGCCGTAGAGCCGCGCGCCCGCCGCAAGCTGCAGCATGCACCCCGGATTCGCCGTCGCTACCAACGAAGCGCCGGTCATCTCAATCGACTCCATTTTGTGGCGCAAGATCTGCATCGACATTTCCGTATGAGCGACGTTGTAAATGCCCGCGCTTCCACAACACAGATCGGCCATCGGCATTTCCCGAAGCGTCAGACCGGGGATTGCTCGCAGCAGCCGGCGCGGCGCGTCCTTGATCTTCTGCCCGTGCGCGAGATGGCAAGAATCCTGGTAGGTGGCGATTGCATCGACGTTTCCCATCTCGGGATTGAGGCCGACGGAGGCAAGAAACTCCGTCACATCTTTCATCTTGCTTGCAAATTGAGCGGCCCGATCTCGATAGGCCCCATCTTCGGCGAGTAACTCCCCATACTCCTTCAGCGTGGAACCGCAACCCGCCGCGTTGGTGACGATGGCATCGAAATTCTCGGAGAGCACTGCGTCGATGTTGTTGCGCGCGAGCGAGCGCGCCTGCTCCTTCAATCCCGAATGCACGTGCAGCGCCCCGCAACAGTTCTGCGCCGCCGGAATTACGACTTCGCAACCGTTCCGCTGTAGCACACGCACGGTTGCCTCGTTCAATCTTGCGAAGGCTACATTGGCGATGCAGCCCGCCAGAAACGCCACGCGAAACCGCCGCTCACCGGCCGCTGGAAAGGTCTTGCCGAGATTTCGATAGAAGAACGGAACTTCGGCATGGGGCGACAGCGCTTCGATATTCGCAAGATTTCCAAGCAGCTTGAGTACGCCGGTGGCTCGCATCAGACGCTGCAGCCCCGAAGCCTGGTAGAGATACAAGGCTGTGCCGGCCATTTGAAGCGCGGCTCGCAAGGGTAGCAGGCGCTCGAACACGATCTTCTTCGCAGCCCTTTCCCAGAAGGGACTTCGCTTGCGGGCCTCGATTTCGGCGCGCGCGGCTTCGATCAGCCGGCCGTAGGGAACGCCGGACGGACAAGCGGTCTCGCATCCACGGCACGCCAGGCATAAATCCAGATGTTCGATATAGGAGGGCGTGATCGGCGCTCCGTTGGCGACCGCGTTCATCTGGTAAATCCGCCCGCGCGGCGAATCCATCTCGACGCCCAGCTCGCGATAGGTAGGGCACGCATTCAGGCAGAGTCCGCAGTGCACGCATTTATCGAGATCGGACTGCGCGGGACCATCGCCGCGCCCCGCGGGGACGGTGAGGATGCTAAATCCGCCCATACAGCCGCAGCCGATTCAGCAGGGTGTTCGGATCGAACATGTGCTTCACTTTTTTCATCATGGCAAAGCCTGCCGATTCAATCCCGCAGGATGGCGAAAGCCACAGATCTTTTGCCGCGCGGATTTCGTCCGGCGCATATTCGATCACGGCGCTCCAGTCGCGCTCGCTTGCTGCTTTCCATACTGGAGCCACGCCCTGCCACGACGTGAGGTAGAGATACGAGACGCCCGAAGCGGCGCGCGAGATGCAGGGGCCGGTCGCGAGGCGCAGCAAATCAACGATACCGCTTAAGCCGGTGGAGACGCGAACCACGATGCCGCCCGGTTGCCGCCGAAGAAACTCGGGAGAGAACTCGCGAATCTGTTGCCACAACTGCGCATCCCGATCGCCGGTGAGCTGCTCGCTATCCCTCAATTCGCGTGCATAGCGTGAGAGCACGGTCTCGCTGCCGCCTGCTCTCACAGCGACTAGATAGCCGCGCGACCCGAGCCGAGCCGCAGCGGCAGGGCTCATCAGATCTATAGCGAGCGGTTGCAGAACCCCACGCACGATGGAGTTGCGCCTCTCGATCGCTGCCTCGAGGTCATTGAACGAGAACAGAAACGTGCGCATCTCGCGAGGAAGCGCATGCACGCGAAAATTGATGCTGGTTATCACGGCGAGCGTGCCGAAGCTGCCAATCATCAGCTTGCCGATATCCAGCCCCGCGACATTCTTGACCACCATGCCGCCGGTCTTCACCAGCTTGCCATCGAGCGTGGCTAAACTCATGCCGATCACCAGATCGCGTGCCGTGCCGAACGCGCGGCGCATAGGCCCGCTCGAATTCGTGGCGATCGTGCCGCCAATCGTCGCCTCGGCGGAATGAGGCGGATCGAGGGCAATCATTTGCCCGTGCGAGGCCAGCAGCTTCTGCACGTCCGCGAACGGCATGCCAGCCTCGACGCTGAGGGTCAGATCGTTTGGTTCGTATGCGAGAACGCGACGCAGCTTTGCAGTGGAAAGCGTGACGTCTGCCGGCAGCACGGGGCCGGCCATGAAACGCTTGCTATGGTTGCCGCTCACCGCGATCGTTTGAAAGTTCGACGCGGCGTCTTTCAGTACGTGAGCCAGATCCTCCGCCGACGAGGGCGCGACTACGGGCATGCCCTTTCATTTTGCACACCCGGCCGAATCAGAGGCCTTCGAAAATCGAAGTTACTGGAATGACCACGCCGTGGAAACTCACTGTTTCACCGCAGCGGGCTTCAGTCTGGCTCTCAGCCTCATGAACCATCAGAGTTCGCTGCTTTGGATACACGACCCAGACGGCTTCCGCGCCGTGTTGCAGGTATAGCGCAGCCTTTTGCGCCATCAAGGCTTTGCGATTCGACGGAGAAAACACCTCGACAACCAATTCAGGCGATCCAACCAGGTAATCGTCTTCACCGACACTGCGCCACCGTTCCGCCCGGATCGCGGCCAGGTCCGGCCCAGGCAAAGAGTGTTTGCCAAGGATGCAGCCGAAGTCGGTCGCACGCGCATACCCGAGCGCCTCGAGCGGTTTCAAGATTTCAAACAGACGAGCGACAACTTTGGCGTGCAGTGGCTTAGCACTGGGTGACAAAACAATTTCTCCCTGAATTAACTCATCGTCCAGTCCGTCTTCACGCGGCTCAAGCTGCAGATATTCCTCAACCGATAAGAGCACCGAAGTCGCCATGCCTTAAGATTACTCGAAAAACACGCAGTTAAGTCAAAGCTTTCTCGAGCTGCTCCAGATCGGGCTGCTCGCCCAGCACGATGAGGAAATCGCCTGCAGCGATCTTTGTCGACGGCGGTGGGTTGAAGATCATCTCCGCGTCCGCTCGGCGGATTGCCAGCACGATCAGGGCGAGATTACGCGCTTGAAGGATTTCGCCCAAAGACTTAGCAAAACGTTCTGTACCTGGCGCAACGCGAAACTGCTCCATCCTCATCTTTGGTGCGAGGGCTCCAGTTGCAAATTCCAGAAACTCGACCACATGCGGCCTCAGCAGAGCATGGGCGAGCCGATGGCCCGCCATGGTGTAGGGCGCGAATACCGTGTCGGCGCCCGCCCGCCGCAGCTTCTGTTCAGCTTCTTCCTCTGACGCGCGCGTGGCGATTGTCAATTGCGGATTTAAAGTTTTGGCTGACAAGATAATGAACAGATTCTCGGCATCGGAAGGCAAAGCGGCGATCAATCCGCGCGCTCGTGTAACGCCTGCCTCGCGCAAGCATTCGTCCTGTGTCGCATCTGCCACCAGCGCGAGCATCCCCGCGCTCGTCGCGTGCTGAACGCGCTGCTCACTGCGGTCGACGACAATGAAGGGCACTTTGCCCCGTTGCAGCTCAAGTGAAGCATTACGGCCGACGCGGCCAAAGCCACAGACGATGAAATGATTCTGCAAGCGCGTGATCATGCGTTTCTTCCGGCGTTTTCCATAATGATCCTGCAATTCAAATTCAATGATGGTCTGCGTCACCGCGCCAACGGCGAAGAACATCGCACTTACGCCAAACAAGATCAGAAAAGAATTAAAGATTCGTCCGGCGTGGCTGAGTGGATGGATTTCCTGGTACCCGACCGTGGTGATCGTGATCAGAGTCATGTAGAACGCGTCGAATAGCGGATAGCCTTCGATGCTATGAAATCCAAGGGTGCCAATGCATACGGTCAAAAGCAAGACGGTGGTGATCAGCGTGGCGCGCTGGAACAACCTGCGACGCATGGAGGTTTCAGTATACGGCCATGCGCGTTCACGCTTTAGAACACTGCAGCAGTGTATTCTAATGGGCTAGCTTGCCCAGCCGATTATGAACCGCTTTGATCGCGTCCCGATCCGACTCATTTTTATCTCCTGCTTGTCTTTGCTGCTGTTCGCGTCCGCGCGTGCGCCGCTTGCGTATGCACAACGCGAGCCGCTCTATGAAGTCGCCGTAACGAAGAACCAGATGGTCGTGATGCGGGATGGCGTTCGGCTTGCTACCGATATCTATCGCCCGGCACAAAGCGGCTCCGCGGTTGACGAGAAGTTTCCGGTAATCCTTGAGCGCACCCCCTATAACAAGGATGGCCTCTCAGTTGCGGCCGGCCACTACGTGCCTAAGGGCTACATCCTGGTTGCACAGGATGTTCGAGGCCGCTACAAATCGGAAGGGCATTGGTTTCCAATTCGTGACGACCCGAATGACGGATTCGACACGGCGAAATGGATTGGGTCTCAGCCATGGTGCGACGGAAGTATCGGCACCATGGGGAGCTCTTACGATGGCGCAACTCAGCATGCGCTTGCCATTGCAAATGCTCCTTATATAAAGGCGATGATTCCGCGGAACGCGATGTCGGACATCGGCCATTACGGCGTGCGGCACGACGGCGCTTTCGAGCTGCGCTTTTTTAACTGGGTTCTAACGCTCGGAAATCCGACGCCGACCGGCAATGAAGAGGCCGCGGCCGAGCGTGCCGCCATCGATCCAGCCGCGGCTCCTGCACTGGTTGAGATGGGAACTCACGTGCGCGATTATGTGCGCGGTCTGCCACTGCGTGCAGGCACAACGCCTCTTAAGTTTGCTCCCGATTACGAAGCGTGGCTGGTGCAGGCGATGAGTCACGGCGATTACGACGACTTCTGGAAGAATTCCGGTTCGAGCGTGGTCGATCACTTAGCCGAATACAAGGACGTTCCGGAGTATCACACCACCGGTTGGTACGACTCCTGGGGCGCTCAGGTCGCGAATCTGAATTTCGTCGAGCTGCGAAGAACGAAAAAGAGCTTGCAACGATTGATCATTGGGCCTTGGATTCACAGCTCCGAAAATCGCAGCTTCGCCGGTGAAGCGCAGTTTACCGAAGATGCGGCGCTAGATCTTTGGGCTTTCCATTTGCGATGGTTCGATCATTGGCTGAAAGGAATCGATAACGGAGTCGACCGGGAGCCGCCTGTCCGCATTTATGTCATGGGCGGAGGCGACGGTCACAAGACTGCCGAGGGGCGCATCTATGTCGGTGGGCATTGGCGCGACGAGCATGAGTGGCCGCTTGCGCGTACGCGCCCCACTTCGTACTATCTTCACGCACGTGGCGTCCTTTCTCCCGCTAAACCCTCGGACGATTCGCCCATACATTACTTGTTCGACCCTCGCAATCCCGTTCCGACCTTAGGGGGCAACGTATCCTCGCAAGGAACCCTAATGTTCCAGGGTGCGGCAGACCAAAGGTGCCGGCCGGACTTCTGGCTGTGCAAAGATTCGAGACCACTATCCGCGCGCAATGACGTACTCGTCTTTCAGACGCCCCCGCTCGAGAGCGATACGGAAGTGACCGGTCGCCTGATCGTGAAGCTCTGGGCTTCGTCGAATTCCTATGACACCGATTTCACCGCCAAGCTGATTGATGTTTATCCGCCGAATGCCGGTTTTCCCGCGGGTGTAGACCTGAACATTGCCGACAGCATTGTGCGGGCGCGTTATCGCAATGGCGCCGCCAAAGCGGAGTTGCTCAAGCCGGGGCAGCCCTACGAATTTACGATCGAGATGTACCCGACCTCGCTTGTTTTTCAGCATGGGCACCGCATTCGTCTCGACATCTCGAGCAGCAACTTTCCGCGCTTCGATATAAACCCCAACACCGGCGAGCCGTTGAACGATAATCGCCGTTGGCAGATCGCCGAAAATACTGTTTATCTCGACGCAAAACATCCTTCGCATATCGTGCTTCCGGTCATTCCGGCTAAATGAGCGCCGTTCGCCGCTGGGCTTGTTCCTTTGCGCGCACCGAACTTGTGTAATGGCGCATCCCTATTAGAGTGCTGTCTTCCAGGAGGGAACCTAGCGTGGCCTCGCCTACACAAGAAGAGTTAGATAGTTCAAAACTGTTATTGCCGATTCAGCCTTACGATCACGTGCAGGGCGAACCAGAAGCGCGTTACACGCTAGTCGAATACGGTGATTACGAGTGCCCTGATTGCGGGCGCCTGTTCGTAACCATCCGCGAGCTGCGTGACAAGCTGCCAGGCGACATCCGCCTGGTCTTCCGCCATTACCCACGTTCGGGCATTCACCCGCACGCGCAGCAGGCCGCCGAGGCGGCCGAAGCTGCCAGCGCGCAGGGCTGCTTCTGGGAGATGCACGATCTCCTATTTGCCAATCAGAATGCTCTTGCCATGAAAAATCTGAATACGTATGCCCAGCAACTGTCGCTAGACACAGAAAGGTTTCGCAGCGAAATGAAGCGTCGAGTGTACGAAGATCGGGTGCGCGAGGATTTTCGCAGAGGAGTTGAAAACGGAGTATATGGAACCCCGGGTCTGTTCATCAACGGTATCCGGCACGATGGCGAGTTAGATCTGGATTCGTTACTTACTCGACTTCGGTCCTCAGCTTAGGGAAAGAGGCTACGCTAATGGCGAGACCAATAATACTGGCCATCGACGACGATCCTGATGTATTACGTGCGATTGAACGCGACCTACGCCAACGATACAACCAGAACTACCGGATCTTACGGGCTGACTCGGGAGTAAGTGCTCTCGCTTTGTTGCGCCGTCTGCAACAAAGGAACGATGCGGTTGCGCTATTTGTAGTCGATCATAGAATGCCGCAGATGAATGGTATCGAGACTCTAATCGAGGCGATGAAGCTTTATCCGGACGCGAAACGCGTTTTGCTGACCGCCTACGCCGACACCGAAGCGGCGATAAAAGCCATCAACGACGTTCAGTTACATCACTATTTACTCAAGCCATGGGACCCGCCGGAGCAGCAACTGTATCCTGTGCTGGATGACCTATTGGCCGATTGGTCTTCGACACATAAGCCGCCGTTTGAGGGAGTGCGGGTTCTCGGCACGCGCTGGTCGCCGAAATCTTACGAAGCGCGCGATTTCCTCGCCCGCAACCAGGTGCCGTTTCAGTGGTTGGACGCCGATGCAGCCGCGCGCGACGGCGAGGTGAGCCGTCTTGTGGAAAGTCTCGGGCCGAATCAACTGAAACTGCCGATGATTTTCTTTCCGGATGGCGATCGGCTGGAGCAGCCAGGCTTGCAAGAGGTGGCGGCTAAGCTAGGTCTCCGTATGCGCGCCGGGCTTGAATTTTATGACGTAGCCATAGTAGGAGGCGGGCCGGCTGGTCTGGCAGCCGCCGTTTATGGAGCGTCAGAAGGTCTGAAGACGCTGATGGTAGAACGAGAAGCGCCCGGAGGGCAAGCCGGACTTAGTTCTAACATTGAAAACTATCTCGGCTTTCCTGCGGGGCTGAAGGGATCCGATCTGGCGATGCGAGCCGTAACTCAGGCCCGGCGTTTCGGCGTCGAAATTGTTTCGCCACAGGAAGCTAGTGCGATTCGCGTGGACGGGGCTTACCGCTACCTCAAGTTGAGCGACCAGACGGAGGTTTCATGCCACAGTTTGATACTAGCGACGGGAGTCCAGTGGCGGTCGCTCGATGTGCCGGGTATCGAGCGCTTACAGGGAGCGGGCGTCTATTACGGCGCCGCGGCCACCGAGGCCATGTCCTGCCGTAACGAAGTGGTTTATGTAGTGGGCGGCGCCAACTCCGCCGGCCAGGCCGCCATGTCTTTTTCGAAATACGCGAGGAACGTGGTGATGCTGGTTCGCGGTCCGTCGCTAGCAGCTACCATGTCGCAATACCTGATTGATCAAATCGAAAAGACAGAAAACATTCAGGCTGTATTCCGGAGCCGCGTGACGGAAGTTCACGGCGAAGAGCACCTGGAATCCATTTCGATTACATGCGATGCCAGTGGAGAAACTGAAACCGTTCCCGCGAGCGCGCTGTTTATTTTTATCGGCGCCGAACCTCGCACCAAGTGGCTGGATGGAGTGATCGAGCGGGATTCCAGAGGATTCATCCTGACTGGCCCCGATCTGCTGCGCGATGGCAAGCGGCCCAAAGGCTGGACGCTCGAGCGCGATCCCGGTCTTCTTGAAACCAATGTCCCTGGAATTTTCGCGGTCGGAGATGTTCGTCATGGGTCGATCAAACGTGTGGCTTCCGGTGTGGGGGAAGGCTCCGTCGCAATCCAGTTTGTTCATCAATATCTCAGTAAAGTGTGACATGAGGCAAAGTGCGAAATGAGCAGCGCGATGGACATTTTGCGATCGTCGCCACAGGCCGGTTCAGACACTGCGGTCTCGCACCCGGCGGTAGATGAGCTCCAGGCAATCTCTGTTTTCTCCGATCTTCCATCGGATGCGTTGACTTGGCTCGCCACTCACATGAGCGTGTTCGAGCTGCAACCTGGGGAGATTCTCGTTAGGGCCGGGGATCCCGCCGATCATCTCGTGGTTCTGTTTCGAGGTGAAGTACACGCCGAGCGGGCAGATGGAAGCGTCTATATCATGCACACGGGCCAAGTGACAGGGCTGCTCCCCTATTCACGCCTGACGCATTATCCATCTACCGCGCGAGCGGTCGCCGCCAGCCGTGGAGCTCGGCTCCACAAAGATCATTTCGCGGAGATGCTGGAACGGATACCGGCGCTGCAGCAGCGGCTCGTCAGCGTGTTGGCTGACCGCGTCCGTGAAACCACCGCGGCGGATCAGCAACGCGAAAAGCTGATGGCGCTTGGCAAGATCTCGGCCGGCCTTGCGCACGAACTGAATAATCCCGCGTCCGCGGCCCGGCGTGCGGCGCAAAATCTTCGACAGGCATTTATTTCGGTGCGCACCGCTGCTCTCGAACTCGAGAAACGCGGCTTGCCTCTCTCGGCCCGACTGTTTCTCGCACAGCTAGACTCAGACCGGATTAAAGAAGCCGGTGCACAGTCCGCTCTTGATACTCTGGACCGCAGCGATCGTGAAGAAGAGTTCGCGCGGTGGCTCGACGACCACGATGTTCCCAACTCCTGGGATCTCGCGGCCTCGCTGGTGGATGCGGGGTGCGATCGAAGCACGCTCGAACGCGTTGCCGAAGCAATTCCAGCAGAGTTCCTCGGCGATGCCTTCGTCCGCATCACCGCCTCGGTCACTATAACCAGGTTAATCGCAGACATTGAAAGCAGCGTTGGTAAAATCTCAGAGCTGGTCCGCGCGGTAAAGGAATACTCTTACATGGACCAGATGCCCGAGCAGGAGGTCGACATCCACGCGGGGTTGGAGAACACGCTGCTGATGCTGCGTCATCAATTGAAAAACGGCATTGAAGTCGTCCGCGATTACGATCGAAGCCTCCCGACCATATGCGCGCGCGGCAGCGAGCTGAACCAGGTCTGGACCAATCTGATTTCGAATGCCGCTGACGCCATGAAGGGCAAAGGGAAGCTGCGCATCAAAACATCGCGCGAGGGAGCATGGGCCGTGGTGGACGTGGTGGACAATGGGCCAGGAATTCCGCCCAAAATTCAGAGTCGAATCTTTGAGCCGTTCTTCACTACCAAGCCGGTGGGCGAAGGCACCGGCCTGGGATTGGATACGGTTTACCGGATTGTCAAGGCCCATCGCGGCGAGGTTAGCTTTCAATCCCAGCCCGGTGAAACTCAATTCGAAGTTCGCATTCCGCTTGCGAACTCAGGAAAGGCGGCGACCTGAGACGCACGCGCGCAGGGTTGTGAGCGGCGCCCAGGATTTATTTCGACGTGGCTATTGAGGAACTCGCGCAAAACAGCCGCGGTACTAAGCGCCGCCCCGAGACTTAGCGAGTTCCTTTGCTGTCTGGCGGCGCGCATCACGCCCTTTGCTTCGTGGGACAATCAACCTCAAGGCACTTTTTCGGAATGCCGCTGCTTCGGCCGCTTCGAATCGTCATCCCTGGCGGCACCGGCCAGGTGGGTCAAATTCTGGCGCGGCATTTTCATGAGCGGGGACATCGGGTCACCGTCATTGCCCGCCATCCCAAGCCGGCTGAATGGGCCGCCGTGGAGTGGGACGCGAGCCATCTTGACCGGTGGGCTCTGGCGATTGACGGCGCTGACGTGGTCATCAACCTGGCTGGCCGAAGCGTCAACTGCCGCTACAACGCAGCCAACCGCCGCGAAATCAAGAATTCTCGAACCATTACGACTGGTTTGGTCGGCGAGGCGATCGCAAGGTCCTCGCATCCGCCCCGGGTCTGGTTGAACGCGAGCACGGCAACCATTTACCGCCACGCTCTGGATAAGCCGATGGACGAAGCAACCGGCGAGCTGGGCGGCGGCGAGCCCGATGTGCCCCGCACCTGGCGCTTCAGTATCGACGTGGCGACAAGTTGGGAACGCGCATTCTTTGCCGCGGATACACCGCGCACCCGAAAAATTGCCTTACGTAGCGCAATGGTGATGAGTCCGGACGCCGGAGGCATTTTCGATACGCTGCTGCAGCTTGTCAAGTGGGGACTCGGCGGTGCGGCCGGAAACGGAGAGCAATACGTTTCCTGGATTCACGATGTCGATTTCACGCGAGCTATCGAGCATCTGATCGAGCATGAGGAGTTGAGTGGCGTGGTCAACATCTCTTCTCCATTCCCAGTACCCAATCGCGATTTCATGTGCTGTCTCCGCCACTCGTGGTGTACCAGCTATGTCGGCTTGCCGGCCCCGAAATGGGTGCTCGCGCTGGGCGCTGTTTTTCTAGGCACGGAAACCGAGTTAGTGCTCAAGAGCCGACGCGTGGTGCCGCGCCGTCTGCTGGAATCGGGTTTCGAATTTCACTTCCCGAACTGGCGCGGAGCTTGCCAGGATCTAGTGCAACGCTGGCGCGAACTGCACTGCGAAGTAGCGGCGCATTGAACCGAAGTCGCGATCGCAACCTAAGTCCCGAAAAGTGTGTGGCGGAGCGAGCTTCCTACTGGCGGCTGCGTTCGAACGAGCCCGAGACGCCATTTGGAAGTGGCCGGCGGCTGATCAGAGTCATACTACGCTAGCTTCACAGCCTTTGATTTTCGAATACGGGAGTCGCGGGTTAGGAGCGGAATGTCATGCGTCAGACTTGTGGCCGCGATAATTTCATCGGCGGGATCGGACTGAAAATCCAGCGCGCGAAGATTCAGGCACACTTGGCGGGTAATCGGCCAGACATGCACCTGGTCCACGGCGGCGGCAAAGGTCTCATGGTCGAGGCCATACGTCAGCCGTCCAAGCTGATGCAATTTAGCGATCTCCCACAGGACGATGGCGGAAATGCTCCATTCAGGATCTTCGGTGAGGACGTTTCGCTCGCGTTGTGTGAGACTTCCCTCGAACGCTTTGATCAGAATATGAGTGTCCAGATTCAGCATCCCAAGCAACTCCAGTCGAGAAGAGATCGTCTTGTGGATTCGACGCGAGACCTTTCAGGATCCCGATGAGGTCAGCGCAGGAGGAAGGGAGGGGCGTAATCTTGGCTATCGGCCGCCCGCGCTTCGTGATGAGAATCCCATCCGCCGGCAGACCGTCGAGCAATTGGAGACACTGCTCGCGGAAATCGCTGACATTTAAGGTTTTCATGCCACAAGTGTACACCCTCTTGTACAATCGCCGAGCAGATGCAAGCCGCGCACAAAGCGAGTGGATTCGAACCACCGACCTCCTGCTCCTCGGTCGTCCACTTACGGCTGGATCTGCAAGAAATTGAGCCGGGTCGGCAGCGTGGCCGGTACCTGGAAGAGATTGCTTCCCGTATATTCGCCTGTTAAGAACAGATCAGGGTCTAGGGTCAAAGCACCGCCGGATACAAGGAACGCCCCCGCCTGCCACTGATCTGCCATCGAGAGAGGCGTTTCGTATGGATATTCAAAAATTGTAGGATTGCTCAAGATACGATGAGGCAGGATCGGCAACGGCGCAACCGAGGGCATGGTCACAGGGAGCAAGCGCGGATCGATCTGCGCGGCCTTATCGAAGCGGAAGAACCATCCGCTCGACTGCGCACTTGCGGCGCGTATCACGGCCGACTCCGTGGGATTTGGTACTTCTAAATCGCCATAGCCGAACTGAAATAAGGTCGATTTTGCAGGAACGCCGGCGAGCGGCAAGGTCTTCAAATGTGGTGCGAAGCTCAGCGGGTCGCCCACCATTCCGACCCATTCCGCTGCTTCAAAGGCCGCTTGGATCGCCATTGCACCCGCGATTGAGTTAGTAACGGCCGGCATGTCGCGGAAAACATAATTGTCGTTGAAGTCATCGTGGAAGTACGGCTCCGGTGGCGCAATCCCCGCATCTACATTTAAGAGTGCCGGACTTATCGAAGCGAGATATTCGATCGCTAACGGGCGTCCGGTTATAGCTAGCCGCGCAACATCTACGGACGTGCCCCCTGCACCGTTTAGCAGTGCGACCTTCTCATTCGGTTCCGTTGCATGAAACAGCGTGCCGTAAGTGCCGCCGAAGGACTGGCCGACATAGTATATCCGTGAGGGATTCAATCCGAAGCCGAGGCCATTTGTCTTGCGGATAGTCTGCACGAGGGCGAACAGATCTATTGCTGTCTGGCGTCCGCAATCGCGAACCGCGAGAGCCCCAGGCAATATGCAGCCGTCACTCGGACCAATGTTTGTGTTGCCTGGAAGCAGAATGCCGCGCCCCGGTGTCGAGACCGTCTGGACGCCGTTGCTCCCGGTTATGTTTACCACGCCTCCTTGACCATAGCCGTGTCCCGTAATCTCGAACGCGAGTGTTGCGATGCCGAGTTGCGCCAACGTAGAGGCGATGTAAGTGGGTGCCCCAAATTGGTTGTCGCCTAATCCGTGACCGTAAATAGCGACCGGGTAGCTGCCGCCATTCGAGTTAGCCGCCGGCAGAAACAGATGAAAGGAAACGGGAATATAAGCTGCCGGTGCGCCGATCGGTTGCGCAGTGGGAGTTACCGGAATACTTCCGCTGGTGGGATCGAGAAACAAGGGAGTCATGAACATCCCAAACGCGATTTGCCGGACGCCAGAGAGCAGGCTCGGCGTGATTGTTTCGGAGTTGTCCGTGTCGTCCCCGCTGCCTTGTGGGACCCAGGTCATGCTCTGTATGCCAGACAAATTGAAGACTGAGGGAGCGCCATTAAGTCCCGCCGGAAGCACGACTGCCGGTTGAATTGCATCCACGAATCGCCGCGCCTGTTCGAGCCAGGCAGTCGCACTCATGGTTGTAAAGAGCGAAGCAGTCACAATCTTGTTCGACGACGCCGGCTGCTGATGCATTTTCTGCAACGCGGCCGCGAGCGCCTCGCAGTAGGGATCGCTGCTTTGCAGGCAAGCCGTGAATGCGTCGGATGATTTAACTTTCTTGCCGCCGCTATCATGAACCGAATCGGTTACCACCAGCAAATATTGACGTTGTTGATTCAATACTTGATTCGGCTTTGCAAAGGCGCAGTTACTCGCCGGATCGAAAATAATCTGATTAATGGAAACCGCTGCGCCGCCAGCCACCGGGATGATCTGTACTCCGCTCTGCAATGTGCTGGTATCCACAGGGCCGGAAAAGCATGCCATCAGCCGGGAATTCACGCTGAATCCATCCAGTTGATTCAACAGCGCGGTGTTGCTGCAAACGCTCGGACTGGAAGAGGGATCGCACGTTTCGAACGAAGAGGGAAGATTGATGCGGATGCCTGTCGCCTGCGTTCCGTCATTGACGGTCAGCGCGTTTGCTGGGAAGGGACCAACGGTGGGCAGCTCGGGATTATACAGCGCGGTGGTTTGACCGGCCCAAACACAAGAAGCGAGAACGGCGGAAAGAAAAACAGCTTTCATATGTATTTCGATTTTGGCAAAATGTTGGGAAACTAGAGAATTAATACTAAATTCATTCGCAGGATTTGCGGAAGGAGAGAACTACCGGTAAGCTAACATGCGCCGCAACAGAAGGGTACTCGTACAATAACGAGAGGCGATGGCAAAGATCGCACTGGTTTGCCCTCCGCTGCCCGGCCACTTGAATCCGATGTTGAGTCTAGGCCGGACGCTGCAGCGGCGAGGCCACGAGGTCAGTTTTTTTCACATTCCCGCCATAGAAGCAAGCATCCGGTCTCACGGTCTCGGATTTCAGCCCGTGGGAGCCGTTCAGAGCGATGCTCTTGCCGAGTCGATTCGCAAGATGGCCCTTATGGAGGGCCTGGGATCTTTGAGATTCGTAGTCCGGTGCTCGTGTCAAGTGGCCGAGCTGTTGTGCGAGCAACTTCCAGTTGCTTTCAAGAGGGCGCAGATCGATCTTGTGCTAGCCGATCAGAATGAACCGGCCGCTGCAACTGTTGCCGAGCACCTCGGTCTGCCGTTCGTCAGCGTGTGCCCCAGTTTGCCCCTGAACCGCGAACCCGATATCCCGCCTCCCTTCATGCCTTGGCCTTACCGCGCAAGTGCGTGGGGACGCGCCCGCAACCGTATCGGTTATGCGTTTTCAGATCTGCTGATCTCGTCGATCAATCGAGTTATCAACCGCTATCGACGAGGCTGGAAAATGCAGCCGATTTCCCAGCCCGACGATACATTCTCGCCTTTGGCGCAGCTTTGCCAACTGGTTCGCGAGCTCGATTTCCCCCGGCGCGAGTTGCCGGCGAGTTTCCATTACGTGGGTCCGTTCTATGAAGCGACGGAAACTTCCGTGTCTTTCCCGTTCGAGCAACTGAACGGAAAGCCGCTGATTTATGCGTCGCTGGGAACACTTCAGGCACGCAACAGCCGACATTTTCACACCATTGCCGAAGCGTGTGCGGGTCTGGACGCGCAGCTAGTGATCGCAACCGGCGGCGAATCAGGTAGTCTGCCGCAAAGCCTGCCGGGAGCGCCCCTGGTGGTGAGATATGCGCCGCAGCTCGAAATTCTTGCGAGATCGAGTCTCACCATCACCCATGCCGGCCTGAATACCGTGATGCAGTCGCTTCTGTTCGGCGTTCCAATGATTGCGCTGCCGATCACGCACGATCAGCCGGCGATTGCCGCTCGAGTGGCCGGCTCCGGGGCGGGGGAAGTAATTCCCATTAAGAAGCTAAGCGCTGCTGCTCTGCGCGAAGCAGTTGGACGTGTATTGCGCGCGAAGAGTTATCGCGCTCGTGCCCGTGAACTAAGCGAATCGATCAAGCGTGCCGGCGGCGTCGAGCGCGCTGCAACGATTGTCGAAGACGTGCTTGCAAGAAGCGTCAGACCGGCATAATCACTGATTCCTGTTTGGGAATCGCGTCCAGCATTGCCGTTCCAACTTTCAGATGTTGGTCCATTAGTAGATGCGGAGTGTGGGCCATCCACTCAGCCAAGGAGATGTCCTGGTATTCCATGCTTTTGAACATCTCGAGAAAGATCAGATCCGTGTCGCCCGTGTTCTCGATGTAATGCGGATTGGATATGGGAACGTATCCGACATCCCCCTCCTGGAAGTCCATGGTGCGAGCGTCACTGCCGGCAATGAACAGCGTCATCCGGCCTTGGCCCTGAATGTAATATTGCCACTCGTCGGCGTTCGGATGCCAATGCAACTCGCGCAGACCGCCCGGTTTCAGAGTGACGATGGCCGCTGCGATGGGACTTACCGGAAAAATCTTTGAATCGATAATTTTTACTTCGCCGCCCGGTGTAACTTTGGTCGGCTTCATCGTCTTGGGCCTGAAGGCGAAACTCTTCGGAACAGTACCGGTTCCTTCCGCTGCCTGAGCCTGCTCGGCTTTCAGCGGCCCCGGAAGGCCTGCCTGGAAGATAAATAACTCCTTCTTAGGAACCTTGTCAAACGTGGATGACGGCACATTGAAGTTCTTCGCAAGTACTTCCTTGGGCGTGTGCGATAGCCAATCGGTAATCAGGAAGGTATGAAATTCATCGAAGTTTCCGTCATCGAATACAAGCAAGAACCTACAGCCGTCCGGTCCCAAGCCCTGAATCGAATGAGGAACGCCTGGCGGAAAGAGCCACAAATCGCCTTGGCCCACGTCCTCCACGAAACTCCGCGCTTCATGGTCCACTGCCGTGATGCGTGCGTTGCCGTAGAGCATGATGGCCCACTCCGCTTCCACGTGCCAGTGAAGTTCGCGAACGCCTCCGGCGGTGAGCCGCATTTCTACACCGGCGATGTCCTTTGAGATGGCCAGATCGCGCACCGTAACCTGCCGCGTCCAACCACCGTCCTCAATGCGCTTGCGGGAGAGCGCAAACGAATACTTGAAGGGCTTCACGCTGCCGTTGTCGGTCTGTGGAGGCCACACGGAATCCGGATTCTCTTTCGCGAGCGGCAAGTTTCTCGGCCCGGGATCCGTCTCGTTCGGAGCGTTATGGTGTTCCGTCTGCTGGTTCTGCGGCGAGGCGCCGGCACGTCCAGGTGCGGCAACCGTGACTGCGGCGGCGGCTGTGAGAGCTGCCGAGCCCAGCTCGAAAATTCCTCGCCGGCTTACTTTTGTATCTTGATCTTTCATTTCATTAACTGCTCTCCTTTCTATCGGCTCCTTCGTTATCGCTAGACCCGTTTAGAAGATGTATGTCACATATGCGTACGGATAGTTGTAATCTTTTCCCGGGGTGGCTTGGTTTATAAATGCACCTGTGAATATGTGAGCAAAACCGAAACCATATGTTACATGTTGATTTTGCTTATAGCGAGCGATTAGGTCCAGTTCCGCGCCAAGATGCTTACTGGTGGCTCTTGGGTCTGCGGCGATGGAAATGGCGCCGCTGCTGTTATACACCGCATCGTTTTTGGATGCCAGCCATAGATCGTTGAACACCTGCGTCAAGCCCCACCGTTTGCTGATTGTTTCGTCAACGCCGATCCGTAAGTCTTCGATATTTCTCCAGCCGAACTGATCGGCAAACTCCATCTTGTCGTGGGCCGAAGGATAAAGCTCATCGTGGGTGCTCCAGGTGTTGCCATTTGGGCTCTTATTCCCGGAGGCGTAATTGTACTCGCTGAAAATTCTCGGCTTGCCGTGGGCATCGTGAAAGGTATAACCGGCGTTCCAGTGCCCGCCCCAGGCATCGATCGTGTCGTGTCCCAGCGAGCCGGTCTGCTTGTTCATCTCGATATCGTAGTCGACAGCTTTCCACGCCGTGCCGGCTAGACGCGCGCCTCCAGTAACCTCGCTGAAGTGGCCACGGTGTTCGGTTTCCGGGAGAGACACGTTGCCCGGCGCTACCCGCCATAGTAAATAGGGTTCCAGTGTCGCGTGGGGAATGATCCTGCTAAAACTACTGTAGACCCCATACAGATTGTTACCCTCTATGTGGTGATCGATTTGGCCGTCAATGGCGTTGATGACAGATGCCGCGAATATGCTCACGCTCACTCCCGGCGGGTGGAGATCCATGCGAACGGTGTCGAACGTACGACCCATATTGACCCAGTCGGAGGGTCCGATTACGCGCTCATCGCCGAAGCTGAATATCTCCCGGCCGGCAATCAGATCAAACCACCCTTCCGTTGAGCTTCCAAGCTCTATGTAAGCTTCGCGAATGTCCCAAATGTTCTGGTACGACGGCCCAGTAGCAACATGGTGATTAAAGAAAACCCGTGAATCCTGGGTCACGGCGACTAACTCAAGCCATTTGGTGGGCTGCAGATACATCCCGATCCGAAGCTGCGTTAGATCATAGGTGTCGCCGGTGTACCCATAGCTGAGCCCGTCCTGGCTTTCCACGCGATCTCGAAACTGTCCACCGAACTGAATCCAGGGTGGGAGCGATTGATCGAGCTGAGTAATTGGGTAAAGCCAACCATCCGGATTGGGTCCTGGTATGCGGAGATCCATGCTCGCGTGGGATTCACCAGGCGTGTCCGGCGGGTATAAGTTGATACCGGTAGAATTACTGGATTGGGGAAATGCGTCTTGACATAGCAGAGTGGCCAGAGCAATTGCGCTGGTAACCAGAACACGAGACATTCACCCTAGTATATTTGGAGTGTTCGAAAGTTACCAAGCAAGGTCCAGGTCACTCATAGCGCAAGGCCGCCATGGGCTCAATGCGCGAAGCACGCCGTGCCGGCACGAAGCACGCGACCAGCGCGACCGCCATGAGAAGGCTCATGACGGCAAAAATAATAAGTGGATTGCGCGAACCGCCCTCAATCCAATGCGCGACCACGCCGTTAAACAGCACGCTTAGCAGCAGGCCGGCAGCTAATCCGCCCCCGATGCTCACCGCGGTGGACGAGAAAACGTCGCGCAGTACATCGCGGCGTTGCGCACCGAGTGCCATGCGTATGCCGAATTCGTTGGTTCTCTGCGCCAGGCTATAGGCAACGACGCTATACAGGCCGACCGCAGCCAACAATAGCGCCAGCACCGAGAACGCGCCGAACAGAATCGTAACCAGCCGCTCCTGTGCCCACTCCGGCTCGCGCGTGATCCAATGGTCCAAATCGCGAATATCGCTGAATACCTGTTGGTCGGGGTTTACATCGCGGATCCGCTCTCGAACGGCATGCAGAATCGACAGCGGAGGTACACGCGTCCGCACCAGGATCTGGGTCCACATCCGAAGCGCGAACGTATACGGCACGTACGCCGCCGGTTTGACTGCATTGCGCAATCCATCGTCGCGAGCATCGGCGACAACGCCGATGATTTGAACCCAGCTATCGCTTCCGGGAACTGTTAGCCCGTATGGCGGCTCCGGTTTTAATTCGGGAAAACGGATTTGACGTCCAATCGCATCGCCATTTGGCCAGAACTGCCGCGCCATGGTCTCATTGATAAGAGCGAGATGGGCGCCGCGTACGGTCTCTGCATGGTCCCAGACCCTGCCCCTTTCCAATGGGATGTGCAGCACGTTCAGATATTCCGGGCTGATGAGGTTTAAACGTAGATTGGATTGCTCCAGTTTCGGTCTGCCGAAGATCTCAAAGGTGTTGTTCCATCCATTGTTCGGAGGAGTGGCATTGGTCGAGATGCCGGCCGATACAACCTCCGGCATGGCCGCTATGCGCTCCAGCAGAGCAGTAAAGTACTGCGACCTCGCCTGCCAAGTAGTGTAAGTGTTGTCGTGAACCGGGATTCCTACCGACATGGTGTTGTGAGGGTCGTAACCGAGTTGCGTGTGCGCCAAACGGATGAAGCCCGCCATAGCGCTACCGGCTGCCGTCAGCAGCAGCAATGTAAGTGCAAGCTGTCCGGCGACAAGCAGGTTGTGGGTTCGTCTTCCGCGCACTCCGCCGATCACCCGGCGCATGCTCGCTTGCATGATCTGCGCCAGCTCGGGGCGGGAAAATTGAAGCGCGGGCGACAGGCCGAATCCGATTCCGGTGAGTAGCGCCAACGCGACGCTAAAGATCAGAACGTGGAGATCGACCTGAATCGCCGCTTCTTTCGGAAAGGAATCTTCCGGCAGCCAGCGCACGATCAAAGTTACCGTCCGGTAGGCGAGCAAGACGCCTAAACCTGCACCGGCTAACGAGAGCGCGATGGATTCAGTCAAGAGTTGACGGACGATGCGATAGCGGCTTGCTCCCATCGCGGCGCGTACTGCTAATTCATGCTGGCGCGCTGTGCCGCGGGCCAGCAGCAGAATCGAAACGTTCGCGCATCCGATCACCAGCAGCAAAGCCACCGCTCCAAACAGCAGCGCAAGAGTGACTCCCAAACGCTTCACAAACTGATCGTTCAGACCTTGCACTTGGACCCGGAACTTTTTCGGAAAATGCGTTGGCGTCTGTTTTGCAAACTGTTGCAGAATTGCCTGGAACTGAGCATTCGCAGCTTCATGCGTGACACCAGGCTTGAGCTTGATGAACGGATAGAAGGTGTGGACCGGGTCCGAAGTAAGTTTCAACGGCAAATATACGCCTGCGTCGGGGCCGCCCCAGGTAAAGCGCGGAGGCATGACGCCCACGATGGTGTAAGTCTTGTGTGCGAGCTGGATTGTGCGCCCAACGATGTCTGGGCGGCCGTTGAAGTGCCGTTGCCAGAACGTATACAACAGCACGGCGACAGGCTCAGGATCTTTTCCTTCGGGTGCATCCGAAGGGATCAGCCCGCGCCCTATCAGGGCCGGAACTCCTAAGTGCGCCATCGCATTTCCGGTCAGAAAAACGGCATCGACATTTTCGGGAACGTCCTCACCGGTGGTTGTCAGACTCCAGTCGTCCTGAGCGGCGACGCTTGCCAGGAAGCTCGCTTGCCGAAGCTGCTGAATCTGTGAGCCGGTCAAGAAAATCCAGCGGTCGTCTCCGGCGGTGTCTTTGACGATCAAATGCACCATGCGATCGGCATCCGCGTAGGGATATGGATTCATCAAGACGCCATAAACAACGCTGAAGACTGCGGTGGTAGCGGCGATGCCAAGCGCCAGCGAGATGATCGCGGTTGCGTTGAACCCCGGATTCTTGCGCGCTTGCTGGAAGGCGTAGCGGACGTCCTGAAGGAATGAATGCACTCTTTACCTCGGCGTAGTGTCTAGGCGTGGTACGCACGTCGGTTGCCGAACGTTACCTATTGTGTAACTCGCTAAGGGTACGCAGGTTTTCCCCAACAACGTTAAGCCTGCCGGTCCGGGAAAGCGTTCGCTTATCGCTCGTGTTGTGCCGTGCGCGGACACTTGCCCGGTGTAGCGCGCGGGCGTATAGTAAGGCTCTATGGCCGCTCCTGTTCCCCAGCCGGATCGCTGGACCGACGAGCTACTCAATCCCATGCGGCAGGTTGGCGATCCGTTGGCCGATGCAGTTGCGGCCGAGCTGTTCGCGGACGGCGAGATCGCCCGCGTCAACGATCTCATGCGTCATTTGATCGTAAACGAATATCCGGTGCCGGAGAATTTGCCGCCCATCGTTCGGGAGTATCTTTCGAAAACGGACACGCTGCCTTCCTGGGCGGATGCAGACCTGATGAAGGCCGGGGAAGCGGTCTTCTGGCGTTTCGGGCCCGAGATCATCGTTATTTTGCTCTGTTATTCGTTGCCGTTTTGCTATCTGGGGAAAAACGGCGTTCAAGTGCTGGCGCTGACGACGCGGCTCATCAGTAATCCGGCGCGTCGAATTCTAGAGACTGCGCAGATGGCGATAGATGTAATGCAGCCAGGAGGTCTGACTGACGATCAGGGTCGTGGCCGCCGTACCATACAGAAGGTTCGCTTGATGCATGCGGCGATCCGCAAACTGGCGCCGACGGCCTCCACCTGGCAAACCGCCTACGGCACACCGGTAAACCAGGAAGACCTCGCGGGAACGCTGATGTCGTTCTCCTGGGTGGCTCTCGACGGTTTGCAGCGGTTGGGAATTCAAGTCTCCAGTGCGGATCAAGAAGCTTACCTGCATAGCTGGCTAGTGGTTGGGCAGTTGCTTGGCGTGTCGCCGGAGATGTTGCCAAAGAACATTGCGGATGCACAATCGCTCGCAGGCGCGATATCACGCAGGCAGTTCGGCGCGTCGCCTGAGGCGGAGGAGATGACGCAGGCGCTCACGAAAATGATGGCGGACGTAATCCCGGGGAACATGTTTCGCCACATCCCCGCTTTGCTGATTCGGTACTTCCTGGGTCAGCAACACGCAGCGTGGCTTGGAATTCAAGAAGCCGAGTGGACGGAACTCGTCTTGGCGCCCCTTCGACTTTTGGGCAGGGAAGCCGGCGATATCTTAGAAGACTCGCGCGCGATGAGTGCGCTGGCCCAAAAGCTGGGACGCCTATTGATCGAGGCGATAGTATACGTGGACCGCGGAGGCGATCGGCCGGGTTTCAGCGTCCCCGCGCAGCTTCGGCAGCAATGGGGAGTGAACTGGGTCGCCTAGCACCAGCGCGCATCACCACTGCGGGATTAAATGTGTTCGCTCGTAATCGTCCAGTTTGGCGATAAAATCCGCCCACAAGCGGCCCGAATCGATGCTCGTGACCCACGTTATCGTCTTCCCGGTCTTGACCTGCTCGAACGACAGGTCGTCTGCCAAATGCGGGCGGGGAATCGTCTTCTGCGTCGTCATGCCTTGCTCGTATGCGAGCGTCACGATGTCCCAAATCACCCACGGCTTCGAAAAATCGTCGACCCGCAACGGCTTCACAAACCGGAAATACCAGGCCTGATACTCCTGCCAAAGCCAGGCACCCACCGGGCCATGACCGCTGATCAGCTTTTTCGCGCCCTCGAACGATAGCGCAAGGTCTCGCTGGCAGACATCGGCGGACCCGATGGTTACTGGCGCATCGGAATCCAGAATCACTTGCCAGGCTTTGGGGTCGTTCTGGACGTTGTACTCTTTGCCGGCCTCGGTGAGATTTCGGAATCCCATCGCGACCACGCTGATGCGGCCGGTGATGCTTGGATCTTGGAGGATCGCCGAAGCCAGGTCAGTGGCGGCGCCGATGGTGAGCACAACCAGCCGGTGGTCCTTCGAGAATCGTTTTGAAGTCTCGATAATGAAGTCGACCCCGGCATTCCGCCGCGGCGTTCTGCTGTCCGCAAGCGGGAGACTCGATCCTTCGAACAGCGGAGGATGCGTCGCCATGCCCATGCGGTGCTCCACTTCATCCTTCAGGGCCTCATAGGTCGCGTGAGCCGAGGGCGCGGGAAGACTGGGCGCGTGGGCCGAGACGATCCCCAGCACATTGAACGCGGGATTGACCAGCATGTATGCGATCGCCCATTGGTCGTCGATCTCATTTCCGACGTCGGTCGACAGAATGACAGCGGTCTTTGACCATGCAGTTGCTCCTAAGGCGAGCGTGAGCGCCGCTAGCAGCGAGACGCGAGATGATACTTTACCGGTAATGTTCACCGTTCATTCCCTCGGCTTGGCGATTTTGTTTTGCACCTTCACCATGATTGGCTGGGGCTCTTGGGCCAACACCCAGAAGCTGGCAGGCCGCACCAATTGGCCGTTCGAGCTATTTTACTGGGATTACGCGATTGGCATTTTCCTTTTCAGCGTGCTGCTCATGTTCACGGCCGGAAGCGTCGGATCTAGCGGCATGCCGGCCGCTGCCAACCTCGGGCAGGCATCGGGCTATGCAATCCGCTCGGCTATGCTCAGCGGCGCTCTCTTCAACGTGGCCAACATTCTGCTGGTTGTGGCGATTGACGCGGCCGGAATGTCCATCGCCTTTCCGGTGGGTATCGGGCTCGCGCTGGTCATCGGGACCATTGCTACCTACATCGAGCAGCCAAGCGGCAATGCGCCGCTCCTCTTTCTCGGCGTCGGCTTCGTACTGCTCGCGATGATCGTCTCAGCGCTCGCTTATCGCAAACTCCCGCGAGCGCGGGCCGGCAACTGGAGAAAGGGAATCGTTTTTGCGGTCGTTGCCGGCTGCCTGATGGGCTTCTTCTATCCCGAACTTCTGCGCTCCACCTCGCCTGATTTCAACACGCTGCCGATTCGAGCCGGCTATCTCACACCCTATACGGCTCTGTTCTTTTTCGCGGTAGGTCTGGTGGTCAGTAACTTCGTGGTGAACACGATTTTCATGAGAGCAGGCGGCCGCAGCTACGCCGAATACTTCCATGCCAGCGCAAAGCTCCACTCGCTCGGCGTTTTCGGCGGCGTCATCTGGATGATCGCCCTCGGCCTGAATATCATCGCATCGGGGATCGCCGGTCCAGCGATATCCTATGCACTGGGCCAAGGCGCAACGCTCGTGGCTGCCATCTGGGGCGTGGCCATTTGGAAAGAATTTAGCTCGGCGCCGCGCGGCACAGCTCCGCTGATCACGCTGATGTTTATCGCCTACGTTTTGGGCCTGGTGCTGATTGGTTTGGCGACATTATGACGCGCGCTCGGATCGTGCACTACCTGCTCCGGCAATGCCCACGCATACAGCACGCCGCGGCAGCCGATCAAAATATATTGCCGGCCGTCAAGCTCATAAGTAATCGGTGGCGCTTGAGCTTGTCCACCGCCGTACGCGTGCCAGAGTGTTTTTCCGGTGCGTGCGTCCAGCGCCAGAAGATTGCCGTGCACGTCGCCCGTGAACACCAGGCCTCCAGCCGTGCTCAAGACACCGGCCCAGTTATCTCCCGGGCCCAAGTCGTGCTGCCAGCGTGTCGCGCCGGTCTGATAATCGATGGCTTTTAAGAATGACTCGGCCCATACCGACAAATCCCGTCCTGCGAAACCTTCTGGCCTGCCTGATGACAAGTCGTAGTACAGACTGAAGCAGCGGTGCGCGTCAACGTAGAGCAAGCCGGTTTCGGGATCGAAGCTGGGCGGCATCCAATTGGTCGTGCCCAACGCATCGGGCTCGACCAGCGTGCCTGCAGGGCTCGGATTTTTTTCCGGATTCGCAATGGGCCGGCCGCTTGCATCCACGCCTTTGCTCCAATTGATGGGCGCGTAGGGGACTGACAAAAGCGCCTTCCCATTCGTCCGATCCAGCACGAACAGGTATCCATTTCGCGATGCCTGGATCAACAACTTGCGCCGCGCGCCATGAAAATCGGCATCCACAATCACGGGAGTCTGCACGGCATCCCAATCATGCACGTCGTGCGGCGAAGGCTGGAAATACCAGGCCAGTTTCCCGGTGTCAGGATTCAGTGCCACAATCGTGCAGGTAAAAAGATTGTCGCCCGGCCGTGTGTAACCCGCCAGCACCGGATTCGGGTTGCCTGTTCCCCAATACAGCAGGTTCAGCGCCGGATCATACGTGCCCGTAATCCACGTCATGCCGCCGCCATGCTCCATCGCGTCGCTATTCTTCGGCCACGTATCGGATCCCGGCTGCCCAGGCTTCGGCAGCGCATCCCAGCGCCATTGCAGCTTGCCGGTCTCGGGGTCGAACGAATCGATGAATCCGTGGAGATCGTTGAAGTCGCCTGAAATGCCCACAATCACGTGATTGCGAATAATCAGCGGCGCCATGGTGGCCCAATACCCGAGCTTCACATCCGCCAACTCCACGTCCCATTGCACTTCGCCGCTTTTGGCATCGAGCGAAAGCAGATGCGCGTCGGGCGTTTCGAAAAAGAGCTGTCCTTTATACATGCCCAACCCGCGCTGTCCGATATGCAGCCCTTCGTTCGCGTGATAGTGGTAATGCCATGTCTGCTGGCCGGAGCGCGCATCCACCGCCCAGACATCGTCGGGCTCGGTGAAGTACAGCGTTCCATTCACCAGCAGCGGAGTCGACTTCAATCCCGGCGACGCTACATCCGTTTGGAAAGCCCATGCCATGGACAACATTCCAACGTTGTTGGTATTGATCTGCCTCAATTCGCTGAAGCGCTTCCCGGAGTAATCGCCGTTATACGTCGGCCAACTGTCTTCAGGCGGGTGAAGAATCGAATTGGGATCAAGCGCCTGGGCGGCGGCATAGACCTCTAGGGCAAGAGCAACCATCAGCATGCGCGCGATCACTTCAAAGTCTCCAAGTAGGCGAACAGGTCATGAATATTTTTGTCGGTATAAGTGGGGAGCAATGCGGCATGTGCCGCCAGCGGATCATGTACCTCCACTTTCACCTGCGCGCGGTTCCACGTATGCGTCCAGCCGCTGCTGTCGCGCAAAGAAACCACAAATTCGTCCGCATACACCTGCTCTCCTTCGAATTTTTTCCCCGATGCATCCCAGACAGTAAGACTTGGATTCAGGCCCGAAGGAAAAACGATCCGGCTCTGCAAGTCGATAGGCTTGTATTTTGTCGCGATATGCGCCAGATCACCTGCCGGCGAGTGACATCGCGCGCATTTGCCCTCGCCTTCGAAATACGCTTTGCCCGCTTCTGCGTTTCCCACCAGCAATTTCTCCACGGGATATTCGACCGGCACTCTGCGGGCCACCGTCGATGCAATCTTGGCCTCTGAATGCAAGAAATCTGCAATCTGATGGATCTGCACATCAGAAAACGGAAACGCGGGCATGCCCTTTTGCGGACGCCCGTTGCGCACCACTTGCCCAATCAGGTTTCCATTCACGTCATGGCTGACCAGTGTCGACCGAATCAAGTCCGGTCCGCTGGCGCCGCGTGCGTCCGGCCCATGGCAGAAGCCGCAATTCTGTTGAAACAGCGCTTTGCCAGCCGAAGCGCTCGCCGCATTCGCCTGTTGCTGCCGGATGTCGTCAGCGTCCTGGGCGATCAAATATGCAGGGCAAATGACGAGAACTACCAACGCGCTGGCAATCGCCCACAGTCTGCACCGACGTGATCGCATTAAGCGGTCTTCGTGGTCTCGGCGTGCTCCAGGCTGCGTGCGCTCTTGTCTTCGGCGGCGTTCAGCCAGGCGACGTTCGCTGTAGTGTCGCTGAACCGCCGGAGGCCTGCTTCGCGAATCGCGGAATCCGGAACCTTGCTCAATGGCGTATAACGCGGATGATGATGCTCCTTGTAAGGATCGTTCCGTGCCGCGTTATAACAGCAGATCATCGCCCAACGCGGTTTGTCAGAACGGTTTTGATCCGACCGGTGCAGCAAATTCGAGTGGAAGAACAGCACATCCCCGGGTTCCATCTCGACATACACCAGATCGAGCCGCTTCTCCGCCTCACGCACTCGCTCCAAATCGGCGCCCGCCTGATCTCCGGTCAGAATATGATCGATCCGGCCCATCAAGTGCGACCCACGCAGCACCTGCAGGCAGCCATTTTCCCGAGTTGCGGGATCGACTGCAATGGACGCGCTCGTCAACAAAGGAAACAAGACACCGTTCTGATACCAGTACCCATAGTCCTGGTGCCAGGCCCAAGCGCCGCCGACCTTGGCATCCTTCATGATCATCTTGGAATGGTAATGATAGACTTCGCCGCCCAAGATTTTCTCGGCCGAATTGACGATCGTCTCGCAACGCGCGAACATCCCGTAAATCGTATCGCCCGGCTGATTCCACAGCGACAATCGAACCGTGCCGCCCTCGCCATCGCCTTTTCCAAAGGAGTGTTGATCCAGTTCCCGATCCTCTTTCGCAGCCCGGCGCAGCAAACCGATCTCGTCTTGATCGAACATTCCGCGCGCCAGCACAAACCCGTCGCGTTCGTATTCCTCCAGTAAGTTGTCCTTCAGCGGTCCCTTTGCCATAGTTACTCCTTTCCGCTATCAGTTACGAATTCCGAGCCCGCGCATCATCTTGTCCGTCGCCTGGTAAGCCTCCCGCACCCAATCGACAATTTTGTCCGGTTCGGGTGAATATTCCAGCTCGATGCTCACCGTGCCGGTGAATCCCGAATCTGCCAGCGCCTGCAAATAGGGCGGAAAATTCACCACGCCACGGCCCGGCGGCAGGTCTCCGTGTTTCTTGCCGTCGCAATCGGATAGGTGCACGTGCGCAATGCGGCCCTTCAGTCTCTTGATCTGTTCCGCCGGGTCTCCGGTCAATGCAACATGAGAAATATCCACATTGGCCTTTGCCGCCGGATGATCGACATCTCTCAAAAACTGTCCCATTCGCTCGATAGTATTCACGATGGACATATGGAATGGCTCCAACTCGATCGCCAGCTCCAACCCGAGTCCTTGCGCGTGGTCCGCCAGTTCCCGCACATGCTCGACCGCCCAGCCCCACTGCGCGGCAGGCGCAATCACCTCCTGTTCCCAGATATATTCACCTAACACCAGCAGCAGGTTCTTGCCCTCCAGTTCATAACAAAGATCGAGATAACGCTTGGCTCGCATGACATGAAAGTCGCGCACGGGCTTGTTGAAATCGGCGATTCCCAAGGCGCAGCAGACGATCGATGCCACTGGAAGGTTCGACGAAACACAGGTATCTCGAATGAGCTTCCGCTCCTGCGGCGGCAGCTCCAACGGGTCGGCGAAGAGGTCGATGCTATCGAAGCCAATCTCTTTGGTCAGCTCTATTCCTCGCGCTGTACTGATCGGGGTTCCGAGCCATGCGGAACTAATCAAGCCAAGTTTCAACGGCGCCGCCTCCCAAAGACATCTTTACCATTTAATCTAGCGGGCAAATTTAAAGATTGACCAGGCGCAAACTCGCAGAGATAATATCATAAACGTTCATGAAACCGGACCACTGGGTTCATCGGGAGGCGTCCTGATAGATCTTGACTTTGATTTGAATCCGCCTGTGCGCCCGCTGCGCAGCGATTTCGGCATCGGAGCAGTCGGCGCTGGCTTCATCATGCGCGATGTCCAGTTGAAAGCCTATGCGGATGCCGGTTTCAACGTTGTCGCTATCACTTCTAGAACGCCCGAAATCGCCCAGGAAGTAGCAGATCTGCGCGGCATCCCGCGCGTCTACGACACGCTCGAAGAGATGCTGGACGATCCCGCTGTTCAAATTCTCGATATCGCTGTTCCGCCAGACCAGCAGCTTGACATCGTGCGCCGCGCCGTCGGTCATGCCGGCCACCTGAAGGGCATCCTGGCGCAGAAGCCGCTCGCGGTCAATTATGACGACGCCGTGGAGCTCGTCGAGCTCTGTGAGAGCAGTGGCCTCCCCCTCGCAGTGAATCAGAACATGCGTTACGACCAATCGATTCGCGCACTCAAGACGCTGCTCGATCGGGGCGCGCTCGGTACGCCTGTTTTCGCCACGATCGAGATGCGCGCCGTTCCGCATTGGCAAGCCTGGCTGCGCGCATACGGCCGACTCACACTGCTGAACATGAGCATCCATCACCTGGACAGCTTCCGCTACCTGTTCGGCGATCCCGAATCGATCTTCGTCAGCGTGCGAAAAGATCCGCGCACCGAATTTGCGCATGAAGACGGTATCTGCCTCTACATTCTCGAATACGGGAACGGCTTGCGGGCCTCCGCTTGGGACGATGTGTGGACTGGTCCTCGCAACGACAAAGACGACCTGAATCCCTATATCAAGTGGCGCGTCGAGGGAACCGGTGGCCTGGCCGAAGGCACGCTCGGATGGCCGCAGTATCCCAACCGCAACCCCAGCACCTTGACCTTCGCGACCTCCGCTCAGCCGGGCGTTTGGATCACTCCACGTTGGCGAGACGTTTGGTTCCCCGATGCGTTTCAGGCGCCCATGGCCGACCTGATGAACGCCATCGCCACGCGTACCCGCCCCGCCACCGATGGCGTTGGCAATCTCGGGACCATGGCTCTCATCGAAGCCGGTTACCGTTCTATTCGCGAGCATCGTCCGGTTGCGGTTTCGGAAATCCGCGATTGCTCAGCGGCTGTCTCGCAGCCAGGTTAAGCCATGCCACGCCGCTCGTCCGCGCCCACCATGAGGGACATCGCCGCGCGCGCCAACGTCTCCATCGGCACGGTTTCGCGCGTCCTCAATCGTCACCAGGACGTCGATGACGAACTGCGCCTGCGGGTAGAAACGATGGTTCGCAAGCTCGGTTATCGCCTCAATTCGCGTACCCGCAGCGCTGTGCATGCCAAATCGCGCATCTTGGGCCTCGTTTTCTGCAACGATTTCGGACTCAACTCTGCACAGTTGCTGCTGCTCACCGGTGTCGAAGAATATTGCGCGCGCGCCGGATATTCGCTGCTTTTCGCGCGGCACCAGTCCCCCCCGGACGCTCGCGTCGAAGCCTTGCAGATGCCGGCCATCGTTGAGACGCCCGGCTTGGCTGATTGCATGATTCTGGCGGGCGCAATTCAGCCGAATCTGCTGAAGGCCTTCGACCGTCAGGGACTGAATTATGTGCTGCTGGCCAACCATCTCGCCGCCGATGAGCAGCTCCCCCGCCGCAGCTACGTTCGGTACACCGACGATGTCGGCTGTTATGAAGCGGTCCGCTACCTCGCGCAACTCGGCCACAGCGACATCTGGTACATCGGCGACGCCTCGCGCCCGTGGCACCGGAATCGCTATCGCGGCTACGTGCGCGCCATGGAGGAGCTCTCGCTCCCGCCGCATGTCCACACCATCACTCTTTCCGATGATGAGTTTGAAAATGGCCAGGCCGCCATCGCCCACATCCTGGATCAACAGTGGCCCGTGACCGCCGTCCTGGCTGCCTCCGACGCCCTTGCCTTTGGCGCTCGCGAGGGTCTGCGCCAGCATCGCAGGGATGTGCCCAAGCACGTCAGCCTCATCGGTTTCGAACACCAGGCCGGCCAGGCGCGCGGGTCGAACCTGACCAGCGTGTGCGTCGACATGGTCGAGATCGGACGCCAGCTCGCCAGGTTGGCAATTGCGCAGATTGAATCGCCCGACAAGCAATCTCAGGGAGTGTCGCTTCCCACCGTTTTTGTGAAGCGCAGCACCTGCCGGCCGCTGCGTAAAGAGGAGCACATGCTTCTCTAATTTCCAAGCGTTCATGAAAAGAAGATGAAATTTACTTGACATGCATGCTGCTTTGGCATTACACCAGAAACAATTGGTCTCGCAGGTGACGTACGTTTCGTTGAAGTTCTTACTCGCGCTGTTGCTGCTGCCGGCTCTTCGGGTGTCGGCTGCCGGCGTTACCTACGACGGCCGCCAGGGTCCGGGCCGGGGAAAGTACGTGGTTATGGTCGCGGGAGACGACGCTGAGTACCATTCGGAGGAAGCTCTTCCGCAGCTAGCAAAAATTCTGGCCGTGCATCACGGCTTCAAATGCACGGTCCTGTTCTCGATCAATCCCGCGGACGGCACCATCGATCCTCGAGCCAAGCGCAATATTCCCGGTCTTGAGGTCTTGAAAGACGCCGATCTGCTGGTGCTTTTCATGCGCTGGCGCGACCTGCCCGACGACCAGATGAAACTGCTGGTCGATTACATCCAATCCGGCCGCCCGATAGTCGCCATTCGCACCGGCACTCATCCGTTCGACTTCAAGACCAGCAAGACCTACGAAAAATACTCGTGGAACAGCACGGTTCCCGGATGGGAAGGCGGTTTTGGCCGCAAAGTTTTGGGGACCACCTGGGAAGAGCAGCTAGGCCACTACGGTCACCACGGTCTGCACGGCAAGCAAAGCACTCGAGCTTGGTTCGCGCCCGGCGCGGAGAGCAGCCCGATTCTGCGCGGCATCAAGAACGGCGAGATCTGGGTTCCAACGGAGGTGTACGAAGTTCGCCTGCCGCAACCACCCACCTGCCACGCGCTGCTTCTCGGCCAGGTCCTTTCGGGGTTGAGCCCGACTGACCCGCCGGTACCCGGCAAAATCAACGATCCTATGCTGCCCGTCGCATGGACCAACAGCTACACCGGCGAAGCGGGAAAAACCGCGCGCGTGTTCACCTCCACTATGGGCGCCGCGGACGATCTGCTGAACGCCGGGCTTCGTCGCCTGCTCGTGAATGCCGTCTATTGGGCCACCGGACTCGAAAACCAAATTCCTGCCGAGTCGGATGTCGATCTGGTCGGCGACTATCATCCCCATTCGTACTTATCGGAGACGTTCACGCCAGGCGTCAAACCATCCGATCTCGCGCTCCCACCCACGTCCGTTGAAAGGAGATAAACGATGTATCTATTCGAAGCGAAACTTACTAAGTCAGCTCTACTTTGCGCCTTTGCAGTACTGTTGGTGCCCCAGCTTTGCGTCGCGCAGACATTCTCCTCATCGATCACGGGCATTGTGAGCGATCCAGCCGGCGCAGTTGTGAAGGATGTAAAGATCCAATTGAAGAATCTGGGGGACAATGATGTCCGTGAAACGACCTCCGGCCCCGATGGTTCCTATCAGTTCCAGAATCTTCTCCCGGGGAACTACGAAATTACCGCGCAGATACCCGGGTTCAAGACTTACACGCAAAGCCATATGGTGCTGCGCGCCGACACGGCGGCCACGGTAAACATTCCGCTCCAGGTCGGCAATGTGCAACAGAAAGTGGATGTCACCGGCGAAGCTGTTCTGGTCGATACCGAAAGCGCGAATAACTCCGTCACGATGGATAGCCATCTGATCGAATCGCTGCCGAACAACACGCGCAATCCGCTAAATTTTGTCTTCTCGCTAGCGGGAACGACCGAAGCTCAGGGCGGCATGACCTCTCGGTCCCAGACCTTCGATCAGGAGTTCAGCATGTTCGGCCTGAACGGCGGCCGCTCAGGCGACGAACAGATTCTGATCGATGGCGCTCCTTCCACTGCGGTCGACTGGGGCGGCCTGATGGTTTCGCCTATGAACGATTCGGTGCAGGAACAGCAGGTTGCCTCGAATATCTACGATGCGCAGTATGAGCGGTCCGGCATGGGCGTCGTTACGCTCATCACCAAGGGCGGAACGAATTCTTTTCATGGCGAGGCCTATGATTACCTCCGGAACTCGGATCTCGACGCGAATTCGTGGGCTAACAACGAATTCGACACCCCGCGCGGGCAGTTCAAACGCAATCAGTTCGGCGGAAATATCGGCGGTCCGATTTTGAAGCGCTATAACCTCTTCTTCTTTGGCGCGTATGAAGGTCTGCGCCAGCCCGATACGGAGAACAGCGGACTTCTCACCGTGCCGACGGCGGCCGAGCGCGCCGGGGACTTCTCGCAAACACTGAATTCCTCGGGGACGCTCGATGTCATTTATGACCCATTCTCAACCACTCAGGTCACCGATTCCCAGGGGAACACGTACTACACGCGCACTCCATTCCCAGGCAACAAAATTCCCTCGAGCCTGCTCAGTGCCATCGGGACTAAGATTGCTAATCTCTATCCGTTGCCCAACCGGCCGAGTCAAGGCCCGAACGATTTGAATAACTATTACGCGCAGGCTCCGGGCAACACTACCAACGACAAATTCGACTGGCGCGTCGATTGGGACCAGAACACTGTGCATCGGATGTTTGTAAGAATGTCCGATCGGGTGCGCGAGAATCAAGCTCCTGCTTGCTTCTTCTGCAACGGCGCAGATACGAACTATAGCAACGACGATAACGGTTTTCAGGTTGTGATCAACGATACGATCACACCGAGCGCTACCTGGGTCATCGACACTTACCTTGGCTATAGCCGCTGGCATGAGCAGCAGACGCCCGTCGGGCTCGGCAAGGCCACGGCCGCAACAATTGGGCTGCCGAACTCGGATTTTCAGGCTCCCGTACTTCCCACCATCAGCGTGGATAACTACACGGGACTCGGGAACGGCACCTATGAGCGTTATATCCGCTATTCGGAGACGGCGCAGATCAATTTAACTAAGCAGCTATCGAAACACACACTGAAGTTTGGCGCCAATTACGACGTTTTCATGATTAACAATGAGCCGGAAGGCGTGGGCAGCCTCAGCTTCAACGGGCAAATGACGGCTTGCGATCCGGACACCAATACGGGCGCGGTGGGGCCATGCCAGGCCCAACCGTATGGCTCGATATTCAGTGGAAACGGCTTAGCTACGACCCTGCTTGGCGTATTCGGGAGCGCGACCAACAACATCGAGATCGACCCCGCTATGAGCGAGCACGTTTACGGCGCTTATATACAGGATCAATGGCGAGTTACTCCCCGGCTTACAATAAATGCCGGCCTGCGATATGAGAACCAACGGCCGGCAACGGAACGCTACAACCGAATCGATTGGTTCGACCCCACCGTGGTGAATCCCATCAGCTCTCAGGTTGGCTTCAACGTGCTTGGCGGATTTGAATACGCGAACGCCAACAATCGCTACGCGTGGGCGCCGGACAATTTGAATTTCGCTCCGCGCATGGGCGTGGCTTACAGAATTACCGACAAACTAGTGGCTCGAGCGGGCGCCGGAATTTTCTTTGCGCCGGCCTCGGCGATGCTCAGCTTCGATAGTCCGGGCGAGTTTCTCGGTTTTGGCTCATATACGCAATCGTTCGGTACGGTAAACGGCCAGGGCCTGGTGCCTCAAGGCGACATTAGCAACCCGTTCCCCAACGGATTCACGCCGCAGGTGGGCAGCTCACAAGGCCTGCTCACCTATCTCGGCTTGAATGCGGGGCAAATCTGGCCGAAGGGCTCGCACCCGATCGGCTATACCGAGCAGTTCAGCTTCGATCTGCAGTATCAGCTCGATTCCCACTCTGTCGTAGAAGCCGGATACACGGACGTGCGCGGGCGCAAGCTGATGTACGGCAATCCGGACATCAATGCGAACCAGCTCCCCGGCCAGGATCTTTCGCAGGGCGGCTCATTGCTGAACACGGTGCCCAATCCGTTCTACGGCGTGATCACCGATCCAAACAGCTCGTTAAGCGGGCCCACAATTTTCCAGTATCAACTTGAGCAGCCATATCCGGAATTTGGCGCTCTGACATACACGCGCTCGTTGCCCGGTGCATCTTCGGAATACAATGCGCTTGACTTGAAATACAACCACGCATTTACCAATGGTCTCAGTGCGATCGTGACTTACAGGTGGTCGAAGGCGCTCGATGATGGCTCGGAAGATCTCGTCGGCTGGAGCATTGGGAATCTTTGGCGGGATTCTTACAACACCATGCTCGACTATGGCCCGAGCACGCACGATCAACCCCAAAGTTTCGCTGTGGCGGCTGTCTACGACCTGCCCTATGGCGCCGGCATGCGCTGGGGCAGCGGCGCGCCATGGATCGCGAGACAGGTGCTCGGTAACTGGGAACTCTCTACCAACATTCGCTTGGCGAGCGGGCTGCCGATTTTCGGTATCATCGACGACTACGATTCGCCGCTGAACAATCAATTCGGCTTCCCCAGCCCGCAGGTTCCGGATCTGGTCGGGAACCCTGTTCCTGCTCACCAGACGCCGGATCAATGGTTCAATCCTAATGCGTTTCTCTCAACCTATGGACAATTCGCCATCGGAAACTCGCCCATCAAGCAGGCTACCTTGCGCGAAGCTCCGACTGAGAATTGGGACTTGGCTGTGGCAAAGGGATTCGGCCCGGAGCGATTCCGCGTCCAGTTCCGCGGCGAATTTCTGAACGTCTTCAACCATCCCATCTTCGGCGGCAACTACAATTTTAATGAGTGCCTGACCTGCGGCGGAACATTCGGCCAAGTCTACGGTACGCGCAACGATCCACGCAATATTCAATTCAGCCTCAAGGCTGTGTTCTGATATCGCGCCCACCTGAGCGGAGGCGCACTCGCTTACCATGCTTGCCATGAGCCGCCGCGAATTTTCAAGCTCGCTTGCTAGCGGCGCTCTTCTGGCGCGTGCCGAAAAACCTGCCACCTACGCGGTGATCGGAGCCGGCGTATTCGGCGCCTGGACTGCGTATCATTTGCTCTCGGCAGGTCACCGGGTCGCTCTTATCGACGAATACGGACCCGCCAGCGCTCGTGCCAGTTCGGGCGGGGAATCGCGCATCATCCGCTGCAGCTATGGCCCGGATGAAGTCTACACGCGCATGGCCAAGCGCTCGCTCTCGCTTTGGTCGAACTTTTTTGCGCAGACCCGACGTAATCTTCTCGAGCGAATCGGCGTGTTGTGGTTGGCGAAGCCGGACAACGCCTATGCCGAGCAGAGCCGCCAAACACTACGCAAGCTGCAAATCCCGTTTCGAGACCTCTCCGCCTCCGACCTCGCACGCGAATATCCCCAGATCCGTCTCGACCCGGATGCGGTCGCCATTCTTGAACCGGAAAGTGGCGCGCTCATGGCGCGGCAAGCGGTGCAAGCCGTTGTCGCGAGTTTCATCGGAAGCGGCGGCGTCTATCGCCACGCGGCCGTTCGCACCCCGCAAGGCAGCGGCACGCTCAAGGCCGTCGTCACCTCTACGGGCGATTCCATCACCGCAGACGCCTTCGTTTTCGCGTGCGGTCCGTGGCTCGGCAAAGTCTTTCCTGAGCTACTTGGCAATCGCATCTTCGTAACGCGTCAGGACGTGCTCTTTTTCGGTATTCCGCCTGGAGACCAGTGGTTTGCGCCTCCACGGATGCCGGTGTGGATCGATTTCAGCGATGCTCGCGGCATGTATGGCTTCCCGGATCTGGAAACGCGCGGCTTCAAAGTCGCCTTTGACCTTCACGGTCCCGCCTTCGATCCCGATATTGCCAATCGCATCGTCACGCCGGACAAGGTCGCCGCTGCGCAAGCTTACGTTGCCGAACGCTTTCCTGCTCTCGTTCATTCGCCCATCGTCGATTCGCGCGTCTGCCAGTACGAGAACACCTCCAACGGCGATTTCCTTATCGATCGGCATCCCGCCTTTGAAAATGTCTGGATCGCCGGCGGCGGCTCCGGCCACGGCTTCAAGCACGGTCCCGCGGTTGGTGAATACATGGCTGCCCGAATTACCGGCAGCTCTGAACCGCCTGTCGAGCCGCGTTTTGCTCTGGCGTCGAAGCATACGCAACAGCAGCGGGCGGTTTTCTAGCTGCTGATTTTTTAGTGGAGCTAGCTTCCCGCCGCGGCCCGCTTCACCGGCACCCCATCGGACTCCGGCTGCGCTTCGGGATTTACGATCTCGATCTTGCCCTTATAGTAGGCGCCTTCTTCGATGACAATGCCGGGTGTTCGCAAGTCTCCCACCAGCCGCCCGCCCTTGCGAACAGTTATCTTCTTCGAAGCATCCAGATCGCCCGTCAGTGTGCCGATTACCTCAATCTCGCGCGCTCTTGCATCCGCCGCCACGCGCGCCGTAGCGCCGACCGTAAGGCGTGCACCCGGCAGCTCGAGCGTCCCGTCCACTTCTCCTTCGATGTGTAGACTCTCTTTGCTTCTGATGTGACCGCGCACCACCATGGCCCTTCCGATGACAGTCAAATTCGATACATTGACAATTCCCTCCGGTCCTGGGCTCGTGCTCGGGCCCGAAGGCGTGTTCTCGACAGGTCTGGTTGGTTTCCGGTCACTCCACATAACGTCTTCTATTATCAACGAAAGCGCATAGGGCACGCCGGGAGCTAAAATTAGGCGACTTCATGTTCATCCACTCATTGGCGCTGAAGAATGTTCTCTCGTTTCGGAATCTTACCTCACTCGCACTTCACGAGTTGAACATTGTAATTGGGCCAAATGGCGCGGGCAAGTCGAATTTGATCGATGCGATTTCGTTGCTACAGGCGTTGCCGAACAATCCCAATAATTTCCTTGCCTCCAGAGGAGGTCCGAACGATTGGATTTGGCGTGGCCGTCCAGCGCCCGACCGCCCGGCGCGTCTCACCTGCGTCTTCGAAGTTGAACATCGGCAGCTTTTGTATGAGCTTGTGTTCAGCGCAGTTCAAAATTCCCTGAACATTCAGTCGGAAACGCTTCGACCCGCAAAAGGAGTCAATCGCAAGTCCGGATACATGGATCGTTCCGGGTCGAAGATTGCCATCGGCGACATTGACGCGGCGAACCCTCGCCAGATGACCGGCACAATCAATGCGACCGAATCTGCCCTTGCCGTCTACCGCAATCCATCCGACCCAACCCCCTTGACACAAATGGCGCGAGCGTTCGGCGAAATGCGAGTTTATCGTGATTTTCGAACGGGGTCCGAAGACGGCGCGCGATCCGGTATCGCTTCTGCCGCTCCAAAGCATCCGCTTGATCTTTCGGGGTCGAACCTTGCTCTAGTGCTTCAAGAAATGGACTTTCACGGATCGCTCAAAGAGGTCAAGAGCTACCTCGGGCGGCTTTCGGCGAACTTTGAGGATGTCAAGATTCGCCTGGAAGGCGGGATCGCGCAACTATACGTTACTGAAAAGGGAGCTGGCCGAGTTTCCGCTCCCAGGCTTTCGGATGGCACTCTAAAGTTCCTCTGTTTGATGGCGGTCCTTTTTGATCACGCCCCTGCACCGCTCGTCTGTATTGAGGAACCGGAAGTTGGACTACACCCGGACGCGTTGAGGCTGGTGGCCGACGCCCTTCGGAGCGCCTCAAAACGGATGCAACTTATTGTTACCACCCATTCCAGTGCGCTCATTGATTACTTCTCAGACCAACCGGAATGCATTATCGTTTGCGAAAAGGGGTTTGATGGAAGCACCAAATTTAAGCGCCTTCGCGGCGATCGACTCGAAGAATGGCTCCAGGATTACACGCTGGGAGACCTCTGGAGACGAGGAGAGGTCGGCGGAACTTTGCGATGAAGGAGATCCGCGTTTACTTTGAGGGTGACGGCACGCTCAGAGGCGGCTTTGAAAAATTCTTTTCAGAAACCGTCGAACTCGCTCGGACGCACCGCGTAGATCTAAGGTTCATTGCCGCTCGAGATGGACCCGCAGCTTACGAGAAGGCTTTCAGGAGTGATTCCGAGGCCCTGAACATCCTGCTCAAAGATAGTGAGGAGCCTCTACCGAGAGATGTCAGGGTGCTGTGCCGCCGTCACGGAATAAGTCCTTCGCGCGCAAAAAATGTTTTCTGGATGGTGCAATTAATGGAATCTTGGTTCTTGGCTGACCCCGTAGCGGTGGAGCGCTACTTCAATGATCAGAAGTTCTCGCGAAGAGCGCTCAAGAGCACCACCGATGTGGAGAAAATCCAGAAGACGGAAGTAAATCGCCGTCTCCGTCGCGCGACCTTCAGAACGAAAAAAGGCGCTTACCACAAAACCAAACACGCCCCACACTTGCTCGAGCGCCTGGATCCAAAGCTGGTGAAAGAGCGAGCGGAAAATTGCCGGAAGTTCTTCATCGCAATCCAGGCAATGATCGAAAACCAATGACACTTCGGGAGTCTCTATCCTCACTTAGAATTTAAGCGCGCCGCGATTGCCCGGTATTCGGCGGCAGCATCTGCAGGCCGTAACTGCTCGAGCCGGCCTAGCTCATCCTGGCTGAGAGGACGGACCCTTGCGCGTGCCTGCAGCGCCGCCGAACGGTTCCATTCTTCGCCCGCCACACGCAGAAGGGATTTGGACGGCACGCTTTGCATCAGCAGATGCGAAAGCGCCAGATGGGCGTCGCGGCCACTCACTGAAGCCTCAACCGGAGCGGAGAGCCGCGGAATAAAGCTAACGGAGCTTCGCCACACGTATAGGATCGCTAGGACAACAAAGCCCACCAGCATCCATTCGAGACCGTGAGCGGTCGCCAAGCCCATAACCGTGCCGGTATCTGCGATTCCCAAATGATTTTCATCGAAGATGATGTCGCGGTACGCGCCCGGCGCCGTTGCAAGCACATCCACGTCGGGATGGACCAACAGTTCGCGGTTTGTAAAAAGCTTTGAATTTGCTATCAACACGACGCTGCCCGTGCCGAACTCGCGCTCCAGAAACAGGGGTGAGCCGTTGCGCGGGTGCGACGGTTTCCATGCGGCTGGCCAGGAAGAAAATCGCCAGGTCACCGGCTGCACCTCCAAACCGGCGAGCAGTTTGCGGTTTTCGCTTGCAACCGCACGTTCGACATAAGTGAGTTCAATGCCCCAATGCTTCTTCAGATTGTCTTCGCGCGAGCGGCTGTCCTTCGAATCCGAAGCCCGTTTCGGCTTCTCTCGCGGGAGTTCCGTAATCCCTTCAGGGTCGAGCGCGAGGATGACGCGGGCGCCCCCGCTCGCGAGCTGTTCGAACTGCTCGAGATCTTTTTCATCGGAGTAACGAAACGACCACAGATCCGGACCGGCGTAGAAGATTGCGGCACGCGCACCCGTGAGCTTGCGTAGCATCTTGAAGTTGCGAGATGGCGCGAAGCCGAGCCGGGCAAGCGCTTCGAAATAGGCTTTCGTTCCAGTGTCGCTGTTGTTCAGAGACGAACAATCTGGATAATTGTAGCTTGTATCGGTGCCACGCAGCACGGACCATAGCGTCACCAGGACAAACATCGCGCCCAGCCCCAGAGCTGCAGCAAATGCGAGATTGTGCCGGCGATGCATAACGGGTTCAGGAAGCAGCGGTGGCTCGCTCACGCTTTCTGGCGGTCCATTTCCGCTGCAGGTACGCCGTCAGAAAGAGCGCGGCAATCGTAAGCGGAAGCAGGATCGCCTGCTGCCACAAAGGCAGTTCCGCATCGGCCTCGGGGCTAAGCGCGTGGCCGGCCAGGCAGCAGAGCACGTGAACGGAAAACACTTCAATGGATGCTTGGCCCAGGCTCGCCAGAGGTTTGATAAACGGCAGCGCGGCGATGCGCGCCCCGAAGCGAACCAGAACAATAGACAGCGCCGCAAAATTGATGAGGCGGCCCGGACCCAAGTGCCACTTATCGATCAGCCAGCCATACTTGTCCGGATTCATCCAGTGATCCACGGGACTATAACGCAGCACCAGGAAGACCAGCGCTACCCCAATACTGAGTTTCAACAGCCAGCCCGGAATGCCCACCTCGGCTTCGGTGGCGCCGGGAGCCGTTGCTCCCGCGGTCGGCGCTGCTGTCCCCGCGACGCTTTCGGCATAGATAGTTCCGAGCGCAAGGCCGACCATCCAGAGAAGCTGCCAGGCATAAACGTCGAAGGCGCCTGTGGAGGCTTCTGGCACCGACAAGCCGAACAGGTTCACGTGCCGGTAAATCCAGGCGCGCAGACCGAATTCGGCCGCAGCCCACACGCCGAAACTGATGTAAACCACCGGATCCCATGTCCACCGCCGAGCGATCTTGCGCGCCAGCGGCGTCAGCGCCATGAAGACGATGTACATGGGCAAAATGTCCAGCAGAGAAGGGCGATAGAGAAGCAGTGCGGCGGCAATCGCCGCATGTTGCGGCTGCTGCAGATAAAAGGACAGCAGATTTTGCAGCGCCAGGCGGTGAAATGAGACGCCAAACTCGGCAACCAGCGTAAAAGCGAATACCAGCAGGGCGCAATGGTAGAGATAGATGCGCAGAGTGCGCCTGGAGAGATCGCGCACCGTAGCGCCGGCCCCCGACTTCTGTTCCACCCGGTATTCAAGCTGTCCCACCATAAACGCCGCCAGAAAGATGAAGCCTTCGGCGCCCGAGACGAAACCGAAAGTCTGGTTCGAGATCAGGTTGGCTTTCGTGGGCAGGTGCGTGAGCGTCATCCAGAGGAGGAGAAAACCGCGCAGAACGTCGAGCTCGACAAGCCGGCCGCGGCGTTTGCCCTGCGTGGGTGCTGGGCTGCCGGAAGGTGTGTTTCGAACGGCTGGATGAGCGGACGCCATACGTTCTTGCCTACAGGAGCTTACGCAACGCTAAAGAGTTACGTTCGAACAGCTCCAATGCTTTCTCGGTGACAAGACGGTTCCCGTACCAGCTCTCTTCGAAGAGGCTCAGGTTTGAGCTAAACAGAGGAACGCACTCGGAATTCAGGCGCTTGGCGCGGCGTTGCAGCTCGCGTAGGTAGTCCAGGTTGGATTTGCCGCGCGCGAGCGAGATCAGGCCGCTGCGTCCGAATGCGGCCAACGTCGACAAATAGAGCGCGCGCAAAGCCAGCCGCAGATTGCCGGCTGCACGATGCTGCTGCGCCAATCTGAGCCACTCATCTTCGGGTTGATCGATGGCATGGACGTCCTCGCGGGCGAGGTCGATTGCCTTTGCGGGAACTGCCGTGGTTGCGGCTTGCCCGCGTGTCCGTTTGCGTCGATTCCAAAATGAGGCCAAAATGGCGCCCGCCAAAAGCAAGCTGAAAACGATGATTACAGCCCATCCGCCGAGAGTCGAAACCGGATGCGCTTTCGTCTCGCGTGCTTCATTTGTGTTCGAGAAGATGCGATGCAAGGCTTTGAGCAGGGTTACGATCGCCGAGGTGATGCCATTCCAGACTGCGTCGACGCGATCCACAATCCAATTCATGAAGGCAACGAACGGACTTGAGGGCGGCCGCTGCGGCTGCACGACGGGTAGATCCCAAGTGCCATGCGGATCGCGAAAGACGCTTTCGATTGCCTGGCGCATTCGATCCGGCGAAACAGTTGCAGTTTTCGCAGGAGCTTGCCCGGCGGTTGCGGCGGCTGAACGCATTGGGATGCACATGGCGCAGAGAACCAGCGCCACCGCCGCGGCTCGCGCCAGCACAGCGACACGCAAGCGAAGGTCGAGACCGGAGCTTTCAGACTGCCGCGCGAATCTCCGCAGCACACAAGCAGCTTTGACGATGGGATCAAGCCCGATATAAGCGAGAATCGAGAGCGCTGTCAGAGTAATCGGGTTCACCAGCAGCCCTGGTGCGCGGGTCAACTTTCCTTCGATGCCCGTCAACATCTTCCACAACGCTGGCGCCAGCACCAACAAACCGAAAAGATTGATCCAAAGAATGGCTCGTAGAAGCAGTACCAGCAAGAGCATCCAGATCGTCTGCCCCTGGCGATAGAGCGCGTCGCGCTTTGCCTCAGCAATCACGCCTCGCAAGCTCTCAAAGCGCGGCGCGGGAATTAGCGAATGCTGATAGAACATCGTGACCGCGGGATATGGAACCAGGAGTACCGTCGTCACAGGCCACAGAATCAGCTTGCTGGCTGCCATTGTTGGCTGCGTGGCGACGGCCTGCGCGAAGTGCGCCCCTAATGATTCCTTGGTTCCCTCGAGACTAGCTTTCAAACCGCCGCAGAAAACCGATTGGCAGATATGCAGCCAGCAGTAAAGCAACGCTAGCGCGAGCGCGATAACCGGCAGGCGTTCGACCGCAAACGGATTCTGGACCAGGTCGGTCATTGCGAACAGCAGCAAGCCGAAGAAGGGTACGACGCCCGCTACATAGACCAGCCAGGCAGTCGAATCCGCTCGTCTGGCAAGCCCAAGTGCATCTTCGATAAGGCGCACGGCAGACGCAAATGCCGATTCCTTCATCCCGCAAACCTCAGCGCCGCAGCAGCGAGAAAAGCTAGGGGAGTGTGCTCACGGAACTGCAGAATGGTCCAGCCCGCGAGATAAAAAAGCAACCAGGCAGTCAAGACTCCGGCTGCGATGAGCACTGCGCCTGTTACCCCGAAGTGTGCAGAGGCGTGTTGCGACTCGGTTGCCACCGATGCGGAAGCGAGGCAGTTGGCGCACAGCAGGCGCGATTCGAACGGCGCCACGCACTCACGGCAAAAGAACTGGCCACAGGACGGGCATCGGCATACGGCCTCTCGCGACTCGTGGTTCAAACAGCGTTCGAAGGCGAGCGTGGCCATTGTTCAGCGATCTTAACTCAGGCCCAGAACGGTTGCACTCTTCTGCTGGGTTGGGCCAGCTTGACGGAATGCAGATAAATAGCGGCTATGCCATATAGACTGAACACGATTTGGGGCAGGCCGAAGCGCCAATGGTTGAAAACGACTGGCGCGAAGTAGAACCTGACGCGTGTAACCATCAGCAGCCAGATTCCGATGCGCAAGACGGCAAACATCTGGCTCATCACTGCCGCCGAGCGGATTGCGAAGGGGAATTTCAAATCCTGCTGAAGGAACCATGCGGCAATCAGCGCAGGGCAATACAGGACGAAAATAAAGACGTTGAACGGGCTCAGAATGCCCAGCACAAAAGCTATGACGTGTACCACGAGTACGGGTTGCTTCCGAAGCGGCTTGTTCGGATAGGCGGCGGCCTGTGGCGCTGCGTCATTGAGCCCGGCCTCGGCCGGCTGCGTCCCGGGTAGCGCGCCCTGCGCGCGCCTCACGCTGTCTTTCAATTCCTCCACTACGCGGCGGCACGAGGTCAAGGTTCCCGGAAGCGCAAATTGCCTGGCGTTAGTTCTGGTGGCCAGCTGGCAAGCCCATTGAGGGCAGCCAAAGCGCCAAACCGCATAAGAGAAGAGAAAGACAAATGCTGCCAAGGAAGGCCAACCGGGTTGCCAGAAGAAAACCGGCGCCAGAACCGACAACAGGCAGGCGAGTTCCAAGGCCAGAAGGACCGAGCTCTGCGTGTGTAGCTCATAGAGCAGAATGGCTTGGATGTCTGCCCAAAAGAGCCGGGTATAGTGCTCGCTGAAAAAGCGGCTTTCGACCAGCAGCAGATGATCCGCAGATCGCCAGGCACGCACGTTTCCCAGGCGAACCCAAAACGTTTCGAATAGCGGCCGGTACATTCGATTCTGCATAGCCATTCTCTACTCAATCCGCCCGGAGTGGGTACGCCAGTTGTGGCGCACCAGGTAGGCCCAGAAAACGATCCAACCCGCGATGGTCAGCATCGAGAACAAAATCGCGGCCACGAAGCGAATTTTGCTGCGCGGCACAATACTGCACTCGCGCCGCCATGTGAACAGTGCAAATCCCAACGCGAGCGGCGCCGTCAGCATGCTGAAAATCCAGGTGAGAACGGGCAGCGTCGCAATGGCCAACGCCAGGGAATCGTAATGGAAACGGCCGGAGGCTAACGCGCGCGCTTGCTTCCCGTTGCTCGCGGCCTCCAGGCAGGCCGTGCATACGTTCTCGCCTGCCCAGGAAATACGGCATAGAGGGCACAGAAAGCGGCCGCATCGATCACATGAGAAGACGGCAATGCGGTCGGGATGAAAAAAGCAACCCGCTTCGCCGGACACTACTGCTTCCCAGGTGGAGCTTTCCTCCGCCCGGTAGAGAGCTGGAAACACGGCCGCTTCCACGTGAGCCTCGCAAGCGCCGCACCGGCCGCCTTGCGGCTGAACCGCTTCAAGGGGAAGTTCGTAGCCGCAACGCGGACACATCAGTGCTGAGGTAGCAGCGTTCACGATCTGTAGACCACGCGTGTATCGCAGATTCGGTCATGCAAGGCGCGCTTCTCATCGTCCACGCCGGCCATAATAAATCCGATTGCCAGCGGCAGCATGCTGCTCAATAGATAGCCGAACGAGCGTCCGATGCTGCGCTTCACGGTCAGGGCCTCACCGTTCGAGCGCACCACCCGCAGGCCCAGCGCTAATTTGCCTGGCGTCGCGCTTCGGTGAGATAGAAACCATGATTCATAAGCGACTGAGGCGCTCATCGAAATTAAATAAATCAGGCCGAGGCCGCCCCATAGGGCCAGCACGTCATAAGCGGTGGCGTGTGTGGGATTGAAAATCACGCGCCGCATGGCGGCTTCCCAAATGAAAATCAGCGCGACGGAGAAGGCCGAAAGGATCGCGCCATCGATGACCCGGGCCACCGCGCGAATCCAAAAACCCCCGAATTGGCGGAATATTTTGTTGCTCGCTGCGATGCCTTGCTCGCGCAGCCGCTGAAAGAAAACGTCCTTGCAGCCGCCGCACACCCGTGCCGATTGGAAAGCGAGCAGCTCATCGGGCGCAAACACGCCCTTGCATTCCGTGCAGCTTCGGGAGTCCGGAACCGGCGTTTCAAAACTGGGCCCCTGAACGGTCCCGAGCGGCTGCCAGCTCGCCATGCCAGCCGTCCAGACCAAGTCCTCCGCGCCTATCTTGCCCACGGCACACAGCGAGCGAAATTCCGCTTCCGGCAGTGGGCCGACGCGCTGCCCGGATTCCGCGTAATACCACTCCATGGAAAATCCCTGAAAAGAGAAGGTGCTCTCTCAGAGAAAGAATGATCTCAGATTTTGGGCTTCGGTGGGGGAAGCTCGCGCGCTTTGCACTCGGACAGAAAGCCGTTTCGGCCGTGCGAGCCGTCGCAAAAGGGCTTATTCTCCGCCAAGCCGCAACGGCACAGCGAGATCACCGACCGTCCTGCCAAACCATAGGAATTTCCTTCCGAATCCTGGATGGTGAATTCACCTTCAATACGAATCGGCCCGTTGTTGACTATGGTTACTTTCGCCGCCATGCAACCCGATGGTAGCAGAGGAAGGTACAGCGGCTACTTATAATTGTCATCGTTGGTATATACGTGATCCAATTCATCTTCGACTCGGACAAAGAGCTGTTCAAAGGCGCCCTCGGCTTCGCCCAAAAGCAGGTGCGGCGGCTGATAGAGAATCATCCGGATTTTTATCCGATGTACACCTCCGGCGGCAAGTGGAAGCATGAGGGTCCCGCCTGGACTCATTGGTGCGACGGCTTTTTGCCTGGCATGATGTGGCTCTTCCACCGGCACGCCGGATCGGACAAGCCGGAATCCACGTTTTGGATGGAGCAGGCCATCCGCTACAGCAAGCCATTGGAGGCGCGCAAGACGGACGCCGATGTGCACGACCTGGGCTTTATCTTCTTTTCCACTTATCACCGCTGGTACCAGGCCACCAGAGACCCTGCCATTCGCGAGGTTGTACTGCACGCCGGCAAAACGCTCGCCCAGCGCTTCAACGAAGAAGGCCAGTATCTGCGTTCGTTTGTGGCGGAAGATTCTATCTTCATCGACATCATGATGAACGTCGGCATTATCTTTTATGCCGCGCGCGAATTGAATGACCGCAAGTTGCGGGATATCGCCGTGCGCCATTGCATCACCACACGGCGGTTCCTGGTGCGCGGCGACGGTTCTACCGCGCATGAGGGGATATTCGATCTCGAGACGGGACAATTCCTGCGCGAATCCACGCAGCAGGGCTATCGTTCCGATTCGTGTTGGTCGCGTGGCCTCACCTGGGCGCTTTACGGTTTCACCACCGCCTACCAGTACAGCCGCGACCCGCGCTTTCTCCACACCGCCGAGGCCTGTGTCGATTACTACATCACGCACACGCCAACCGATGGCGTGCCGCCCTGGGACTACAATGCGCCGCCGGAAAATCGAATGCTGGTGGACACCTCGGCCGCCGCCATCGCCTCCGCGGGCATGCTTCGCCTGTGCCGACACATCTCGGACCCTATGAAAGGCCACTTCTACTGGTCGACGGCGATTCACATCCTGCGCAGCTTGTGCGCGAAGTACCTGGCCATTGCCGATGCCGATTGGGAAGGCGTCTTAAAAGGCGGCGTGTATCACATCCACAAGGGTCTCGGCGTAGACGAGTCCGTCATGTGGGGCGAGTACTTTTTCGTGGAAGCGCTGGAAGAGGCGCTACGGGTGATTGGATGAGGCTATGCAGTATCGGGCGCGGATTCCGGCACTGTGCTCACCAACGCGTCTAACTCTTGAACTTGGCTTTGCGATTCGAGCGAAAGGTATATCCCGCGAGCGAACAGCCAGGTTTCCCGAGCCCGTTGAAGATCGCCACGATCCTGATAGAGCAAGCCCAAATGTTTGTAGACCACGGCGAGAGCCTCTGAATCCCCCAAGCGCTCCCGGATTTTTAGCGCTCTACGAAAATACTGCTCCGCTCGTTCTAAATCGCCTTTTTGCCGATAGAGCTCTCCCAATGAGAGGTTTGCTTGCGCCATTTCAGGCGAGCGCCCTAGCTGGTCTTCGAGTTGAAGCGCCTGGTTGAAGCACTCCTCGGCTTCTTCGAGCTTGCCGCGATTCAAGTAAATGGTCCCGAGAATCCCTGAGCTGTTCGCCATGCCAGGAATGTCGTGAAATTGCGTGTAGATAGCGAGGGCTCGCTCTTGCAGGCGCTCCGCTTCTTGCAATTTCTCCAGGTCGCCGCGGGCCAGGAGCACGCGAGCCAGATTGCTGCTATCCTTGGCCACGCCTTCGAGCCACTGGTGTTCTTCATTTATTTGCAGGGTTGCCCTGAACATCTCTTCGGCACGATTCAGGTCTCGCCGGTGAAGCGCAACCAGGCCCAAGCTGCCCTTATCCTTGGCGATACTTCGAAGTGCATTGCGGGCGACATCGAGTTCGAGCGCGCGGCTGAAATAAGCCTCGGCCGATTCGAAATCCCGGCGTGCTCTCGCTACATTTCCGAGCCCGCGGTAATCGTCGGCAAGGGCCTGTTGGTTGTTCAATGACTGATCTATCGATAAGGCTTGCTGGAACTCTTGTTCGGACCGCGTTAGATCGCGACCGATGAGGAATAATTCACCCAACTTCCTATGAGCATCGGCCTGAGCCTGTTTTTCTGTGGGGCTGCTATTCAAAGCGCTCTCATACATCGACTGCGCTTCTGAAAGCCGGCCCTCCCTCTTTAGAAAATCGCCGAATTTATTGAAGGCGACAGGATCTCGCGATGTTTGGATTGCACGAGCGTATGCGATTTCCGCGTCGACCAATTTCCCCGAACGAGCAAATTGCTCTGCTTGAGCAAGTTCGGGAGTGGCCATTTCCATCTTCGATTGTCTCACTTCAAGCGACCCGACACTTGGCGTTTCAAATGAGCATACATCCATGTCGAGAGATGTTTACGAACCGCTTTTTCGAACAGCTCGAGTCCGCTGTAAGGGTAGGGAAATAGCTCTTTACCATCCTCCAATTCCCGTCGAAAATCCAGCACTTTTTGAAGCTGCGGTCCGGGATCGCTCAAACGGCTCGGATCGACAGCCTTGAAGAAAACCAGCAGGTCCAGCATCGTGCCTGCTCGAAAGAGTTCCATCGCGAGAGAGAACTCCTCCTCAGTCCCTGACGAATAGAGCGCCGGCTTGGAAGTTGGGCTACCCCATCGATCGTGCAGAAGGAAGATGCAGTAATCAGAGCGTTTTAAATCGTCGTTTATAAGTTGCTGCGGCCGTCCCATCCCGCGAGGCGTTTGCTCGTAGCCTACGGGGATAAACAAGACTCCGTTCTCCAGCGCGTGATTCTCGTTGTGCTCGTTCACAATCTCCCTGAAGCGCTTCCGCTCCTCGTCAAGACCGCCAGGCGATGCGATAAAGACTTGGTAAGCGGATACTTCCCTGGGCATCGGCTTACTGCGTGCACGGGCAGCCAGCGCAGCACGCGCCCAGCATTTTCACCGTCGCGCCGGGCGGCTGGTTGAGCACAAATTTCTCAGGCGTCACCTCGGGCGTGTTGATCTTCATATCGAGCACCGTCAGGATCAACTCATAGCCGTCCTGCGGACGCTGAATATCGATCATAGTGGGGAAGAGTGTGCCGTTGAAGGCCCGCCACTCGGCGTACTTGGTGTCGCTTTTGATGTAGCCGTTGGCGTCGAATGTCTTTTGGCGGTTGATCGCGAGCGTGTACCGGTCGAAGTAGATGTTGCGCATGAGCTGCAACTGGTCGCCGTCGCGGTGGATTACCTGGATGATGTAGACGGCCTTGGTCTCGTTCGTGTCGTCTTCCATCAACGTAAGATCGTCTTCGCCGGGCGGCATGATCATCAGAGACGTCAGGAAAGCGGCCGGCCGCAGATTCTCCAGTTTGTTTTTCGACGTCGCGGGAGCGTCGTTTGCCCCGATGACGAACTGATTCTTAGTAGGCAGCGAAACGCGGAAGGTGTTTCCTGTCGAGACCATGTCGAACAGGGTGCTATGGATCACGGGATCCTGGCCGATGATCCGTATATCATCGGGCCGGCGGAAAATCACGAAACCCGTGATGGTGGCATAATCGGTCACCTGGCCGCCATAGAGTTGTCCGACCGAGGGCGACATGTCGGCCTTCATCGTGAACGATTGAATGGGATCCCATGCGTTATGGATGAGCTGAATGAGATCGTGCTTGGTGGCGATGCGCAGCGGCCGATTTTCTTTCGATTTTCCAGGCGGGGCAACGACGCGTCTGCGCACCAGGCAGGCGCTCGAAAAAAGCGCGGCGAGACAAACTAGGATCGCAAGCTGTCTGCCTGCCCGGAACCGTCGCATCCTCCCATTAGAACCTCCGACCGGGGAACGGTTACTGCGTCTGTAAATGAAGCGCAACAGTGGCATGAGCGAGTTTCGGCTATAGAACCTGCGCGATCTATAAGCCGGTTTCTGTGCCCGCGCGTCGAGTCGCCTCAATGCGCGGCGGCAACCATTCGTCTAGGCCCTCCATTGCTGAAGGGCTCCAGCGACCTACCCGGAAGTGGTAACGGAGCGGGCCACTCCTCCTCCCCTATTTGGTCTTGCTTCGCATGGGGTTTTCCCTGCCAGCCTGATTGCTCAAGCCGCGGTGCGCTCTTACCGCACCATTTCACCCTTACCCATCGCGGGCGCTAACCACGCGGCGGGCGGTATATTTTCTGTGGCACTTTCCGTAGTTTGAGTTTTGATGCTCAGACCCCCGGCCGTTAGCCGGCATGCTGCCCTGAGAAGACCGGACTTTCCTCCCGGCGCCCTATCGTAAGAAACGACAGCGCACCCGGCGGTTGCCCGATCGCGCAGGCAAATATCAGTATAGAACCGCGCACTGCTCGCCCGGCGAACTTCAAAATTAACCCACCCTGCGCCCTCTGCCCGGCTCCACATTCGGCAGCAACGCCGTCAGCAGCCCAATCGCCGGCAGGAACGAACAGATCCGATACACGAAGTAAATGCTCGTGTGATCCGCCAGCGTCCCCAGCAGCGCCGCGCCCACGCCCGCAATCCCAAATGCAAACCCGAAGAATAGGCCCGAGATCATTCCCACTCTGCCCGGTACCAGCTCTTGTGCATAAACCAGAATCGCCGAAAACGCGGACGCCAGCACCAATCCAATCACGACGGTAAGAATAGAGGTCCAAAACAGATTTGCATACGGCAGCATTAACGTGAACGGCAGCGCGCCCAGGATAGACCACCAGATCACATGCTTGCGCCCGATTCGATCGCCCACCGGTCCGCCGATAATTGTCCCGGCCGCCACCGCGCCAAGAAAAATGAAAAGGTAGAGCTGCGACGCCCGTACCGATACATGAAACTTACTCATCAGATAGAACGTGTAGTAACTGGAAAGACTAACTAAGTAAATATACTTAGAAAAGACCAGTGCAGCCAGAATCCCAATCGACGTCGCGATCTTTTTAGAAGACAACGCAACATCGTGCGCCGCCTGAGTTACTCCGGCTGTTGGCTTGACTGCCGCCCGTTGCTTGTACCAGTGGCCGACGTTGATCAATAGAACGATCGCCGCCAGCGCCGCGACTGAAAACACCGATATGCTGTGTTGGCCGTGCGGCACTACGATGAACGCCGCCAGCAACGGCCCTAGCGCCGAGCCCGTATTCCCGCCCACTTGAAACAGTGATTGGGCCAGCCCATGCTGTCCGCCGGACGCCATCCGCGCCACCCGCGACGACTCTGGATGGAATACAGACGATCCAACGCCCACCAGCGCACTCGAAATAAGGATCATGTGGAAATTCCAGGCCCTCGACAGCAGCAACAGCCCCACCAGCGTGCTTCCCATGCCTACCGCCAAAGAATACGGTTTCGGCCGCCGGTCCGCCCATAATCCGACAAACGGCTGCAGTAGCGACGCGGTCACCTGAAACGTGAACGTAATAAGCCCGAGCTGCGAAAAATCCAAATGGAACGAGCTTTTCAAAATCGGATAGATCGCCGGAATCAGCGACTGCACCATATCGTTCAGCAGATGGCAAAAGCTGATGGCCGCCAGGATGCCGAAAGCAACTCGTGCGCCAGTCTCTTTTTCACTGAGCCTTTGTGTGTTTACCAACAACCCCATTCCTTCCATGTTCCTATGGAGCTGCATCAGGTTTCGGCTAAAGTAGAACAGCGCCATGAACCGCCGACTTTTCCTGAGGGCGTTCGCTGCGGCATCGGCAACGCTCGGACCTAATGGGCAGCTGTCCCGGGCCGCCGTCCCGAAGATGAAGATCACTCGCGTTCGCGCCTATGCGCCGCCGCACCCCAATCCGTTGTTCAATCAGAGCGACATGATCGTGACCGTGGAAACCGACGCCGGAGTCACTGGTATTGGCGAAGGCGGATCCAAGGACATGCTCGAGCAGAGCGCGGGAAGGTTGATCGGCCGCGACCCGCAACACATTGAGCAACTCTGGCAAGACATGAACCGCGCCTTCTTTTACCCGGCGGGCCGCGAGAAAGAAGACGCCATCGGCGCGCTCGACCTCGCCTTGTGGGATATCAAGGGTAAAGTGCTGGGCGTGCCCGTGCACACGCTGCTGGGCGGCACGGCGCGCAATTACTGCGAGTGCTACAACACCGCTGGAATCATCCCCGGCATTCACCCGGGCATGAGCATCGCGGAGCGGGCGCAGGCGACCATCGAAGCCGGTTATCGCGCCTTCCGCATGGACGCCGCCGGCCAACCCGCCAACACGACTTACAATACTCACGAGCGGCTTAATCAGCTTCATGCCGATTGCATCCAGGCGCGCGAAGGCGTTGGGAAAAACGGGGATTGGATCGTCGATTTTCACCAGCGCTTCGATCTGTCGGACGCAATTCGCGGCTGTGTTCTAATCACGGATCTCGCACCCTACTTTGTCGAAGATCCGGTGCGGGTGGAGGCATTTGCCGAAGATCTTCCGATCCTGCGCAGAAAGGTCGATGTCCCGCTTGCTGCCGGCGAAGAGTGGGGCAACCGCTGGGACTTCAACAAGCTCGTAGAAAATCACGATATCGATTATGTCCGCGCTACGCTACCCAACGTCGGTGGTATCACCGAGATGATGAAGATCGCCGCCATCTGTGAAACCCACTTCGTTGGCATAGTTCCTCACTTCACCGGTCCAGTCGCGACCGCTGCGTTAGTCAATTGCCTCAGCACGTTCTCTGGCCCCGTGCTCATGGAATACAATTTCGAAGGTCGCACCTTCCCGTATCTGCCTCTCTGTCTCGATTTCAAGAATGGCAAGCTCTACCCGAATAATCGCCCCGGTCTCGGTGTGGAGCTCGATACCAAACCGCTTACGCTCGTGGCGGAAATCATCACGCCGGTAACCAATCGTGCCCAGACTTATTTCCGGCCCGACGGCTCTATAACCAACTGGTAAGTGAAAACTCTCTTGCCAGTCAGGTGGATGCTTGTTGCGTGGCTGTTCGTCGTCAGCGCTATCGGCTATTTGGACCGAGTCAATATTTCCATCGCCGGGCAATCCATCGAAAAAGAGTTTCACCTAACCAACGTCGAGCTCGGTTGGATTTTCAGCGCCTTCGTGCTCGGTTATGCGCTGTTCCAAGCGCCAGGTGGCTCGATCGCTGACCGCCTCGGGCCTCGCCTGGTCCTCATGCTAGGCGTCATCTGGTGGGGAATCTTTACATCCTTGATCACGGTGTTTTCCTCCGGCGCACCCCGGCTGATCCTTCTGCTAATTGCAACGCGTTTCCTGCTGGGCATGGGTGAGGCGGTCATTTATCCTTCATCCAATTGCGTAGTCGCAGCTTGGATTCCTTCAGCGGAGCGGGGAATTGCCAATGGCGTCATATTCTCTGGCGTCGGCTGCGGCGCCGCATTGACGCCGCCGCTGATCACCTATCTCCTGATCCGCCATGGCTGGCGATCGTCGTTCTGGGCGAGTGCGGCCCTTGGTCTGGCGGCGGGAGTCATCTGGTTCCTGATCGCTCGTGACAAGCCGGCGGACCACCCGTGGATCTCAAACTCCGAGCTGGCACACATCCAATCCGGTTTGCCGCCCCACCACCGCGCCGAACGATTGCCCTGGAGTTCCATCCTGAGTAACTTCAATATCTGGCTGGTAACTGCAAGTTACTTCTGTTATGGCTATGCCGCTTACATATTCTTTAGTTGGTTCTTTATCTACTTGAGTTCGGTTCGCGGCTTGAATTTACGGGAAAGCTCATACTATACGATGCTCCCGTTCGCTGCAATGGCCATTGGTTCTCCCCTCGGCGGGTGGATCAGCGATCTCTTAACCAAGAGCCAAGGGAAACGCGTGGGCCGTTGCGGCGTCGCTGCCGTAGGTATCGGTCTTTCTGCTCTTTTCATCGCGCTCGGCACACAGGTTGACAGCGCGCGGATTGCCACGCTCGTGCTCGCTGCTGGGGCGGGTGCGCTCTACCTGTCGCAAAGCTCGTTCTGGTCGGTTTCGGCTGACATCGGCGGCAAATCCGCGGGCTCCGTCTCCGGCTTCATGAACATGGGCGGTCAGTTCGGAGGCGCGCTCACGGCATCGCTGACGCCGGCGATCGCAGCTCACTGGGGCTGGACCGCATCCTTCCTAGTGGCCGCGGCGCTTTGCGCCTTGGGCTCGCTCTTGTGGACGCTTGTGATACTGTGATCGCCGAGAGGTCCCGATGTCCCGTTTTCATGTCACCTTGTCGCTGATCGCAGTCCTTGGATTCGCTATGGTTCAATCTGCTGCTCGTTCCTCAAATAGCGATGCCTTTTTGCTGGTCGCCAACAAAGGCGATCACACTCTCGGCATCATCGATCCTTCCGCCGGCCGGCAGCTCGCAACCGTCCCCGAAGACGGCATCACCGGACATGAAGTCGCTGCGTCTCCCGACGGGCGCACGGCTTACGTTCCCATCTATGGCAACTCTGGTGTTGGCAAGCCAGGTACCGATGGCAAGAATATGGTTGTCGTCGATATCGCTACGCGCAAAGTGACCGGCAATGTCGATTTCGGCCACGGTGTGCGCCCGCACTGTGCCGTCTTCGGTCCAAAGAACGGACTCCTTTACGTCACCACCGAACTGGACAAAACCATTTCCATCATCGATCCAAGCACCTTGAAAATTGTCGGCACTGTGCCCACTGATCAACCCGAGTCGCATATGCTCGCGATCACCAGCGATGGGCGCCGCGGCTACACCGCAAACGTCGGCCCCGGGACCGTTTCCGTGCTGGATCTGGACGCTAAGAAGACCATCACCGTAATCCACATTTCGCGCGAGACGCAGCGCATTTCCGTCTCGCCCGACGATCGTCTGGTCTTCACCTCCGATCAAACCAAACCGCAGCTTGCGGTCATCGATACCGCAACCAACAAGATAAAGACCTGGGTGCCGCTCCCAGGCACCGGCTATGGCACCGCGTCGACTCCCGATGGGCATTGGCTGCTCGTCTGCGTTCCCGGCAAGGACCAGGTAGCCGTCGTGGATCTGCGCTCAATGAAAGTTGCGCAGACCATCGACGTGCCGAAATCGCCGCAGGAAGTCCTGGTGCGGCCCGATGGCCAGATGGCGTACGTCTCTTGCGATTCAAGTCATCAGGTCGCGGCCATCAACATCGCCGATTGGAAAGTCGACAAACTGATCGACGCCGGTGCCGGTACGGATGGTCTCGCTTGGGCAGCGGGTAAGTAACCGTACCCGCTCGAGCGCCGCTTCATAATGTAAGCGTGACCGACCAATTGTTCCTGTCGCTGTGGCTTCATCGGCACAGCCGCGGAAACCGAGCCAAGTACTTTGAGCAACTGCTGCGCCTCTTCCCCTTCTCTCAGCGGGACCAGCCTCAATCTACCGTCTCCATTCACGCAGTCGATTCCACCCAGCCTCTACTCCTCGAACAAGCCGTGAACGGCCCGCTCGATCCCGCTGAAATCATGCAAACTCTGCGCGACTACGAAGGCGACGACGTGGCCTATCGAGTCGAGAGCTGGTGGGATCTCTGGCAGTTCGATGGCCGGGAGTGGAGGCTCGCGCCCACGCGCGTTGCGCTCTCCTGCTTCGGTCCTGAGTTTGACGCCGGCGCCGCCTCCGGCCAGGAAGATTTACGAATCGATTTCGGCGTCGACAGCAATTTCCTGCCGGCTCCCGACCTGCCCGGCAGCGCAACCTTCATCGAATCGAATATCAAGAGCCTGCTCCGGCTCGTGCATGAGGTCGAGTCTGTGCTGCCTGTCGCTCGGCGAAGGCTCGAAACCGAATCGGGAGAAAACTTCGCCGACCGTCTGCAAGGAGTGCTGAAGGCCGCCACGGCTCAATAGCACAAAAGGGCGCGCATTCCGCCGCCGCGAGACAATAAACATATGATCGAAAAAGCTACTTTTGGCGCTGGATGCTTCTGGGGCGTCGAGTCCACATTTCGCGAGATCGATGGCGTCGTAGATGCGGCGGTCGGCTATGCCGGCGGTCACACCGCCAATCCCACCTACAAAGACGTGTGCACGGACCGCACCGGCCACGCCGAAGTGGTGCAGGTCGAGTACGATCCTGCCAAAGTCAGCTACGATCAATTACTCGACGTGTTTTGGAATGCCCATGATCCTACCCAGGTAAACCGGCAAGGCCCTGACGTCGGCACGCAATATCGCACCGTCATCTTCTTCCACACGCCCGAACAGGAACAAGCCGCGCGCGCATCCAAAGCCAAACTCGAAGCGTCCGGACGCTTTCGCCGCCCCGTCGCGACCCAAATCGAACCCGCGCCCGACTTCCATCGCGCCGAAGAATACCATCAGCAATATCTCTCCAAGCGCGGCGTAAAGCACTGCCACATTTAGCCGCTCGTGGCGAGTCCGAAGCGCATAGGCGCATTGGTGCGGTTGTGCGCGGCTCAATAATGACAAAGCGGCGTAAAGGCACTATCGCCTTAGTCCCAAGCACGGGTATCCGATATCGGACAGTGGGCGTCCATATCCGAAGAGAACGTCGTTGCAACGTCCTGGAATAGGCCGATTTTCAACGACTTAAGGGTTGGCAGCGGAAGTGCACTTAGCCTAAGAAGAAGTTTAAAGCCTATGTGGAATGATCTCCAATATGCAGTCCGCCAGCTTGTCAAGTCGCCCACGTTCACGCTTGTCGCGATCCTCACGATCGCTCTGGGGATTGGAGCAAACACCGCAATTTTCTCCGTTGTAAATGGCGTTCTGCTCAATCCGTTACCCTATCCGAATGCCAATCGCATTGTGGTCTTGTACGAAGATCTTCCCAACTTCAGGGACGGATCTATTTCCTATCCCAATTTTCTCGACTGGCAACGGATGAACGAGAGTTTTTCTGCATTGGCGGCCTATCGTCCTACGGGCTACAACCTTTTGGGCAAGGATAACCCGGAACATCTTCATGGGGAAATGATCTCGGCAGGATTCTTTGAAATTCTCGGGGTCCATCCAGTGATCGGGCGAACCTTCAATAGCCAGGACGACCGCCGGGGCGCAGCGCCGGCTGTCATGATTTCGGAAGGGCTTTGGAGGCGCGATTTCGGCGCAGCAGAAAATATCATCGGCCAGCGTCTGGTCTTGGATGGAATAGGCCGGACGGTGATTGGCATCGTCCCATCTAGTTTTCGTCTCCGGGTCGAGAACTTTCAAGATGGTCCGACGGTCAACGATGTCTACACACCCATCGGCGAATACAACGACCCCGGCTTCTATGCGGATCGAGGCGCTGGCTGGGGTATGAAGGCCATTGGGCGGTTGAAGCCCGGAGTGACGCTTGAAGTAGCTCGCGAGGATATGGACCGCGTTTCGCGGGAACTGACTGCCGACTACCCCGACTTCGATAGTAATGAAAAAGCTAACCTTGTTCCATTGAAAGAAGCGATGGTGGGTGATATGCGCGGGCCATTGCTGATTCTTCTGGGAGCCGTCTTTTTCGTGCTGCTCATCTCGTGTGTCAATGTTTCGAATCTGCTGCTGGCGCGATCCACATCCAGGGAGCGCGAGTTTGCAATCCGCGTAGCAGTGGGTGGCGGGCGGTGGCGGATCACTCGCCAACTATTAACCGAGAGCATTCTGCTGGCAGTCGTTGGCGGGGGCATAGGACTGCTGCTCGCTCAGTTTGGAACGGCCGCCGCTCTCGCCGCTGTGCCACACACAGTACCGCGCGCCGAAGAGATTGGACTCGATCTTCGGGTGCTGCTCTTTACAACCGTCGCCTCCGTTCTGGCTGGCGCTATGTTCGGTCTGGCCCCAGCCCTGAAATTGCGGAATGCCAATCTCGCGGGCGCGCTGAAAGAGACTGGGAGATCGATTGCCAGTTCCCGCAACCGCACGCAACGGGTCTTCGTCATCGCCGAAGTGGCCCTGGCGCTTGTTCTATTGGTTGGCGCCGGACTGATGGTCCGCACGCTTTTCGCGTTGTGGCGGCTTGACCCGGGTTTCAATTCGCGCGGTGTGATTACCTTCTCGATTGCTCCCCAACCGTCTTTGCTGGATGAGAGTCCGGCGTCCATTCGCGCATTCTTACGCCAGGTGCATGATGAACTCGCTTCTAGTCCGGGTGTCAAAGCGCTGTCGCTGAGTTCAGCCTCCAGTCCGATGGAGGACGACTACGATTGGCACATTTGGTTTGCCGGCCGCCCCAAACCAGCTCATCCAGGCGAACTGCCGATGTCGCTTGTTTATGTCGTCGAGCCGGACTACCTGAAGACTCTTCAGATCTCCCTCAAGCGAGGCCGCTTTTTTACCAACAACGACAATGAACAGTCGTCGCCAGTTGCGGTGATTGATCAAAGTTTGGCCCAGCGATACTTTCCGGGCCAAAATCCGATCGGCCAATATCTCGATTTGAATAATGATCCCGCGCAACCGAGCAGACGCCCTGTAGCGCGAATCGTTGGCATTGTAGGCCACGTCAATCAGTGGGGACTGGATGATACGGCACGACCGTTGCATGCGCAGATCTATCTTCCGCTCGATCAAATGCCGGATAAAGACATCAGGAGCATGGCACAAGGGCTGGAGGCATTCGTGCGCGGGGACAGCTCAAATATGCCGGACTTCGAGACCCTGCGACAGCGCCTCCGATACCTGAACCACGAGCTAGTAGCTTATGGCAGCCAACCGATGGAACGGGTAGTGCTGGACTCAATCGCAAGCCAGCGCTTTACCATGAAGCTGTTGGCTGCCTTTGCCGGCCTTGCATTGCTATTAGCAAGCATCGGGATCTACGGCGTTCTGTCGTATCTCGTGGGACAGCGTACACGCGACATTGGAATTCGTATAGCGTTGGGTGCGGAACGGCGAGATGTATTGCGCATGATCCTGACCGACGGAGCGTGGATGACGCTCATCGGCGTCGCTATTGGCATTGGTGCGGCTCTTGGCTTGACTCAACTGATGTCCAGCATGCTCTTCGGCGTGAAACCCACTGACGTGGTCACGTTTTTCTTTGTCGTTTTAGCACTTTGCTTTATTGCCATGATCGCTTGTTACGTTCCGGCCAGACGAGCTATGAAAATTGATCCGCTGATCGCGTTGCGCGACGAATAACCGTTGATGCTATTGGGGGTAAATGAACCTCCGTATACACCCACCCACGCGTGGTGCTATTTGCGCTAGCATAGAAGTGCGGAGGCTTCGCGCATGTCCACCGTCGCTCTCTTCGACCTCACCACCACCCAGGCGCCGTTCATCGAGCAAGCTCAACACGACGGCCGCCTGTTCATCCATCAACCTTACGAACAATACTCCGAGCGCAATCACGAAGCTTGGCGCAAGCTCTACTCACGCATGCTGCCGCGCTGGGAGCGTTATGCCAATCCTGCGTTTCAAAAGGGCATCGAGTCGCTGTGCTTAAACCCCAATCAAATCCCGCGCCTCGAAGACGTCAACCGCTTCCTGTATCCGCTCACCCGCTTCCAAGCCAAACCCGTCAGCGGCTACGTCCCTGCGTTCCTCTTCTTCGATTGCCTTCGTAACCGCGAATTCCCCACCACCATCACCATTCGCGATTCAGCCAGCCTCGACTATCTCCCCGAACCCGACATTTTCCATGACATCGCGGGGCACGTTCCCATGCACACGGATCCCGCTTTTGCCGAAACGCTGGTGAGGTTTGGCGAATGTGCTCACACCGCTGCAGATCTGGTCGATTCTATGCGCGACCACGCCCGGCGCACCGCCGCCATGACCAGCATCATCCGCGCCATGGCGCGCTTCTTTTGGTTCACCATTGAATTCGGTCTCATGCAGTCGCCTCAAGGGCTTCGCGTCTACGGCAGTGGGCTGCTCAGCAGCTTCGGCGAGATTCAGCATTCAATCGAATCGCCCGACGTTCAGCGCTATCCGTTACAGCTCGAGTGGATCGTCAATCAAGGCTTCGAGATTGATCACTATCAGCCGCTGCTGTTTGTCGCCAATTCGTTCGATCATCTCTACGACTCGGTGCATCAGCTCGAGCGCTGGATGAAGGACGGCAAGCTCAACAACGTCGCTCCCGGTGAGCCAACCGTGAACGAGCGCGACCTGGAGAGTTTTATGGCCGCCTCTAGACAGCCTCGAGCTCGGCGCTAACTCTTTCTTTGAAATAATCGATCGTCTTCGCGAGTCCTTCTGAGAGCGAAAGCGTCGGTTCCCAGCCCAGAATCCGCTTCGCTTTCCGGATGTCCGGCTGCCGCACTTTGGGATCGTCTTGCGGCAGCGCTCGAAACTCAATTTCTGGACCATGGCCGAACTGCTCGCGAATGCGATTCGCGAACTCCAGAATCGTCATCTCCGCCGGATTGCCGAGATTCACCGGATCCCGCTCGTCGGATTCGCTTAACCGCAGAAGTCCTTCCACCAGGTCCGACACATAGCAGAAACTGCGCGTCTGCGACCCATCTCCGAACACCGTCAGCTTCGCGCCTCGCAGCGCCTGGTCGATGAACGCCGGCACCACGCGCCCATCGTTCAGCGCCATTCGCGGCCCGTAGGTGTTGAATATCCGCGCGATATTCGTGCGCACCGCGTGCACCCGGCTGTAAGCCATGGTCAACGCTTCGGCGTAGCGCTTGCTTTCGTCATAACAGGAGCGCAGTCCCACTGGATTCACATTGCCCCAGTACGTCTCAGGTTGAGGATGCACCAACGGATCGCCATATGCCTCTGACGTCGAAGTCAGCAGGAATCGCGCATTATGCCGCAGCGCCAGCTCAAGCATATTGCGCGTTCCGGTCGACCCGGATTCCAGCGTCTTGATCGGATATTTCAAATAGAAAACCGGACTTGCCAGTGAGGCCAGATGAAACACTCTATCTACATCCCCGGCCACATTCAGCGGAGTGCAAACGTCATGCTCCACAAACTCGAACCGCGGCTGATCTAAGAGATGTTCAATGTTCTTGCGGCTGCCCGTGATCAAACTGTCCAGCGCCAATACTTCATGATTTTGTTCGATTAGGCGGTCACACAGGTGTGATCCAATGAAGCCAGCGGCTCCGGAGATGACATATCGCACTCTCTTTCATGCTACTAGAAGATTGCCCCTGTCCACTCGCCCCCTAGCATGCAAAATCATCTTCTAGCGGTACGTCTGGTACTTCTCGCGCTCATCCTCATTTCGCTTTCTCTGTTTTGGCTGAGATTTCGCAAGGTCGTCGACCGTATTCGTCACGCGCGCCCCGATCCCGATTTCAAGTTGCACCCCATCGCCCGCCGCGTCTGGGATTTCTTTTGGGACGTACTGTGCCAGGCCAAGGTAATTCGCGAGCGCCCGCTGCCTGGGCTTGCTCACGCCTTCGTGTTCTGGGGCTTTTGCGCCTTCGCCCTCGTGACTGTCAACCACATCGCGACCGGCCTCGGCTTCCCGCTGCTGCGCCGCGAATCCTTTTTCGGCGCGTTTTATTTTTGGTTTGCGTTCCTGTTTGCGCTGCTCTGCGCCGTCTCTATCGCCGGCCTCGCTTTCCGCAGATTTGTGATCCGCCCAAAGTGGCTCGGACCCCTGTCTTACGAATCCGGCCTCATCGCGCTTCTCATCTTCGTCCTCATGGTCACTTACATGCCCACCTGGTGGGTGCCCGAGCATTCCGCCGCCGGCCAATCGCTCTGGTGGGTTCACACTCTCACGCTGCTCGTCTTTCTTCCGCTCATCCCCCACACAAAACACCTGCATCTTGTTTTAAGCCCCCTAACCATTTTTCTTCAGCGCAACGGCTTCAGTCACATCCCTCCGCTAAAGGACGATGAGGATTTTGGTCTCCTCGCGGGCAAAGACATCACGCGCATTACTGCATTACAGGTTTATTCCTGTGTCGAGTGCGGCCGCTGTACCGAGCATTGTCCCGCCAACAACACCGGCAAGGAACTCAACCCCAAGCTGATCGCGCTCAACCTGCGTGCGTATCTGAATGAATACGGCAACCACAACGAAACGCCCATCTTGCAGGCCACCGTCTCGCAGAAAGCAGTCTTTCAATGCACCACCTGCGGAGCCTGCGAATATCAGTGTCCGGTCGGCATTCAGCACCTTCCCATGATCATCGGCCTGCGTCGTGGGGCCGTCAACACCGGCATGTGGGAAGACGAGTACGGCACCAAACTCTTCCTGAATCTCGAGCGCAACGGCAATGCTCTAGGTTTCTCTCAAGCAGAGCGCGACAAATTCATCGCCAAGCAAGAGTTCCCAATTTTTGACGGAACTCAGGAATATTGTCTCTGGCTCGGTTGTATGGGCGCCTATGACCCACGTGGCCGCGAGATCATCAGCTCCTTTGCCGATGTGATGCGCCATCTCGGCACCTCTTTCGGCGTCCTTAAAAAAGAGCGCTGCACGGGCGACCCGGCCCGCCGTCTCGGAAACGATCTCGTCTTCGGCCAGCTCGCCGAGACCAATTTGTCTGCGCTCAAACAAGCCGAGGTGAAGAAGGTTGTCTCCATTTGCCCGCATTGTGTCCGCACCATGGCTCAAGATTGGTTGGAATTCGCCGGGCGCGAGTTCGGCGGCCAACTTCAAATCGAGCATCACAGCGAATTTCTAGCTCGGCACGCTGCGCAACTCCCCGCCGCTCCTTCTGAAGACCGCATCGTCTTTCACGATCCCTGCTATCTCGGCCGTTATCGCGGCGTCTACGACGAGCCCCGCCAAGTCATCGCGCGTTCCGCCCAGGTAATCGATCCGCCTCGTTCCCGCGAGCGATCATTCTGCTGCGGAGCGGGCGGCGGACTGGTCTTCCTCGGCGAAGAGACCGGTCAGCGCGTCAATGACACGCGCGCTAAAGAACTCGTCGCCACCGGAGCCGGCGCCATCGGCACCGCTTGCCCGTTTTGCAACAGCATGTTCCGCGACGCACTCGCCACCGCCGAAAACGCGCCCAAGCTCCTCGATATCGCCCAAATCGCTGCCATTCAGATTGAGAAACTGAGCAACCACTCCTAGGCCGCTAGAGCCTTACTCTTGAACCGCGAATCGCCGGCCACGGTCAGCTAAAAAGGACGCCACCGTGTTGCTCGGTACAGCCAACGCCAATCCCCCGTAGACCATACTGTTAATCCCGACAATCCGTCCTCGCGCGTCCGCAAGGGGACCGCCCGAATACCCTCGAGGAAGCTCTAGATCGGCCTGAATCCACTTGGACAGTCGAGCTCCTTTTCGCTGACCAAGCGCATGCACAATTCCGATTGTGAGCGCTCCGGTCACGCCTCTGGGATTACCCACTGCGAAGACTAACTCGCCAACCTGTAAGTTACTAGAATCCCTTGCGGATAAAAACGGTAAATCGGTGGCTTCCACGTGAAGAGCGGCTAAGTCATGCTCCGGGTCTCGAGATATGACCGTTGCTGCGAAAATTCGCCCATCCGACAGCTTCACAGTGGTAGTCGAACTCCGGACCACATGTGAGTTCGTGATAATCAAGCCGCTCGCACGCCAGATGACGCCAGATCCCCCACCGGACTCCCGCTGTTGCACTCTTACGGTCGATAAACGCAAAATCTTCGCCAGAGCTTCCACCTCCCGAGTAAGTGGAGCTGATCGAGTCACCATGTCTCTTGCCATAAATGACAACCTCGAATTGGCGCAGCCGTGGGTGGAATTAGGCCTAACGCCTAATCGAGCGCCGCATCTCCATTCCTGATGAACCGGCCAACCACGCGGTCGACCGTCGCCTTTGGAATCGTCAATGCTGCTCCTTTCGGGCTCAAAGTGTTGAGTCCCACAACGCGCCCGTGAGCGTCCACCAACGGCCCGCCCGAAAAACCCGGATACATTGTCAGATCCAGGTGGATATAGCCGCCGCGCTTGCCGCCGAGCGCGCTTATTATGCCCCAACTCGCGCACAGGCCCCGCTCGCTCGGTCGTGCGACCGCCAAAACCATATGCCCCACCCTCAACGACGCGGCATCACCCTTCACGGCGACAGGGAACTCACCGCGTGCTGTCAGCATCGCCAAGCCACTCCTCGGATCGTATCCAGCTAGCTCCGCTGAGACAGTCCGGCCGTCTGGCAGCTCCAGCGTGATTTCGTCGTCGCGCTCAATGGTATGTCCGGCAGTAACCACCACACCCCGGAACCAATGAATCCCGCTCGAACCCAGGCGCGGGCGGGCGCGCACGCCAACAACGGACTGCCCGGCTTGCGCGACCGAGTCCGCTAACTCATGGGAGAGACTCAGCAAAGCGCTCGCTGAATCGGACTCAAATCGTAACATCACTTACTCCGGTATCAAACGATATCTGGCCACGCCTAGACTTGCGCCCTCCACACGCCGTCCCCCGTCTCTTGGGGAGTTTATGTGCGCAGGCGAGCCGAAAGCTAAGCAGCGTAAGATCACGCTATTGAGCGAAGACCATGCGTCCGGATTCGAGGCCGGATAAATACTCTTTTGCGAGAGGGCGACGAACCTGCATCTTGGTAGGCATCCATTATATATCTGACCCGCATGCAATCTGTAATTCCCGTCGCAATACGCCTGAGCTCCGCTCTTCTTTCGTCACATACGCCGTAAGAAACCATAGTTCGCCTATCGCATTTTAGAGCGTCGATTGAATCTTCATCGGCTTGCAATCGTAAGCTTTCAAATAGTCGAGCCATCTCTCGCCTCGTGTCGTAAGTGAGCATTCGCTCGGTGGTCTGAACATACTCGATATCATTTCTGTTTCGTTGTACCCAACGTAAAATATGTTCGTTCGCGCTTATCCATTGGAATCGGCACGCTTCTTCCAATCGCCGGTGAGTATATTCCGTCCAGCCCGGGGGCAGATCAAATTTCCACCACTCTGAAGTCCATGGCTGATCGGAACGAGTGTAGCCTTCAATTTCGAGCGTACGCGGATAAATGCGGTGCTTAAAGAATCCGTGATGAAGCCATCCGCACATCAATCCGGTCACGCAGGCGGCCGGCTCCCGCATCACATGGATAACAGTAATCTCGGCATTGCAAAACAGTGAGCGCAAGAAGTCTAAGCGATATGCATTACTTGGTGACTTAATAATCAACGGAAGTTGCGTTGTCTCACGTCCTCGCGCGGTGGTCCATGGCGATTCGCAAATAAAAGGCGGTTCCTCAATCACGGCGATTGGATTTGGAGGTCCTGCCGGAACTTGTTCTGCGGGAAACGAAGCGCGCACAAGGTCCGGGTCCAGGTCATAGTAATAGGGATTAAGATCGGGAAGTATCTTCTTCAGATACTTCAGATAGTGGATCATTCGTATCTCCCAGGGCAGATCTCTCGTCTCCTGAAACGCCTTTCGAATGACCCAACGAACCTCGTCCATATGCTCATGCAGTTCCGGCCACTGCAAGAGGATTCTCATTTGGGTTTGGAACAATCGTTTCGGCGTTAGCCGCTCTTCTTCCTCCGGCGCGCCGTTGCCCACGAAAAGTGATAAGTGCAGTGACATCGCTTCGGCCACCGAAGGTGTCAAGCGCCAAACGCCCAACTCGTCTGACTCGCCATTAGATACCTCCGGCTGCCCGAGTGCGAGGATGAGAAAAGGGTCGATCTCGCCGGGCAGGGAAGCGAATTGCGTGCTGCTGGCGCACATTTCGGCCAGCCAACTGGATCCGCTCCGAGAGGCGCTGAGGATCAGAACCACTCTGGATTGTTTCTTGCAGAACTCCGGATCGGCGCCCTCCCCGAACAGCGCATCGCCAGCGGCGATGTAGGAATTATTCCACTGCGCGCGTATTGCTTCTAATGCATCGGAGCCTTCGATTCGACATGGAATGCTCATCCGGCCATCTCCTCGCCACTGGTTACTCGCGAATCCTTCCGTGAACGGCCATTGGCCCGTCAAGACATGGATCGCTTGTCAACTCGTCCAGAAGACTGGAATAGCGGCGCCACCACGGGTTACATTAACCAGGCTTTGGTGTGATCCGCGGGCGACGATCCCTGCGACATTCAGGTATTCCAGTTTTCCATCTTTAAAGTCATAGTTCACGAATACTCCTAGATCCATTCCGAGAGCGCGATCGCTGCTATAAAGGAGCCGTGCATACATCTGATTGAGATAGTGCCTATCCTGTACGATCCAGCTTTCAGGATTCTGGACCTTGCCAACAGCTTTTTCGATAGCATCCCCAACAAACACGTTTTCTCCCCCAGAGCCGAAATTCTGCTTGAGGACAAGCTCTTCCCAGTCCGCTCGCTTCGGGAAGCCAACATCGGCCAACTTACGGGTGGGAGTAACATACTGCATCACCTTGTAAGGATTCGCAATTTGCAGCTCCGATCGCAAGAAATTCTCGTTGCAAAGCAGCGGAAGCACACCCTTGTTGGTTGCAAACTCCACTCGCGGGTGCGACATATAAACCGTCGGGCCATGAAGTACACTGCGAAAAAGCTCGCCAAATCTGTCAATGTCTCGGCCCGTAATCACTCGGGCCCACCGGAAGCCGTTCATCCGACGCCAAACGTCATCGATCAACAACGACAAGCCACCATCACTATCAATGCGCCAAACCGCTCGTTTCAGCCTTGGCCACAGATGCTGATTCGGCACTTCCGTTGGGGTAACGAAGTGGAAGCTGTCGGTTGCTTCTGCCAGAAGATGATCTCCCCAAAACAGGCCGCCCGGAGAAAAAGTGGCGATCTCAGGCCCTACCCGCTGGCCCAGCTTGACGAACGAGTCTACGACGTCCGTGTAAGTCAGGTGATCTAGGCCGGGCACCAAATTCCGGACTGTTTTGGGAAGAAAACTCCCGAAGGCGTAAAGCCCCAGTGCCGCGCCATTGATCTCCAGAAGCTGTGGAGGATTGTCCTCCGTCAGCGGGCCGGCGAGCGCAAAGTCATAGCGGATTTCCCCAACCATGCGCTGGGGAACCTTGTCGAGAATTCCGTATTCCTCGATTAGCGTTTTCCACCGGTCATCCGGCCGCAGATACTTCAGAATGAAGTCGCGGTCACGATTGGCAAATGTCAAGACCGCGCGAGTCAGTTGTTCGGCTGCTTCTTCAATTACTTTCACGTAAGAGCCGCCAAGGACACGCGGCACCAGAGACATGTCCTCCACATTCGGGCCAAGATAGCCGTCGTCTATCATGGCGCCGAAAAACGCCTTTCGGAAAGAGGAAAAGTTAGTTGCATCAAGAGCGGCTAATGTGCGCTCATCGGGTACCTCAAGGTATCCCTTCATCTCAGGCTCCTCGCGTGGTCCGGTTTCTTACTCCGGGCTTCTAGTCTCGTTATCGGCCCAGCATTTCTCGAGTTACTCCCGCATTTGGGCATAGGTGCAGAATTCTACTTTCCAGTTCGGCGGCCGCCGCCTCCAGCGCTTCTTCCGGATACGGCGCTAAGTGATCGAGCACGAAGTAAGCATTGACCGTGTCTGTGGTAAGCGCAGTGCGCCGGCACTGCCGCCAGTTCCATCGGCGGCAGGTCACGCCTCCGGCATCAACCCACGCCACTTCTCCCGGGGCTGCGTTTTCTACCACCGGCTGTCCGGCGTTCACCGTATCAAATGTTTCCGTGCCCGACATGAAGCGAAGCTCGAGGTCGCTGAGAAGGCGATCGCGATCTTCACCCCCGATCGGTATTACGTGCTTGATGCTGAGGGCATTGTAGGCGTCTACTAGCGCGTTAATGGAAGGCAGTTCCTTGTCGGCAACCACCCGCTTTAGCAGCGCCTCAACAGAGGATGGATACTTCGATGGTTTCGCTCCGAAACTGGAAAAAGCTTCCTGCCAAAGCCGGATATGCGGGTGCTCTTTCAGCGGATCCTGCCCGAAGCGTTCCCGGCTCTCTCTCTCCGCTTCACGCAGCCAGCCCGTGCTCTCTTCCGTGCTAGCAGTGTTCTTCAGGCCCGAGGCATAGATGATCGCAACCCGATAATTCGGGAATCGTTCTAAAATATCTGGATTAACGAGGAGCCGGAAGGCCATATCGGGTATCGTTCTTAGTGGGATAATATCAGTGCGTTAAATGCGGCCACTTACGCTGCATTGCTGTCAAACAGAAACGCCAGCAACCCCTTTTGTATATGCAGCCGGTTGTGGGCTTGTCGGAAAATCCGGCTTTGTCCGCCATATTTTACGTCGTCGGTGATCTCCAAATTCCGAGCCGCCGGCAAGCAATGCATGACAATCGCATGCGGCGGAGCCAGCCGAAGCAGGTCGTCATTCACCTGATAACCCCGAAAAGCTTCGCGCCGTATTTCCCGTTCCCGTTCCATTCCCATAGAAGCCCAGATGTCCGTGTAGACGATATCTGCGCCCGGCACGGCATCACGCGGATCGCTTACCATCCTGAACTCTGACCGGCGGCCCTCGCTAAGGAAATCTTTGATAAAGTCCGGCTCAATTTGGTAACCTCGCGGAGATGCGATGACATAGTTCATCTCCAATTTACCCGTCAAAATAGCCAGACTACGAGCGACATTATTCGCGTCCCCGATATACGCCAACGTCTTTCCTTTCAGGTCCTCGCCAAATTCATCCCACCACGTCAGAGCGTCTGCCATGGCTTGGCAGGGATGGAGGAAGTCGCTGAGGGCGTTAATCACGGGTATGTGGCCGAATCGGGCCATGTCCAATAACTTCTGGTGCTCGAACACGCGCGCCACTACGCCGTGCACCATGCCTTCCAGAACGAGAATAATATCGTGCACCGTCTCGCGCTGGTTCAGCCCGACTTCCGCTCCCAGAACGATGGAGTGCCCGCCCAGTTCGATGATCGCCTGCTGAAAACTTACCTTAGTCCGAAGACTGGGTTTTTCGAAAATCAGCGCGAGCGTCTTACCTTCCAACACCGGATCATTACGCAACCCCCGTTGCTTCTCCTCGCGGAGTTTCACGGCCCTGCGTAATATCTGCCGCAACTCAGTCAGTGATGTATCTGCAATCGAAATGAAATGTTTCACGGTCCAAGAACTCGCGGTACTTCAAAGGCACGTAAGAATGCCGCGCTCGGTCAGTTCTTATCGGCCTCTCCCTGCCGCATACCGCGCAGCTTCATTGGTAATCCAAACAGATCGATAAAACCGCGAGCAGCCGTAATGTCATAGTCACCCATCGTAAAGCTAGCTAGCTGTGGATCATACATCGACAACGGAGATTCGGCGCCGACCGCCAGTGCGCGTCCCTTGTACAACTTGACACGCACCTTCCCAGTCAGCACGCGATTAGCGTGATCGACAAATGCCTGAAGTGCTTCACGCAGAGGGTGAATCCACTGTCCGTAGTAGATCATTTCGGCCAGCTTCACGCTCACAAGCTGTTTGTAATGGAACAGGTCGCGCTCGCAGCAAAGCTGGTCCAGAGCCTTGTGAGCCTCGTAGAGAACCGTTCCTGCGGGTGTTTCATAGACGCCCCGCGATTTCAGGCCGACGACGCGATTTTCAACCAATACTGCTTGTCCGACAGCGTGTTTCCCCGCAAGTTTATTCAAACACGAAACTAGTTCGACACTATCTAGCTCTTTCCCATTCAGCCCGACCGGAGTTCCTTTGTCAAATTCGACAGTTACATATTCCGCCTGGTCGGGAGCCTTGGACACCGGGGATGTGAGAACGAGGCAATCGTCGGAGGGTTCCTTCTCCGGCTCCTCAATCTCGCCGCCTTCGTGCGACATATGCCAGATGTTGGCATCGCGCGAGTAGATTTTCTTGACCGTAGCGTCGACCGGCACCTTGTGCGCCTTGGCATATTCGATCGCCGCCTCGCGGCTGTTCAACTGAAATTGAGGGTCTTTCCACGGCGCAATGATCTTAAGGTCCGGCGCCACCGCCATGTAACTGAGCTCGAAGCGTACCTGATCGTTACCCTTGCCGGTTGCCCCGTGCGCTACCGCATCTGCCTTGACCTTCCTCGCAACCTTCACCTGCTCCCTCGCGATGAGTGGCCGGGCGACGGCGGTCCCCAGCATATAGTCGCCGTCGTAAACTGCGCGGGCGCGGAGCATCGGAAAACAATAATTCTCAAGAAACTCCTTGCGCGCATCGGTAACTACCACGTCATCAGCTCCGCTGGCCTTTGCTTTCTCCGACACGCGCTTCATATCGTCGCCCTGTCCCAGATCGCAAACGAAAGCAACCACCTCCACGCCCGGGTACCGTTCTTTGAGCCAAGGCAAAATCACGGAGGTGTCCAGGCCGCCCGAATAGGCCAAAACGATCTTCTTTGGTGGTGCTGCCGCTTTCCTATCAGTCATTTCACCTTCCTCTCTCTGTCATACCGATGGCTTGCATCTGATGTTGATCTATCGTCAACTGTTCGCCGTTATTTGCCGCGAGCAGTCCCGACGCTCGAAACTCCGCCGCGATTTCCGGGACGCCCAGCACACCGGCGCGAGTCACCGCTGACATGGTACTATGCGCGGCTGCCCGCATCCCGGCCAGCGTGTCCTCTTCGCGGTACGATTCCCTGAGGATTTGCAGCGCCATGCTTCGCTCGAAACCGGCTGCGCAGAGTAAGTCCAGAATCACGTCATGATCCGGCGCCAGGAAAGCGCGGATGAACCGCGGAAACTGCCGGCCAGCCCGCTTCTGTTCTGCCGCCGTAAGTGTGGGCCAGACCTGTTGAAGCACGGCTGCGAAGTACCGGTTGTGGCAGGCTTCGTCGACAGCGTGATCCTTCACCACCTCCGTAATCGCCTTATGCACGCGGTCGCTCCGCGATATCAACTGCAACGTTTTCGAAATCAGTGTTTCGGAGACGACCACCATGAACAGCCGTGCCAGCCGCCCATCGTCCTCTGGAAATTCAGCCTGTAAGCCTTGAAAGATGGCCATGAAACGGGGCGTACACGTGTAGGCGGGATCAATGCCCGTCTGCCTCATGACCTGCCGCGACAACTCGTTCGATTGCTGCGCGTGATACGCCTCGTCACACAGCAATTTGTAAGCATCCGCCACCATCGGCTCCGGCAAAATCCCTTCGAAGTCGCGGCTCACGATCGATTGCAAAGCAACCCCCACGATCTCGTGTTCCAGGCGGCTAGTGAATTCCAGGTAATGGTGAAGAAAGTGAACTAACAGCGGTTCAGAGGCGTTGGCCTCCTGTACTAACCAGTGCTGACATGCTGGAACAAGCTCCGGAACAAAGTATAGAAGCTCTCCAGCATGTCCTTCGAGCACACGCGCCGGTTTTGTACGAACGCTCGATTTAGTGTGCCAATCTCGGAAAGCTGACTGATATAACATCATAAGCTGTCCTCGAGGCTCCTCTCTGTTCGCGCTTTAGGTCGAACGAGGAGTACCACTAACCTCCTCAAAAATCCGTGAAAGACCGGAAGGGAGGTCATCTTCGTGGCCTGCAATTCCGGCCACCGTCAACACATAATCGGCGTCCTTCTTTACTGAAACGGTCGCTGTTTCGCCGCTTCCACTCTTCTGAATATCAATTACATCTCCACGCTTGAATTCAACACAGATGGGAGTGCCCGCCCCGGATCTGGAAACCACGTACACTTTCCCATCTCCCTCACTCGTCTGTCCTGTAACTTTTACTCCCGATGTCAGCGATGCCTTGTACTGCTCGATCGCTTCGGATAACTTCTCCGCACCTTGCATAGTTCGCTCCTTTTCCATTGCCGGTTCCTTCTCCGCTGTACGTTTCTCTTCTATCGTCCGTTCCGCTGCGTGCTTCTTTCTTCCTTGTTGCTTCGCCATCGGCTCTAATTCCTCTCAGTTCTCATGCGTCCGTCGCCTTGCGACACCGATTCCTTCCGTGCTGGTGCACTCTACGAGGCCTGTAAACTCTCGTCTGACTAGCTCGAGGAAAGCTCCCAGCTCGTGATGGTTCCGCGCGATGACCCCGTCGAGGAACGCGCAATCAGTTAGGTTGGTAAACAAAATGTTGTGACAGACTAACAAAGCGTCCGGTGTCATTCGCGGCAGCGCCTGACGCAACAGTGGCGCATAGATCGCTTTTCCACGCTGCTCCGGGTCCGGATAATCACGCGGCGTTTCCGCATCCAGCACAACTAGATCGAAGATCTCTGTAGTCTGCTTTAAGTATTCTTGCCCGGTTGTTACGGCCACGTTAACAATCTCAAGTAGCCCCGCCTGTTCCAAATTGCGAAAGGCCACTTCCTGTGCCTTGGGATCGGGATCGATGAGCACCGCCCTGCCGCCATGCCGGGCAACCGCGGATAAGGCCGCGTGCGCCCAGTATCCATAATAAGAGCCCAGAAACACAACGGATTTTGGCCGAACTATGTCGACAATCGCAAATAGAAGACGCGCTTCTTCGGGATAGATATACGTACGAAATGGACCGTGCTCATAGTAGCGTTCCATTTCTGTCGCCACGGCGTCATAACCTTCTTCGTCATAATTCGCATGTGGAAGAAGACCCCGTGAAACGAGCGTCTGTAGAGCCGCCCGGACGAAAAGCTTAGCGCTTGGTGGATATCTTTTTGCGAAGTGGACGTCTTCAGGCGGAAGTCCTACTGCAATCAACTCAGGCGCAATTACATCCAGGAACGCGCTAAACTCGTCCCGCGCGCCGCCCTGAACGAATGACTGGTATTCGCCACGTGACTCAAGGAGTGGGTGTGCAATGTCATAGATAGGTCCGGTCCTCGCGAGTTGGGCTCTCACCTTTGTTATCTCTCCTTGGAGATAGAGCAAGACGGCTCAGGATCTGCCGCCAGGGGCCTCCCCAGACCCGGGGTACACAAAACCGCTCGTCCGTGAATTCGATCTTACGTTGATCATGAACAATTCAGTCGCGGTCAACTGCTACCCTCTTACCTACGCTCATGCCGTCTGAAACGACATGTTGCGCCATATCGCCTTCATAAGCTGGCCCGAGAACCGTCGGCAATCTTTCCCAGCGATCCCTCCCTCGGAAAGCGTTAGACGCGGTAATTACTCTTACTATATCTCTATAGATCAATTTGTAACTAATTTCGTCCGTGCAGTCTCTTAATTCCGAAGAAATGCAGGACGGCGCGAGTATAACGCTCATTCAGATCCCTGTCAAGAGGATTTTCGAATTCAGCGCGATTCAATCTAAATCCGTGCGGCCGCGCGCCAGTGTACCCCGCCGCTCCGGCTCTTCTACATACCGCGCTCGTCCGATTGCGGCCCTGTCCACCGTAGCCTAACAAATTCCTGATTATATCGACGATGTTCTTCCTGATTTAACAGCGAGAACCCTTGAAATCCTTCCGCCTTTTCTGCCATTCGCCAGAGTGTTGCGATTAATGCCTTTTCGCTATCGTCGTAAAAGCGACCCGGAATCCCGGAAGGTTATGGGCGAACTACTGGTGTGTCTTGCGCCGGTAACAGGCCTTTCTGCAGGTAGATCGGCCGCATGAAAACTTTGATTTTTGGCATCTCAATGGCGAACCACACGGAGCTGGCAATGCAGAATGCACCGGTAATGATGACCGTTTGAGGCGCTCCTAGCAACTGAGCCAGCGTGCCGGCGAGCAGACTGCCGAATGGCGCCGCGCCGAAAAAGGCCATCGTGTAATAGCTCATCACGCGCGCACGCTTGTCTTCCGGTACCAGCGCCTGGATAATCGTATTGCTAACCGAAGCCGCCTGGATCATGCCGAAGCCGGCGAAAAGCATCAGTACAAGCGATAGCCACAACGTATGCGAGAGGCCAAACAGAATCAGCGCTCCTCCCAGCATTGCGGCTGCCACGCGAAGCATCCGTGTCAGCCCGACGACCGATTTGCGAACTGTCAGCGAGAGCGCCGACACTAGCGCCCCCAGGCCCGAAGCTCCCGTCAGCCAGCCTAGCGTATGCGCACCGCCGTGCAGTACTTGGCCGGCAAAAACAGGCAACAGGACCGTGTACGGCCATCCCATCATGCTGAGCAGTGCAAACAGCAGAAGGATCGTACGAATGGGCCGAAACGTACGCACGTAGTCCCACCCTTCGCGCATTTGTTCGAGCATGCTGCTCGCATGGCGGCGAATATCCATGGGCTTGACCCGCATCAGCAGCAAGGATGCGATCACTGCGAAGTAGCTGACTCCGTCGATTAGGAAACACCAGCCTTCGCCGAAACCCGCGATCACCAGGCCGCCGATGGCCGGGCCGATCAGCCGGGCGCCATTGACCATCGATGAGTTGATTGCGATAGCGTTACTTAGATCGTTACGATCCTCGACCATCTGTACCAGGAAGGATTGGCGTCCAGGCATGTCGAACGCATCGATCAAGCCTTGTAAAGCGGTCAGAGCGATGATTTCCCACAGCGTGATGACATGTGCCAGCGTCAGCGCGGCCAGCGCCAGTGACTGGATGGCAGCGGCGGCTTGTGTCCACACCAGCAACTTGCGGCGATTCAGGCGCTCCACCCAGACGCCTGCAAATGGCCCCAGCAAAAACGAAACAATCCGTCCCGAGAAACTGACAATGCCCAGCAGCAGCGCCGAATCGGTCAGCCGATAGACCAGCCAGCTTGTCGCCAGCCGCGTCATCCAGGTGCCGATCACGGAGATGCCCTGGCCGTAGAAAAATAGCTTGAAGTTGCGATGCCGCAACGCTCGCCAGGCGTGCGAAATTTCGTTGATGGTCACTGTTCTACCAGGCGCCTGATGATCTCGCCTGCTCGCTCCAGCCTGGCCGGAGTCCTTACCGTTGGCTCGCTTCTCCGCTGAGCACCCGGCTGTTATACTCGGCCGACCCTTTGCGCGGAATCGTCAGCGATTTCCAATTTTCATGCTGCAGATGCTTGGCGAGAAAGATGATCTGCCCGCAATGCGACCCGTAATGCGCGATTTGACGGTTGATCGCTTGCATCACCGAATGAGGCTCGCCGCGAATCGTAACCTGCCGGCCGAGATCGGCCTCCGAGAGTGGTTCCAGAGCGCCGAAAACGTAACCCCAGCCGTCTTCCCACAATTTAAGAAGGCCCTCGCGCGTGGCCGGTGGCTCTGTGAATTCGTTGTCGCGGTCGCGGTCCGGCTTTTCGCCATCCGTTGTCAAGAAATCCCTCCAGCGTGACCGCATATTACCCGTCATGTGCTTGATGAGGACTGCAATCGAGTTCATCTCCGGGTCAAGTGCGGCATAAAACTGCTCGGGCGCTAGCTGCTCCATCGCGTGTTCGGTCATCTTCTTGTAGTGACGAAAAAGCGTGAGCGAGTCTTCGAGGTACGACGTGGTGAATTGATGCGCCATATCGTGAGCTTACCCCGGTCTGCGCGGCCGATCGAACTAATTCCGGTGAGCTTTCGTATCTATGGTGTGCTGACGCATTGCGAAAGCTTGTTAATATCTCGATCCATAGAGGAGTCGATTGCGGGCTGGCGAGCTTGTAAGACCGGGTTGCCGGATTTGGGACGGTCCTATAGCGCCCGCGAGCAGACGGAATGCGAGCGCGTCGCGGACGAATGTCTCGCGCAAGTGGACGCGGTGGCCCGCGGCCTGCGGCGAAAAAGGCTCGATCCCGAAGAGGCGCAGGCGCGGATTACAGCGGCCTTGGTGGAGTTGACAAGCTGTGCGCTCGACTTGCGCGACCCCTACGTGGATTGGCTGCTCGGAGATGGCTTCTCCGGCGTAAGCACTGGCCTCGCGCGGCAGGCTCGCCGGATGGATTCATCAGTGGGCATGGTCGACATTTTGCAAGCTGCGCGCAATGCTTGGACGGCGTGCGGCCTGCAGGCGCTGCTCGGTCATCCTGTGCAGCTAACCCCAGCCATCTTTGCCTACAGCATGCTGTATCCATATAGCGATAACTATCTGGATGATGCGGCGCTCTCGCGTGAGCTGAAGCTGGCCTTCAGCGCCCGGTTCCGGCAGCGGCTTGAGGGCGAACAACCGGAAGCGGCAAATACCCGCGAGGCAACCATTTGGGCACTCGTCGGGCTCATCGAAAAGCAATACGCGCGCGCCGCTTATCCGCAGGTTTATGAATCGTTGCTTGCTATTCACGCTGCTCAAGAGCAGAGCATCTCGCAGTTGCCGCTCGCCGGTCGCCATGCGGAGTTGGACGTGCTCCGATTGACGTTTACCAAGGGCGGCACTTCGGTCCTGGCGGACGCTTGCCTCGCAGCCGGGCGGCTGCTCCCCGAGGAAGCCCGCTTCGCATTTCAATGGGGCGTGGTGCTGCAGTTGGGCGACGATCTGCAGGATGTGCGCTCAGACGGCCGCCGCGGCTCTCTCACGCTTTATACGCAAGCAGCCGCGCACAACCCGCTCGATGAAATTACCAACCGGACTCTGCACTTCGGGCGCTGGGTGATGGAAGCCATGGACCACTTACCCTCGGGCCGTCCAGTGCTAAAAGAGCTCTTGAAGAAAAGCTCGCAGCTCCTGTTGATCCGCAGCGCAGCCAGCGCGAACGAGCTGTATACGGAGCCCTATCTGAAGCAGTTGGAGGCGCACTCGCCCTTTCGCTTCGACTTTCTACGGCAGCGCGAGCAGGAAGTTGCCAAACGCAAGCGAGTGTACGGCGCGCTTTTCGAAGATCTGATCAAAGTTAGCCAAAATGAAACGTCTCTTCCCCTCAGAACATTCCGTTTGCAGAATGTTTTAACCCGCCAGTAACGGAATCGTAACACTCGTCCTGCACATTGGTGGCCGGAGGGTGTTTCGAATGCCCGTTACAGCCACCACGAAGCTGCAATTTCTGTGGCAGGACCGCTCCGTTCCAAGCGATTTCCGCACCGGCGTATCGCTGCACAGCCACACCATGTATTCCGAAGAGAGCCTCGATAATGCGGCTCCCTTCATCGCCAGCGTGCCCTTTCTGCGGCGTGCCATTCGACGGCAGGAAGCCGAATACCAGCGCTCGCGCAACGTCAGCCTGGATCTGCAACGCGGCTTCTGGACTCCGCCTTTAGCACCCAGGCAGGCGCACCGGTTGGAGCAGAAACAGATTGAGGCGCAATTCCAACTCCCCGGCTTAGTTTCATTGACCGATCACGATGACATTCGCGCCGGTATGCAACTGCGCGTTCTCGAGCGGTTTTCTGCCGCGCCCGTTTCCACCGAGTGGACGATCCCCTTCGAAAGCACGTTCTTCCATCTCGGTGTGCATAACTTGCCGCCGGGCGAAGCAAGCGGCATCATGCGGCAGCTATCGGCCTATACCGCCCAACCCCAACCGGGCGAGCTGCTCCGGATTCTAGAGGCGCTGAATGCGAACCACGGTGTGCTGGTGGTGCTGAATCATCCGCTCTGGGACGAAAAGGGCATCGGGCGAAACAATCATGAAGCCGCTCTCGGGGCCTTGCTGCGGCAGTATGGGCCATGCATTCATGCTCTGGAATTGAACGGGCTCCGCACCATGCGAGAGAACCGGTGGGTCTTACAAATGGGAAGGGATGTGGATCTTCCAGTGGTGGCCGGAGGCGACCGGCACGGAATGGAGCCGAATGCCATCTTGAACCTCTCCCGCGCGGAGACGCTGCCCGAATTTATTCATGAAGTGCGCCGCCGGCGCTTCAGTCACATAGTATTCATGCCACAGTATCGTCAACCGCAGATGCTCAGAATCGTGCATACGGTGATCGATGTTCTTCGCGAGTATCCGGAGAACTTCGAGGGCCGGCGAACCTGGCCCGATCGTGTCTTCTATCGAGACCCGGCAACCGGCGCGCCGGTCCCGCTGGCCTCCGTTTGCAGCGCCCGCGGTACGCGGATTGTCGAGCGCTTGATTGCAGCCATGCGCGTCGTGGACCGGAGGCCACCCTCTGTTATCCTCACGAGTGCATGAGTGGGGTGGTCCTGGATGGCAAGAAGATCAACCAAGACATTCTTAATGACCTTCGGCCTCGCATAGAGGCATTGCGTGCCAAGGCGCGCGCTCCATCGCTGGCAGTCGTCCTGGTAGGAAATGATCCCGCCTCTCAGATCTACGTTCGCAACAAGATTAAAGCCTGCCAGGACTTGGGGATACGAAGCCTGGACGCAACTCCCTCCGCAGACATCGGCACCCAGGATCTACTCGGCATCGTCCGCCGCTTTAACCATGATCCGCAAGTCGATGCAATACTTGTACAAAGCCCCCTTCCGAAACGCATTGATGAACGCGAAATCCTGCTCGCAATCGACCCGGCGAAGGATGCCGATGGATTTCATCCCTTCAATGTAGGATGCCTGGTAGCCAATTGGCCGGCGCCCCGCGCCTGTACGCCCGCCGGGATCATTGAAATGCTGAAGCGATACCAGATCCCGATCGCGGGAAAACGCGCCGTCGTGGTGGGAAGAAGCGACATTGTCGGCAAGCCCATGGCGCTGATGCTGCTCCATGAGAACGCGACCGTCACAATCTGCCATTCGAAAACCAAAGATCTTGAGACGGAGTGCCGGCGGGCGGAGATTCTGGTGGCCGCCATCGGCAAGCCGGCCTTAATTGCTCGCGATCATTTGTCGCCAGGAGTGGTCGTCGTCGATGTGGGGATGAACCGGCTGAGCGATGAAGCAGAAGTGCAACGGCTGTTTGCCCACGACGTGCGCCGGATCGCCGCCTTCGCCAAGAACGGCTCAACACTGGTAGGCGACGTCGAGCCATTGGCAATGCAAGAGGTCTCCGCGGCATACACGCCGGTACCGGGGGGCGTCGGCCCTTTGACCATCGCAATGTTGATGGCCAACACGGTGCGCCTCGCCGAGCAGCATCTCGCATAGATGCTGAAAGTCGGACTCACCGGCGGCTATGCGAGCGGCAAGTCGTTTGTCGCGGCCGAGCTCCGCCGGCTGGGCTGCCACGTGATTCATGCCGACTTACTCGGGCATGCGGTCCTGCAACCCGGCGCGGCCGCCTACTGCCCGGTGGTGGAAGCGTTCGGCCCGGGCATCCTGACCCCCGGCGGCGAGATCGACCGGAAAAAACTCGCGGCGGTCGTCTTCGCAAAACCCGAGCTGCTGGAAAAGCTGAACAGTTTCGTGCATCCCGCCGTCATTGCGCTCGAAGAAGAAATGCTGAGCGGTTTCGCGGCAGAGGACCCGCGCGGCATCACCGTGATCGAGGCGGCTATCCTGATAGAAACCGGGCGCGATCACATGTTCGATCGCTTGATTCTGACGGCTTGCGATGAGGAGACGCAGATCGCTCGGGGCATCAAGCGGGACCATCTTACGCGCGAACAAGTGCTCGAGCGCTTGGCGCGGCAGTTGCCGCTTGAGGAAAAAAAGCGCCACGCTCATTATGTGGTCGACACGAGCGGCGAAAAACAGGATACGATCCGGCAAGTGGAAGCGATTTTCGGCGATTTGAAACGATTGGCAGAGGCAATGACATGACCGCGCGGACGCTCTTGCTCGCCTTCCTGATTGCGTCGGGACTGGTGTGGCTCACGTCGCGCGCCAATTGGAACATTCGCAATGTGAGCGCACCGCTCTCCCGCGTCGGTCTCGTGTTGCCCGAGCAGTCCGCTGTTCACGGAGCCGGACTCACGCCCGAAGAGCAGAACAATATAGATATCTACCGCGCCGCGCGCCTCGCGACGGTCTACATCACCAGCACCACGGTGCGGCGCGATTTCTTCTATCAGCCGGTGGCCTCCCAAAGCCTGGGCTCCGGCTTCCTGATCGAAGACAACGGCTTCATCCTGACGAACTTTCATGTCATTTCCGGCAGCAGCCGCATCCAGGTGACGCTATCCAACCAGACGCAATACTATGCCAGAGCGCTCGACACGGACCGCTCCGACGATTTGGCCTTGATCAAAATCGAGCCCAAGACCAGGCTGGCGTCTTTGAAGTTGGGCGATTCCGATCATTTGCAAGTCGGGCAAAAGGTGCTGGCGATTGGGAATCCGTTCGGACTGGAGGGCACGCTGACCGTCGGCGTGGTGAGCTCCATCGGGCGGTCAATCGACAGCGAAAACGATCAACGTCTACAAGGCATGATCCAAACCGACGCCGCAATCAATGGCGGCAATAGCGGCGGCCCGCTGCTCGATTCAAACGGTACCGTAATTGGAATCAATACCGCCATTCTGGGGCGCACCAATATGGGCATCGGTTTTGCGCTTCCGATCAATCGAGCCAAAGCGTTGTTAACGGATTATCAAGCCGGCCGCATTACCGAGCGTCCGAAGATTGGTGTCTCCACCGAGTACGTAGCGGGCGATTTGGCCGATGCTCTCGGCTTGCCGCGCAAGGGAGGATTGCTGGTGCAGGGCGTCATTCGCGGCTCCTCGGAATATCTCGCGGGAATACGCGGCGCCCGCGAGGTGGTGGCCATAGGGAACGTCGAATTGGGGATCGGCGGTGATTTTATTGTGGCGATAGATGGCCGGCCTGCCGACCGCGAGGATGCCCTGGTCCGCGCCATCGCACGCAAGCGCGTCGGCGATACCATCACCTTGACCATCGTGAGAAACGGGCGCACTTTAAACCTGCCTGTGAAGTTAGTTCGCGCGCCCGACGTTACGTAAAGCGGAGTTAGTTCACCGCTAATTCGGACAGCGCAGCCGTAGGAGACAGGGTAATGCTATCGGTGCGAACCTTGTCCCATTCCTGCAGCGCCAGCCCTCGCGATTCGAAGAACGCACGTATCTTGCTTGGATCCCAGCCGAAGATCTCTTCCAGGATCGGCACCAGAACGCTGCAAGCGTCCTCACTTAGAATAGTGCGCCGGGCGATCGGCGTAAGATACTTGTTCTCCGACACAGCAATGGTCAGCCCGTCCAGCCGATTCACATGCAGCATGACATGGATATCGGAGCTGCCGTCGCCAACATAGACCAGCCGGTCAGGACCCAGCCGCATCTTCGTTCTGAGCTGATCGACCACCGCAACTTTTCCATATCCGGCAGGAAGCCGCACAATGGATTCCATCTCACCCGACTCGGCGTGATACCGGAATCGTGTGCCATGGATATGATCGGCCGGCACAATGCCTTCCAGCGCCGACTGAATCACTTCTTCGGGAGCCGCCGAAACCACGTGGAACGCGAACTCATTTCCATCCAGGTCTTTCAATAACTCGGAAAGCAACTGGATGTTTTCTTTTAATCGTATCTGCTTGCCGACTGCGGCAAGGTCCTCTTTGCGAACGCGGCGAAATTCAGGATCGTGAAGTAGCAGATATGTCAGCTCTCCTCCTTGCTGCACCAGATGAGTCTCGGAAAGTCCTGCCACGCGCTCATCAAATCCGTGCACGCCAAGAAGTTTGCTGAGAACCAGCCCTGAATCGTTGAAACTCAGGGTCTGGTCGAAATCGCTTACGAATAGATACTGTTTGCCTGAACCTCTCATACTTGTTAGATCGCCCCGGCCATGACAGGTTGCGCTCCCGCCAGAAAACCTGTTATAACAGCTTCGTATCGTGGTTAAGCCCAAATACCAGAAGCTCTTCGAATCGCTCAAAACGGATATTTTGTCCGGCCGCTTCCAGCCTGGACAAAAGCTGCCGAGCGAGGCGGCGCTCGTGAATAGAACTGGCGCTTCGCGCATTACGGTGGGCCGCGCGATCCGCGAGTTGCAAGCCCTCGGCTTGATCGATCGCATCGCCGGATCGGGCACATACGTGCGGCAAGTGGCGGCAGGCGAAAACCAGTCGCATCTGTTTGGCTTGCTCATCCCGGACCTCGGAGAAACAGAAATCTTCGAACCGATTTGCCAGGGCATTGCGAATGCGCCCGAAGCCGGCCAGCACGCTCTCCTATGGGGGCACGCGGACGCGCACTCGAGCAAAGCCGATCAGGCGTGGCAGCTATGTCAGCAATACATCTCCAGAAAAGTTTCGGGCGTCTTCTTCGCTCCGCTGGAATTTGAGAGCGACGCGGAAAAGGTAAACCGGGCGATTCTATCGGCTCTGAATCGTGCCCGCGTGCCGGTTGTCTTGCTCGACCGCCGCGCGTCTGAAACGCCCGAGCGAAGGCGGCCCGATCTGGTCGGCATCAACAATCGACAGGCCGGATACGCCGCCACCGATCACTTGATCCAATTGGGATTGAAGCGCATCGGCTTCCTCAGTTATCATGGCTCGGCGTCGACCATCTCCGAGCGCATCGCAGGCTATAAGGACGCGCTATCCGCGCACGGCCTCCGGCCCATGGAATCGGGCATTCACTTCAAGACTGGCAAGGAGCAGACGATCTCGTGGAGCGCCAAAGCCAACAAGCATTCCGTAGAAGCTTTCGTATGTGTGAATGACCGCGTCGCCGGGCTGCTCATGCAGGTCTTCCTTGCGCGAGGCATTCGCATTCCCGAAGACATCCGGTTGGTCGGAATCGATGACGTTTCGTATGCCAGCTTGTTGCCCGTTTCATTGACAACGGTCCGTCAGCCGGTGCGTGAGATCGGAGAAGCCGCTTTGCGCGCCATGCTGGACCGCATCCGCGTGCCGCATTTGCCTCCGCGAGAACTTTTGCTCGACGGCGAATTAGTAGTCAGGAAGTCGTGCGGGGCGCACACGCGCTGAGCATCCTATCTCGACTTCTTCCCGGTCAGTCGTAGCGCGGCGCGCCGCACGGCCCGAGGCCGCTTACTTATGGTCGTGGTGTTCGCCGCTGTCACGATGCTCCGGCACGGGTCTCACCTCGTGATGCTCCACCCGCGGACCTACATAACGCGCGCGCGGAACGGCATACGGATGCACATACACGCCGCGATTGACCCAGGTACGCCCCCAGGGACGTCCGTCCAGCAGCAGCCCGTGCGTGCGCCATTCGAATCCGACATGTCCCCAACCCCAGGGAGCAAAGCCGGCGCCGATCACGATGCCAGGGCCGAAGCGAATCGCGCCGCCGACGAAAAAGCCGGGACGCGGTGCCGAAAATACAACGTACGGGTCATAGTAGGGCACGTAATAGTAGCCCGGCGAGACCGGCAGAATCTCGATATCATTGGGCCCGAGATCCTCGACGCGATCATATTGATTGCTTCGCAAGTAGCCATAGTTATAGGCTGCCTGCCGCATGCGCTGCACGGCATCCATCACGTCGCCGCGTTGCGTCAGCACGGCATTCCCGAGCTCTTGCGTCCAGCCCATATACTGCGCCATATAATTGAGCACCCGCGGAAAAGGCAGCAGCGCAATCACGCTCTGGTCCCACGGCAGGTTGTCTTCCTGAATCGCTCGCGCCAGTTGGTCGCCATGCAGGTAGCTATGTTGATTCGCCCAACTTGCTGCGTCTGGAATTTCATTCGAGTAAGTGGCTGCCGTCAGCACCTGTGCCAGCAATCCGTCGGGATACAAGGCGATCGGTTGCACGAGCTGATCGAGCTGCTGCGGAGGCAGCAACGGAGGTGGCGGATATTGGCCTTGTGGCGGCGGATATCCGCCTGCCGGATATTGCCCTTGAGGAGCTTGGCCCTGCGGTGGCGGATACTGCCCTTGCTGTGGGTATTGCCCCTGCTGTGGGTATTGCCCCTGCTGCGGATACTGCCCTTGTGGAGGATATTGGCCTTGCTGTGGATACTGACCCGGCGGCGGATACTGCCCTTGCTGCGGCGCCTGTCCCTGCGCCGGCGGATATTGCCCGGGCGGAGGCGGCTGCTGTTCCTGAGGGTACTGCCCCTGTGAATCGGGTGTCTGCGCGAGCCCGGGAGCGACTGCAAAACCCGCAACCAAAATCGCTCCTGCAATCGTGGCAACAACTCTATTCGTTCGCATTCTGCAACTCTCCTGCTGATGGCGTGTCCATACTTCGCATCGCACGCATCTGTCTAATGGACGCCGGAACAGATCATTCGGATACTGCCGCTAATCGCCTCTGCCATTAAGTCCCGATTAAGCAAATGGTTGATCTCGGCCACTTGGCCGGAATCCACCAGCGATCCGCATGCGATACCTTGGAAACACACTCTTTAATTGGAGTTCCGACACGCCTTTTCATCCCCGCATGAAGCGAATCAAGTCCACTTTCTCCATCACCCTTATCGGCTGCGCAATTGCCGTTCTATGGGTCAGTTTGGTCGCCGGTAGTCCGCAGCACGCCTCTAACCTCGACCCGCACGCCATGAACATCGACCTCGATCGCGGCTCGCCAGGCTTATCCCATTGGCTGGCTGCCATTCGCACCCGCGCGAGCCTCCTGATGATCACCGCGCACCCGGATGACGAAGATGGCGGCCTGCTCGCCTACCAGACCCGCGGCTTGGGCGCGCGCGCCGCGCTACTTTCTCTCACACGCGGCGAAGGCGGCCAAAATGCCATGTCTCCCGACCTGTACGACGCCCTCGGGCTGGTCCGCACCCAGGAACTCCTCACCTCCGATCGCTACTACGGAGTGGACCAATATTGGGGCCGCGAGATCGACTACGGATTTTCCAAGACTCGCGAAGAAGCGCTCGAGAAATGGGGCTACGAGCGCACGCTGTCCGACGTGGTTCGCGTGGTTCGCATCACTCGCCCGTTGATCATCGCATCCGTGTTTGCTGGCGCGCCCACCGACGGCCACGGCAATCATCAGGTGGCAGGTCAGATGGCCCAGGAAGCGTTCCTCGCTGCGGGCGACCCCAACCGTTTCCCGGAGCAGATTCGCGAAGGCTTGCGACCCTGGTCGCCCCTGAAAGTCTATGCGCGCGTGCCGTTCTTCGAAGCCAAAGATGGCAAGATTTACGACTATGCAACTGACAAGTACGTCCCGGTGCGGTTCTTCGATTACGTCAACAAGAAATGGATCGATGAAAAACCTGCTGCCAACGTCGCCATTCCGGAGGGCAGTCCTGATTACGCCGCCGGCTTGACGTTTCTTCAAATTGGCCGCGAAGGCTGGGGATTCCAAAGGTCGCAGAATGGTGGCGGCACCATCCCTCAACCCTCGCTCTACAGCTCGCCTTATCATCGCTACGGGTCGCGCGTACCTGCTGCGCCACAAGAGAAATCGTTCTACGATGGCATCGATGTATCGCTCACGGGCATCGCCTCGTTGGCGAAAGGCGACACGACATTTCTCAAGCAAGGCCTCGAGCAGATAGCGTCCATCGCCGCCGATCTGAATAGCCGCTACCGGCCCAGCGATCCCGCAGCCATTGCTCCGCAGTTAGCCGATGGCCTGAAGGCGACACGGGCTCTGCTCGCGAAAGTGCGCGCCAGCGATTTGTCGGAACCCGGTAAGAGCGATGTCGACTTTGAGCTGCGCGCCAAAGAAAAGCAGTTCCAAAACGCGCTGACCGTCGCGCTCGGACTCTCGCTCGATGCGGCCGTCGCGCCGGAGAAAGAACCCACCGGACCGTTTGCCGCCTTCGGAGGCGCTCCGCCTACCTTCGGTGTCGCCATTCCCGGCCAGTCGTTCAGCGTCAGCGTGCATGTGGTGAACGAAAGCCCGGAACCGCTGGCCGTCGAAGATCTGCGCGTATTCGCCCCGGACGCTGAAGGTTGGGATATTCGCGCTGAGAAATCGCCTGCCGCCACGCTCGAGGCCGGTAAGGAAATGCGCGTCAAGTTTGCCATTAAGGCTCCCGAAAACGCCCGGCTGACGAAGCCGTATTTCACACGCCCGGATCAGGAACAGGCTTACTACGATCTCACCGACGAACGTTATCGGAACCTGTCCTTCGCGCCTTACCCGCTCGCGGCGAGTGTCCATGTTCAATACCGCGGAACCGATCTCGAAGTCGACAAGGTCGTGCAGACCCGTCAGCGCGTGGAGGGCATTGGGATGCTCGAAAATCCCATGCTGATGGGGCCCGCGATTTCTGTTTCCGTCTCTCCCGCCGCCGGCGCCGTCCCTCTCACCGCCACATCGTTCGCCTTTTCCTGCACCCTGCACAGCAATGTAGGAGGTCCAGCCAAGGGCGTCCTCCGATTGCAGCTCCCCGATAGTTGGCAAGCTAGTCCCGCCGAGTATCCGTTCTCGCTCGCGCGCAACGGCGACAACCAGACGCTGACCTTCGAGATCGCGCCGCACTCGGTGAAGCCACAGAGTTACCAGATCAAGGCCGTCGCTGAATGTAGCGGCAAGAGCTATCAGGAGGGATATCGTCTGGCCGGTTATCCCGGTCTTGCGCCCTACCCGTACTACCGTCCCGCGGCTTACCGGGCCGTGGGAGTGGATGTGAAGACTGCGCCCGATCTCCGCGTCGCGTTCATACCCGGTACCGGAGACGACGTCCCGCGCGCGCTCGAAGAACTCGGGCTTCACGTTCAAACGCTCTCCAGTTCCGACATCGAAACCGGCGATCTGAGTGCCTACGATGCTATCGTGCTCGGCGTCCGTGCCTATGCCGTGCGCCCGGAGCTTCGCGCGGCCAACAACCGCCTGCTCGACTATGTTAAAAATGGCGGAGTTCTGATCGTGCAGTATAATCTTCAGAATTTCGATGCCGATTACGGCCCGTATCCATTTACTCTGGGACAAAATCCCCAAAAAGTAGTAAATGAGACTTCACTCGTGAAGTTACTCGACCCCAGTTCTCCCGTCCTCAACTGGCCCAATCGCATCACAGAGGCCGATTTCGCCGGCTGGCAGGAGGAGCGAGGCCACGGATTCATGGAAAAATGGGATTCGCACTATAAGGCGCTCATCGAGACGCACGATCCGGATCAAGATCCGCAATCGGGTGGGTTATTGGTTGCGCCCTACGGCCGCGGCACTTATGTATATGACGCCTTCGCGCTCTATCGCCAGTTGCCCTCTGGTGTTCCTGGCGCCTATCGCATTCTGGCCAACTTAGTCAGCATCGGCAAGAATCCTGCGTGGAAGTAAGATTCTACTTTAGCCGCTTACCGCTTTTGTCCCCGTTCTGTCACGCCTCCAGCGCGATAAACAAAAACGTGCGTCTCACGTGCGGCTTTTCTTCTGTCTGCCTCTGGCTCGAACGGCCCGCGATAGCCATGCATCGTGATCATGATCGAGTCGCCGCTGCGTTGTATGCCGGTCTCTTCGTTGCAGGTACCAAAAACAGGCGTTGCCTTGGCTCCCGATTTGTCCGCCGTGACAAAGTAGTATTGCACCGGGCATGCCGTACCTCCGTAATCGATAACCAGAACCACATCGGTCGCGCCGATACGAAAGGGCGTGCCCATATCCATACCCGAGTTGACCTTAATAAGTGGTTCTAGCGGCCGCCCATTGAAAGTCACTTCACTCTGGCTATTCAGCGCAAGCGTGCCGAACCGCGTCTTGGTTTCGAGTAATTGCGAATTTTGCGCGAGTGCAGTGCTCGCAAGGCTCAGAATCGCGGCTTGAAGCAATAAGCTCCGCATAAATTACTCGCTGACCCTAAGCTCTCTCTTAAGAGAGTCGAAATCACGTTTTCTTCCGCATCCTTGTTATTAATTCCGACTTCGGAATTAACGACCCGTCTTTATCAATGGTGAAGCCCAGTGCGCCTGATTCCCCCTTGCAGGTCAGCAGCAGTTGTTTTCCTTCAACCTTGTATGTGCAGGCATCGGGTTGCCCGGCGAAGGTGAAGATGGCATTTCCTCCGGACTTGAGATTGAGTACGATACCGCCCGTCTCGTCCGTGTATGTGCCCCGCATCGGGTCCATCCAACTGATGCAGCCCGTAGCGATGACCGTAGTGCAGACCACGATGGGAACTAAAATCGTTCTAAATAAAATCGCTTTCATCGGTTGACCTCGCTTCTCAGTTCCAGTACGCTCAGCAGTTGCAGGGCTGCCATGCTGGTGCTAGACTTTCGGCACCGGAAACATTGGCTGTCGCGCGGCTTTGCGGAGGTTCTGTGCTTCACTTCGCAGTACGCAAGATGCCCGCAAAAACCGTCGCACTCACCCTAAAATTTTCTTGAGTAGGCCGGAATACACCTGAGGTCCTCATGAGCGCAGAAACAGGCAGACAGGCTCTCGATCAACTCTTCAGCCTCACCTATGAGGAGTTGCGCCGCCTGGCGGCCACAGTGAAGCGCGGTGACCCGAGCTATACCCTCAGCCCTACCGCGCTCGTCAGTGAGGCTTGGCTGAAGTTGGCGAAGTCTCCGGCCGTCGCCGCCGAATCCCCGCTGCACTTCAAGCGCATCGCTGCGCGCGCCATGCGTCAATTGCTGATCGAAGCAGCTCGCCGGCGCAATGCGCATAAGCGGGGTGGCGATGGCCGCGCCATCTTCGTGAAATTCGACGATTCCTTGGACCGCGCCGCCACTTGCGAAGAGGATCTGCTGGCCCTCGATGCCGCTCTAGCCGAACTCGCGCTTCTAGAACCGCGCCAAGCCTCGATCGTCGAGGGCCGCTACTTTGGCGGCCTTGAGGTCAGCGAAATTTCCGATCTGCTCGGAATCTCGGAGGCCACCGTCTTGCGCGACTGGCGAGCCGCCAAAGCGTGGCTCGGGCAGAAACTGCATCGGACGAGGTGATTCTCGAAACATCGCGCGTCACGTCATGGACAGGGCACGTTGGCATCAAATCCAGAATGTGTTTCACGCCGCGGTAGATCTGTCACCTTCCGAGCAACGCGCCTTCCTGAAACACACATGCGGAGATGACGAGGAGCTTCTGGCCGAAGTCGCAGCCATGCTCGACCAGGACGCGAGCAAAGACTCTCTCCTTGATCGCTCCCTCGCCGATGCCGCCGGCAACACGCTCGAAGGGCCCGCCTCGCAGGTCCTGAAAGCATTCGGTCCGTACCGCGTCCTCAAACTACTGGGCGAAGGCGGAATGGGAGTGGTCTATCTCGCCGAACGCAAGGATCTGGATTCTCAAGTCGCCATCAAGCTTCTGCGCGACGCCTGGCTTTCTCCCGCGCGTCGCGAACGCTTTGCCGCCGAACAGCGAACCTTGGCGCAATTGAACCATCCATCCATTGCGCATCTCTACGACGCCGCCACCCTCGACGATGGAACTCCCTACTTTGTCATGGAGTACGTTGAGGGCATTCCTCTGATCCAATACTGCCGGCTAAATAAATGTCCCATCGACGTACGTCTCCAACTGTTTCGATCCGTCTGTGAAGCGGTCCAGCACGCTCATAGCCATGCAGTCATTCACCGCGATCTGAAGCCCTCCAATATTCTCGTGAAGAGTGACGGCGCGGTCCGCTTGCTCGATTTCGGCATCGCCAAACAACTCGAGGCGCTGAATCTGCAGGCGGATCAGACGATGACGGGCTTGCGTCTGATGACTCCGGCATACGCGGCGCCCGAACAAATTCGCGGTGATCGCGTCGGAATCGGCACCGACGTTTATTCGCTCGGTGTCATTCTCTATGAGCTGTTGACAGACCGGCTTCCTTTCGACTTATCCAATTTGAACGCGGCCGAGGCGGCAGCCATCGTCGCCGAACACGAGCCTGCGAGGCCCTCCATCTCCGCCGCACGAGCCATTCATCCTGAGGAAGATTCGAACGCGTCATCGCTGAGTAAAGCCGCCTGGGCTGATCTCGACGTGCTCTGCCTCACCGCCATGCACAAGGATCCGCAACGCCGCTATCGCTCCGTCGAAGCGTTGATCCGTGACATCGATCACTACCTGAACGGCGAGCCTCTCGATGCGCAGCCCGATTCCTGGCGCTACCGAACAGCGAAGTTTGTGCGGCGTAATCGGCGTGCCGTGGCCGCGGCCAGTACAGCCTTCGCCGTGATAGCTGGCCTCGTGATTTTCTTCACCGTACGTTTGGCCGCCGAGCGCGACAACGCCAATCGCCAGACCGCCATTGCTAGCGCTGTAAATCAATTCCTGGCCGACGATCTGCTCGGCCGCGGCAACCCCTTTCAAAGTGGAAAATCGGCCGAAACTCTGCTGAGCGCGATTCAGCAGGTCTCGCCCGTTATCGATCGCAAATTCTCCGGTGAGCCCCAGGTCGCGGCTCGTCTTCACCTCACCATTGCTCGCGCTCTGGACAACAGGAGTAACTTCCCAGAGGCCCGCAATGAATACCAGCGCGCGCGCAATCTGTTTCTGCAGACCGAAGGACCGCTCTCGCAAGACGCCATCTCCGTGGAGCTGCAGCGCGCGGCCATGGAAGCAAGAAGTTTTCAATCGGGGGGAACACCTGCTGCTAAATCGCTCATCGCCTCGCAGGAAGCCTTGCTCCGCAACATCAAGCAGCCCGGCAAGGAGTTGACAGTCTGGTTACTCACCGCAAAAGGAATGGTCGCTCTGGTTGAAAGCGATGCCAACAGTGCAAACCGGGATTTTAAGGCCGCTTCCGATACCGCCGCCACCTTGCCTCAATTCGATGACATTGCTAAGTTCACTCTCAAGCAACGGCTTGCTTTCACTTACATCCGCCTCGGGGATGGCGCCACTGCCGAACGCCTAGCTCGCGAGCTCATTACCGGTTATTCGAATATCGTCGGGCCCGATAGCCCTTACGTCTTGCGCGTACGCCTCAATCTCGCGCAGGCTTTTATGATTCAAAGGAAATTTGCCGAATCGGTTCAGGAAGCCACCGCGATTTATCCCGACTTTCTCTCCGGGTTCGGTTCAGACCATGAGCTGACTATGCAGTTACTTGCCACCCGAGCCCAATCGGAAGGCAGCATGGGCCTGTTTGACGAGGCAGTGCGCGACGATCTCGCAATTTACAACATCTCAGTCAAGAAACAGGGACCTCTGGCCTTTTACTCGATCGCCACTCTTTCCGACGCTTCGGAAGCGCAATGCCGCGCCCGCCATCTGATCGAGGGGCTGCTCAACGCCCGCAAGGCCAACGATGCTTCCATCAAAGCGTTCGGCCCGCACGCCGCTCTGACGCACGGCACCACGCTTCCGGTGGCAAATTGCCTCATCGGGCTGGGCCGCCTCGAGGAAGCCTCCCGGCTACTCGATGGGATCGATACGAAGGCCGTCGCTGAACTTAGCGGGGATCCGAATTGGGGCGCGGGTGTCACTCTGTCGCAGGCAGAAGTTGCGCTACGGCAAGGCGACTACTCCAAAGCGCAGAAACTTATCGATTCCGTTCGCGCTGTCTTTTCCCGGCCCGATGCAGAGGCGTACCAGAAGCACAAAACGGATGAGCTAAGTCAACTCATTCGAAAGCACATGCTCTTCAAGTAATCCCGTCCTTACGGCTGCAATGGAAACTCGAAATACAAGATATCTTGCCCGGAGCGTGCATCGCGTAGACCGTTGAGGTAGAGTTTGTCGCCCGCCTCGGATCGCGCTTCGAAATAGAAGAAGCCGCTCGCCGAATCACCAGGCGGCAGCATCCTGGCGGAAAACGCCCGTGTCACAATCGAGGGCGCATTCAGAGGATTGCCCTTCTTCGGCAAGGGTATCGGCGATTGTACTGGCGGTGGTTTCCTGCCATGCCGCGCCAGAAAAGGAATGTCCTCCGGGTTCACCGAGCTCGCATGCCTGCCGTCTGCCGCCACCAGGCTGACTTCCACATCGCGTAAGTCAATCGCCTTCTCGCGCTTGTTTTCTATAACTACCAGCACGGGTAGAACTCCATAGCGCAGCAGATCGGTCTTCTTGCCGAACGCTTCCGCGGTCAGGTCCTCCGTGTCGTACGCCTTCGCCCCCACCGTGACCTTCTCGGCGCTCTGGTGCGCGTAATCGCTCGCCGGCCCCACCCGGAATTCCTTGTCGCTGCTCCCCGCAACCGCTAGCGCCACAAACGTTATACTCGAAATCACGAACCGAGTTCTTGGAATCACGCGCACGCTTCTCCTCTACCGAATCATCCAGCTTTTATCGCTTCCCTTTGTCGCAATCTACTTCGCCGCGCGGCTACTTACAAACCGCACCTACTGGCCCCATTTCGGCGAGCGCCTCGGACTGCTTCCCCGATCCTTTTCTCGGACGAAGCCCGGCTCCGTCTGGTTGCATGCAGTATCGGTCGGTGAAGTAGCTTCCGCGGTCCCCCTCATTCGAACCTTGCAAGCGGCCGAGCCGCTCGTTCCTATTTATCTTTCCACTTCCACCATTGCCGGACGCATCGCCGCCGAACGCCAGGCATCGGATCACGTCAATGGCCTCTTTTATGCGCCGCTCGATTATATGTCCTGCGTGCGCAGAACTCTGCGCGCTATTCGCCCCGCGCTTCTAATCATTCTTGAAACCGAGATCTGGCCCAACCTCTATTCCGCAACGAAACAATCGGGCGCGGCGTTGGCGCTCGTCAATAGTCGTATTTCCGGCCGCACCTGGCCGCGTTATGAACGCCTGCGATGGTTTTTCAGGCCCTTGCTTCAACTCCCCGATGCAGTCTTCGTTCAGAGCGCCGCTGACCGCGGCCGATACTTACACCTGGGCGTCCCGGAGGCGAAGCTCGACGCTGTTGGCAACCTCAAGTACGACGCATCCTCCTTGCAGCCGTCGGCCAACCGCCTGCCCACCTTCGGCGCCGGGCACATCTGGATTGCCGCCAGCACGGTCGGCCCGAATGAACGCGGCAGCATGTCCCGCCATTCCGTCGATGAAGACGACATCGTGATCCGCGCATTCCAGGCGCTAGCCTCTGAGTTCCCACGCTTCCTGCTGATTCTTGCTCCGCGCCAGCCAGCCCGGTTTGACGAAGTCGCGCGAAAACTACAGCGCAGCCGAATCAGTTTCGTTCGCCGCACTCAACTTGAGACACGGCCCTCCCAGGTGCTGCCATTGCCCGGCGTTTTGCTGCTCGACACGATCGGCGAGCTCGCTGCCGCATACAGTCTTGCTCATGTCGTCTTCGTTGGCGGGTCCATTGCACCGCGAGGCGGCCACAACATTCTCGAACCCGCGAGCGCCGGCGCGCCCATCATCATCGGCCCGCACATGCAAAATTTTCAGGCCATCGAACAAGACTTCCTCCAAGCCGGTGCTATCCGCCAGATCCAGGGCGGGGAAGAGCTGCTGGCTGCCGTGCGTGATCTCTTGCTCCATCGCGAGACCGCCGAGCAGCTCGGCCAGCGCGCACGCCAATTGGTGGACAAGCAGCGCGGAGCCTCGGAGCGAATCGCCGCCCGCCTCTGGCCGCTCTTCTACTCGGCTTCGCTCCGTACGTGCCACAATTTTCTTGCCCGCTGCGTCCTTCGTCCGCTCGCGTTCCTATGGTGCAAAGGCGGAGATCTCAGGCGCCGCCGCTACCTGCATTACGCCGCCTCGGTCCCGCCCGTCGCAGTGCCGGTTGTCAGCATTGGAGGCATCACCGTCGGCGGTTCCGGCAAAACGCCATTTACAACCTATCTTGCGGCCCATCTGCACCAAACTGGTTACTCGCCCGCTATTCTGACGCGCGGTTACCGCCGCCGCTCCCCAGCCAGAGATTTGGTTTTCCCTCCGGGCGCCATAGTCCCGGCGGCCTTCACCGGCGACGAAGCCCAGATTTTCCTCCGCCGCGCCATCGCTCCCATCGGCATCGGCGCTAATCGCTATGAAACCGCCCAAATCTTGCGATTCCAGTTTCCATCAACCGACGTCCTGCTCCTCGACGATGGATTTCAGCATGCGCGTCTGAATCGCGACTTCGACATCGTGCTGATCGACGGTTTGGACCCGTTCGGCGGCGAAGAGGTCGTCCCATTAGGCCGCTTGCGCGAGCCGCTGAGCGCCCTGAGCCGCGCACACGCGTTCGTGGTCACCCGTGCCAGTGACAGCCTTCGCTACGAAGCTATCTCCGCGCGCTTGCGCCAATTCAACCAAAGCGCTCCCATCTTCCGCACGCGCCTCGTAGCGCGTCATTGGCGCAATTACAAAACGGGAGCTGTTTCGCAAGACCTCGGCGTGCGGCGCGTCGCCGCCTTCTGCGGCCTCGGGAATCCGCAGAGTTTCTGGACTACTCTGGAATCCTTAGATCTCGAAATTGTATTTCGCTGGGCATTCGAGGACCATCACGATTACAAAGCCGTCGAGTTGTATCGCATCGCGCACCAGGCCCGCGTACACGGCGCTGAGATTCTGGTGACCACCGAAAAAGATCGCATCAATTGCCCGAACCATTTCGAGAACGCCATCGCCCCTCTCGATTTGGCCTGGCTCGAAATACAGCTCGAGCTTGAGGAAGAAGACCGCTTTTTCGCCTTGCTTGACGCTGTTCTTCAGCGCCGCGCCGTCGCCCGGCCGTCGTGAGCTAAGCCGCGTTCCTCTTGCCGAGCACGGCCGCCTCGTGATCCAGCAGCCTCCTCTTCAACCCGATCCCGCCGGTAAATCCGCCCAGCTTCCCACCCGCCGCCAGCACTCGATGGCACGGAATCACCAGCGGAAGCCGATTCTTTCCATTTGCATTCCCTACCGCCCGGCAGGCGGTCGGTTGTCCAATCGTTTCTGCAATCTCGCCATAACTGCGCGTTGCGCCAAACGGAATGCGCGTCAATTCTTGCCACACGCGGATTTGAAACGCTGTTCCTTTGTAATCGACCGGCAAATCAAAACTGAACCGCCGCCCCGAGAAATACTCTCTAACTTGGGCAGCCGCGTGCCCGAGGAATCCCGAAGCGCTGCCGCTCTCTCGCCGCACCCACTTTTCTCGCTTCCCCAGCCGCCACACAAATTCGTCGTCGCCTCTTCGGTGAACATCGTCCTCCAGGCTCGCGCTCCACAACTTCCCCTCGTGCTCTGCCAGGTAAAGCCGCATTGGTAACCCGTCCGCCAGCGTTCCTTCTATCGCCATCCATTCAGCCATTTCTCTACTCTACTTCGTTTTCTGCGCCAGAAGCGCCTCGCCTGTCTGCTATCGTGACGTTTTTACTCTCTTCATGCGGTTCTCAGATCTAGACATCCCTTACGATCAATTCACTCTCGACAATGGCCTCACCGTCGTTGTTCACGAGGATCACAAAACCCCCGTTGTGGCGGTAAATGTTTGGTACCACGTCGGCTCCAAAAATGAAAAACCGGGTAAGACCGGCTTCGCGCATTTATTTGAACACCTCATGTTCGGAGGCACTGAGCATATCGAGGGCAGTTACATCGAGGCCTTGGAACGAGTCGGCGCAACCGATCTGAACGGCACCACCAGCGAAGATCGCACGAATTACTTCGAAACTGTTCCGGCCTCCGCTCTCGATTACGCCCTGTTTGCCGAGTCCGATCGTATGGGCTATTTTTACAGCACCATCAGCCAGGAGCTGCTGGATCTGCAGCGCGGCGTGGTGCAAAATGAAAAACGGCAAAACGAAAACCAGCCTTACGCGGTCGCTGAGGACTTAGTCGTAAAGTCCACCTATCCTTTCGGCCATCCTTACGCCCATACCATCATCGGTTCAATGGAGGATCTCGACTCCGCCACCCTTGAGGATGTGCGTGAGTGGTTCAAGACTTACTACACGCCTTCCAACTCTGTCTTAGTCATCGCCGGTGATGTTACTCTTGACCAGGCAAAGCTGAAGGTCAGCCGCTACTTCGCGGAAATTCCCCCAGGACCGCCGGTTACTCACGAGCGTTCCTGGATTGCCAAAATGACCGGCGAGCATCGCGAATCTGTCCAGGATCGCGTTCCCCATGCCCGCATATACAAAATCTGGAACATACCCGGTTATGGGCCGCCCGCTGCCAGCTATCTGCGTCTTATAGGTAGCATTCTCTCCACCGGCAAAACCTCCCGGCTCTATAAGCGCCTGGTCTACGACGAGCAGATCGCCACCCAGGTCTCCGCCTATGTGGACGAGCGCGAGATCGGCAGCCAGTTTGTTGTAGCCGCTACTGCGCGCGAGTCTCACTACCTTTCCAGGCTTGAAAAAGCAATGGATGAGGAACTGGCTCGTTTTCTCGATGAGGGTCCCACTGCCCGTGAGCTTCAGCGCGTCAAGGTGCAATCCTATGTCTCGTTCGTGCGCGGAACTGAGCGCGTCGGCGGCTTCGGAGGTAAGTCCGACATTCTTGCTACTAACCAGACCTATCTCGGATCGCCGGCTGGCTACAAACAGCGCCTTCTTCATCTTGAGGAAGCCACGCCCGAAGCTCTGCGCGATGCCGCGCGCACATGGCTTTCCGAAGGCTCTTACGCCCTCGAAGTACTGCCATTTCCCGCTAAGAAGCGCATCGAGCCGGCAACTGCCCGAGACCGTGCTCCTCAACCCGGGCTTCCTCACGATCTGCGTTTGCCAACCTTTATCGAAGACCGCTTGAGCAACGGCGCCCGCCTTTTCGTGGCCGAGCGCCACGATATTCCGCTCGTCAATTTCTGGCTGGAGGTTGACAGCGGCTATGCCGCCGATCAGTTCGCGCATCTCGGAACTGCGCGCCTTACGGCTTCGTTACTCACCGCCGGCACTCGCCGCCGCAACGCGCTTGAGATTAGCGATGAATTGCAGTCCCTGGGAGCAAACCTCAACGCTGCCTGCAATCTCGATCTCTGTAGCGTGTACCTCTCTGCTCTAACTGCCTCGCTCGATGAGGCCCTCGATCTTTATTCTGACGTCATCCTGCATTCAACCTTTCCGGACTATGATTTCGACCGCCAACGAAAACTCCAATTGGCGAGCATCGCACATGAGAAGGTCACGCCAGTTCAGATGGCTCTCCGTTCGTTGCCCCCGCTTCTGTTCGGAGCGGGTCACGCCTACGCAGTCCCGCTCACCGGATCCGGAACGGAGGAGAGCGTCCTCAAAATCACCCGGGAAGATGTTACAGCTTTTCACTCCACTTGGTTCAAACCGAATAACATCAGCTTGATTGTCGTCGGCGACACAACGCTGGCCGAAATAAAACCGAAACTCGAACGATTCTTTGCGCCCTGGATCGCCGGTGAGATTCCCGCCAAGAATCTTCGAACCGTATCGGCGCCTAAAAGGCCCGCCCTGTACTTAGTCGACAAGCCCGGCTCTGTCCACTCCATCGTCATGGCGGCAACCCTCGCTCCTCCGCCTGATGCGCGAACCGAAATCGCCCTCGAGACCATGAATAATATCTTCGGCGGCACCTTCGGCGGCCGGCTCAATATGAATCTCAGGGAAGACAAACACTGGTCCTACGGCGCATCTTCCATTCTCTACGAGGCCCGCGCTCAACGGCCGTTCTTGACTTACGCGTCCGTGCAAGCCGACAAAACTGCCGATTCCATCACTGAAATTCTCAACGAGTTTGCTGGAATATCCGGCGCCAAACCCGTTCTTCCGCAGGAGCTCGAAAAGGTCAAACAGCAGCAGATTTTCGAGCTGCCCGGCGCCAATGAGACCATGAACTCCATTGGCAATCTCTTCAGCGGTCTTCTGCAAGCCGGATTGCCTCTGGATTTCTACGATACTTTTGTCAGCCGCGTTTCAGCATTGACGGTCGAAGACATCGAAGCATGTGCCAAATCGTTGCTCGATCCCAGCCGAATGATCTGGATGGTGGTTGGCGACCGTTCGCAGCTCGAGCCCGCACTTCGCAGTCTTCATCTCGGAGAAGTAATTCCAGTCGACGACCAGTACCATGTTGAGTAGTCCAACCGCCATGAAAGTTGCCGGTTTTATCCTCCTGATGTGTTCTTGCGCGCTCGCTCAAATCCACCAGCATGCCCCGCCTTCTGACCAGTCATTCGTAGATCTCGCCAAGCTTCCGCCGCCGCAAGTCATCGAAGGCATTGGCCACAGTCACCTTGAAATCACCACGAAATCGCCCCAAGCGCAGCAGTGGTTCGATCAAGGTCTCGCTCTGCTGCACTGCTTCTGGGATTATGAATCGCTCCGTGCCTTCGCAGAAGCCGCGCGGCTTGATCCCGATTGTGCCATGTGCCATTGGGGTCTTTCGCAAGCGATCGACTTCCGCGGTGGCGCCCCCGATCAAGCCAAAGCCGAGCTTTCCAAAGCCAAAGAGCTCTCCGCGAAAGCATCCGATCGTGAGCAGCGGCTGATCCGCGCGTTCGCCGAATCAGAGGAAAAGAAAGGTGACGAGGCCAGACAGGCATTCGACAAAGAAATGGCCATTCTCGTGGACCGCTTCCCGGATGATCTGGAAATACGCCTGATAATGGCTTGGCACGCGAATGGCGGTTATCAGAAGGGAGATCCGAGTCCCGGCGCCATTTACTCGCAAGCCATGCTGCGAAATATTCTTCACGACCATCCCGAAAACGCCGCCGCCAATCACTATTGGATCCACGCCCTCGAAGCCAGTTCTCATCCCGAATGGGCTTTGGAAAGCGCCGAAAAGCTTGGCGCGCTCGCCCCGGCCTCCGGTCACATGGTGCACATGCCCGGTCACATTTTCTATCGGATCGGAGATTACGAACGCGCCCGCCTGATCTTTCTCGCCTCAAAACGTGTCGACGAAGACTACATGGCCCGCCAGCACGTCTCCTTTCACGACGATTGGAATTACGCCCACAACATCAGCTATCTGATCGCCGATTGCGCCGAAGCAGGCCGCTACACCGAAGCACGCGAAAATGCTCGCTCCCTCACCGGCCTCGCCAACAATCCGGATCAGTCCGGCAATCCATGGTTTTACGTTTTCCAAATCGGTAGCACCGAAGCCCGGCTCGCTATCCGTTTCGCCGATTGGGATCGTGTCATTGCCAATCCGATGCAGTTCGGAGTTTCCGATGACAAGCTCAGCGTCTGGGCTCGCGGTTACCGTGATGGACTCATCGCTTACGCCAGCGGCATGAAGGCGGCTGATGCGGGTCATTTCGCTGAGGCGGAAACCCAATCCACGTTATTGCAGGCTCTGCTCTGGCGCTTGTCTCAGGAAGAGCTCGACGACCAAAACAAGCCCCGGCGCGATCAAGTCCTCAAAATTCTCGGCACTGCAGCGCTAGAATTGCGCGGTAATATTGCCAGCGGCCAAGGGGATTTCGCGGCGGCCCGCAAGCTGCTTGAGCGCGCCAGTCAACATGAAATCGAAATCGGCTATTCAGAGCCGCCTCAGTATTCACGTCCCTCGCTTGAGGTGCTTGGCGCTTCCTGTATTCGTGCCGGCAAGTTCAGCGAAGCTCGCGAAGCCTACCAGAAAGCGCTCCTCGAGCGGCCTCGTTCCGGGTTCGCGCTTTATGGAATCGCACTGGCCTGGGACAAACAAGGCGACAAAAAGCAAGCCGTAAAAGCGTATCGCGATTTTCTGGATGTCTGGTCTCATGCTGATCCCGATCTGCCACAAATAAAACTCGCTAGAAACTACTTATCTATAAATCCAGCAACCGAGTAATATCCAGACCATGAGCTCCCATCGTTGCAAGATTTTTCAGTTCTTACTGCTGTTCGGCTCTATGGGCGGCTTAATTACTGCCGCGGATAATCCCGTTGTTACTGAGATATCGCCGACCTTGTTAATATTCGCCACCAGTAACGGTAATGTTGCCGCTTCCGTCGGACCCGATGGCGCCCTTCTGGTCGGAACACCCTCGGTGGATAGCACATCGGCCATTGCAAAGATTCTTGCAAGCCGTACCAGGTCTCCGGTTCGCTACGTGGTCATCGCACCCCAAGACCCCGGCCACTCCGAGGGCGACGCCGGCTGGGGCCGCCGCGGAGCGTTCGTCGCCATGCAGGAAAAAGCACTGGAACTGCTCGGCGGACACGCCATGGGCCCAACCAATCCCCTCCCTCCACAGCTAGTCAAACTCGGAGTGGACCGCCCGCGCATCGCATTTTCAGAGGTCCTGACCTTCGATTTGAATGGCGAAGCGACCCACGTGGTTCATCAACCTCCCGCCTGCAGCAATGCCGAGTCGATCGTGCACTTCCATGTCGCCAACATGATCTATCTCGGCGAGGTGTTTCCAGGCGATGGCTACCCCAAAATCGATGCCGCCCACGGTGGCAACCTGGACGGCTTAATAAGATTACTCAGCACATGGACGGACAGTTCCAGGAAAGTGCTGCCCGCAAGAGGCAAACTGACGAATGGCGCAGAGGTCAAACAATTTCGCGATATGATCGTCGCTGTCCGAACCCGCGTTCAGCAAATGGCCAGTGACGGCCGCAGCGAAAGCGAAGTGCAGGCCCAGCATCCGACTGCGGAGTTTGATGCAAGATGGGGACACGGGCGCGTCACTCCTGCTGAATTTGTAAGCGAACTATACAGCGCCGCGAAAGCCCATTAGTGCTGGAATCGCGTCTCCCGCGTCAGCCACGTCCGATGCTCTCTTCAGCCCAAATAATCGAATAAGCTTTTCTTCGGCAGAGCTGCATAAGCCGTTTCCGCCGCGTTCAAAGCCGTAGACTCAGTCTGCTGATCTGTCACCGCCTGAGCCTCATCCGCATCCTGCAAATTGCTGAGCTGCGCTTGCAAACTGGTATCCAGCGTGGATTGCCCCGTAAGCGCGTTGGAAATTTTGTTTTGAATGTCGCCGTATCGCGCATCCATCCCGCCCAAGTAGCCGCTCGCCGAGGTGATATCGCTGGCCGCGGCTATAACGGCATTCTGGCTGTTGCTCGTGAGGGCATTGTAAAGCTCGGTCAATGATTGTATGACGCTGGTCGAAGGAGTACCACCCGTCCCGCCATCGAAAATGTCCTGCGCCGTGAATGACACAGAGAATCCTACTCCGTAGGAATCGATAATCGTGCGTGTACTGTTTGTGCCGAGATACGGCCCGACTCCATTGGTGGGATTGGCGGCAAAGTTCACAGGACCGTAGGGTGCGGTTTGATCGGAATCGCCGCTGAATACATACCGGCCGGCGACTTGCGTCGAGGCAATCTGCTGTACCTGAGTGAGAAGGTCTGACACCTGGTTGGCCAGCTCCGCTCGATTCGCTCCGCTGCTGCTGCCTTCCGCGGCAATCTGGCTTGCGTCGTCCATCAGCGTGGTTGCCGTGCTGATGGCCCCTTCGGCCGCGTTCACTTCCGTCTGCACCTGTCCGAGGTTCGCCTTCACCTGGTCGTTCTGGGAAATCTCCGCGTTCACCTGGAGAATCTCGGAAATATCTTCAGGATCGTCTGAGACGGTCTGAACGCGCAGCCCGCTGCTCACTTCACGGTTCGTGGTGTCCAGGCGCTGTTCCAGCGCGGACAGATTTGCCAGAAACGTCTGGGCCGCCGTTTGAATAGTAAACATAGTCTTCTCGCGCTCCTACGTCGTTCCGGGAAGCGCAATCAGGTCAAGCACCGTCTGCACGATGTCCTGAAGCACGCTCATCAACTTACTAACAGCGTCATAGGATTGCTGATATTCGGTCATCAATGTGGCTTCTTGGTCTAAAGAAACACCCGAAATGTTAGAGCGGAGCGTCTGGGCTTGCGATAGCAGTTGTTGCTGGGTCGTTTGGTTGTTCTGTGCCTGGGCCGAGTCCGCCCCAACATTCGAGCCAATCGTGCCGTAATACTCGGCGAAGGTCAAATTCGAGAGCACCGGAATAGCCGCGCTCTGAAGATTATTGAGCGCCACGGCATTATCGTTACCCCCCGGATTGGCGGTACTCGCCGCGGCGACCTGGGTCGTAGTGATAGAGGTCAGCGCCAGCGTTTTTGCCACCGCTGCCGAGTTGTAAGTGAATAGAGCCACCCCAGGCTGCGTCGTGCCGCTGGCATCTTGGTAAGTCCCGCTCGTGAGTTGGTTATTGACCGTGTCGGCGACTCCCTGCGCCAGTTGATTTAGCTGGCCCTGGTAATTGGGTATGAGCGTATTCGTCAAGTGAACAAGCGCCCCTAGGCTCCCGCCCGTCACAAACGAACCGATATCGTTTCCGCTCGCATCCAAGATCGTCAATTGCCCGCTAGCCGTGCTGGTTCCGAGCGAATACTGATGACCGCCGACTAACAGTGGCTGCTGGCCACCGAGATAAATGTTCGTCTCGCCGTCACTGGTCGTGGTCGTGGTGATATTCACGAGCTGCGATAGGTTCTCGAGGTCCGAATAGAGCTGCGCATCGATCCCCGGATCGGTGGCCGCTCCCGCATTCTGTTCTTTTTGGGCGTTGATCTGCTGAATCTGGCCAAGTATCGAGTTGATGGATGATACGGTGCTTTGGGCGTCCGACTCGGCAGTTTCCGCCGCGGTGCTGAGACCATTAGCGGCTTCATTGAACGCCGTCGCCATGTTTCCCGCCGCGTTCAGGACCGCTTGCCGATACGACGAATCATTGGGATTGACACTGAGCTGCGAGAACGCGGCGAACAGTTGGTTTAGCGTGCCCCCCACCCCGGAATCGCTCCCCGAAGAGGTCTGCAGATCGAAAAGCGGTTCGATCGCCTGAAGCTGCGAGGCGAGCGTAGAGGAATAATTCAGGTCCGTTTGCGCGGATTGGACGTTGTATTCGGCATAAGCATTCCGCGAACTTTGATCCGGCCCCAGCGTGACACCACCCGCGCCTCCATCCGCGGGATTGAAAGCGTCGGCCTGAAAATTAACGGATTGATTCGCGTAGCCCGGCGTCGTCGAGTTAGTCGTATTATTAGAGACCACTTCCAGCGCTTCCTCGTAAGCCGAGAACGAGCTGGCAGTCGCCGAAAGCGTGGCCAAAATGTTCGACATGGTCCCCGATTTGCCTATCGGCAGATTACATGCGAACGTTTATAGTTCCGCGTGGCGGAGACCAAGTTTTCCCCTCCGCGCGCGCCGTGTAGGTATGAGTCAGAGAGGTGATAAGGCGCATCCGGATCCATTGTGCCCGCCGCGCTCCCTCCAAAAGTTTCGTCACCCGATCGCAAACCACGCGTAAGCGATCGGCCGTCACCCTCTCGTCCCCACGAATCGGGCCGCCCCCGAGTTTCGCCCCATGTTCTGCGACCGCAATCGCCACCTCTTGAAGCAATCCCTCCGCTTCGCGGATCGCCTCCGCTGTCGGATCGAGAAGCAGTTGTTCAATTCTGTGAAGCCGCTCTGCGGCGATTTCCAAGTGCGACATGCTTAAGTGGAACCTAATGCCTCTCCCACGATTCGTTTGCTCAACTGCAGCGAATCCACGTTGTAGGACCCGTCCCGCACCGCGGTCATTGCTTGATACACGTGCCTCCGGATGGCTGAGGCGCCATTCTCGAGCCCATTCAGCACTGAGCTCAGTTTCGATAACTGTGCGCCATCCGAACTTTGCTGCGAACTTCCCGCCGCCTGCGCGGATCCCGTGGGCTCACCGGAGATTGCATCCGACTCCGCTGGTTTGTTCTTACTCATAGAAACGGTGGACGAGTTGTCGCGGAACCCAATGATTCGCATCGCCTTCCTCATCTCTGTCATTCTTATCGGCGGCTATGCCTCGCGGGTTTAGAGCCGAACCGCGCCATGCCGCCAGCGGCCAAGCACCCCCGTGCTGCAATAGATTCCATAGAGACAATTTCGACGTGCGTCCCATAAATTCAAAACGATTGAACCAGCCAAGCCTGGCACGCCCCCTTCTGCTGCTCGCCTCCACCGCCGTACTCTTGCTTCCAGCCTTCGCCTACGCCCAAGCCCCTCTGCCGCCGCCGAGACCCGATTTCTCCGGGCGCTGGCGCATGGTCAAGGACAAAAGCGACTTTGGCGGCTTCACCATCCCCGACGCCGTCATCCGCGTCATCGAACACCACGACCCCACTCTCAACGTCCACACCATCCAAACCACCGGAACCAAGACCACAACGGCTGACGTCAGTTATTTCACTGACGGCTCCTCAACCTCCAACGTCATCAACGGCCACGACGCCACCAGCAAGGCGTTTTGGGACGGCCCGGCCCTCGTCATCCGAACCACCATGAAGGATTCCAAAGGCGAGGATGTCGTCATCGAAGACCGTTGGGAGCTCTCCGAAGACCAGCAAACGCTCACCACCACCAGCCACATCGAAACCGCCAAGGGGCAAGTGGATATGAAGCTGGTTTGCCTGAAGGAAAAAGCCGCTGGCTAACGGCGCTTCTTCAAATCCGACAGTGCCCATTGCGCCGCATAGTAGCCGCACATCCCGTGCACCGATCCCCCGGGCGGCGTCGACGACGAACACAGATACAACCCCTTCACCGGAGTTCGATACCGCCGCCACGTTGGTCTCAACGCGAACTGCAGCACGTCGGTCACCCCGCCCACCACATCGCCGCCCACCAGGTTCTCATTCCAGGCCTGCATCTGCATCGGGTTATGCGCCGCTCTCGCCAGCACGCAATCGCGGAATCCAGGTGCAAAGCGTTCGATCTGCGCCTCTATCTGCTTCGCCGCCGAACCGCGCCATCCGTTCGGAACATGGCAATACGCCCAAGCCGTGTGCCGGCCGGCAGGCGCGCGCGTCGCATCGAAAAGCGTCGGCTGCACCAGCAGCACAAACGGCCGTTCCGGCGGCTCTCCATAGTGAGCTTTCGTCTCGGATTCCCGCATCTCCGCGAGCGACCCGCCCAGGTGCACCGTCGCGGCCCGCAGGCAGTCTTTCGCTCGCCACGGAATCGGCTCGCTCAAAGCCCAATCCATCTTGAACACTCCCGGGCCATAGCGGTACTGCTCGAGCGATTCGCGAAATGGCGCTGGCAATTCCCGCCCGGCAATCGCGACCAACTGCCGAGGCGTAACATCGCAAAGAATCAAATCCCGTTCGCCGACATCCTTTAATTGCCTGACCCGCGATTCCGCGAAGATCCGCCCGCCCAATGCAGCCAGCACGCCCGCGAGCGCATTTGAGATTCGTTGCGAGCCGCCCCTCGGGATCGGCCAGCCCACCGCATGCCCCGCCGAGCCCAATATCAGCCCGAATCCCGCGCTCAACGGCGATTGCAGCTTCAAATTGGAATGCGCTGCAATCCCTGCAAACAGCGCCTGCGCGCGCGCGTTCCGCAACTTATGTCTCGCCAGCACCGTGGCGGGCTGAATCGCGTTTAGTCCGAATCGTCCCAGTAGGAAAGGATGATGAGGCACCCGCAGCGGCCGGAAAACTTCACGCACCAACGTCGGCCAATGGTTCACCAGCGGCTCAAACACTTCGCGATACGCGTCCCCGTCTGAGCCGAACTGCGCCGCGGTTGCCGCCAGATCCCGTTCGAGCATCACCGCCGTCCCGTCATCCAGCGGATGCGCGAGCGCCGCCGCCGGTTGAATCCACTCCAGGCCGTGCTCCTGTAGCGGAAGCTTCGCGAAGAACGGCGACGAAATCCCCATCGGATGCACCGCCGATCCCAAATCGTGCACAAACCCCGCGAGCGTCAGCTCGCCCGACCGCGCCGCCCCGCCAATCTCCGCCGCCGTCTCATGAACTTCCACCTCGAGCCCCGCCTGCGCCAGCACAATCGCCGCCGCCAACCCATTCGGCCCCGCCCCAATCACCGCCGCCGTGCGCTTCATCTCTTTGATTATCTGCGGACCAAAAAATGGGGCGATAAATACGTTGACTCATCAACGTGGGAACGGTATGATTGTGGATTCTACGCAGACAACGGGGGCGGCACTTGTTAACGTGCTACCTCTACCCGTTCGACCGAGGGGCGCGGTGGGGTTCTGCGATTCTTGGAGCACAATCGCACATGATCGACTTGGACTACCCGAAATTATTGGACCTCTTTAGGGAACATCTGATCCCGAAGAAGAGAACGGAAAGCGCATCGTTCCTGATTTGGTATTTGAAAAACTACTATCGGCTGGATGATGGAGAAGCCGTCGATTCGGTCTGCGATCAGCGCGGGGATAAGGGCGTTGATGGGGTTTTTGTGAACGACGGCAACAAAACCATTACCGTCTTTCAAGCCAAGATAAACCAAAAAAGTAATAGCACAATTGGAGACGCATCGTTGCGGGAGTTTGCAGGCACGCTGACTCAATTCAAAGATGCCCAAACGCTTTCTCTGGTTCAGAAATCAGCTAAGAACGTCAAACTCGGCGAGTTGATCCAGCGCTTGGATCTGGTCAGCAAAATCGATAGCTACGAATTGAAGGCCGAGTTTATTTCCAATGTTGATATTGACCAAAACGGGAAGGATTTTATTGAAGCTACATCGCCCCACGTGTCCTTTGTAGGGAAGAAAAAACTCACAAAGACCTACATATCGGATAAGAGAGAATCGGTGATCCACAAGGCAGTAAAGTTTGACGTAAGTGGTTTTACTGTTACGGAGTACACCGTAGACGCCGCCACGAAAGCGACGATTGCCCCGGTTAAGGCTACGGAACTCGTGAAGATGGAGGGGATCGAAGATCAGTCCCTATTCGAATACAACGTTCGCGGTCCACTCGGGAAGACGCTTGTAAACAAAGACATCGCCGCAAGCATCAATGACGCTGGTCTTCACAAGCTATTCCCTCTATTTCACAATGGCATTACGATCATCTGCGAAAGCCTCAAGACGGCGCCGGAAACATTGACGGCCAGCGGGTACTTTGTTGTCAATGGCTGCCAAAGTTTGACCGCCCTGTTCAATAACAGCCGCAAACTAACGGAGGACTTGCGTATTCTTACCAAGTTCATTCAAATGGACCCTGCCTCGGAAAATGCAGCGATGGTCACTCGCTTTTCCAACAATCAGAATGGGGTAAGCGACCGGGATTTCATGGCGAACAATGCCATACAGATTAGACTCCAGAACGAATTCAAGGCCACATATAACAATCAATACGGGCTAGAGATCAAAAGGGGTGAAGTAGCGCCCCGTGGCATTGTGATTTCAAACGAGGACGCCGGTTTATTTCTAATGGCGTTTGACTTGAAAGAACCATGGGCAACGCACAGAAAATACCAAGTCTTCGAATCTAAGTACGCCGAGATTTTTGGACGTCCGGAGGTAACGGCTGACCGGATCGTTATGTGCCAAGTTATCAAAGAGGCAATTGATGCAGTTGAACCAAAGATCGAAAACGCGCTACTGGCTCGCTACCGTCTAACAAGATATCTTCTACTCTATATCATTCGTGAAATCTTAGAGAGTAGCGAGACGGGGAAGCAGGCGCTGGATGACCCGAAGGTGTTCGTTCGCAGCTCGGTTGATCGTAAACATTTTAAGGCGTGCATTGAAGCGATTCTAAAAGATATCATCATTGACCTAAACCAAGAGGTCAAAGAATTCGGTGATGATTTCGATTACCGAGGAAGGCTTAGAGACGCTGAGTGGGTTCGTAAGATGGCGAAAACCCTGGTGACGGACCACCTAAAGCAGGTGAGTCGGAAACGTGTTCCAAGCTTCAAGCAGGAATGGGAAGATCGTCCGGTCAGGAAGGGCGGGAAGAACTGATACGATGAGGTCTGGTGAAACATTCAGCCGAGTACGAGCGCTTCACGGCTCTTGTAGACCGCGTGCTAGCCGTTCCGCACAGCGTGATAAAACAACGGATCGAAGAACACCGCAGACAAGCGGCGCTGAATCCGAATCGAAGAGGGCCGAAGCCGAAACGAAAGGTCAAGCCTTCCGCTTCGGACCCCGAGGCAAACGGCGATCATTAGTTGACCGTCTGTTTTTCTTCCACGTTGCCGGTGACTTCGGCCCACGTCAAGCGCTTGCCAACGATCTGACGCACGGCCAGATCAAAGCGGTCACTGTCATTCATATCCCGTCGATTGTCAAAGCGGAATGCCTGTTCATCAACGTAGCGGAACAGGTGAAACGGTTCAATCGAAATGTAAGTTCCGTTAATCCCACGCTTCAGCAGAGACCAAAAATTCTCAAGTCCGTTCGTGTGGACATTTTCCCGAACGTACTCTACGGCATGGTCGATCACTTGATGCGTGTAATCTTCGGAAAGTCCCTCATACGACTTCAGGGCATCGGTGTAGAGTGCCGACTTCGGTTCTACATGCTCACGCACCATAGCTTGAAGTTCTGGCTTGCGAACCGTCCGCATAACCTTAGCGCGAACCTTTCCGCCACGCTCCAAAACAGCCGCAACAACGGCCTTACCCTCCGGTCCGGTTCCGCGAATCCTACGGGCTTTCACGTCTTTGTGCATGTTACGCGCTTTGCCGCCTATGAAAGTCTCATCAACTTCGCATTCGCCGGAGAGCTTGCCGCCCGTGGTTTCATCCTGCATGGAGAGCCGAATCCGCTGAAGCATGAACCATGTGGACTTCTGACTAATTCCAGTAGCTCGGCTGATTTCGTAGCTGCTAACGCCGTTCTTGCAACTTGCAAGCATCCACATTGCAAGCAGCCACTTATCGAGCGAAATGGGAGAATCCTCGAAAATAGTCCCGACTTTGATGGAGAACTGAGACTTTGCATGGCGCGTCTTGCACTGCCAGACGCGACGCGCTGGGACAAACGAAACATCAGTACGGCCACAGGTAGGGCAAACCACAACGCCGTCAGGCCAGCGACGCGCCACGAGGTAGTTCAAGCAATTGTCGGCATCGGCAAAGTACAGAATCGCGTCTTGCAGGGTCTTCGGTTCGGCTGCCATGAGTCTAGTATGGGGCAAGCCGCTTGATGTGTCAAGTTAATTATCGCCCTATAAAGACACCGGCCGGTCGGTAACGGACCTGCTGGCTACGCTCCAGGAACTGGAGCATTTTGGCGTGGGGTTCAGCCCGCCATCCAGTCAGTCGCCTTCCGATCACCGAAAATGCTAAGGCACAGAAACCAGAAGTGTGCCGGATACGTCTTTTTCGAACGTTAACCTCGATTCAGGAGGATCCGTGGATAGAGCGCGGTTCTGTTTACTTGCAGCCGCAGCGGTGTTGTTCTGCTTTGTTGAGGGACTCTCGTCTGCCTATCCTCAGGAAAACCCAGTTGCGATTGCCGCCGTTCATGGATCGGATGCTCCAAGCAAATTCGAAAACGGCTTACAGATCTTTTGGCGTAGCACCTCGGTTCCCGGTGATCCCCAACCGGGCGAGACGGACCCCGAAGCTAAGATAAGGATTTTTGAAGGCCCGCAGCGAGAATTGGTCGTTTGCCGGCTAGCAAGTTCGATACGATCATTCGATCCAGCTTTCAGTGGCGTCTCTATATATGACGTGTCGGCTCGCCGACCTGGTTTTATCGCCGTAGCAGCGGTTTATTTAAGGATGACGGGCAGCCCGGTAGCCCTCCTTTTATACTTCGATTGGAGCGGATCGCTATCGCGGCGAGTTGTGCTTAGCAATCGTCCTGGAATTCAATCGCTCGAAGTTGTGAGCGCCGATCAAGTCTGGGCCCTAAATGATTTCGGTCCAATGGACCAGAGTAGATTTGTGTTCACGGCATTTGACCGCAATGGCACAGTGATCAAAGAAGTCGTGAGATCACATCGCGACTGGTCGACGGACGAGAGCATGTCCAAGGGCGGCCAGACTTCATTCGGCGTGATCGGCGATCGCGTTTGGACGTGGTTGCCAAAGTCCAGGACCTTTATTTCTTTCAATTCCTTGGACGGAAGAACCGAGACTAAGAGCACCCAGTTCCCACGAGTGGGTCAGAGCTCAGCGCTTTATGCGAGGCAGGCCGCTCTCTTGCCTAATGGGCAGTTGTTGATGGATGTTGGCTGGATGCGGTTCGGAAAATGGAGCAGTGGATGGTTCGCTTGGTCTTCTCAATCTGGATGGCGCGAAGTGAACAGCTCTTTTCGCAATCGTTATCTGTACGCGGTAGAAGGAAACCGGGTGATATTCACTGCACCTAAAGAACCGACCGGGGCGTCATCAACGTTTCGATCCGTATCGATTAACGACTTGATGGCCAATATCTCGCCTCCAAATTTTCCACGCTAGACCATCGGATCCACATTCTACTAAATATGGCGTCCGGAACTAGAACCAGAGCGCCCGTGTTTAGCTCGCTCGGTTGAGTCACAAAACCTATCGGGCTATTTTCCCCTTGCGCTTCTACAACAGCTTTTGTATTCTTCTTGTAGAAGCGGATGGGAACTCGCCAAAATGAGTCAGCATATTGATCTTCCACAGGGAACCCTGGATCTTCTTATTCTCCGGACAGTAGCTCTGGGCCCTCAGCACGGCTGGGCCATATCGGAACGCGTCCAGCAATTATCAAGCAACGTGTTGCGGATCCAGCAAGGCTCTTTGTATCCGGCTCTGCACCGTCTGGAGCGCCGCGGGTTGATTAAGGCTCACTGGGGGGTGTCGGATAACAGTCGCCGCGCCAAGTACTATGAGCTTTCAAAAGCCGGGCGCAAGCAGTTAGAAGTGGAGACCGATACTTGGCAAAAGCTGACAGCCGCCGTCGCCCAGGTGCTTGGTGCTGCGTAGGTAGCGTGTGATGCTCAGCGACCTGCTTTTCCGCCTTCGCGCTCTGATGCGACGCGACAGTGTTGAAAGCGAATTGGACGAAGAGCTGCGATCCCACATCGAGCAGCAGGTGGAGAAACATATTCGTAGTGGCATGGCGCGTGAAGAAGCTATACGGCAAACTCGCCTTCAATTTGGCGGCCTGGACCAGGTAAAAGAAGATTGCCGGGAATCGCGTGGCGTGAATTTTGTTGAGACCTCCTTTCAAGACGTGCGCTATGCACTTCGCCAATTGAGGAGAACTCCAGGGTTCACCTTCACGTCGGTGGTGACGCTGGCTCTGGGAATTGGCGCGAATGCAGCAATCTTCACGCTGGTGAATGCGATGCTGCTGAAAAGCCTTCCTGTAGCAGATCCTAAGACATTAATACGCATCGGGGATGCCTACCAATGCTGCGTCAACGACGGAGCTGTCGCCAGTGGCGATTATGCGCTTTTCTCCACCAACACCTATGAAGAGTTCAAGAAAAATACGCCTGAGTTTGAAGACCTTGCGGCGATGCAGGCGGGATTTGCCTTCTTCGATCCGTTGAGTGTCCGCCGCGTGGGCGGCGGGGGAAACTTGGCGCACTCTTCCGTGGGAGAGTTTGTCTCCGGAAACTATTTTCAAACCTTCGGACTAAAGCCGGAGGCAGGGCGGCTGTTGATCGATACAGATGATGTGAAGGGCGCTTCGGTGGTCGCCGTGATGAGCTACGAGGAGTGGCGGAAAGACTACAACGGCGATTACTCCGTGATTGGAAGTACTTTTTCGATGAATACCAAGCCGGTTACTGTCGTAGGCATCGCCCCAAAGGGTTTCTATGGCGATCGCCTGACGACTGCGCCGCCGGATTTTTATCTGCCGATGAAGCAGATCGCGACGGTAGAAGACGCAGAGTATGTGGATAATCCCGATTCGATGTGGCTCTATGTCATGGGTAGAGTCAAACCCGGCGTAAACCGACTTGCGCTGCAAGCGAAACTCAGTGCTCGGCTACGCCACATTCTGGCCTCCGGTAAGAACTTCTCTACTGCCAATGACAAGCCGTTGCTCGAAAAGGCCCACGTCATCTTAACGGACGGCGGAGGGGGTATCCAGATCATGCAGTTGGCCTACACCTCCAAACTAAATCTTCTGATGTGGATCTCAGGCCTCGTATTGTTAATCGTCTGCCTTAATATCGCCAACCTCCTCCTTGTTCGTCACATAAGCCGGAAGGCGGAAGTGTCCATACGCGCGGCTCTGGGTGCGGGACGCGTGCGCATTATCCGGCAACTGCTTGCAGAGAGCATTGTACTGGCCTTTCTGGGCGGCACAGCGGCGCTTGGCGTCTCGTATTTAGCAACGCACATGTTGCTGACGCTTGCATTCCCCGGAGAAAACAATGTACCGATTCAGGCTACTCCTTCCATAACCGTCGTGGCATTCGCACTCGCCGTTTCGCTTGTAACTGGAATCCTGTTCGGGGTGGTCCCGGCATTGATTGCCGCACAGTTCAAGCCGGTCGATGCGCTGCGCAGTGGCACGCGCGCGACAGTAGGCGGAGCTTCCCTGGTACAGAGCGGCCTCATCGTCCTTCAGACGTCACTTTCCCTCATCCTGCTGGTAGGCGCAGGTCTCTTCGCTGCCAGCCTTGACAAACTGCAGAACACTGACATGAAACTGGAATCGAAGAACCGGTACATCCTCCACATCGATCCGCAAGCGGCCGGGTATTTACCGTCGCAGATGGAAGCGCTGTACCGAACCATCGAAGAGCGATTTCATGAAGTCTCCGGCGTGCTGAAAGTTGGGATCAGCACCGTAACGCCCATGGAAGCTCACAACAACGACGACCCCATTCAGATTGAGGGACGGCCGGATCCTCACAAGATGGCGGCATGGAATCGGGTGAATGCCGAGTACTTCGACGCCGTGGGCACTCGCGTGACCATGGGTCGTGGCATCGAGCCGCAGGACACGCCATCTAGACCGATGATTGCAGCGGTCAACCAGGCATTCGTGAAGACCTTCTTCAAGCCGGGAGAGAATCCGATCGGTGCTCATTTCGGGGAACCCGGATCCGGGCCGAAAGACGCCACGATCATTGGCGTTGTGGAGGACACGGTTTACACGGGCGTGCGTATGAAGAATCATCCGATGTTCTTCGTTCCGATACTCCAGCGAGCTGCATCCGATAAACGACCAATAGACAAAGTTGGCGCGCTCTACGCGGGTACGATTGTGCTGGAGACGGCACGCCCGATACGGGACATGGAATCGATTGCGCGCAAGACGCTCGCTGCCGTCAATCCCGATTTGACGGTGGTCAAGTTTCAAACTCTCGATCAGCAGATTGCCGACCGGTTCGCAGACCAGCGGATGATCTCCCGGTTGATGACTCTATTTGGCGTTTTGGCTCTGCTATTGGCAACACTGGGGCTGTACGGTGTTACCTCCTATGCTGTCGCTCGCCGGAGCAGCGAGATTGGCATTCGCATGGCGCTTGGCTCTGAACGTGGCCAAGTCATTGCGATGATTTTGCGCGGAGCCATATTCCAAGTTGTGCTGGGCCTTATGATCGGGATTCCAGCAGCGCTTTTCTGTGTACGTTTTGTGAGGTCGCAGCTCTACCAAATAACAAATGCGGATGCAAACGTGATAATCAACGCACTCGCAGCGCTTGTCATTGCAGCGTGCATAGCTGCCTTCGTTCCGGCGAGACGCGCAGCCGCTATCGACCCGATGCAGGCACTGAGGGCGGAGTAGGCCCGATGGGGACCCGTACAAGAAGTTTGACTTTTCCGGATTGTCGCATGCGCCACTCGGAAATAAATCGGCCCTCTTCAGGAAAGAAAATCTCTTCCATGTCTAACAGCTATCCGAGCACTAAGTTTCGCTAAACTCTCGGACCAGACTCAGCTCCCCACCGTCTCCAGATACTCCCTCAAAGCCTCACCCACTACCGCGTTCAACTTCTTTCCATGTTCCGCAGCATATACCGCCGCGCGCTTGTGCAACTCAGGACCCACCCGCACGTTGAACGTTCCCTTAAAGGGAACCTGCGGCTCTTTGTTTCTTTTCTTGCACGTTGCGAGATAGTCATCTACCGCTTCGTGGAAGCTGCGTTTCAAGCTCGCGACATCGGTGCCCTCGTACGTCACCAGGTCGCGGATACCTTCCAGTTTGCCGTGGAACACCTCGTCTTCATCGCTGTAATAAACAGACCCGATGTACCCCCTATATTCCATTCCGCTCATACGTGGCCTTCCTGCCTCAGGTGAGCAAGAACATCCCTGATTTGATACGACTTAAGTTCGTTTCCTGGGTGAGGTCTGTGCAAGCTGATCATCACCCCACTACGCTCATGGATGAATTTGCGGCGCGAGCCTCTGTTCTGCTCCTGTCTGTACCCGAATCCGCTAAGAAGTTTTTCCAGTTCATCCCATCTGAAATCTTTCGGCTTGCTTTTCAGCTTCTCGAGCAGCTTCCTTTGCTGACTCACGCCCGCGACCGCTGTCCAACTTCCGCCATTGAAACCCAGTGTCCCACAAACATCCCCGCCTCTGCAACCAATTTTAGTTGCAAAGAACGCCCTCACCCCGCTCTTTTCTCCATCACCTCCCGATTCCGCGTGCACACTTCGCAATCGCATCCGCCCCGCTCCTTCGGCCTGGGCAAATTCCCGACGCCTGTCGGTCCCACATGCCCGGTCCCGCTCGCCTCTTCCCGCTCGATCACATCCAGCCACG
>DATJUG010000065.1:0-9934 GCA_035502635.1 Bryobacteraceae bacterium
AATGGCCCATTGCCTCACTTCTTCCCGGCTGGTGGTCAGCAGCGGTCGGATGAAGCCATCCTGCGTGACCGGGTACATACCCGCCAATCCCGCCAGGCCGGAGCCGCGCAGCAACCGGAAGAGCACGGTTTCGGCCTGGTCACTGCGGGTATGGCCCAGGGCGACCCGCTTCAGGCCTCGCTCGGCCATGCACCTCCGGAAGAACTCGCGCCGGACCTGCCGCGCCTCCTGCTCCAGATTTCCGCCACTGACTGCACCGGACGTTACCAGCACTTCCAGTTCGAGCGCGTCGCCAAGCTTGCGCACGAACGCTTCGTCGGCATCCGATTCGGCGCCTCGGAAATGATGATTTACGTGGAGCAGCGCAAGGCCGATCTGCAGCCTGGGCGCGAGCCGATGCAGAAGGTGCAGCAGGACCACGGAATCGGCCCCACCTGAAATCGCAACGCCGACCCGGTCACCGGGCTCCAGCATGCTATAACGAGGGATGATTTCCGCCACTCGGTCGAGCAGTGTTTCGGCCAACACCGCTATTTTAAGTCGCCTTTAGCCACCCTTCATATCTCCATGGAACTGAACCCGCCTTTGACTGAAGACGAGTTGCTTCGAAAAGCAGCTTTCGTCAAGGTCTTGCTGATGGATGTGGACGGCGTGATGACAGATGGCCGTCTCTACCTGGTGCCGAATGAGAAGGGCGACATGGTGGAGACCAAGGGATTCGATTCGCAGGATGGCATCGCATTGCGCTGGTTGCGCTGGTACGACATTCAAACTGGCGTCATCAGCGGCCGCGAGTCGCCGGCCACCGCCGAGCGGGCTCGCCAAGTCGGCATGAGCTGGATCTTCCAAGGGCATATCGAGAAGATTCCCTTATTCGAGCAGATCATTGCTGAGGCTAAAGTGACACGCGAGGAAGTCGCCTATATCGGCGACGATCTCACAGATGTGGTCATCATGCGGCGTGTAGGACTTTCCTTCGCTACCGCGAACGCGCGCCCGGAAGTGAAGCGCTCGGCGCATGCCGTCACCGGCGCATCGGGCGGAGCCGGGGCGGTTCGAGAAGTAATCGAGATGCTGCTGCAGGCTCGCGGCGTGTGGAACGACTTGCTCAAGAAATACGAGGTGACGCCCTGAGCGATGCTTCTCCCGGGCACGTTGGGCTGGTTCTCGTCACCGTGAGCGCGCCGGGCGTGTTGCATCAATTGACCGGTGTGATTGTGCGCCATAAGGGCGACATTCGATCGGTTTCGATCAGCGAAGATCAGCCGGGTGAGACGCGCGTCTATTTCGAAGTCGACCTGCCCGGGCGCGCCGAGGCGCTGTTACACGATCTGCGCGAGCTTGAAGTGGTCCGTTCGGCAAGCCAAGTGGAATCCCTACAGCAGGTTTACGGCAAGCGCATCATCATCATTGGCGGCGGAGCACAAGTGGGGCAGGTGGCTTTGGGTGCGATCTCGGAAGCCGATCGGCATAATATCCGCGGCGAGCACATCTCGGTAGATACCATTCCGCTGGTCGGTGAGGAGGCGCTCGCGGCTGCGGTTCGCGCCGTGCGCCGCCTGCCGAGGGTTCGTGCATTGGTGTTGGCAGGGTCTTTGATGGGTGGTGACATTGAGACCGCGGTGCGCGAAGTTCGCAGTGAAGGGCTGCTGGTAATTAGCCTCAACATGGCGGGAAGCGTGCCTAACTCGTCGGATCTGGTAGTAACAGATCCGGTGCAAGCCGGAGTGATGGCGGTAATGGCCGTGGCCGATACCGCCAAGTTCACGATCGAGCGCTTGCACCGACGAATTTTTTGATTGTGGAAATGCTGTGTAAGATTTCCCGTGTCAAAATTGCACTACTTGACTTGAAACGAAAACTCACGGAGCAGTTCGCCCTGTTGGTTCTTCCCGGTGGCATAGAGGCGGAAGAAGTATGCGCCATCGTGGGCGATTTTGGGAGCAGTGATCTCGGCTTTATCGTGCCGCACTACGCCGGTGCCTTTCCACAACTCTGTGCCAGTTTCGTTGACGAGTTGGACCTGGACAGGCCCTTCAGGCAGATCCGTTGCGTCGAAGTGAACATGCATCGGGCGGCCTTCCGGTACGACGCCGGTTTCAATACCGCGATACGCGGACAGATTCACTTCCGCGATCGGGACCGGGCGCCGAACAAGTTGTGGAGTGACAAGGAGTCCGGCGATGATCACAGCGGCAGCCGCGCCGGCCCAAGAAAGATTGGGAACCGTAAACCAGGTTTTCCAGGGGCGGTGCTGCCTGGCGGCCACCGCGACAGTGCGTTCGCGTTCTAATTCCTCCAGCGCGATCTTGGTCGCGAGAATCTGCGTCTCGAGAGCCTCGAGCCGCGAAACGCAACCGTCGCACGCCAGAATGTGAGTCTCGACGATCTCAAGTTCCTCGTCGGGGCATTGATGCAGCAGGAAGCGCTCTAGCGCTTCCTCTGCCGGATGAGTTGAATATGAGTTCTGCATACAGGCTGGAGAATCGGAGTTCTCCATCTCCATAACAGATGTGTATATTAACCCGCCTGTGCTCTCACGAAAACTGAGAAAAGTCCGTTATTGGCCAGTTTTTTCCGACCGATTTCACCAAACTTCGCCTTGGCCCGTGATTTCAGTAACCGAAACTGCGTTTCGGTCAGCGCCATCTCGCGGCAGATCTGCTCCTGGGGCTGCTCCTTCAGATAAAACCGTACCAGGATATCGCGATCCCGTTGCGAGAGCGCCGCTAACGCACTTTTCATCAGCTCGGCTTTCTGGCGCAGCATAGCTTCCTGTTCGGGGTTTTGTTTGCGATCAGCGACGGTGACGCCACTTTCGATATCGGCCTGCTCGCGGCGCGTATGAACCGCCTGCTCAATATAGGCTGCCACCTGCCTGCGTACCACGGTACGAACGAATCCCATCAACCGCTCGGGCTCTCGAAGATCCCCGCGCTTGATCGCGTTCACCACAATCAAGAACGTATCGTGCACTTTATCTTCCAGCTCCTGAGGACCCAATTGGCGGCAAAGGTAATATCGAATGCCGCGGCTGAACAGCTTATAGAGTTGTTCCATGCCGGCATCCTGGCCGGCTTTGACCTGTGCGACCAAAACGCCCCACTCGACGGGCGTGAAACTCTTGGATGTTTTCTCCCGGACCTCCTGGCTCGGCGAGCTTCCTTCCCCGGTCGGCGCCGGGCAGAGTTTCGGTTGCGTAGCGACCATAGGATGAGGTTCACTCCTTTGCAATGATCGAATAAGCGGCCCACAGGGAAGGCGAACTCCGGTAACCTCCGCCTCGTTGCATGTCTAATTGTGCCTCCTGCAAAGCGAGGGAGGCTCGCTTGGCGAGAGGCCCGGAGTGTTTTTGGAAATGGGCATAGAAAGCGGAAAAGAATTGTCCGGAGTCATCCGGTGTGGGCCACGCGCTGACGATGACCGCGGCAGCGCCCGCCAGCAGCCAGGCCCGGCTGAGACCGATCAGTCCGGCGCTCGGCACCGTCTTGCCCTGCTCGGAATCGCATCCGCTCATCACCACCAGGCTCCCCGGTACGCGATAGGACGCGACTGCTTCGGGGGTCAACAGCTCGGGCATACCGTCGCTGGTAAGGCTCAGCGCCAAGGCGGCTTCCTGCGGGCGCGCCTCCGGGCTGACGACGTGCACGGCGAAATGTAATACCTCGGGCCGCTTTGTGGTTGCGTGCCGAAGAGCGTCGCCTGAGGCTCGTGCACCCGTGAGCAGTTCGGTTTCGGCCAAGCCGCTACTACCGGCTGCGGTTCTTACTTCCCGGTCGCTTCCCGCCAGACGTGCGAGAACCGTGATCTGGCCGTTATGTTTGGCCTGCACCAATACCGCCCCTGTTCGCCGCGAGTCGGCCAAGTTATAAATTGGGTCGGCGATGCCGACAAAGACGGATGCGGGCGGAGAAGCGGGCGGCTGCAACAGCAACAGTTCGCTCGGAAGCAGACGAACACTATGGGCGGCCGAGAGAGGTGCGTTTTCTCCTTGCATCGGAAGAGCGGCGAAGGGAACCCCGTCGAGCAACGCTCCGTCTGCAACGATCAGCCACTCGTGCTTGCGCCGCACGGTCGAATCAAGTTGTCCGAACAGCATTTGGCTAAGCGCGCGACCGGAGGCGGCAACGTCTTGGCCCGAGCGCGCAGCCGCACTGAACGCTTTAGCTTGATTGCCAATGCTCGTTTCGTCCGGCAACTCGTACAGCTTCACGTTCTCCCCCGTCACCGCCCACACAAATGATTGGCGCTTGCCCAAGCAAAAGCTGAGCAGCACCTCGGTTCCACTTAACCTAGCTTGAATACTTCTAAGTGAATTCTTATGTGGATTTTTCTCTTGCTGAGGCGAGTTGTCGAGCAGTTCCACACCGATTTTATTCTCGAGAGCGCTTAGTTGCAGCCGCATTTCACGCAGTTTCGCCTCGTGTTCCTGAGGTTTTTCCTGCAGCGTGACGTGCGCCTGCTCCAGTTGCAGCGCGGAAAGGAGTTTGAAATACTCAGGCGGAAGCTGGAGGTTTTTGTCGAAGGAAAGCGTTAATTGTTCGCGTAGGCTGGCCGCTCGGTTTTCGGCGAGCGCTTCTAAACCGGCGCGGGTAAGCGCTGGATCGTGATTGTTTAACGCCAGACGTGCAGCTAATTCGGCATAGTCTTCATAGACATCGTGCAATTGGGCGATCGTTAAAGTGCTGGTGACATCGCCGGGTAATGCGCCGGAGCGCCATTGATTTGCCGCATCCGCCGCGTGGCGAAATTCGAGTAAAGCATCGCGCGTCCGCCCCAGACCGAGAAGGATTTGAGCACGGACATGGATGGGATAATACTGCGCATTTATTTTGAAGGCCGGAGCGTTGGCGGCGAACGCCTGATCGATGAATTTCAACGCGACTGCGTAATTGCACTTTTTCAACTCCAGCTCCGCGAGATGCTCGTGTGTGACTGCCAGGTTGTCCGTATCGTGGAGCTGCGTCTGTATTGCGGCTGCCTTGCTGAGCGCTTGTGCGGCTTCAGAAACCTTGTCCTGTTTCAGAAGCAGATGGCCGTAGTAGTCCCACGTGAAACCTTCAAGCGCGGGTAGTCCGCCCTGGTGGGCGACCGCAATCGCACGGTTGGCCGAAGCCAGCGCCTGGGCGCCTTTATCCTCTTGCGTTTCCAGAATGGCCTCGTTGAGCAGCGCTCTTGCTAGGAAGTCCTTTCGAGGAGTAGCCGCGAGCTCATGGATCGTGAATTCGGACTCTTTCTCGGCCAGCGCAATATCGCCGAGCTGCCTGAAAATATAGAAGAGGACCATTGCTGCGGCACCGGCCGCGGTATCGTCCTTTGCTTTGATCGCGAGGTCCCGCGAAGCCTCGGCGAGTTCCAGCGCTTCCCGGTACTCAAACAGGGAAGCATGGCAGGCGCTGCTGTCGCGTAGGGCTACCGCTTCCCGATCGAGATCGGCAATCTCATGAGCCCAGTGAGCGGCACTTGTGAATTTTCCGATGGCTTGCGCGAAATCGCCCGCAGAGCGCAATTTTTGGCCTTCCCTCATGGCCGCGTCAATTTGCTTGACTACCGACGCGTTTTGCTGAGGTTGGTCTGCGCCGAGCAGACCAGAGTGCAGCAGCAAGCAGAGCACACTCAGCATGCGAACGGCCTGAGGCAACCACAGCAGCGGTGCCTGCCTACGCCGCGTGTGGGGTGGCAGAAGGTATCCTGTTCGGAAAAATCCTGTTTTTCCACACTTTACCACCCCACGCTTGGGAGTACCACAGATTTTTGTAGGCCGCCGGTCAGTGGCCGCCGAACAGCCGAATCAGAATCGAGATGACGTCCGGTGGATGGGGGAGGAATCACTTCTGAATGGCTCTCTTCTAAAAGGTGAGACCGCTACGGGGATATCGCCCTTGTCTGGAACAGGAGCCAGGAATCTTCTGACAACGCAGAGGATACTTGCCTAGAAACCGAAGATTACCCGGATGATGTGAATCAGGAGGTCAGGGAGATTAGGAGGGGTCATGCGAGTTCCTTTCGCACCGAGGCTACCTTCGCCCCACCCCATTTCTGGCTGTAAATGTTGCTCTAAGTGGTTGATTTTAAAGCGCCAAGATTTTTCTGATATTTTTGTGACCGCCCCATTTTGGGCCTTGCGTTTTACTGTGGAACCCAATACGGGGCTCGGTCTCCGCTATACTCGTTGAGGTAGCGGTTCCTTGCCGGGGACAAGTGCGCTTCCGCGCTTCCGCTCCCTCTCAAGTAGAAAATTCATGTTCGACAATTTGTCCGACAAGCTGCAGCGGGTCTTCAAGAACCTGCGCGGCGAAGGAAAACTCAGCGCCGCCAACATGGAGGAAGCGCTGCGCGAGATCCGCGTGGCCCTGCTTGAGGCCGATGTCCATTTCAAGGTCGTCAAGCAGTTCATTGAAGACGTGAAGGTCAAGGCGATGGGCGAAGAGGTTCTTACCGCCTTATCGCCCGGCCAGCAGGTGGTGAAGATTGTCCGCGACGAGTTGGTCCGGATGCTCGGCACGCATGCCTCCCGCCTGCGCTTTGCCAATGAGCCCCCGACTGTGATGTTGATCGTCGGCTTGCAGGGATCGGGCAAGACCACCAGCGCGGCCAAATTGGCGCGATTCCTCGGCAAGGAAGGAAATAAGCCGGAGTTGGTTTCGGTGGACGTGTATCGCCCGGCGGCGCGCCGCCAGCTCAGCATTCTCGCCAAGAACGTCAACACCCCGATTTATGAGGGAACGCCCGAAGAAACCAAGCCGCTGGAATTAGCGCGCTCGGCCCGCCGGGAAGCCATGCAGACCGGGCGCGACGTGCTGCTGGTGGATACCGCCGGCCGCCAACATATAGATGATCAGTTGATGCAGGAACTGCATGAGCTGAAGGAAGCGCTTTCGCCCACCGAGATTTTGTTCGTGGCGGATGCCATGACCGGGCAGGACGCAGTGCGCTCGGCCGACGAGTTCCATAAACGGCTCGGCATCACGGGCGTGATCCTCACCAAAATGGATGGCGACGCGCGCGGCGGCGCAGCGCTCTCTATCCGCTCCATCACGGGCCAGCCGCTGAAGTTTGTTGGCGTCGGCGAGAAGACCGATGCGCTCGAAGCATTCCACCCCGACCGCGTGGCCTCGCGCATTCTCGGCATGGGCGACGTGCTGTCGCTGATCGACAAAGTCCAGGAAACAATCGATCAGAAAACCGCCGAGAAGATGCAGGAGAAGCTGCTCGGGGACGATTTCACGCTGGAAGATTTTCGCGACCAGATCAAACAGGTGCGCAAACTGGGATCGCTCGGCGGCTTGATCGATATGATTCCGAAAATTGGCCCGCTCAAGGAGTTCAAAGACGCCAAGCTCAACGATAAAGACACCGAAAAAGAAATGGATCGAGTGGTCGCGATCATCGACTCCATGACTCCCAAAGAGCGCCGCAATCATATGTTGATCAACGGATCGAGGCGGCGTCGCATCGCGAAAGGCAGCGGAACCTCGGTGCAGGATGTCAACAATCTTCTGAAACAATACGCGCAAGCGCGTAAAATGATGAAGAGCTTCACCGGACAGGCGGGCTTCTTGGGAAAGAAGCTGGCCAAGATGAAGCTGCCTGGCCTGCCAGGGTTTTAGACGGGAAACTCCACAGTTAAGTGGCGCTGGATGCGCACTCCTCCGGGAGTTTGCAACAATATAGAAAAGAAAAGGTTACGATGTTAGCTATTCGCCTGGCGCGCTTTGGCGCTAAGAAGAAACCCACGTACCGCGTGGTAGTGATTGACAGAGACCGGGCTCGCAACAGCCGCTCGGTGGAAGTGGTTGGGCACTATAATCCGGTTGCCAATCCGGCCCAGGTGCAGTTGAACCACGAACGCATCGACTATTGGATCAAGAACGGAGCGCAGCCCTCTGACAGGGTGAACCGGTTGCTGAAATCGAATCCGGCGCAGGCTCCTGCCGTCGCCTAATTGAGATGAATGACAGCAATGGCGTCAAGACGCTAGTAGAAGAGATCGCCAAGGCCCTTGTGGATACGCCGGGCGAGGTGTTGGTGAATGAGATTGCGGGCGAGCATGCCACCGTGTTCGAATTGCGGGTGGCGGAGGGCGACCTCGGCAAGGTGATCGGCAAGCAGGGGAGAACGGCGCGTTCGATCCGCACGCTGCTAGGCGCGGTCGGGACGAAGCTCAACCGCCGATTTTCACTCGAAATCCTTGAATAGGGTGACGGTTGCCGAGATCCTGCGGCCCCGCGGCAATCGCGGCGAGGTGCTGGCGAAATCGCAGACCGATGTCCCCGGCAGGCTCGAAGGATTAAAGCGTGCGCAGGCGCGCTTGGCGGACGGAGCCGACGTTCCGGTCGAGATTACGGATGCCTGGGTTCACGATGGCGATTGGGTCTTGAAGTTTGCCGGAGTGGATTCAATTACGCAGGCGGAGCGTTTCCGCGGCGCCGACGTTTGGATCCCGGCCGAAGAGCGCGGAACATTGCCGGCGGGCGAATTTTTTGAGTCCGATCTGATCGGTTGTGTGCTCGTGGATTCAGCGACCGGTTCGGAGTTGGGCAGGGTAGAAGGCTGGCAGGCCGGCGGCGATCGGATGCAAATAGGTCCTCCGCTGCTGCAATTGACGGTGGCGGGACGTGAGGTGCTGATTCCATTCGTGCCGGCAATTTGCCGCGAGGTGGATTTGGAAGCCCGCGCAATTCGAGTGGAATTGCCGCCGGGCTTATTGGATTTATAACGGCGGGCCGGTTCCGATGAAATTTCACATCGTGACGATTTTCCCGGATTTTTTCGCGGGGCCATTCGCGCACGGCGTGGTGGCAAGGGCGCGAACCGAGGGACGGATTGAGATCCAGGTTCACGATTTGCGACACTGGTCATACGATCGTCATAGAACGGTGGATGACCGGCCGTTCGGGGGCGGGGAAGGCATGCTGCTGAAACCGCAACCTCTGTTTGAGGCGGTTGAGGCCATTTTGCCGGTGCGAACGGCTCGGCAAAGGGTGGTTCTACTATCGGCGCAGGGCCGGCAGTTTACGCAGGCGTCGGCGCGGGAATACGCGGCGCTCGACGAGTTGCTGCTGATCTGTGGGCGATACGAAGGTGTAGATGAGCGCGTGGCCGAGTATTTGGCCGATGACGAGGTGTCGATCGGCGACTTTGTGCTGAGCGGTGGCGAACTGGCGGCTTGCGCAGTGGTAGATGCCGTGGCGCGGCTGTTACCGGGTGTGCTTGGGAATGCAGAATCTTCGCGGAACGAAAGTTTCAGCGAGGAGAACGAAGGTTTATTGGATTGCCCGCAATACACCAGACCGGCGGAGTTCCGCGGCTGGAAGGTGCCCGAGGTGCTACTGGGCGGCAATCACGAGGAGATCAAGCGCTGGCGCCGGAGCGCGTCGCGCGAGAAGACTGAACGCCGCCGGCCCGACTTAGCCGGTGCGCGGCGAAAGGCAGAATAAGAAAATGCAGAACGCACTTGTCAGCAAGTTCATCAGCAAGAACGCGCGCCAGACGGCACACCCGGAGTTTCGCCCCGGCGATACGATTCGTGTGCACGTCCGGATCAAGGAGGGTGACAAGGAGCGTCTGCAGGCCTTCGAAGGCACCGTCATCGCGCGCAAGAATACGGGCCTGGGCGAGACGATTACCGTCCGCAAGGTGAGCTTCGGGCAGGGCGTGGAGCGCATCTTCCCGATACATGCGCCGGCGATCGATCATATTGACTTGGTGCGCACCGGTCGCGTCCGGCGCGCGAAGTTGTATTACTTGCGCAATCTCAAGGGCAAAGCAGCGCGGCTTCGGGAGCGCACCTAGCGCGCGCGAGCGGCACAGGAGCCTGGCTTCCGATTGTGGTCCGCTGCGTAAGCACGTACGAACGCGAGGCGCGCGAACGCGGCTTCACGCGCATTGCAGGTGTGGATGAAGTCGGACGCGGCTGCTTATTCGGGCCGGT
>DATJUG010000066.1:0-5673 GCA_035502635.1 Bryobacteraceae bacterium
CGTGACCCGGAAGCCAGGCGAGATTGGGCAGGCCGCGCTTCTTCTCGAGATGCGCTCGCAAGAGTTCCACATACTGCCGCTTGAAATCGGGCGGATCAAATTCCGAGAGAGTCACCAGCAGCGGCACGGAGGACTCGGCCAGTCCAGGAAGTGCCGAACGCTCCGCATAGAGGCTTGCGTCTTCGCCAAAGTACGCCTTAAATAGCGGATTCTTGTCCATCGTATTCGTATCGTAAAGTCCCGAGACGAGGATTGCGCCTGCCAGCGTGCCGCGTTCCGGGCTATCGAAGCGAGGGTGCGCCAGAAATTGAGCGACGTGAGCCGCGCCCGCCGATTGGCCCATCAGGAAGATATGCTGCGGATCGCCGCCGTGCCCGGCAATGTTTTTTCGCAGCCATTGCAGCGCCGTCGCGATATCCTCCGATCCCGCCGGCCACGGATGTTTGGGCGCCAGGCGGTGCGTGATATTCACGCCCACCATGCCATGGCGCGCGCTCCACACGCCGACGTTGTCGTAGAACGGCATCCCAGGCATGGATTTATCTCCGCCGATGAAGCCGCCGCCGTGCATGAAGACCAGCACCGGCTGCGCCGCCTTGGCAGCGCCCCTCCCCTGAAACACATTGAGACGATGGCGCTCATCGTCGCCGTATTGCAGATCGCGAATCGCGTCTACGTCGGCGAAAGGCTCCCTTTCGTGCAGCGCCGCAAAGAGTTTTAGATTTTCGCCGATCACTTCCGGTGTAAATGCGTCGCCGAATTCCCTCAATCTCTTATGGATTCCGGCGACAGCCGGGGATTTCGCCTGCGATGCCATCGATCCTCCTCCGGGCACAACGGTGGAATTCCGTCTCTCGCGGCCAACTTGCAATAATCGACTCGCGCGCATAGTATCCCCTCGGCGACGGACAACGCAAGATCGGCGCGCAATCCACATTCAGAGAAGAGGTGCGGCGATGTCGGATTCCCATTCGAAATTTTCTGTCGAAGACCGGCTCGATATTATGGAGCTGTTTGCGAAATACGCATGGGGCATCAACACGGGCGATATCGAGGCCGTGCTGGGTTGCTTTGCGGAAGATGGCTACCTCGACCACCTGTGGCAGGGAAAGCTCGAGGGGCGCGACAAAATCCGCCGCGCGTTCGAGGAACTTTGGTACGACCGCCCGAGCTGGTGGTTTGGCCGTCAGCATCTGGCGAATCATTTCCTGATCACGCCCGAGGGCGAAGGCGCGCGCGTGAAGGCCTATTTTACAATCGTCCAGTTCAACGTCGACTATCGGACGAATTTCGTCTTCGGCATCGGCAATTGGGACAATCTTTGCGTGAAGCGCAACGGCAAGTGGCTCTTCAAGTCGATGTACATCAACGGCTGGACCGACCGCGAAAAAGTGCCCTGGAAGGGCGATGCGCGCGCATACAGCGGCCCGCCCGTCACGCGAGTGCATCAGGAGCCCGCGCCCACCTCCTCGAAGGGCGATTAGTTCTCTAGGTAGATCGAGCGAGTAAATAAACGAATGCGGCCCCGCCGGGAACCAGCGAGGCCGCATCCGTTTGGGTGGTGGGGCTCGTTTGTCAAGCAACGGCGGGCGAACCGCTCAGTGCTCGCCCGCCTTATTCGGCTAAATTCGGCTTGCGGCACCCTCGCCGCGCCACTTCAGCTTCTAGAAGAAGAAGTGCAGGCCAAATTGGATCAGGCGCGGATTCGCGATCGTGGCGCGGATTGCACCGAAGGTCCCGGCCCCTGGCCCTGCGGCTCCGTGGACCGACGCAACATCTATGAACGTTGGGGCGGCGTTGCTGCCTGACGGATCGGCGAACTCCGGGTGGTTGAATGCGTTGTAGAAATCCGCTCGGAACTGCACCCTGAGAGCTTCGGTGATTTGAGTGTTCTTGATGATCGAGATGTCAGAATTAAATTGGGCAGGGCCCAAGACGGCGCCAGGACCGGAGTTGCCGAAACCTGTGGCTCCGGGTCCTCCGTATGGAACCAGGGGCGCAGGGCAAAACGCATCTGCATTGAAGTAACCGTTGAGTCTTGAGACCACGCTGCCATGCGTCAGAATGTCTCCATCGGTCACTCCCGGGCACAACTGGGCTCGGCTGTATGCGGTGGTAGTGTTACCCGCAGTCCCGTACGCCACGCCCGCTCCGGAGTCGACGAACGTGATTGCATCGCCAGATTGCACGACGGTTACGCCAGACACGTTCCAACCGCCGATCAGCTTACCTTCCACGCCTTGGACGCCTTTGCCGAATGGCAAGTCGTAGGTGTAATTCACGATGAAGCGATTGGGGCGATTGAACCACGTTCTCCCATACTGCTGGCTTAGATCGGAAGCGTCGTTTCCGTTGGCAACCCCGCCATTGAGGTCGCTAAGGCTCTGGCTCCACGTATACGCCGCCTGCATGCTGAGCCCGTGGGAGAATTGGTGCCGCATCGTCACCTGCAAACTGTTGTAGGTTGAATATCCGTTGAATTCAGTTTCCGTCAGACCACTGGCCGCAAAGCCCAGATACGGAACCCTAGCGATTGCGTTTCCTGGCGTGTTGCAGATCTGGTTGGGGGCCACTCCTGTGCACAACCCACTGAAGCTGTTGGACGGCGTAGCCAGCGACGCGGTATTAACATTGTGATAGATGTCCGCCAAGTTGATTCCGCTCGATCCCACGTAGCCGACTTCCAGCACCCACGAAGGCGCAAGCTCGTATTGCACGCCCAGGTTATATTGCCGGACGAGCGGCGTATGGACCGTCTGCGATAGCAAGGGAAGAGTCAGGCTGGAGCCCGTTAACGTGGCTGGATCGTACCAACGAGCCGTGAATCCAATATTTGGGTTCGACGCTAGCGGGACGAATGCTAGAGCGGGGAAGGGATTCGCGATCGAGGCCTGCAAGTCGCGGGGACTCAGGAACGAGTAGTCGTAGGTCACAGAATATGGATTGCCCTGCTCGACGGCATGCACGAATCTGTCCAGCGCCACGCGATCATAGAAGATGCCGCCTCCGCCACGCACCACGAGTTTTGAGCTCTGCAGCGGCTGCCATGCAAATCCGATTCGCGGAGCAAAGTTGCTATACGGAGCATGTTTTTGAAGCGACAAATTGTTACTCGCTGTGAAAACGCCAGGCGGCGGCGCTCCGTAGTGCTTGGCGTAGTTGCTGGGCACTACGTACCCGGCGAGGCTGTCGGCAGGGTCGGCGAGCGCCGCCGCAACCGAGGTTGGCAACGCCGCATTGGGACCGAGTTTACTCAACCACACGTTGGTCAGGTTTCCCAACGAGTCGCTGAGCATCCCGTCGTACTCCCAGCGCAGGCCGAGATTCAGAGTCAATCGTGAATTGACCTTCCAGTCGTCCTGCACGAAAGCGTCGTTGTTGTGCAAATGGTAGTAGTGGGTCACTGCGACCGGGTACCCCTTGATGCAGAATAGGCATTCAAAGACGTTCCCGGGTGCTCCACCACCCGGGCTCGGCTGCCCGACAAGGATGTCATTCAGGTCGCCGAAAAACATGAATCCCTTCGTGAAGCCGTTATCAATCAGGGGCCACCGCGTGTCTTCGTGTTCGAAACCGACGCGGATGCTGTGTTTTCCATGCGACCACGAAATCTGGTCAGCGAATTGCAGCTGGTTCGTCGGCCCATTAAACGGAACCAGGGTTCCGAACAACCCGTAAGCGCCGCTCGCGAATTCGTTCTGACCAATCACGAGCATGGTCGGCGGTATGGTTACGCCGGGGAAACCAGTGATCCCCAGGTCGGCGTCCGAAGAGTTTGCCGGGTAAGCGTTCGACGCCGAGGCGATGTTCCGCTGATACGATATCCGAGCTTCGTTTACCAGGTTGTTAGTAAGAATAGACGTAAGCCTCAGTACGGCATCATGGTTTCCCCAGATCACCGTCTCGGGCGTTCCCGGTATGTTGCCGTTTAGGGTGTCGATCTGCGGGTTGTGCGTGTAGAAATAACGGGTCGATAGAGTTTCCTTGCTGTTAATCAAATAATCCCCGTTCAAGACGCCCTGGTTCTCCCTGTAGAGAGCCGGGCTGCTAAAGCTGCACGCTATTTGCCCATTGAGCGTGTTGGTGGGGTCGCAGCCAGCTTCCGCGAGAGGAGTCGGGATGTAGTAGCTGCCGTTTGTGTTCTTGAGTTGCAGCATGTGAAGGCCCTGAATGGAAATATCCGGAGCCCCTTGAAATGCCCCGCAGCCGGCGGCAGGACCGGTAAGAGGAGGGCCGCCAAATGTATTGGGGCCGCAAAGCGCGTTTGCCGCGTCTGTTACGAAAGTCTGGGCCGCGGCGTCGCAGGCAGAAATCGGAACGGCGCCGGCGGGGCACGTGCCGCGATCCTCGTTAGGTATCGGTGGCAGATAAACGCCGGAGGTGAAGCCCGCTCCCGACACACCGTTCTTCGCGCGCGTCCCCTGATAGCTTAGAAAGAAGAATAACTTATCCTTCTTGACCGGACCGCCGATGGTACCGCCGAACTGATTCTGATCCAGCACCTGGTGCGGCTCGGCAGGCGTCTTGTCATAAAAGAACGAATCGGCATTGAGGACGGAATTGCGCAAGAATTCGAACGCCGATCCGTGGAACTGGTTGGTGCCACCCTTAGTGAGTACGTTCACGTTGGCGCCGGGGTTTCTTCCGTAGCTGGCGTCGTACGTGGAAGTTTGGACTTTGAACTCCGCGATCGCGTCGGGACTCGGAACCGGAATTCCTGTGTAGATCGTTCCGTCGTTCGAGCTCCCGGAGTTGGCGATGTTGTCCACGGCCACGCCGTCCATCTGGAAATTGTTCTGGCCCGGGTCATTGCCGTTCACGCTCATGTCCTGCGTGCCTCTGCCGAGCGAGGTCGCGTCGCCCACGGCGACGTTTGTACCGGCCGATAGACCCAAAATCTCGGTGTAGTTGCGGTTGGCGAGCGGAAGAGAAGCGATTTGGTTTCCACTCACGGTCGTGCCGAGCGTCGAACTCTCGGTCTGCAGCATCACTTGCTCGCTGTGCACCGTGACTTCCTCAGACACCGTGCCAACTTCCATTTGTTGATTCAGCGTGGGTGTCTCGGTGACGTTGATCGTCACCGATGGGACCTCGCTCCTCTTGAAGCCGGGCGCACTGAAACTGACCTTATAGCTTCCGGGGGGCAGCAATTCGAACTTGTAGTCTCCGTCCGGACCAGTCGTCGCAGTTCTTGCCTGGCCCGTTCCCAGATTCGTTAGAGTAATGGTTGCATTCGGCACGGATCGGCCCGAGGGATCGGTCACCGTTCCCGCCAGAGCGCCCGTCCCGGCGGACTGCCCAAAGGCCTGGGAGACGCAAAGCAGGCACAACAGGGAAAGGCAAAACAGGATTGAAAAAACGAGCCGATGCGCTGCACGTCGTGTGTGCATCATTCCCCCCGATTCAGCTTTTTCGTTTGACCTGGCCGTATTGCAGCAACACAAAGAGCGCCAATCATGCTGATTGGTCACAACCTTGCCACTTCCCGCTACGTTGCCTTCATTTCGACCTGGAACCTACTAAGGGACCACCCCTTGAATGGAGACACTAATTACCGAATTGGGCCGTCTTGTCCATTTCTTATTTTGATGGCCTCTATTACCGATCGGGAATCAGCTTAGTGATTGGCGTCGGAGGAGGTTGACGCCAAAAGCGAATGGCGCCGCGCCGGGA